>CAYZRP010000018.1:0-2377 GCA_964480865.1 uncultured Anaerolineales bacterium | reverse complement strand
CCGGATCGCCAACGCCAGTAAGCCATCTCGCCGACAAACCAGGCCAGTCGTTTGGCGACGGCGACGTCATACAGCGCCCGGGCGTGATCACGAGCCTGATCGACATCCCCGGAAAGCCACGCACCCTCGGCGCACGCGGCTCGTTGAAGACTCAGTCGTTGCAGATTGCCGAGGCGGAGACCGATGTTGAGGGCATTCTGGAGCGTCTCGTTGGCGGTAGGCTCGCCGCGCCGCGCGCCGATCCGGCCGAGCGTGACGAATGCCGGGAGTTGACCACTCGACGCTCGTTTAAGGCTGCGCTCTGCCAGCTCAACGGCGTCGCGCCACCGGCCGCGGTGCATCCACATGAGGGCCAGCCAGCCCTCCATGAAGGCCTGGAGACGATCGAGATCGTGCTCGGCGGCGTAGGCGATGCCCTCACCCAAGACGCGTTCGGCATCTGCGAACCGGTACTGTTCGCTGTAAACCGATCCGAGGTTCGCGCACACGCTGGCGTACCTGAAACCGGCTCCGGCTTCGCGTTGCATCGCCAGGCTCTGCTCGAGATAGTCGCAGGCACGCGCCAGGTCGCGACCCAGCCAGCACAACCCGAGGCCCTCGAGGGCAGACGCGATCACGCTGGCGTCCTCAAGTCGGTTGGCGACGGACAACGCCTTCTCAGCCCAGGCGATCGCGTCTGCATCCTCGGCTTTGCCGAGATGGACCAGCGCCCGGGTCCGGTACGTGATCATGAGCATGGGCCCTGGCGCCAGTGTCTCCAGCACATCCAGGGCGGCAGAGATGGCCGGTTCGCACTCAGCCTTGTCCCGGACCTCGTAGACGCCCATGGCGACATAGGCGAGGGCGTCGCCCAGCCGCTGTCGATCACCGGCTTCGCGCCAGAGCGCCGCAGCCTGCTGATAGGCGGCGATGGATTCCGAGCGCGGCTCGAGGTAGCCGCGCTCGCGCGCATAGGCTTCCCACAGCGCAGCACGTTCAGCGATCGGCACATCGTCGGCAACGTCGAGCGCACGTCGATAGAGCTCGGCCGCCGCCCGGTGAGCGCCGACCGCGGCCGCCTGGCGAGCCGCCGCCGGCGCAAATAGCAGCAGGTCGTCGCGGCTCTCCGCGGCCGCGGCGTGATGGGTGAGGCGCGCGAAATCGGTTCGTGTCTCAGGTGTGTGGCGGAGGACGGCCAGAGCCAACGTATGCAGATCCAGTCGGTGCGTTGGCGCTGTCGCGTCGAGGATCGCCTGCTGTGTCAACTCATGTCGAAACGCCCAGGTGTCATTAGCGAGGCTCAGGAGCCCCGCGCTCACGCACTCCGACAAAGAGGCCGCGTCCGACCCGGCGACGGCGGCCAACACCCATCCCTCGCCGCGCGTGCCCAGGACGGCCGCGGCCTCCACAGCACGCCGGGCGGCTGTGGAGAGTCGCGCTGCGCGAGCAAGGACGGCATCACGCACGGTCGCCGGCAGGGCCGCCCGACTGGCGATCGCCTCTGCCAGAAAGAAGGGGTTGCCACCGGTGCGATGATGTAGTTCGTCGGGGTCGAGGTCGGGCTGGTCGCCGATCAGTCTGCGGACGCCAGACGTTGAGATCGGCTGCAACGAGATGACAACGCCATCGAGCGATCCTTTGAGGTCTGCCAGCAGGGCCTGGGCGGGATGTGTGTGACTGACCTCGTCCGGCCGACAGGTCAGGATCACCAGAGCCCTGGTGCGAGCGATGCGTCGATTCAGATATCGCAGCAGGTCGAGCGTCGCTTCGTCTGCCCACTGAATGTCTTCGAAGATCGCCAGCGTGAGGCGGTTTTGGAGTTCGACCAGGAGCGTGGAGAACAGGAGGTGGCGCTGTGTCTCGGCATTGAGAAGCGCTGGCAGTTGTCCCCGGATCTCGGGCGCCATGTCATGCAACGGTCCGAGCGGGCGCGGCGTGGTCAGCGGGTCACACGCACCCCACAGACGCCTGACGTGGGCCGGTTGCGTTTCGGCAAAGGATTCGACCAGTGCGGTCTTTCCGATTCCGGCCTCGCCGACGACAAGCGCGAAGCGACCGGTTCCGCCAGCAGCATCACGTATGGCGGTGTCTAGTATTGTGAGCGGAGACTCTCGTTCCAGAAGGCGCATGCTGCCCTCGATAGAGTGGCCGCATTCTACCGCGGTTCTTTGCGCCACGGAGATCGCATGAACTCCAATGGCGTTTCGCAACTCAACTCAGGGCTCACTCCCGCAGAGCGTCTGCGCTCTCCTCCAGAGCCTGGGTGCTGTCACCTCTTGCGCACCAGGATGACGCGATAGAAGCCATTGAAGAGAGCGGGTGTATCGCTTTCGATCGTGCCCGGACAATCCCGCAAGAGCTGTGCGAAGCTCCGCGTGATGTCGGTGCCCAACAGGCT
>CAYZRP010000017.1:27778-74763 GCA_964480865.1 uncultured Anaerolineales bacterium | reverse complement strand
CCGACAACGACAAGACCCTGGCCGCCCAGGATGAACTCACGCTCTTCGCCGACGTTCCCACCCTGCAGCGGCTCAAGCAACTCGCCGAAGCGCGCGGAGCGTAGGGCGTGGAGCGTGGAGCGTAGGGCGTGGAGCGTAGAGCGTGGAGCGTGGAGCGATGGGTGAGGAGCAAAGGGCAAAAGGCGAGAAATCGCCAGGGCGCACCGACCCCGTGTCATCCTGGGGCCAGCCCTCTCAGCCGGTAGCACACTGAATGCGCCTTCAGGATGACACGGCGCAATGAGGTGTTGAACTCGTTCGTGTTCTTCCCACGCTTCTTCGCTCCACGCTCTACGCTCCACGCTTCACGCTCTACGCTCCACGCTCACCGCTCCACGCTCCACGCTCCACGCTCCACGCTCTCCGCTCCTCCCTCCCTGTTCCCCCTGGCCATCGGGTATAATCCCGAAACTTCGCCCGCCCGGCATGACCGGCGGGCGTTTCCATGGTGAGGAGTGGAATGAGCGGACGACGCCTACTCTGGCTGCTGGTCATCGTTTTGATCGTGATCAGCGCAATCGTGATTGTGGTTCCGAACAACGGGGTACAAACGACCCTCTTCGGCCGAAACCTGGCACCCGTCCAGGGCCTGGACCTCCAGGGCGGCCTGCGGGTCTTGCTCGAAGCCGACGTGCCGGCCGATCAGGCCCTGACAGCCGAACAGATGGATGCCGCCCGCGGCGTCGTCGAGCGGCGCGTCAACGGCCTGGGCGTCGCCGAGCCGCTGGTACAGGTGCAGGGCAACCGCCGCATCGTGATCGAGATCCCGGGCGTCACCGACCCCGACGCCGCGATCGCGACCCTGCAGCAGACCGGCCTGCTCGAATTCGTCATCGTCCCGCCGGGCCAGAACCCGCCGGTCGAAGGCAGCCAGGTGCAGACCTACTGCCCGAACCCCGCAGCCGTCGACTGCGGCAACGCGACTCAGTCAGCGCCGCCGGCCGGGACCGTGACCGACACCACGACGGCGGGCCAGACCTACGTGACGCTCATGACCGGCGCGGCACTTTCGAGCGCCAATGTCGACTCGAGCACCGGAACGGTCGGCATCAGCTTCAGGCTCAACCCGCAGGGCACGACCCTGTTCGCCACGCACACCACGAACAACGTGGGTAACTACCTCGCGATCGTGCTCGACAAGATCGTGATCTCGGCTCCCGTGATCAACAGCGCGATCACCGGCGGCACGGGCACGATCTCGGGTCGGTTCGATCTCGATAGCGCCAATCGCCTGGCCCTCCAACTCCGCTACGGCTCTCTGCCCGTGCCGCTCAAGGTCGCGCAGCAGAGCCAGGTCGGCCCAACCCTCGGGCAGGATTCGATCCGCCGGTCAGAGATCGCGGGCATCGTCGGCCTTACGGCCGTGGTCCTGTTCATGATGCTCTACTATCGACTGCCGGGTGTGATCGCCGCCGTTGCCCTCGGCTTCTATGCCGTGATCACGTTCGCGCTCTTCGTCATCATCCCGGTGACGTTGACCCTGCCGGGCATCGCGGGCTTCATCTTGTCTGTGGGAGTAGCCGTCGACGCCAACATCCTGATCTTTGAGCGAATGAAGGAAGAGTTGCGCGGCGGCCGTCAGTTGCGGGCCGCAGTCGACACCGGCTTCGGCCGCGCCTGGCCGTCGATCCGCGACTCGAACATCTCGACCCTGATCACGTGCACGATCCTGTGGTTCTTCGGCAGCGCTTTTGGCGCCAGCCTGGTGCAGGGGTTCGCCCTCACTCTGGCACTTGGCGTGCTGGTCAGCCTGTTCACGGCCATCCTTGTGACGCGGACGCTGCTGCACCTGATCCTTGACAACATCGATTTCTCGGCGCGCCACGCCTGGTTCGGTATCTAACCGGCGCCGTCCGCGGTGAACGACATATGTTCCAGATCATCCAACGCCGTTACCTCTACTTCGCGATTTCGCTCCTGATCATCGTGCCGGGCCTGATCGGCCTGGCCGTGTGGGGGCTGCCCCTGTCGATCGACTTCACCGGCGGTTCGCTGGTCGAGGCGCGCTTTGCACAGAGCACGCAGAACCTCGACCTCGAACAGGTCCGCCAGGCGTACGCCGCCGAGGGCTTCACCGATGTGTCGATCCAATCGACACGCGATTCCGGCTCGGGCATCGACAACGGGTTCGTGGCGCGCAGCACTGCGCTGACGCAGGCTCAACAGAGCACGATCCTAAACAACCTGGCCACGACCTACGGCCCGGCTACGGTCGAGAGCGCCGAGACCGTCGGCCCGAGCGTCGGCCGGGAAGTGGCCCAAAACGCGGCATTGGCCGTGCTGGCCGCCGCCGGCGCCATCTTGCTGTACGTATGGTTTGCCTTCCGCGGCGTCGAACACGCGTATCGCTATGGCGTGGCGGCGATCATCGCCCTGCTCCACGACGTGCTCGTCGTTGTCGGGCTTTCGGCCCTGGCCGGGCACTTCCTCGGCTGGCAGATCAACAGCCTGTTCCTCACGGCGCTGCTGACGATCGTAGGCTTCTCGGTCCACGACACCATCGTCGTGTTCGACCGCATCCGCGAGAACCTGCGCCTGTACCGCCGGCTGGATTACGAAACCGTGGTCAACCACAGCGTGGTCCAGACCCTCGACCGCTCGATCAACACTCAGCTGACGGTGCTCTTCACGCTCCTGGCGCTGGCGCTGTTTGGCGGCGAGACGACCCGACCGTTCGTCATCACGCTGCTCGTCGGCATCGCTTCGGGCACTTACTCGTCGATCTTCAACGCCGCCGCCCTGCTGGTGGTGTGGGAGAAGCGCGAGTGGCGCACCTGGTTCGGCCGCGGCGACCGTGCGGCAGCGGCAGCCTGATACCAGTCTCCATCTGACACAAAACGCCCGGGCAACTGCCCGGGCGTTTTCATTTCTATAGGTTGTGCGGCCGCGCTCAGTGCTTGGACACGGATGGCACATACAGAAAGTGGGGATTGAAGGCCGTGTACGTGATCGACCAGGTCATGTCATCGCCGGCTGTTGTTCCGTCGCAAACGCGCCGCTCGACCCATGTCTGGCTGCAAGAGGGGAGGCTTCCGCCGCTGTAGTAGAACGCCGGCTGCGTGCCCGCATAGATGCCCGAGCGCCCTGCCCAATACAACCGGCGCACGAACGGATCATTTCCTGGCGCGACCGAATGAATCGAGAGCCAGAACTTCTGGCCCGGAGCCAGCCAGATCGGGCTCTGCGGGGTCAGGTCGTATTGCGCATTGGTCACCTGACCGGCGCAATTGCCATCGATGCCCTGAGCCACTGTCGCCGTCGCCTGACGCCACAGCGTGCCCGGCTTGCCATTGCCTGTGTCACCCGAGTTGGCGTACACGGCAATTTGCACACGGTCACCCTGGTTCCCATCGAGACAGATCAGGCCGATAAACGACATGCTCGTGATCGACCACCAGTCGGTGCCGGCCGGAACCAGTACATCGTCGGCCGCGATCTTGTCGCTGGCGGGCACCTGTTCGAAACGGCTCGAGAGGATGTTGCCTTGATCCGGCGGGTAAGCATTGTCGAGTTGACTGAGCGTGTCCTGCGGGCTGTCCGGTGGTTCCTGCGCAAACGTCGGAAGAACCGGAGTGGGGACCATCGTCAGGGCCGCGAGGGTCAGAAGCCACGAGCGCCATCGTCTTGCCATGAAAGCCTCCCGGGAAGAACTCTGCCTAGAATGTGATCGGCCGAAATCCGCGCTTCTTCACGCGGCGCCGAACCAGCCGCGGATCAATGGAGCGAAGAAGAACAGCGCCAGTGCGCCACTCGCCAGGAAAGGTCCATACGCGATCGGCTGATGCGGATCGTAACGACCGCGCAGCAATTGCACGGCGATCAGGCCGATCGCGAACACGCCCCCGATGGCGATGCCGATGAAGAGCGCAACGAGCACACCCGGCCACCCGACGGTCAGCCCGACCAGAGCCGCCAGGTTCACATCGCCGCCGCCGAACGCCACCTCGTCGAGAGGCTCCCCGCGACGATGTGCGACCCAACGGCCGTACAACTGACCCAGCAGGAACAGCCCAAAGACCAGGACGAAACCGATCAGGCCGCCCAACAAGGACTTCTCCCAGCCGAGGTCGGGTCGAATCAGGGCGATAGCGACCAGCACCAGCGCCGAGACCCAGACCGTGCGCCAGAGGATCAGGCGATGCTCGATGTCGATCACGCAGATCAGGCCGTAGACCGTTACGACGGCGGCCCCTATGAGGAAAGTGATGACGCTGCCCTGAGCCCAGAACGTCAGAGCCGCGAAGACGAGGGCAAAGCCGACCTCTACAATGACCGGGCGCCATCCTTCCGCCTGCCCGCACGCCGTACACCGTCGAGCGGTGATCATGCGAACGAGCGCCAGTGCATGTGGCCAGGGCCGCTCCGCGCCACAGTGACGGCAATGCGGCCGACGTACGGACCCGATCCCTTCCTCATCTCCAATCGGGGGAAGGTCGTCGGCCAGGACGTTGACGATCCCACCCACCAACCAGCCCAACAGGGCCGCGAGAACTGAGATAACCACGGGCATCGCGCGCATTATATCAACTGGACTTCCAGGTTTCGGTTGGGTTAGGAGAGCGATGGTGGGCAGACCGAAATTGACGTAACAACGAGGGGCACCGATTGAACATCGGAGCAATTGCCGCGATTCGTGGCGAAGCTCGGGCCCCGATGCTGTGATGCGCTGGCCCCGCACGCCCTGCCAGGGCAATCGCGTCTTGTTGTCGAAGACCCTTTTCGTGCCACGAATTCCACGAATTGGGACGAATGGATACGAAGGATGTCTGGAAAAGTTCTCAAGCTCTCACCCCAATCTATTGCTGACTTCGTGCCCATTCGGTTCAATTCGTGACATTCGTGGCAGGTTCTCCCGCTGAGCCGATGAAGACGTGATTGCCCTGCGCCCTGCACCGTCGCGGTGCGTGCCGGGACGGTGAGATTACAATGAGGGGATGCGCGCTCGTTCAGGACCTGACGCAAATCGACTCAGCGTGGTCGCTGGGATCGTTTGTCTTGTGTTCGCGGCCGGCCGCTATGCAGTGGCCGGCAACGATAGTGTCACCCTGACTGCCCTCGCCGCCCTCGCCGCTACGCTGGCCGGCACGGGTGCTGTCACGCTCATGCGGCAGCGCGTCAGCGAGTCGGAACCCCCGGCCTGGCTCAGCGGCATCGTCCCGGCTGCGGCCGCAGCTGTGTTGGCGCTGGCCCTCGCGCAATTGCCGATCGGGGTGCCGTGGTGGCTCGGCCTCGCCGGGTCCGCCGCGCTCTGGCCGACTGTGGTGCTGGCCGAGTACGTCGCCCGGGATGCTGGCGAGGATCGGCGGCCGCTGGCCTCTCAGGGCCTCGGCCTCCTGACCTACCTTCTGGTGTTCGTTCTCTTCACGGGTCTCGCCGCTGGCGGCGCTCGAGCCGCCTTCTCCGCCACATCCTGCGGGGCGTTGGCGGGCTTCATGGCCTGGCGGCTCTTCGCGCTCACCCCCCGCCCAGACATCGTGCGAGCCGGGCTGTACGCGTTGTCTGTCGGCCTGCTGTCGGCCGAAGCGATGTGGGCAATGAGCTACTGGCGGGTTCGCCCGGTCTCAGCGGCTGCCGTGGGTGTCGCCCTCTTCTACGTCAGCGTCGGCGTTCTCGGCGCTCAGCTTCAGGGCCGCCTGCGCCGTCGCCTGTGGCTCGAATACGGGATCGTGGGCGCGCTCGCGTTGATCGTCGCGGCGCTTGGAAGTGTGTGATGCAAACGAAGGACGAAGGTTGTCTCGCACAACCTTCGTCCTTCATCGTTTGTCCTTCGTCGTCCGCCTGCCGGCTATGGTGCTCCCAGGCGCGTCATCGATCCACAGAATTCGCAGCGGATTTCGGTCTGGCCGCGGAGGACGGGCTTGGTGAAGTTGGCACCGCAACTCGAGCACTTGGTTGGCGCTGTGGCGGTGTGATCGACGCCGGGCGCGGGCTTGACGGCGCGCTCCTTGTCGAACTCGCCGGTCCTGGCGCGCCCGATCCAGGTGACCCAGAGCTTGTTGTCCTGGCCGTCCAGATGGAAGTGCGCACTACGCACGGGCGCTTCGGGCGAGAAGGCCACGTCCATGTGGTCCTCGTTGCCGAACAGACCCTTGTCAGTGGCCTGCATCCCTTCGATTTCTTTCACAGGCACATCGAGCAGTAGTTCGTGGACAAGCTCCTTCTCGGTAGCAACGAACAGGAACTTCTTGGTGGCCACTTCCTCACGTCGTTCGAAGAGCAACCGCTGATCGGTCAGGTACAGCCGGCCTTTCGGGTCGTCCTTCCCGTCGCGATCCCACTTGGCGGCGACTGCGGCGTAAACGCCCTCACCCGGCAACAGCTGGCACTTTGAGTCGCGTGTCCATTCGACGATCCGTCTGGCATCCGTGATCTGAGCGGCCACGCTGTCCGCTTCACGCTTGAAGGCGTCGAAGCTGCCGCGGATGGCGCTCTGTGCCGCCGAGACCCGTGCCTCAAGCGCTTCGATGGCGGGCGTGGCATCGGCCACCAGGCGGTTGGCGTCCGCGATCTGGCCCTGGCGACGCTTGATGTTGTTCAATTTGACTTCGATCGACTTCAACCCCGACTGGAGCTCGGGAGCCTGTTTGGTGATCTGGGCCTTGGCGCCGGTCCGCAGAGTCGGCCACTGCCTGACGCAGGCCTTGATCCGATCGTCGAGATCGTGGCCATAGACGTAGCCGAGAGTTCGCACTTCCTTGAGCCTGTTGGCCAGTTGGCCGACCTGGGTGTCGAGGTTCTCGACCTCGTCCTGGACGGCTGACAGGCGAGCGTCAGACTGCAACTCCGTAAAACGTCGGTCTATATCGCTGATCTTCGAGGCCAGGTCGGAAGCAGCTTGGGCGGTATCGGTCGGCATGAATCACCTCGTAGGCAGGGTCGTGTGATCGATCAATGTGCACGAAATGGGCCGGTCCACCCGGCCCCTATGTGATCGGCCCCAAACGCCGCCAGTTTAGTCCAATTCCGCAAACCCGCTCGCACTACTCTTGAAGGGTGCCCGAGCGGGTTGTGGGGTAAGGAGTTCTGGCCGCCCATGGCGCCGAGGCCGCGGGATCGTCCGATACTCACGATCGTTCGGCCCTGATAACGCATGTCGCAGGCAGACCCGTGAGTGCCGACCACGTTATCCGTGGCGAGAGTCACGACACATCGCACCGGTGGATCTCGCCTCCTTCGTCCTCCGGGCACCACCCCTCAGGCGGCTTCTTGTGCACTCTGCCCGTGAGATCGCGCGACCTGCGCGGCACTTGCCCGTTGACGTCAGCGGGGTCGACCTCTATACTGCGCGGCATTCGGGCACGCTTTGTCTCACAGGAGGAGAACCAATGCGCACCCCCACGATCTCACGCTGGAGGAACTGGCTGAGCGGGGTCGCGGTCACAGGCCTGCTGTTGGCAGCCTGCGGACCCGCGTCGACCCCCATCCCGCTTGATGAACCGACCGTTGCGCCGACCGAGGCGCCCGCCGAGCCGACCCAGGCCGGCGACCCCACTGCGGTGGCCGAGCCGACAACCGCCGCACCCGAGGCGGAGGGCACCGTCAAAGTCTCGTTTGTGCAGGAGCCGGATGCCCTCAACCCGCTCTACACGACTATGTACTTCTCGAGCATCACGCGCGACCTCTGGCTGCGCGGCATGTTCATCTTCGACGACCAACTGAACCCGATCCCGCAACTGGCTGCGGAAGTACCCAGCACCGAAAACGGCGGCATCAGCGAAGACGGCCTGACCATCACGGTCAAGGTCCGTGACGGCGTCACCTGGAGTGATGGTGAGCCGGTCACGGCCGAGGACTTCGTCTTCACGTACGACATGATCGTGTCCGACAAGAACACGGTCAGCACGCGCTACCCCTACGACGACGTCGTCGAGTCGGTCACCGCGCCGGATTCGTCGACCGTCGTGATCAAGCTCACGCGTGTGTTCGCGGCCTGGCGCACGTCGCTCTTCCTGTTCGTGTTGCCCAAGCATGTGCTGCAGCCGGTCTTCGACGCCGATGGCACGCTCGACAACGCGAGTTGGAACCGCGAGCCGACTGTCGGAGTGGGCCCGTACGTGTTCGAGGAGTTCCAGTCCGGCAGTCACCTGTCGTTCGTGGCCAACCCGAACTGGATCGAGCCGCCCCAGATCCAGCGGTTCTTTATCCAGATCGTGCCCGATGACGCCGCTCAGGAGGCCGCGATCATCGCCGGCGACGTCGACTTGGGTGTGTTCCTTTCGTCGGATCAGATCGAACGGATCGAGGCGGGCGGCGACATCAAGGTCGTGGCTGTGCAATCTGGCTACGACGAGAGCTGGTTCCTGAACGTCCGCGAAGGCCTGGCCCATCCGGCAATGCTCGACAAGAACGTCCGCCGCGCACTGGCCCTGGCCACCGATCGCTTCTCGATCGTCGAGAGCCTGCTGGTCGCCGACCTCAACCCGGTCAATGCGACATTCTGGTCGAACAACCCGCCCTACGGCAGCGACTCGATCGAGCCCTACCCGTTCGACCCCGATGAGGCCATGCGCCTGCTCGACGAAGCCGGCTGGATCGACAGCGACGGTGACGGCATCCGCGACAAGGAGATCGACGGCGCCAAGGTCGACCTGACCCTGCGCTACGTCACCACCACGCGCGAACTGCGCAAGAACGTCCAGGCCCTGGTCGCCCAGCAATGGGAGGCCGTCGGGATCGGCGCCGAACTTCGCAACTTCGAGTCTGATCAGTTCTTTGCCCAGTATGACGAGAACGGCCCGATCGCCATCGGCGACTTCGACGTGGCTGAATGGTCGTCGGTGCCGACCAGCTTCCCGGACCCGGATGCCTCAGAGACCTGGCGCTGCGCCGACGTGCCGTCCGACGACAACCCCTCGGGCGAGAACTGGACCGGCTACTGCAGCGCGGAGCTTGACGCCCTGCTGGAGGAACAGTCGAGCCTGACCGACTTCGATGCCCGCAAGGCCGTCTATGAGCAGATCCAGCAGCTCATGTACGACGACACGGCTTACATCGGCATCTGGCTCGATCCCGACCTGTGGTCGGTCAACCAGCGCGTACAGGGCGTCAGCATCGGCGGCGTCAACCCGTTCTGGAACATCTCGACCTGGAGCCTGAAGTAATCGGTTATTGAGTTGTTGGTTATTGGCTATTGATGGCTCAATAGCCAATAACCAATAATCAATGACCCAATGTCATGACCGCCTTCGTCCTCCGCCGGGTCTTTCAGGCGGTGCCGCAGCTGTTCATCATCAGCCTGCTGCTCTTCGGCTTGATGCAGGCTTTTGGCGATCCGTTGGCAACCCTGGGTGGGCGTACCCCGCCCAGGGCCGCGGACCGCGAGCGGCTGTCACGCCTCCTCGGGCTCGACCAACCCGTGTGGATGCAGTACGCATTCTGGCTGGTCGGCAATGACTGGTTCCTGGTCGATCGTGACGGCGACGGCGTAGGCGAGACCCCGGGCGGCCGGCGCGGCGTCTTGCGCGGCGACTGGGGAGCCTCGCTCGTCACGCGCAAGCCGGTCATGGAAGACATCGCCGAGCGCCTCCCCAATACGCTACTGCTCGGCCTTGTCGGCGAGGCCGTGATCATCGTCGGTTCGCTGGCCATCGGCATCTACTCCGCCCTCAACCGTTACACCTTCATCGACAACGTCATCACGGCCCTGTCGTTCGCCGGCTTCTCGATGCCGGTGTTCTGGCTGGCCTTGATGTTGATGTACATCTTCGCCGTGAACTTCCGGCGCTGGGGCCTGCCGTATCTGCCGACCGTCGGCATGTTCGACCCCGACATCGGCCCCACCTTCACCGAGGTGCTCCGGCACATGGTGCTGCCTGTGACGACCCTGTCATTGATCAGCATCGCGGGCTATAGCCGCTACGTGCGCTCGAGCATGCTCGACGTCCTCGGCCAGGATTACATCCGCACGGCCAAGGCCAAAGGCCTTCCGGCGCTGAAGGTCCTGCGCAAACACGCGCTGCAAAACGCAGCCCTGCCGTTCGTGACGCTGATCGGCCTCGACCTGCCCTTCCTGCTGGCCGGGGCCACCGTCACCGAGAGCATCTTCGCCTGGCCGGGCATGGGCCGGCTCTTCCTCGAACGCACGGATCGCAGCGACTATCCGACGCTGATGGCGATCCTGATGTTGATCTCGGTCGCCGTCGTGTTCTTTCAACTGGTCACGGATCTGGTGTACTCGTTCCTCGATCCGCGGATCCGGCTGGATTGAGCGACAGATGATGTCCAACCAGCCATGACCGCCATCACTTCCTCCGCCCGTCTCGACGCCGAAGCGCTGCCGCCGCAGCCCGCCAGCCCGGCCTCGGTCGCGTGGCGGCGTTTTCGCCGGCACCGGCTGGCGATGATCGGCATGTTCATGTTGATCGCGGTCACGCTGTTCGTGACGGCCGGGTCGCTGTTCGTAGGCGGGTACTGCGCCGGGCTGCGGCGCGACGTGGTCGGCGAGCGCTGGGCCAACTGCAACGACATGGCCATGATCCGCCAGTCGCCGTCGGCCGAGCACCTCTTTGGCACCGACAGCGTCGGCCGCGATCTGTTCGCGCGGGTCATCTTCGGCGGTCAGATCTCGCTGCTGATCGGCGTCAGCGCGGCCATGCTCGAAGTGATCGTGGGCTCGATCGTCGGTGCTGTGGCCGCGTACTACGGCGGCTGGATCGACAACCTGTTGATGCGCTTCACCGAGGCCATGCTCAACATCCCGAGCCTGTTCCTCTTGATCGTGATCTCGAAGTTCTTCGGCGGCTCACTCCCGGACATCAACTTCTTCGGGCGCGAGTTGACCGGCTCGGTCGTCGTGATCATCCTGGTCATCGCCCTGACGTCGTGGATGTATCTGGCCCGCATCGTGCGCGCCAGCGTGCTTTCGCTGCGCGAACGCGACTTCGTCTCGGCCTCGCGAGCGCTGGGTGTGTCAGATCGACGGATCATCTTCACCCACCTGCTGCCGAACACCCTGGCCCCAATCGTGGTCACCGCCACTCTCGGCGTCGCCAACGCGATCCTGTCGGAGGCTTACGTCAGTTTCCTGGGCCTGGGCGTCACCGGCGCGACAGCCACCTGGGGCAACATGCTCGAGGGCGCCTATCGGTACCTCGAGGCCGCGCCCTGGCTCTGGTTCTTCCCGGGCATGTTCATCTTGCTGACCGTCCTTGGCGTCAACTTCGTCGGCGACGGCCTGCGCGATGCGTTGGATCCGGGCGGATTGAAAGACTTGTAAGGCTCGAGGAGCGAAGAGCGAGGAGCGATGACGCTACCGCGATATGGCTCGGTATCGTCGCTCCTCGGTCCTCGCTCTTCGCTCCTCGCCCTTCGCCCAAACAGGCCACCCCGCCCGTGCGCCTTGACGTCACGGCCCCGTCAAGTACAATCGCACAATTACGCACCACCCAGAAAAACCCGACAGGAGGTGATCGCACGGCGCCCACACGCTGGATGGTCGATTTATCCGCATCGGCGCCACGCCCACACACTTACGCCGATATCCCCAATCGAACCGTTCCGTAACACAGGAGGATAGAAAGTTATGCCCAGCACGACGAAATGGTTTAGGGCTTTGAGCGGCCTATCGGCCGCCGCCCTGCTCATGGCTGCCTGCGCGCCGGCTGCCACGCCGACATCGGCGCCCGAGCCCACGGAAGCCGTCGCTCCCACCGAAGCACCGGCTCCCACTGAAGCCCCCACTGAAGCCGCTGCTCCGACGGAAGCCGCCGCACCGACCGAAGCCGCTGCCGGCTACGAAGGCATGAAGGTTGAGGCCGATAGCTGCGACTACGGTGGCGAGTTCAAGTCGATCGAAGCCGTGGAT
This sequence comes from uncultured Anaerolineales bacterium, assembly GCA_964480865.1. Taxonomy (GTDB): domain Bacteria; phylum Chloroflexota; class Anaerolineae; order Anaerolineales; family UBA6663; genus UBA6663. The sequence goes on along the minus strand of CAYZRP010000017.1, from coordinate 62,921 downwards.
CAGTACACGGTCAAGTTCACACTCTGCTATCAGGACCCCGACTTCCTGTCGAAGATCGCCTTCACGGTCTTCGCGATCCAGGATAAGGACTACCTCGACGCCAACAGCGGCGACTCGGTCAAGATGAGCGAGCAGCCCAACGGCACCGGCCCGTACATGGTCGAAGAGTGGCGCCGTGGCGAGCAGGTCACGTTCACCGCGTTCGACAGCTACTGGGGTGATGCGGCCAAGGTCCCGACCGCCATCCTGCGTTGGAACGCCGACTCGGCGGCCAAGTTCCTGGCCCTGCAGTCCGGCGAAGCCGATGCTGTCGACAACCCGGCCGCGCAAGACGTCGAGGCCGCGCGCAGCGACTCGAGCATGGTGGTCAAGGACCGCGAGGGCCTGAACATCATGTACGTCGGGTTCAACAACAAGATCGCGCCCTTCGACAAGATCGAAGTCCGCAAGGCGATCGCCCTGGCGCTCGATCGACAGCGCATCATCGACCAGTACTACCCGGCTGGCTCGACGGTGGCCGATCAGTTCCTGCCCTCGTCGTTCACGCCCGGCTTCAGCACCACCGGCGACGGCGCGGCCTGGTACGAGCAGAACATCGATGAAGCCAAGGCCCTGCTGGCCTCGGCCGGCGTCGCTGAAGGCACCGAGATCGAGCTCGCGTACCGCAACGTCGCGCGCTCGTACCTGCCCGAAGCCCCGCCCGTGGCCCAGGAGATCCAGGCCCAGTTGGCCGAGATCGGCCTGTCGGTCACGCTGCGCGAGATCGAGTCGACCGAGTTCATCGACGCGACGTCGCGCGGTGATGTCGGCTTCTACCTGCTCGGCTGGGGCGCCGACTACCCGGCGGCCACCAACTTCTACAACTACCACTTCGCCAACGCCAACAACCTGCAGTTCGGCGACGAGTACCCCGATCTTGCCGACGCCATCACCCAGGCCGGCCAGATCTCGGACCCGGCCGAGCGCCAGGCCCTGTACGATCAGGTCGCCGCTCTGGTGAAGGAACACATCCCCATGATCCCGGTGGCCCACGGCGGTTCCGCTGTCGTGTACGGCGCCAGCGTCGAGGGTGCGCACACCAGCCCGCTCGGCAATGAGCTGTTCTACGTGCTCAACAACGGCAAGGACACGCTCACGTTCGTGCAGAACGGCGAGCCCGCCGCGATGTGGTGCGGTGATGAGACCGACGGCGAGTCGCTGCGCGCCTGCAACCAGGTCTACGATGCCCTGATGGCGTACGAGCTTGGTGGCGTGGCGGTTGAGCCCGGTCTGGCCGAGTCGTACTCGGCTAACACTGACGGCACCGAATGGACCTTCACGCTCCGCCAGGGCGTCAAGTTCCATAACGGCGCCGACCTGGATGCCAACGACGTGGTCGCCACGTACGAGGCCCAGTGGAATGCCGCGAGCCCGAACCATGTCGGTCGCGAAGGCGCGTTCGAGTACTTCGGCGCTTTTTACGGGGCATTCCGTCACGGTCAGTATGGTTCCGGCGCCTGGGGGTGGGGCGGCCCTTCTGGCCGCCCCAACCGCCTGACGCCCCTCTTCCATGGTTCAATTCCTCATCCGCCGCTTGCTGCTCCTGGTCCCAGTGTTGTTTGGGATCGTGCTGGTCACGTTCGTCATCGCACGCAGCATCCCGGGCGACCCGTGCGTGGCGATGTTGGGCGAACGCGCCACGCCCGCCAAGTGCGAAGCCTTCCGCGAGCGATACGGCCTGAATGACAATCTGGCCGTCCAGCTAGGCCGGTACATCGGCGCGCTGGCCGTGGGCGACCTGCAGGATTCGATCTCGCAGTCGCGCCCCGTGATGGATTACCTCTCCGAGCGTCTGCCGATGACGCTCGAGATCACGCTGAGCGCCATGCTTGTGGCGGTCACCGTTGGCCTCGTCCTGGGCCTTGTGTCGGCCCTGTATCGCAACAGCATCATCGACGTCGGCGCGATGGGTATCGCGAACCTGGGCGTGTCGATGCCGGTCTTCTGGCTCGGCCTGATGCTGGCGTATCTCTTTGCCATCATTCTGAAGGGGACACCCCTGCAACTGCCGCCCGGGACGCGGCTCAGTTCGGGCATCTCCATCGCGCCGTTGTCCGAGACCTGGGGCATGACCGAGCCGCCCACGGGTTGGGTAGGCTTCTTCTTTGCTTTGTTCTCGAATTCGGTGTTGTTCAACAGCATCATCACCGGCAACATCCCGGTGTTGGTCGACGCTGTCCGGCACCTGATCGTGCCGGCCCTGGCCCTTGGCACGATCCCGCTGGCGATCATCGCGCGCATGACCCGCTCCAGCCTGCTCGACGTGTTGGGCCAGGACTATGTGCGCACGGCTCGAGCCAAGGGCCTTGTGGAGCGCCTGGTCATCTTCAAACACGCGTTGCGCAATGCCTTGATCCCAATCGTGACGATTATCGGTCTACAGATGGGCGGCCTGCTCAGCGGCGCCGTCCTGACTGAGACCGTCTTCAGCCTGCCCGGCGTAGGCACCGCCATCACCACCGCCATCTTCGCCCGCGACTATCCGGTGGTGCAGGGCTTCACGCTGGCCATCGCTCTCATTTACGTCATCGTCAATCTCGCGGTGGACGTGTCGTACACCTTCCTGGATCCGCGCATCCGACTCGACGCATGACCACCGCTCAAATGACCACCCCCGTGCTGAACGCCGAGCCCGTCGCCGAGCACCGCTCTCCGGCGGTCGAGGCGCTGCGTCGGTTACTCAAGCACCGCTCGGCCCAGGCCGGCTTCTTGCTCATCGGCATCCTCGTGATCGTCGCGATCTTCGCCGACCTGATCGCGCCGTACGAGTTCACCGAGATCTTCCGTGACGGCAAACGCTTCGAGGCGCCCTGCGTGCACATGCTCGGCTGCGACGCCACGAAGACCCAGCACCTGTTCGGCCTCGACGGTGTGAGCCGCGACCTGTTCTCGCGCGTCGTCTATGGGTCGCGCCTGTCGCTCATGATCGGCCTTGTGACCAACATCGGCGCCATCCTCATCGGCGCGCTGATCGGCGCGATCGCCGGCTACTCCGGTGGCTGGTGGGACACTGTGCTGATGCGCGCGATGGACGTGCTCATGGCCTTTCCATCGCTGCTCCTGGCGATCGCGATCGTCAGCGCGCTCGGGCCGGGCCTGATCAACGCCCTGCTCGCCATCGCCATCGTCTCGATCCCGGTCTATGCGCGTCTGGTGCGCGCCAGCGTGCTCTCAGTGAAAGATCTTGAGTACGTTCAGGCCTCACGGGCCCTCGGTGCGTCGCCGTTGCGCCTCCTGTTCACGCGTATCCTGCCCAATGCCGTCACGCCGATCCTCGTCCAGGGGTCCCTCGGCATCGCCACAGCGATCCTCGACGCCGCGGCCCTCTCGTTCCTCGGCCTGGGTGCAGAGAAGCCAACGCCTGAGTGGGGGCTGATGCTCGGCGAAGAACGCGCCCGCGCGCTTTCCAACCCGCACCTCCTGATCTTCCCGGGCATGGCCATCATGATCACGGTGCTGGCCTTCAACCTCCTTGGCGACGGCCTGCGCGACGCGCTGGACCCGCGCCTCAAGCGCTAGAGCGAGGAGCGAAGGGCGCGCACGCCCACGTACGCCCTTCGCTCTTCGCTCTTCGTTCCTCCGTCTGAAAGAGTGCTATGTCTCCTCTCGACTACCTATGGCTCGCGCTGGCCGCGGTGGCGGCCGGGCTGATCAACGCTCTGGCTGGTGGTGGCACCTTGATCACGTTCCCGGTCCTGACCGCGGTCGGGGTGCCGAACGTGGCCGCCAGCATCACCAACACCGTCGCGCTCTGCCCGGGCTACTTCGGCGCCACATTGGCGCAACGCGAGGATCTGAAGGGTCAGGAGCGCCGGCTGCGCTGGCTGGTGCCGGCCAGCGTCCTGGGTGGAGTCCTCGGCGGCCTCGCCCTCCTGTATTCTGGCGAGAAACTCTTCAAGACGCTCGTGCCCTTCTTGATTCTGATGGCCTCCGGGCTCATGGCCGTGCAGGATCCGCTGCGCGCCTGGCTGCTGCGCCGCGCCAAACAGCGCGGTGGTTCAGCGACGCTGCCCGAAGCGGGCACCGCCCTGCCCGTCGCGCTGGCGGCTGTGTACGGCGGCTACTTCGGCGCGGGCCTGAGCGTGATCGTCCTGGCCACCCTCGCCCTGATCCTCGATGACACGCTGACCCGCCTCAACGCACTCAAGCAGGCCATCTCGCTCTCGGTCAACGTGGCTGCGGCGTTGTTCTTCGTGTTCACCGGGCAGGTCGTGTGGCTCGCAGCCGGCGTGATGGCGGTCGGCGCGCTGCTCGGTGGCGCCCTCGGCGGTCGCCTGGCGGGGCGTATCAAGCCACAGACGCTGCGCTACATCGTGATCGGCATCGGCGTGGTCGTTGCCGTGATCTATTTCGTGAGGGGTTGACGGCCCCAAGCATCCGCGACTGATTGCCCGTGGATCGATAAACCCTCACCCCCACGCGTCACCATCCTGGCCACTGCGAGTGTGGCAGAGCCGTGATCCTCCCGAGAGGTTCATCCGCGCCATCGGCGTCGTCCACGACCAGGCTCCATCTGACGGCTCGCACAGACTCACCCCGACAGGGCAATCGCCTCCCAATCGACTCGGTCGGGAACTCGCCATGCATTCTACGAATGGTGACGAACGACCACGAACCGGAAAAGACCGGGCCATTCGGTCCTATTCGCGAAAGTCGTGGCGAAGAGTGGATCTTCGAAAGCCAGACACGAGGGCCTTGCACATCGGTCGCGGGCTTCGTCCGCATCTCGGACTTGGGTTACACTCGCACCCTATGCGAATCGACCCACGTCTTAGCCTGCTGCTGGCCGCTGCTCTTCTCGCGGCCTGCAACAGCCAACCCAGCCCGGCCCCAGACAGCACGCCGACGCCTGACGCCACTGCTGTCCCGGTCAACACGGCAACACCTTCACCGACCGCAACCGTCACGCCCGAGCCGGTCACCTTCACCGTCGGGTTGCCGGGCATCGTCGACACGCTCGACCCGGCCAACGCAGCCGAGCCCGCCGCGCTTCTCATCACGCGCCACCTGTACGACGGCCTCACCCGCCTGAGCCCCGGCGGCACCGACGTCGAGCCCGCCCTTGCCGAGCGCTGGGATGTGTCAACTGACGCGACCGTCTACACCTTCACGTTGCGCTCGGGCGTGACGTTCAGCACCGGCACCGCCTTCGACTCGGCGGCGGCCAGGGCGAACCTCGAACGCTGGTTGAGTGGCACACCATCCGGCGCATACCCGTACGTGCCCGCCTTGTGGGGCGGCTTCGCCGATCAGGTCGACTCCACCGGCGCGCCTCTCAGCAACGTGCTGAGCGTCGCCGCGCCGGCACCCGATACACTCATCGTTCAGCTCCGTCGCCCGGATTCCGGCCTCCCAGCGACCCTGGCCATGCCCGCATTTGCCATGGTCGACCCGGACGCCTGGTCGACCGTCGGTTTCGGCGCGCCCGGGGCGCCAAGCGCCGGAACCGGGGCCTTCGCCCTGAGCGCATGGTCGCAGCCTGACCTCGTTGAACTGGTGCGCAACCCCAACGCCTGGGCGGGCTCCGCCACCGTGGATGGGCTGCGCTTCAAGGTCGTCGCCGACGACACGCAACGCGTCATGGCCCTGCAGGTGGATGAGGTCGATGCCCTGGCCGGGCTCCCCGTTGCCGAGGCCAACATCGCAGCCGCGTGGCCCGTGCGTGTCATCGTCGAACCGCCGCAGCAGGTGCTCTATCTTGGGTTCAACCAGGCGCGCCGCCCATGGTCCACTCCAGCCTGTCGCCTGGCGGTCGGGCTTGGCCTCGATCGGGCTGCGCTGGCACAGGCCGCAGGCGGGAACGCCATTCCCAGGGCGCTGTTTCTGGCAACAGACGAACCAGCCGCAGCTCAAATGGAGCAGGCCCGCGCCACATGGGCTGAGTGCGTGGCTCAGCAAGATGCCCCAATCGCAACGCCGATTGCCCTGTACGTCCCGGCGATCCCGCGCCCGTATCTGGCCGACCCGACCGCGTTTGCGAGCGCCCTTCAGGCGCAGCTGTCGGAGATCGGCATCGAGACACAACTCGTGTCGACGGATTGGTCGACGCAGTGGCTGCCGGATGTGCAGGCCGGTCGCGCCGATCTGTTTGTGTTGGGGATCAGCAGCCTCAATGGCGACCCGGGCTCGCTGCTCTGCCCGTTGCTCTGCGGCAGCAACGCCGCGCTCATGACCGGGCGCGACGGACTGCCCTTAGCGCCCGATGATGAACTCGCCGGACTGTTGGCGCAGGCCCAGGCGACCGGCGATGCCGCCCAACGGCTCGCGCTCTATCAACAGGCCGACGGCGTCATCGCCCAGCGGCTGCCCGTGCTCGCACTGAGCAGTCCACGAACCAGTTGGGCAATTCGTTCCGAATGGCAAGGCGAGTTGATCGGGCCATTCGATGCCTGGTTCGGAGCAGTCAGTCGCTCAGAGCCCTGATGCAAGTGGCAGGTGGTAGCGAAACGGCGCCGTCGGGGGATCTCGATGGCGCCGTTTGTGGGCTGCGGCGGGTTCAGTGCCCCAGATCACGGTTGACCCGCAGTTCCTCGATAGCGTCATAGCTGTGATCCGGAGTAGGCATCGGGACGAGAAGCCGCGCGGCACGCAGATCCTCGATCGCGTCATAGCTTCGATCGCCCTGCAACACCCGGCGCTCTGCGCGCATCGCTTCGATTGCGTCGTAGCTATGCAACGCTGGATCGGCGATCGCGGGGCTGACGCCCGGTGAGGTGTCGACCGACGGTGGTCGCTGCACAGGCGAGAGCACCAGGACCACGAGCAGTGCTCCCAACGCCAGCCCAACAGCCTGCAGCAAAGCCTGATGGGCCTGAACCCAGTCCCAGCCATGAACGAAGGTGAGGCCGTGCGGCGTGCTCAAGACGGGGCCTGGCCTGAATCCGAGCGGAGTGCGGCGCTTCATAGTGGCCCTCCTCTCCCTGACGGGTGTGGTGCGCGGTGGGATGAGCCGGGCTCGTCGATCTGCCAGGGACTGACGACAATGGCGGATGTATTCAGCTGGTGGATTGTGACAACACGCGGCGCATGTTCCGGCGAAGGGCTATCGCCGGGTAGCCTGGCGGGGTATGGAGCGTGACCAAAGGGTCTTTCGGCAGGCATTCGTGCCTCCTGCCAGTCGAGCTGACGCGCCCTGGTCGTGATTCGTTTGTAGCGTAGCACGATCGGTCAGTCGAAACGATTGCCGTTCGGCGGGATCCGAGCGTGCCAAACGACGGCGGGGCCGAGGTTCGCAATTTCGTGGGTAACCTTGTCTGACCGGCGTCAGGCTTGCCTTACTTCGGGCTGTCGGGTGGGCCCGCTTGACACCACTCGTGTCCCAAATAGAATTTACTGGAGTAAATAAATCGGTTTATACATGTTCAATAACGACCTGACCCTCACCATCTTCCTACTCGCGCTCGCAACCGCGCTGGCCACTGGCCTGGGCGCGATCCCGTTTCTGTGGTTCAAAACTCCCAACTCCCGGTGGGTCGGCATCGCGAACGCGATCGCGGCGGGCCTGATGCTCGGCGCCAGCGTGTCACTCGTTCTGGAGGGAGCGCACGCAAACACGACAAGCACCGTGATTGGCGCTGGGCTCGGCGTGGTCTTCATCATCCTGACCCGACGCTTCCTGCCCGATCATGACCAGATCACGATCAGCGGCATGAACGGCCTGGATGGGCGTCGCGCCCTGCTCCTGTTCCTTGTGATGACCGTCCACTCATTCGCCGAGGGTGTGGGGCTGGGTGTAGCCTTCGGCGGTGGCCAGACCATCGGCTGGGTGATCGCCATTGCCATTGCCATTCACAACATCCCCGAAGGCCTGGCGATAAGCCTGACCATGGTGCCCAAAGGCGCCCCCGTTTGGAAAGCGGCGCTGTACAGCGTTCTCTCGAGCCTGCCCCAGCCGTTGATGGCCGTGCCGGCCTATCTGGCTGTTGAGTACTTCAAGCCAGCCCTGCCCATCGGCCTCGGGTTTGCGGCGGGCGCTATGTTGTGGATGGTATTCAGCGAGATCCTACCCGAATCGATCAAAGAGGGCCGCAGCACCCGCATGACGGCCGGTGTGGCCGTCCTCGCGATGGTTGCGATGCTGATGTTCACCTTTGTGCTGAACGTGTGATCGTCGACTCAATCCATGAAATGCACAGGGCCGGGAGATCCCCGGCCCTGTGCATTTCTCGGCAAGGTTCTTTCACGAGACCGGTTCGATTTTGATGCCGAGATCCGTCACCAACTCGCGCACGTCGAGCGCCACTGACCCTGCGCCATCCGCTGACACGAGCTCCTCACGACCTAGCGTGATCCGGCAGTCGGGCGACTCGCCGGAACACAGATCCCACCACTGAATCCGCAGCCTTGCGCCCGGGTTGAAGCCCGCCAGGGATACACGCGCCGTCACGGCAGTGGGAACCCGACCGTCGACGACGCTGCGCCACGTCTGCGCGGCATTGTCGATCCAGACCGCCGCGCGACCCCATTCGGGGTTGAACTGTCCCACGACTCGCAGTCGCTCATCGGGCTCCCTCCACTCGACGGCGCGCCACCCACCCGCGTTCAGATCGACCCCCTCGAGGAAGTCGCGGTAGCGCGTGAAGACGCCGTACAGGTTGTTGGCGCGCATCTCGTCGTTGTACCAGTACAACTCCTGCAGACCTCCTGCATCCAGCTGCGCGAACAGAAGCTTGTGTAGCCACACGCCGTGGATATCGCGCATCAGATCCGGATCCGAGACCTGCTGACTGCCTGGAAGCGTCAGCGAGCCTTCGCCGCGTACGACGGGCTTTGGCAACGCGGCCTGCTCAACGGCCTCACTGTGCGTCAGGTGGTACAACGCAGAGTCGTTGACCAGAGCCCGCTTGAAGCAATCGACGTCGACGCCGCAGCCGGCCGAGAGCGCTCGATCGCTGAAGTCGTCGGGCGTCAACCAGGTTGTGTCGACGTAGGCGTGAAAGTCCGCGTAGTCGATATCGGGATACGCCGGATGGCCCCAGAACTCATCGACCGGGAAGGAATGCCAGAATGACGTCGTGACCATGTGCCGGTTCGGGTCTGTCGCATGCACAGCGCGGGCAAAGGCGTTGGCAAGATCGTAATGGTTGCCATTGAAGGGATCACCCTCGTTGACCAGTTCCCATGAGTGGACGGCCGGCGAGGATCCCCAGCGCGCGGTCAGATAGCGCCAGAAATACTCCTGCAGCCGGCGGACCTTCGTCTCCTGCCCGGCCAGGCCGTAGAAGTTGGCATCGTCGCGTTCAGACGCAACGGTGCCATCCGGTCGGATGTAGCCCAGGATCGAGTCCTGCTTCTCCATCACCACAAGCTTGAGCGCCAGGCCGTGCGCCTGCGCGCTCTTCAAGACCTGGTCCCAACGCCACGAGGCTGCCTGATCGAAGCCCAGATGGTCGTTGAGGTTGCCGTGGGGCAGCACATTCGGACCGCCGGGGTCTTCGGTCACGACCACTGAGTCGATGTAGGCAGCGCCAGCGGAAGCATTTTCGAGCGCGACTGTCAGGTACGTACTGCCATTGAGCACGACGTCGCGATCGAGTTGAAAGGTCGCCGAGTAATCGGCCCATTGCCCGTCGCCCGTCCAATAAGGACTGAGGACCACGTCGCTTGCTTCGGACGTGTCGCAGCGATCCTTGGGCCAGCCGCCGAGGCGAACCACAAGCCCAAATGGACGAGCCGGGTCGTGGGCTGCGTCCACCCTGGCCAGCCGAGCGCGCACCGTCAGCTGGTACGTGCGCCCGGCGAAGAACGCCGCGCGCGCGCTTTCGCCGAAACCTTGAAACATGCAAGCCGTTGGCGAACCGGCATCAAGCCGGGCCGACACGTCGTGCCCGGGCAGCGGTGAGTTCCAATCGAGCTCCGAACCAGTCCAGGCCGCCCATTGAGAGTAGCCGCGGCTAAACACACTCGTGGCGCTCATCCACCCGCGCAGCAACGTGACGCCGTTGTCGCTGTAGTTGGCGAACAGGCCATCGACATCGGAGTCGATCCCGAGCGCCTCTTGAAAGCCGGCGACGCGAAACAGCGTGCCGTCTGTGTACTCGAAGTAGCGCGGGTCGCGCTCGCTGACCTGGATGAAGCCATGGCGACCCGGCAGAGGAGCGATGGCACTGAAGGATGCCACCGAGCTCTCGGCCCAGTGGTCGCACGTCAGGCTGCCCTCAGGACACACGCCAGCGTCCTGCGAGCGGACTTTCATCTGCCAGGTTCCGACGCGCGTCGGCGCGAAACGGAGCAGCCAGATCGGCCTGTCGACCGGAACAAGCGCCTCGACGCCGGAGCCGTCTCTGAGGCTACGATAGCTCTGGTAGCGGAAGGCCGGTTGCACGATGGCGCGGGCCCAATCCATCTCGCCGGGCGGAAGAAAAAGGCCCTCGACCGTGATGCCCACGCGGCCGATGAGGCCGGGTGGCGGGTCGGGGTCGTAGGGGAAGTCGAGATTGGTCGCCGTCGACCCGGCCACGTCGAACCTGATCTCGAGCGTCTCGTACAGCGGCACCTCGCTCTGGGCGAGTGAGGGAGTGGAAACACTGAGGCTCGCCCGCGCGAGGCCTTCCGCCGGATCGGTCGGCACGGCGGTGTCGACATGAACGGCGGCGGTGGTGGGCAATGCGGTCAGTGGAGGAGCGGGCGGCGGAGTCGGCTGAGCGCAGCCCGTCAGCAGGCTGCCGACCAGGATCAGGGCGCGAGCGCTTGTCCTGTGGAGGGCAACGCGAACACGGTGGAAGACATTCACGCCGATTGCAGTTTCTTCTTCGCGCGTCGGCCCACCATGCGCTCCTCGCCGCGAATCAGACGACGGAAGTTGGGGCGCAGCGACCAGGCCAGCAAGACGATTGCGCCGAGGCCATAGAGAACAAAGATCGGGTCAAAGGCCCCGGGCATCACCCACCAGGCGAGGATGGCGAACACGACGGTCGTCGTCACTGCGACCGAAATGGTGGCGATCGAGGCGTAGCCAATGAAGTACAGGATCAAGGCGCCGAGCCCGATCAGTATCGGGCCAAGCCAGGGCCACATGACCAGCGCGGCACCGGCACAGGTCGCGCCGCCTGCACCGCCCTTGAAACGCAACCAGATCGGGTAATTGTGGCCCACGATGGCAGCCAGGCCGGCCAGCACCATGCCCATTGAGATGTCGGCGGTCGGCAACAACGCGCGCGCCGCCATGACGGCGACAGCGCCCTTGCCAATGTCAGAAAGCGCGGTCAGCAGGCCGACCCAGAAACCGGCGGCGCGCATCACGTTCGTGCCGCCCGTACGACCACTTCCGACTTCGCGCACATCCTTCCCGGTGAAAAGCCGCACCCAAACCAAACCGAACGGGATCGATCCAAAGAGATAGCCGAGCAGCGTGGTGAACAGGAGAGTGATCACGTATCAGGATCCTTGACGTCTGGGTCGATGTGCATTCTCGCCGCAACGTGGCGGGTAAGCCGATGAGGGTTCATTGAGAAACGACGCCTGGCGTGGTCCAAACCAGCGCTTCTTCAACCGCCTGGTTGCCTCGCAACCAGAAAGCGCGAGCCTGCCATCCTTCACCAGGCGATGGCGAACAGATCAGGTAGAGCACCTCCGGATACGTGGCCTGCTTCAAGTCGGTGGCTGAAGGCGTCGTAGGCCCATGAGGGTGCGAGTGGTAGATGCCGACGAGTTCCAGACCGGACTGTTCGATAGTCAGCATCGATCGGAGCTGGCCAGCCGGATCCATCCGATAGGCGGTCGGGCTGCGCAGGACATTATCCACTGGATAGACCTGTTCAACCGTCCCAGCCTGGCCTGCCAGCAGACCGCAGGCCTCTTCGGGGAGAGCACGAGTCAACTGAGACTCGACAGTGGTCCAAAGGTCGCGTGGCATAGCCAGTGGCATGGGGCCATTATAGAAACCTCGGAAGCGCGCGCCAACCCTCAGATTACACTTATCTCGCCCCATATAATCCCGATCCATACCACAACAAAAGGACGGCCCATGTCTCAATCCTCTCGACGGCCCCGACCGTCGCGTTCCACCGTCGCCGCCGCGCCGCAGGTACCCCTCCCGATCCTGCTGTTGATCGGCGGCATCGTGGTCATTGGTGCGATCATTGCCATCGCTGTGTATAACACCGTTCAGGACCGTACGGTTTCTACTGCGGCGATCGAAGGAGTTCAGGTGATCCCGGGTCTCGAACGCAACCATGTGGAAGGGACCGTGCAGTACAAGCAGACGCCGCCGGCCGGAGGGCCACACAACGCAGTGTGGCAGAACTGCGGCATCTACGATCAGCCGATCATTCAGGAACATGCCGTGCACTCGCTCGAGCACGGGGCGGTTTGGATCACGTACCGACCGGATCTTCCTGCCGATCAGGTCGAGATCCTGCGCAGTCAGGTGCGCGGCAACGGCTACGCCCTGCTCTCGCCCTACCCCGAGCTCCCAGCACCCATCGTGGCCTCGGCCTGGGGGATCCAGCTACAGCTCGACGAAGCCGGCGACCCGCGCCTGAACACGTTCCTGCGAAAGTACATGCAAGGCCCGCAGACCCCTGAACTCGGAGCGGCCTGCGTCCAGGGCACTGGCACACCGATCGAACGCTAGACCTCATGAACGTATCTTCAACGAACGACCGCAGCAATCTGCTGCAAACCGTCCTGATCGCGATCCTGATCGGCCTGAGTCTGTCTCTTGGAGCGTTGTGGTGGCTGGCGCAGCCACCGGGCGAAGGCGATCCGGCGGTGCGGTTCGCGCGTGACATGTCCTATCACCACCAGCAGGCCGTGGAGATGGCGCTGTTGGTCCGTGATCGCAGCGAGGATCCGGTGCTGCGCCAGGTGTTGATCGACATGGCGCTCACGCAGCAGGCGCAGATCGGGGCGATGACGGGGTGGCTCGAAACCTGGTCGCTGCCGGTGACGGGCCCCGAGGCTCCCATGACCGGCACCATGGTGCACGACGGCGAAGTCATGACCATGACGCCGGCCATGATGGGGATCCAGCCCCAAGCAGAGGTCAACAAACTCGGAACCCTACCCGTCAACGAGGCCGAGGTATTGTTCCTGCAGTTGATGATCAAGCATCACCGCGGCGCGATCCTGATGGCCGAGTCGACGATCGACCAGACTCAACGCGCGCCCGTGGTGCGCCTGGCCAACAGCATCATCGCGGCCCAGGAGTCGGAAATCGCGATGATGCAGGAGCTCCTGGCCCAACGCGGGGCAACCGAGTTGCCGTGAAGGACGACGGATGACGAAGGACGAATGACGAACGACGAAGGTCGTCGCCGAGCCTTTTGGCTGCTCGATCAACAGCATTCGTCTTTCGTTCTTCGTCCTTCGTCGTCCGTCGTCTGCTTCAGATCGCTTCCAACTCGGCCACGGCAGGTTCACCGTCCGGCGAGCGTCGCGCCGCCACGAGGTAGAAGGGCAGCGCCGGCGTCAGCAGCAGGGCCGCGGTGAGCAACGCCGGGCGCAGACCAAAAGTCGAGCCGACCCACCCCACGCCGGGCCCACCGGCCATCTCTCCAAACGCATGCGCCTGACCCACGAAGGACATCGCCGTCGCGCGCGTGGCAGGCTGCGTGTTTTGCACCAGCCAGGCCTGGAACAACGGCTCGGCCAGCCCAAACGCAAGCGTGCGCAAGAGGATGCAACTCGCCGCCACCCAGAACTCGCCGGCCAGCCCGAAACCGATGACGGCGAGCATGCTGAGGCCGTCGAACGCAAGCAAGCCATAGGCCGCCGATGAAGACGTCCGGGTGAGTTTCTCGAGCCGAGGCCGCAGGGGCTCCACAACGACGAGCGTCAGCAGCGCGCCGCCAATCCTCAGGATGGCGAACCAGTAGGCCAGCGACAGCCCACCGAGCGCTGGAAAGGTGAAGTTCGTCAGCAAGTGCACGTCACCCAGGCGGTCGAAGCCTTCCATCGACGATCCCATGAACAACTCGAGCCCGCATAGCATCAGCAACAGCGGCGCCGCACGCACGGCGGCCAGGCCAAGCCGAAAGCCCTTCCAGGTCTCGCGCCAGGGCGAGGCCCCGGCCGTGACGGTGGGTGTGAAGCCGTGCTCGCGCATGCCGACGGTCAGGATCACGGCCAGGACCAACAGGAGGCCACCGCCGACGATCAGGGGCAGATGGAGCGCCACGCTGGAGAGCGCCGCGCTGACGAGCGCGCCAACGATGCCCGCGACCCGTCCGATTTGTCCGGCGCGAATGAGCACCGGACCGACGGCCGCCTCGCCGATCTCGCCGGCGAGCCAGGCGTTCGTGGCGCCGCTCAGAAACGTGAAGCCGATGCCGGCCGCGATCTGGGTGGCGATGAGCGCCGGGAAGTCGCTGACGACGCCGGCCATGACGAAGCTTCCGCCCAGGACAGCAACCCCGACCAGGATCGACAGGCGCCGGCTGTAGACGTCGGCGACGACGCCAGTCGGGATCTCGGCGACGAAGTATGCGGCCTCCAGAGCAGTGCCGAGGAGCACGATCTGCAGCGGGTCGAGCTTGAGTCCGTCAACGAAGTACACGGTCGCCAACGTCCACAGAACGGCCATCGCGAACGACTGTCCGCCTTCGAGCAGGTAATAAGCGTGAGTGGCTTTCATGACGTAGATTCACTGGTCCGAAAATGCGTGTGGGATCGTCTGCGGGGCGACCGGCTCGTGGCGCGCTTCCCACAGGTCGCGCGCGATCCCGCGGGCATCGGCGCGAACGCCATACCGATTGAAGTAGCCGCAGATCCTTTCGACGTCGCGGCCGAAGATCATGCGCGCGTCGGGGTTGTTGTCGACGGACACGACCTGCGGGAAGTCGATGATAGCTGTCCGGCCCTCCCAGTACAGGATGTTGTAGGCCGACAGGTCGCCGTGGATGATACCCAGGCGCAACATGATCCCGACATCGCGGATCGTCTGCGCATACAACCTGCGCGCCTCGCGTGGTTCGAGATCGACGAGATGCAGCGTCGGCGCGGGCAGCCCGACCTCGCCCCAATACTCCATCAGAAACGCGTGACCGCTGTTGGCGACCGGTCGAGGCACCGACACGCCCGCTTTCCGCAACTGGTCAATGGTCTGGTATTCGTAAGCCACCCACGAGGTCTGCGTCACCTCAAGGCCCTTGCGCGACTTGCCTTCGATCGCCTTTCGCAGGCGCCAGTCGTGATTGAGGTCGATGGCTTCGCCGCGCACATTGAGGACGGCCCGCCCCTGGCGGTAAATCGAATCGTTCTTGAGGTTGCGAAACTCTCGCGAACGATAGACCTTGGCCGCGATCCACTGCAGGCCGGTGTCAGGATGCGCCGCGCAACAATAGACGTTGGCTTCCTTACCGCCCTTGACGCGGCGCAACACGCTCGTGATCTTCTTCTGGTGGAAAAACGGCGTCAGTTGCTCGACGAGATACGCCTGCTCTTCGCCCGAGGCGTTCACCCCGGCGTCGAAGACCAGATCAACCGCGGCGCGTGTGCCGTCGCCTTGAAGAGAGGCACGCAAGGCATGTCGGTCCATCTTGGGCTGATGCAGGCGCCGATCGTTGAGTCGACGCGGACGCCGCTGACCGGGGTCGGTATATTCGAGTTCATCATCCGGTTCGTCACCGGGCATCAAACGAGGCATAGGTGTATTGTTCCTGCGAGTGTGAAACCGGGTTGTCAGGCGGCAGCCGGCTCGCGTGCCCGTGACGACCGAGTATCGGTCGGCGCAAGGCAACAAAAAAGCCACGTGCGCAGAGGCGCTCGTGGCCGCAGGAAAACACCTCAACGAGGGTTCAGCGGGCGAAACGAGACGCGCTCGACGATTTGACTGCCGCAATTGCGGCATCGAGAACAAAGACGTTTGCGATTGACATCGAGGCGCCTCCTTTCGTGAGGTTCAAACGAGTGTGTGTGTGGATCGAACGGTGAGAGTGTAGCACGGCTGTCAAGAGCCCGTCAATCGGTCACGCGTCGGATCGAGCGTTCAGACTTTGGTCGGAACCCGGCCCGGCTGACGTTGCCCGAATGCCTGGATCCCGGTGCGTTGATTCTTGTTATGCGCCCATCGGCTCGTGGTTTCAGCGTCTGATCAGCCCGAAACGGAACCGCCCGGCAGCCTCAGTGTGCAGCCCAAGTTGTCAGGCGCCTGAAGATTGGTGCCGGATCCTGTACACGGATAGCGCGGATCCGAACGGATCACTCGGACTCCATCGAAAATCGCTCCGCGTCATCCGCGCCGATCCGCGCGATCCGCGTACACGGCTTACTGGCCCGAAACGGCCTGCCAACTCGCCCGTGCACACCAGCCTCACCCGACCCGCATCGGGACGCGCGCCCGTGTTACCATCACGGATCGAACCGCCCGGATGAGCCGCAGCACACCCAGCATGGCCGGAGGGCCGAGCACGTCGATGTCGCTTCTGGAACGCCAGACCGAAAGCACGATCCTCAACGCCGCGCTGGATCGCGCCAGCGCGGGGTCGGGTGCCGTCATCCTGGTGAGCGGCGAAGCCGGGATCGGGAAGACGGCCCTGATCGAGCACTTCACAAGCGGCGCAAGTCGGCGATCGACTGCTCCGCGGCTGCTGTGGGGTGCCTGCGATGCCCTGTTCACACCGCGACCCTTTGGCCCGTTTCATGACATCGCCGCGCAGGGCTTGCCGGATCTCGATGAGGCACTGCGCGACTCCAATCGATCGACTCTGTTCGCGCGTGCGTTCGCCATCCTGAGTCAGGTCGTGTCCGTTGTCGTCGTCGAAGATGTCCATTGGGCAGATGAGGCCACCCTCGACCTTGTGATGTATCTGGGTCGACGCGTCGGCCGGACGTCCGTGCTCCTGATCGTGACCTATCGCGACGACGAACTGGCGCCCCAACATCCGTTGCGCAATGTGCTCGGCGTGTTGGCGTCATCATCGGCCACTCAGCGGATCGACCTTGGGCCGCTGTCGCTCAAAGCCATTCAGACGATGACGGCCGGTCGCGGCATCGATGCAGCCGAGCTGCGGGCCGCCACGGGCGGCAACCCCTTCTTCATTCAAGAAGCGTTGGCCAATGCGGCGAGCGACGTTCCAGCCACGATCCGTGACGCCGTCCTGGCACGCGTCACGCGGTTATCGGATTCGGCGCGGGCGGTTCTTGATGCTGCGGCCGTCATCGGGCCGCGCATCGAGCCCTGGTTGCTGTCGGCCACAACCGGCGCTGAAGCTCCGAGCGTGGACGAATGCCTCGCGCTGGGCCTGCTGAAAGCCTCGAGCGGCGCGCTCGTGTTTCGCCACGAGTTGACCCGGCGTGCCGTGCTTGAACTGCTCCCTCCCCATCGCCGGCTCGTTCTCCATCGCATGATCCTGACCGCGCTGCAGGCTTCTCCCACGGCCCGCGCCGACGCAGCCCGACTGACCTATCACGCCGAGGCCGCTGACGACCGGGCCGCGATCCTGGCCCACGCTCCGGCAGCCGGTCGGGCGGCGGCCCAGGCTGGCGCCTATCGCGAAGCAGCGGC
Source organism: uncultured Anaerolineales bacterium (assembly GCA_964480865.1). Lineage (GTDB taxonomy): Bacteria > Chloroflexota > Anaerolineae > Anaerolineales > UBA6663 > UBA6663. The sequence goes on along the minus strand of CAYZRP010000017.1, from coordinate 45,436 downwards.
GTTGTTCGCGCTGGCGCTGCGTTACGCCGAGGATCTGCCGGCGGCCGAGCGCGCCGGACTCTATGAGGCGCGGGCCGACGCCTGCAATCACAGTGACGACCGCGCTGGCAGCCTGCAAGCCTGGCGCGAAGCTCAGGCGATCTGGCAGGCCCAGGGTGACGTGCGTCGCACTGGAGAGTCGCTGGCACAATGTGCGTCCCAGTTGAACGGCATGGGCCGCACCGACGACGCCGAACGTGAGTGCCAGGCCGCCATCGATCTGCTCGAGACACTGCCAGCCGGACGCGAGCTGGCGCTGGCGTATCGGGTCCTGGCTGGCCTGCGGATGTTGACACAGGACTACCAATCCGCCATCGAATGGGGTGAGAAAGCCGTGGCGCTGGCACAGGCGAGCGGCGCGAGTCAGTCAGCCGTCATCGTCGGTGCCGAGAACGTCATTGCATCTTCGTGGATGATGCTCGACTACGATAGAGGCAGGCAACTACTCGAGCGCAACCTGCGCGACGCGCATGCCATCGGGCTTGAACATCTGGCCGGCCTGGCCTATGCGAACCTCAGTTCGTCTGCCAGCGAGGTCTATCGCTTTACCGACGCCGAGCGCTGGTTTCATGAGGGCAGCACCTACGTGCTCGAGCGCGGGCTCGATCGTTACTGGCATTACCTGCTGGCCTGGCGAACGCACACCTTGGTGCGCCTCGGCCGTTGGGCCGACGCCGAACTCACGGCGTCGGAGTTGCTCGGCCGCCCCAACGTGTCTGTGACAAGCCGGATCACGGCTCTGACCAACCTCGGGTTACTGCGTGCGCGACGAGGCCAACCGGAGTCTGGCGCGCTCCTCGATCAGGCCCTCGAGCTCTCGCGCGACATCCACAGCCTGCACCGTCTGGGCCTCGTCCGGGGTGCGCGCGCGGAAGCTGCCTGGCTGGCGGGTGATCTCGTCAGAGCCCGCGCCGAGGCTGAGGCCGTTGTCGAGCTCGCCGTTGAAAAGGCTCATCCATGGTTCGCAGGCGAGCTCCTGTATTGGCTTTCCCGCGCCGGCGTCGCGACGAAGGCCCCCGATTGGCTCGCCCTGCCCTATGCCCGGCATCTTGCCAACGATTGGCGCGGTGCAGCGGCCGCCTGGCACGATCTGGGCTGCCCCTATGAGCAGGCGCGGGCCCTGGCGGATGGCGACGCCGAGACTCAGGTGGGCGCGCTCGACATGCTCGATCGCCTCGGTGCCGTGGCAACCGCTGAGCGCCTCCGCGACAGCATCAGGCGGGCTGGCGGCGTCGTCCCACGCGGGCCACGTGCATCCACGCGTGGCAACGCCTTCGGATTGACCGATCGACAACTCGAGATCCTCGAATGGGTCGCCGCGGGTCTGACGAACGCCGAGATCGCACAGCGCCTTCATCTCTCCGCCAAGACCGTCGACCATCACGTCTCGGCCATCCTGGCGAAGCTGAATGTACCGTCACGCCTGGCGGCGGCTGATCGAGCCCGCGAGGCGGGCGTTCTGACAGATGACGACAACAGGCCGAACTGACGCTACAATGCCGCCGTGGCCTTCCCGGAGCTTCTCGAACGACAGAGCGCCTTCCAACAATTGACCGCCGCCCTGACGGGTGCGCGGGCTGGCAACGGCCGGGTCGTGGTGGTGACAGGCGAGGCCGGTATCGGCAAGACGTCGCTGGTCGATCGATTCGTGGAGAGGCATGCCGAAGGCACCCGGTTGTTGTGGGGAGCCTGCGAACCCTTCCTCGAACCCAGGCCCTTTGGCCCTCTCTACGACGTCGCCCTCCACATCGAAGGTCTCCCAACGGCGCTCAGCGATGCCCACAATCTGGCCTCGATCGAGCAGGCCTTCCTCGATGGGCTGCGCATGCCGGCCGTGCTCATCATCGAAGATCTGCATTGGGCCGATGAGGCCACCCTCAACATCCTGGGCCGCGTCGGTCCAGAACTCGCGACTCTGCCCGTTCTCGTGATCTTCACAACGCGTGACGACTCGCTCTCGATCGGGCCGATCGTGCGCGCCTTCCTGAATCGGGTGTCGGCGTGGCCGATGGCCGAACGCCTGGATCTCGCTCCGCTCTCAGAGGACGCGGTGCGCGAGTTGATCGGCGATCGAACGGCCGATCCGGTGGCCGTGCACGCTCAGACGGGAGGCAATCCCTTCTTCGTGACCGAAGCCCTGGCGTCGACGCAGTCCACACTACCGACCTCAATCCGAGATGCTGTGCAGGTGCGAATCGCTCAGGCTCCGCAGAACGCGCGCAGAGCGCTCGAAGCCGCGGCGATCCTCGGTGTACGCAGTGAACGTGAGTTGCTGCTCGAACTGACTGGCGAGGATCAAGGCGGCATCGACGTCGCACAGGACATCGGGCTGCTCATGGCATCTGGCGAAACGTTCGTGTTTCGGCATGAACTGGTGCGTCAGGCTGTGCTCGAGTCGATCCCACTGTCACGGTCGCTACACCTGCATGACAGGGCCTGGCGAGCCCTTGAGTCGCGGGTTGAGCTGGAGCGCGATTGGACGCGGCTGGCGCACCACGCCGTGGCGGCCGCCAACGCAGATGCGATCTGGGAATTCGCGCGCGCCGCCGGTCGGCAGGCGGCCTGGGCGCGCGCCCATCATGCGGCCGTCACATGGTTCGAGCGCGCGCTCGAACAGGCCGCCGGCCGGCCCGCCAGCGAGCGGGCGACGCTTCTGGATGCTTATGCCCAGGAGCTTGACACCGTCAATCGTCGGTCCGACTCCGTGACCGCCCGCGAGCGGGCCATCGAGGTCTGGACCCTGGTAGGTGATCAGGGAGCGCTGGGCGAGTCACTGGCGCATCTGTCGGCTCTGCTTCAGCTGGTTGGCCGCATGCCCGAAGCGATCGCGGCCAACGCACGCGCGCTCGCCGTGCTCGAACCACTGGGCCCAAGCGAAGCCCTGATCTCGGCCTACAACACGCAGGCCTGGATGCATCTGGGCAGCGGCACAAGCGAAGCGGGCGTCGAAGTGGCTGAGCGCGCCATCGCCATGGCCGAGGAGCTCCGCCTCGACGACGACCTGCCGCGCCTGACCGAGATCGCGGGGCTCTGCGAGTTGTACCGTGACTCCGAACGAGCCATGGCCCTGCTCGACCGGAGCCTGGCGCTGTCGCTCGAGCAGAAGTTGATGACGCGCGCCGGCAACACCTACGCCAACCTGGGCTCGATCTACGTCGACTTTCACCAGTTCGCCCGCGCCGAGTCCGTGCAGGTGCACGGGCTCGCTTTCGCAAGATCGCACGAGTTGTCGTCGGTACACGCCTTCATGGAAGGCTGGCAGGCCGTGCTCGAGGTCCACCTGGGTCGATGGGCCCTGGCCGACGCGACCATCGCGCAGGCGCTCGAACGTCCGGCCCCATCGCCGGGCCGCGGGACCGCGTTGCTGGCCCTTGGCCGCCTGCGCGCGCGTCGCGGCGCCGGAGACGCCATCAGCCCGTTACGCGAATCGCTCGAGATCCTTCAGGGCCAGGGGTTTCGGCAACGCGAAGGCCTGATCCGTGCCGCGCTCGCCGAAGCGGCCTGGCAGGCCGGTGACGTCCCTGGCGTGTTAACCCAGGTCGATGAGGGCCTGCCGCTGGCTTTGCGCTTCCGGCAACCCTGGTATGTCGGCGAACTGGCTTATTGGTCCTGGCTCGCCGGCCGGCCGATCGATCTTCCCGACTGGACGGCCGAGCCGTATGCCTTGCAGATCGCGGGGCGAGGGGCCGAGGCCGCGGAGCGTTGGGCTGCCATGGGTTGCCCCTACGAACAGGCCCGGGCCCAGGCCGAGAGCGGCCCGGGTGGCCTGGCCGCCGCCCTTGCAGCGTTCGAAAGCCTTGGCGCGCGCCCCGCGCTTCAGGCGCTCCGCGGTCACGCACCGACGGTGTCGCTGGAGACATACCGGGCGCGCCAGCCCCTACCCGACCTGACCGCCCGGCAGTCTTTGATCGCGGACCTCGTGAGCGACGGCCTCACCAACCATCAGATCGCGTCCTATCTCGGGCTGTCTGTGAAGACCGTCGATCACCACGTGGCCGCCGTGTTCGATCGCCTCGACCTGCCCGACCGTAGAGCGCTCACCCGCTGGGTACGTGCCGCCCGCAAGGCGGACGGCACGTCAACGATGCGGCCCGGCGCTCCCTGACACCTCTTATCCGTCGATGGGCGGCGGTTCCTGCGTCGGTGGCGGCGCCCAATCCTTCTGCAGCTCAGGCAGATACAGGCAGACCTGATCACAGATGAACGGCGTGGCCGTCGCCGGCTGCGTCACCACGACCACGAAGGTGGCCGTAGGAGTCTTCGTGATCGTCGGTGTGGTCGTCGCCGACGGCGTGCTCGTGGCCGTCGGCGTGGCCGAGAGCGTGCCAGTCGGCGTCGCCGTGCACGGCGGGTTGTCAACCGAAGGCGTGCAGTTGCGCGTGGGAGTCGCCGTTGGCGTTCGCGTCGCGGTGGCCGTGTTCGGCGGGGTCCAGGTGGCCGAGGCTGTGGCTGTCACCGGCGGCAAGGTGGTGTTCGTGCGCGTGGCGGTGGCCGTCGACGGCACAGCCGTGTTCGTGCGTGTGGCAGTGGCCGTCGGCGGCAGAACCGTGTTTGTGCGCGTGGCAGTGGCCGCCAACGTGGACGTCCTGGTGGGTGTTGACGTCCAGGTCGCAGTCGGTAGCGAGGTGTTGGTTGCCGTGGATGTGGCGGTCGGCACGGGTGTCCCTGGCGATGCATACTCATAGGCGCCGATGTCGCAGGTCGTGCCAGGCGCACCAAACGTGTTGACCGGCCGGATGTAACCGCGTTGATCGACGGTCAACAAGGTTCCAAGGTCATCCAGACAGCCGGTCGGGTTGCCACCCTGGATCGCAGGGCTGCCAGCCTGCAGGGCATGCGTCAACGTACCGCCGCCATTGGCGGCCAGAGCTGACAGCATCGGATCCACGCCGGTCTGGTTCCCGGAGAGGTCGCCCGTGAACGTGCAGCCTGACATGTTCTCCACCAGGTTGTAGCCGGCGCTGACCAGGCTGCCCAAACAGTCATTCGTCGAATTGGGTGCGAGGTCGACGTTGTCGGCCACAATGGTGTTCTGCAGGGTCGCCACGCCACTGAGCATCATGATCCCACCACCGTCGCCAAGCGTGCCATTCAGCCCGGCCGTGTTATTCGCCACGGTGACGTTGCCCAGGAAGAGCGTCCCGCCATTGCTCACGCCGCCCCCAAAGGTGTCAGCGCTGTTGCCGCTGATAGTGCTGTTGATCACCACGGCCGAGCCGCTGTTCTCGAGGCCGCCGCCGCTCGTCTCGGACGTGTTGTTCGTGATGCTCGACTCGCGGATCAGGATCGAACCACCACTCTGCACGTACACACCCCCGTTGGCGTTGCCGTCGATGCGGCTGTCGATCACGGTTGCGCCGGAGCCGATGCGGACCCAGAGCGCACGATCGGCGCCGCTGGGCACCGCCGTAAGCCGTGCCGACACAAGGGTTAGGTACGAGGATGCGCCGACATACACATTGCTCCCCGCCGAAAAACTCGCATTGCCTTCACGAATAGTCAGATGCGAGATCGTCACCTGGCTGACGTTGATATACATTGCACGGCTGAGTCCGTTCGCGTCGATGATGGTGGCGCCGCGCCCTGCGCCGACGATCGTGAGGTCCTCGGTGATCAGGAGCTCGGCGGCCGTCGTGAAGCCATAGGTGCCGGCCGGGACCGTGATACTGTCGGCGCCGTTGCCAGCCGGACATGCGTCGGTCGCCATATCGTTGTTGGCCGCCGCGACCGCCTCGCGCAACGAACAGTCGCCGTCGGCGTTGAGCTCGTCGTCCGTCGTGGTCACCGTGATCGTGGCCGCCCAGGCGACACGTGGTGCCGAGAAGATCAGGCCGAGCGCCAGCATGGTCGTCAGAAGAAGCCTCAGGTAAGTGGATTGATTGGTGTTCATGGTGCTCCCTTCGCCAAACAGCATAGGCAAGCACTGATGCGGTCGCATCGGTAACCGACACCTATCTTCGCCGGCGCGCACCCCCAAATAGCGAGCGCAGGCTTCTGGCACGCGCGGAAGATAGGGACCGCGCGAACCGAATATGGGGACGTTTGCCGATGCCCACCGCGCAGTTCGCCGCTATCCTCGCGACATCAGCCGATGGGCGGCTGTATCTTTTCGGAGTTCAACATGAACCTCTCTGTGCTCATTCGCGACTGGCGCTTCTGGCTGGCTGTCGTGATCCTCGGCGGCGTCATGGCCTGCAGCAGCATCATCATCTTCGGCACCGCCTTGAGCGACCTGGGTCAGCAACCGACGCGCGAAGCGTTGCAGGCCATGACGATCTTCCGCGACACCTGCGGCTCGGGTGGCGGCGTCGCTGAGGCTCCCGGGTTGACGTCGCCGACTGGCCCCCACCAGGTGGTCGTCTACCGATCGCTCCTCCCTTCAACCGGGGACCTGTCGTCGTATTACAACCGCACTGAAGACCTGCCGGAGGAGTGGCGCGCTACGCTTCCAGATGAAACCGAACTTGTGGCTTGCGTGCACGCGGAGCGGGTGATCATCGAGGAGTGCGAATACACGCTCGAGAGCGGGGCCACCGGAGTTCTGCGCCGTGAACAATGGTTGGCCAGGATCGTCCTGCACGATGCCCACTCTGGAGACGTGATCGAACAGGAGACGTTGCAGGGAGAAAGTCCGAGAGAGTGCCAGGACACCGAAACGTTCACGGAAGGCACGTTAAGCCTTCAGGTCGAAGGCACGCAGGTTGCGCCGAAAGCCATCGCAGACTGGCTCGAATCGCGCGTGGCGCCCTGACCGGATCGGCGCAATGTCCTGATCCGGAAGGGCTTCCGCCGACGCCGTTTTTTACGGTTCCTTTCTGTGATGCCCACCGACCCTTCCGAATCCGCCGACCGTTGTGTGCTATCGTGCCGACGGCGGAGAGGGGCCGTCACCGAGGATATCTATGTCGCGTCGGGAGTCTTTGAAGCGGTTGTGGGCTTTTGTGGCCGTCCTCGGCCTGGCACTGGGCCTTCGCCCTGCCGTTTCCTTCGCTGGCGGGCCTGCATCGGCCGTTCACAAAGATGCCAGCCTCAGGCTGGCCCGGAGCGAGCGCACCCTTGGGTTCACGGCTCTGGCATCTCGCCTCCCGGACACCCAGACTCTACGTGTCATCGTCCGTTTGAATACGGGCTTCAGCCCCGAAGCCGGTCTGTCGATGTTGCAGCAACGTGATCAGCAGGACGATATCAGCAAGACCGCACAGTCTCTGAAGCGCGAACTGGCAAACGCCACCGGCACCGCTGTCGATGATTTCGAGAGCCTCGAGCATCTTCCGTACGCCATCGTCACCGTCGATGCCGAGGGGCTTCGGGTGCTGCAGAACTCGTGGCTCGTGGCCGGTATACAGGAAGACGTGGCCGACCCTGTGGCGTTGGCGGAGAGCGGCGTCCAAATCGGGGCTTCGGGCGCTCTGGGTGTACATGCTCTGGGTTACACCGGCACCGGGTACGCTGTGGCTATCCTGGACACCGGCGTCGAGCGCGACCATGCCTTCTTCGGTGGACGCGTCATTGCGGAGGCCTGTTTTTCAAGCACGTACAGCATGCCAGATAGCACCAGCGTCTGTCCGAACGGCACAAATGAACAGTACGGCATCGACGCGGCCCGGCCCTGCGACGTTGCCATGTCGGATCCGATGGGCTCCTGCGAACACGGTACTCACGTGGCCGGGATCGCGGCCGGCGGCAGCTATGCGGGCATGGCATCGGACGGGGCCAGCGCGGTGTATGACGGCGTGGCGCCAGGAGCTGACATCATCGCTGTGCAGGTCTTCTCACGTTTCAATTCGACGACCAACTGCGGCAGTCCGGCCAACACGCCGTGCTACCTGAGCTATTCGAGCGACCAACTGCGCGGCCTCAACTGGCTCGCAGGCGTGGTCGGCACGTACAATCTCGTCTCTGTGAACATGAGCCTCGGCGGCACCATCAAATCCACCTCGGCGTGCGACAGCGACTCGCGCAAGAGCGGCATCGACAACCTGCGCGCCGCCGGTGTGGCGACGTTCATCGCCTCGGGCAACGCCTACTTCACCGATGGCTTGAGCTATCCGGCCTGCATCTCTACGGCGATCAGCGTCGGATCGGTGTACGACGGCAGCCTGGGCGCCACGCCGATCGACACAGTTTCGTCGTTCTCAAACAGCTCGGCGCTCCTGTCGATGCTGGCACCCGGCCAGTGGATCGAATCGTCGGTTCCGGATGGCGGCTATGGCATCATGTCAGGCACGTCGATGGCGGCCCCGCACGCCGCCGGTGCCTGGGCTGTAATGCGCGAAATGTATCCGGCTGACACGCTCGATCAACTGCTAGCGCGGTTGCTAGGCAACGGTGTGTCGGTGACCGACGGACGCAACAGCATCGTCAAGCCGCGTCTGCGGCTGGTGGAGCCGCCGGCAACGGAGACCCCGACGCCAACTCCATCGCCGACCGCGTCGAACACACCGCTGCCCACTCACACGCCTACGGCGACGACGATTGGCGCACCGACCGCCACAGAGACGCTCACAGCCACGCCCTCGGCCACCGGTTCGCCAATCCCGACGGCGCTGAGCAGCAGCACGCCGGCCACGGCCACGGCCACGATAGCTCTGCCGGGCCCGGCCCTGGATTATCGTGTGTTCCTGCCTGCCCTCGAGCATTGAGCTGGTTGGCGGACGATCTGGCCGCGGGCTGCGGGGTTTTGCCTCATCCGCGAATACGCAGCCGCCCCCCGGCGACAACTCACTCCTGCATTCGTCACGCGTGTGCAAGCACGAGGTTTCAGGCGCCTGAAGATCGGTGTCGGATCCTGTCCACGGATGGCGCGGATCGGAACGGATCACACGGAATCCATCGACAATCGCTCCGCGTCATGCGTGCCGATCCGGGCGATCCGCGTACAAGGCTTACTGGCCTGGCACGGCCTGACATCTCGCCCGTGCACACTCTTCACGCACATGACCCTGGGCGTGCGCGAGCTTCGGTACAATCCACCCCCATGGATCTGCTCGAACGTCAAACGGCGCTCACCAGGCTCGAACTGGCGCTTCGCGAGGCGCGTCAGGGAACTGGTCGCCTGGCCGTGATCAGCGGCGAAGCCGGCATCGGCAAGACGGCTCTGGTCGAACGCTTCTGCGAATCCCTGCCGGAAGACGTACGGCTCTTGTGGGGCGCCTGCGACGCGCTCTTCGCGCCGCGCCCACTTGGGCCACTGCACGACATGGCGCCGCACATCGGCGGCTCCGTGCCGAATCTGCTCAGTGCGTCCGAACCCGTCGCCCGGTTGTACTCGACCCTGCTCGTCGAACTGCAGAACCGACCGACCGTGATCGTGGTTGAGGATGTGCAGTGGGTCGACGAGGCCACCCTCGACCTGCTCCGCTATCTCGCCCGCCGTATCGCGCGCACCTCGGCTCTCGTGCTGTTGACGTACCGTGACGACGAATGGCCGCCCGAACACCCGACTCGCCAGGCCATCGAAGCGCTGGCCAGCGCGCCCGAATGTCATCGCATCGATCTGGCGCCCCTGTCGGTCGCGGCCGTACGGACGCTCATGCGCGTTGATCCACGACGCGCTGACGCGGTTCTGGCACTGACGGGCGGGAATCCCTTCTTCGTGAATGAGCTCGCCTTGCACACTGAAGGCGGGATCCCGCCGACCGTGCGCGATGTCCTCCTGGCGCGAATGACGCGGCTGACCCTGTCGGGTCAGGCCGTGCTGCGCGCCGCCGCCGTGCTGGGTCCGCGCATCGAACGCTGGGCATTGGCGGTTGTGACAGGCGCAGAGGCCGAGTACGTCAGCGAGGGCATTGGTTCGGGCTTCTTGATCGAACGCGGAGCGGCGCTGACCTTCAAGCATGAGTTGGCGCGCCAGATCGTGCTCGAGGCAACGGCACCGACTCAGCGCTGCGCCCTGCATCGGCTGTCGCTTCTGGCCCTCCGCGCCCACGCCACCACGCGCGACGATCTGACACGCCTGGCTCATCACGCCGAGGGCAGCGGCGAGGCCGAATGGATCCTGCACTACGCGCTGGCTGCTGCGCGGCAGGCCGCTGACGCGCGCACGCACCGCGCTGCGGCCCGGCTCTTCGAGCTCGCCCTGTCGTGCGCGGCGGGGCTCGACGCCGCCGAACGCGCGCAGTTGTGGCTGGACTACTCGGTGGAGTGCGACGTCACGAGCCGGCGGCCCGACGCCATGAAAGCCCTCGACGAAGCCCGCCGGCTGTTCCTCGAAGCCGGTATGCCGCTCCGCGCCGGACTGTGCCTGAGCCGCCAGGCCCTCTTGTTGCAGGTCACGGGTCGGGTCGCCGACGCGGCTCGAGTCAATCGCGAAGCGCTGGCGCTGCTCGAACCTCTCGCGCCTAATCGCGAACTGATCTCGGCGTACAACGTGGAGGCCTGGCTGAGCCTGGCGAGCGCCGACCCCCTTCAGGGCATCGACAGGGTCGATCAGGCCCTGGCGCTTGCCGAGCACTTCGAATCGGAGGGTGACCTGCCACGCCTGTTCGAGGTCGCCGGCCTGCTCTGGCTCACGAAGGATCGGCAGCGCAGTCTCGCCTATCTCGAACGGGCTCTCTCGGCGGCCCTCAAACTCGACCACGCCACGCGAGCGGCGAACATCTACACCAACCTGGCGCTGCTGTTGGTCGATCAATACGCGTTCGATCGCGCACAGGCCCTGCTGGACGTCGGCCTGCCGTTTGCTCAGGAGCGCGACCTCGACTTCGCTCAACGTCTCATGTCTTGCACCCTCGCGCTCCTCAACCTTCACCGCGGCGATTGGGCATCGGCCGAGCGACTGGCAACCGAAGAACTCCAACGCCAGCCTCCATCGACCGCACGGGGCTCGGCCCTGTTGGTGCTCGGTCGACTGCGCGCCCGGCGTGGCGACCCGGATGCGCTCACCCCGCTTGAGGAATCACTGGCCCTCCTGGTGAAGCAGGGCTTTCGCCAGCTCGAAGGCTCCGTCCGGGTTGCCCTGGCGGAGGCGGCCTGGATCGCCGGTGATCGCCACCGAGCGACGGCCGAGGCGCGAGCGGGCCTCGAGCTCGCCCTCCGTCATGCCCAGCCCTGGTACGTCGGCGAGCTGGCCTACTGGCTGTGGCGCGCCGGCCAGGCTGTGGATCTGCCCGATTGGGCCGCCGCGCCGTTCGCTCTCGAGATGGCCGGCGACTGGCGCGCCGCTGCCGACGCCTGGGCCGCGCTGGATTGTCCCTACGAGCGCGCGCGTGCACTCGCGAACGGCGATATCGAGTCACGGCGTGAGGCGCTTGCCCTGTTCGTCAAACTCGGAGCACTGCCAGCCGCGAACGAATTGCGCGACCAACTGCGCTCAATCGGGGTCGAAAGGCTCCCGCAGGGGCCACGGGCAGCCACGCGGCGCAACCCGCTCGGCCTCACCCGTCGCCAGGCCGATGTCCTCGACGGGCTGATGGCGGACCTCACCAACGCCGAGATCGCCGCGCGGCTGCACCTCTCGCCCAGGACTGTCGAAAAACACGTGAGCGCCCTTCTCGCCCGGTTCGAAGCCCGCACTCGCCAGGACGTCATTGATCGCGTCAAGGAGTTGTCCAGCGAGCGGGATTGAACCCTCGTTGGCCGGTCCGAGTGGGCTCCACTTGCGGCTCTCCAGCAGCGTTTCTATACTGAACCCATGGTGACTCAACGCGTTCTGACCTTGCCAGACGGCCGCAATCTGCACGTCTATGAAGGCATCGTTGACTCGGGGAGTGATCCGGTGACGGTTTTCTGGCATCATGGCACGCCCAACATTGGCGCGCCGCCCGCGCCGTTGTTCGAATCTGCCTCGGCCTTGCGCCTTCGGTGGGTGGGCTACGACCGCCCAGGCTATGGTGGCTCGTCGCCGCTGCCGGGTCGAAGCGTTGGCTCGGCCGCGGACGATGTGGCTCGCATCGCTGACGCGCTTGGCATCGATCGCTTTGGGGTGATAGGTCATTCCGGCGGCGGTCCACACGCCCTGGCCTGCGCCGCCCGTCTGCCCGATCGCGTGCTGGCCGCCGTCAGCGTGTCAGGGTTGGCGCCGATCGATGCGTCCGGGCTGGATTGGTTCACGGGCATGGCGCCTTCGGGCACAGCCGAGCTACGCGCTGCTCTGATTGGGTCAGCCGAACTCGAAGTTCAACTCGCGAACTCAGAATACGATCCCGGCATGTTTACGCCGAAGGACCACGAGGCCCTCTCAGGCACGTGGGAATGGTTCAACGAAGTGGTCGGCCCGGCGACGGCCAATGGGCTGGCCGGCTTCGTGGGCGACGATCGCGCCTACGTCACTCCATGGGGCTTCGACCCGGCCACCATCACAGCACCGCTCTTGTTGCTTCATGGCCAACAGGATCGGATCGTACCTGTCGCCCACGCTCGCTGGCTGACGGATCGTTGCCCGACGGCGGAGCTGCGCCTTGGCCCCGACGACGGACATCTTTCGATCCTGCGGCAAGGGCCAGCGGCTCTTGAGTGGTTGCGGCAACAGTTTGATCGCCGCACACGCTAACGATCCTCTGGCGCACAAGATGACAAACGGGCAACGACTCGGCCGAGTCGTTGCCCGTTTTGCGTCCTATCGCAGTCCGACTGACCTCAAAGACTATGTGCGATCTCCCAGATGTTCCCGGCGGGATCCGCGAAACTCGCCGTGCGAATCCCCCACGGTCGATCCATCGGACCGTTGATCAGCCTGACACCGAGCGCAGTGAGCTCCTGGCACCTGGCATCAACGTTCTCGACGTCGAGCGTGAAAACCATGCGTGCGCCGCCGGTTGGGGTTCCGACGGCAGCCGGGTTGACCAGGCCCGGGGCCTCGCTGATGTCCAGCAGATTGATCATCGTCTCTTTGAAGTTGAAGACGGCTGACACCGGATCTTCAAACGCGATCGGGAGCCCAAAGACGTTTTGATAGAACGCCCTGGCCGCGGGCAGATCCTCGACGAACAGCGTGATCGCCGTGATGCCACCGGGCCACGGCCTGGCCGGTGCGGGTGAGGTGCTGGTTTCGCTCAATTCTTTACTCCTTGTCTGAATAACATTGCGACATAGCGACGAAGATGATCCACGGACTCGACGGCCACGTGCGGACCCCTCTTCGCTTTCGCCAGAACAAACGCGCCCTGCAAGACCGATTGAGTGAAGAGCGCCAGGCTCTCGGCCGTCCAACTGACCTGCAGGTTGCGGCTCTTCATGGCCGCTGCGATATCGGCAGCCAGAATAGCGGCCGGCCCGCTGATGTGACGGTCACAGGCCTCGCGAATGCGCGGGTGCGTGTCATAGGCCTCCTGCACCAGTGTGCCGAGCAGGCAGGTGTAGTCGGCGAGATCCCCCTTGAGCAGAGAGCGCCGATAGTCGATGTAAGCCAGGACGCGCTCGACGGGGTCAGCCTGCTGGTGGTATGGCGCCGATCCGAACTCGCGATCGACCCTCTCGCCCCAGAAATCGGCGGCGGCGATAGCCAGATCCTCTTTGGTCTTGAAATAGTGAAAGAACGTACCCTTCGTCACGCCCGCTGACCCGCAGAGGTCGTCGACGGTCGTGTCGGCGTAGCCTTTGGCCCGGAAGACGCGCAGAGCGGCCTCCAGTACACGGATCTTGCCTTCGCCCGATTGTCTGCTTTTGCCCATGGAATACCTTCTCGTCAGCGTGGCTTGAGCCCGCTGTCCGCCCAACATACCAACCAGTTGGTATGTTGTCAATACAGTGCCTGCCCAAGATGGGTGGCGCATCGAAAAACATGGGTGACGATCGCGTACAGCCAGTGGTTGATTTTCTCTATCCTTTTAGGCACATTCCCGGCCCTCAGGGGTCGACTGACATCACGGGGGATCACACACATGATTGCTCAACCCTTGCTCCGCCTCCCCAGACTGGCTTTGGCCGGCGTCCTGTTGGCCAGCTACGCCCTGCTGGCGTCACCGGCCTTGCCGGCACAGGCGACGGTGATCACGGTGACGACCACCAGCGACGACGTCACCAGCAACGGCAACTGCACCTTGCGCGAAGCGATCATCGCAGCCAACACGAACAGCGCCGTCGATGCCTGTCCCGCCGGCAGCGGTGCCGACACCATCACGTTGCCGGCAGGCACCTTCACCTTGACGATCCCGGGGACAAGCGAGAACCTGGCCAGCACCGGTGACCTGGACATCTATGACGACCTGACGATCATCGGCGCGTCGGTCACGACGACCATCGTCGACGGCGGCGGGATCGATCGCGTACTGGAGATATACGACGACGCCGTCGTGCACATCACGCGACTGGCGGTCACAGGCGGCAACCAGACAGCTGCCGGCGCGATGATCCGATTGGCCGGCACCGCGCAGCTTACGCTCTCGGTAGTCCGGCTCTATGGCGCGCCGTCAGGTGTGAGTTACGCGCTCTATCAACTGACGGGCACAACTTTGACCGTGCAGAGCAGCCTGATCGAAGACAATTTGAGCGGCGGGTTGTATACCCAGGCCGGATCCACGACCACTATCCGCAACGCCACCATTTCCGGCAATACCGCCACGAACGGCGCGGGACTCTCATCGGCGGGCACCCTGGTCGTCGTCAACTCAACGTTCAGCGGGAATTCGGCTTCGTTCAACGGCGGCGGGTTGTTCCTGGGCGGCGCCTCCGACCTGAACAACATCACGGTCGTCAACAATACGGCCGGCACCAGCGGCACCAACGGCAACGGTGGCGGGATCGACGCGACAAGTGCCACGGTCACGCTGCGCAACAGCATCCTGGCCAATAACGTCGACCTCATACCATCAACGGTCAATGATTGCAGTGGGGCACTCACCAGCGCCGGTTACAACCTGATTGAAGACACCGCCGGCTGCACCATCACCGGGGATACGACCGGTAACCTCACCGGGATCGACCCTAACGTAGACGTCCTCGACCTGAACGGAGGCGGCATCCCGACTCACCGGCTCCTGGTGGGAAGCCCCGCGATCAACGCCGGAAACCCCGCGGGCTGTCTGGACGAAATCGGCGCCACGCTGCTCACGGATCAGCGGCTCTTTCTGCGCAACGGCGTCTGCGACATCGGCGCCTACGAATTCAACTCGCCGGGCGCGGCGACCGCGACGCCGACCCTGACTTCTTCGCCGGTGCCGGTCACGGCGACGTACACGGCGACCGCCAGCCGAACGCCGACGAACACGGCACTGCCGCCGACCGCCACCCGCACGTCCACGGCCAGCCCGACCGCTTCGGCGTCAGCGACGTCCACTCGCACTCACACTCCCGGGCCCTCGCCGACCCACACGTCCACGGCGACCGCCGGCCCGTCGAACACGGCGGCGCCCGGACTGATCCGGCTCTATCTGACCAACCTCTCAAAGGATGATCTACCCGTTGTGCCCTGACAGCCGGCTCACACAACAACCCATCTTCGATGGCCTGTACTTCACATGGCCATCGAAGATGGGGATGCCGCACGACCAATCTGGGGGGCTCCCCCCGATGCGAGGCACTGCCAGACACGTTAAGGTAAATGCGTCAAACAGACGAGGCGTGTCACATGAGTTCACCAATCCCTTCCGTTCGCAGCCCTCTCCAACCACCGATTCAGCGCCTCTACCGTTGGGCCACGATTGGCGCCCTGACAGTGCTCGGGGCCGCGGCCCTGTGGCCGACCGCCAGCGTCGAAGCCGAGGGCATTTCGGCGACGGTGTGCGTCCCCGGCCCCGACAACTTCTGTCCGGCGACGCCGACCGTTCAGCCGCTGTTGCTCAAGCTATACCTGGCCGAAGTGCAACGCGACGATGGGTCGCAGCCCTGACCGGGCCAAAACGACGAGGTGTGCCGATGCTTCACGTGAGTCAGCACAATTCCTTACGACTGGCCATACCCACCGCCTTCTTTGACCACGAAGAAGCAGACTTCGAGCGCGACTGGCCGGCCTATGCGAGCACGCGCATCGTGGATGATCTGCGGACGACAGATTACGCCCGTCTCGACGAACTGGGTCAGGTGTACCTCGACTACACCGGTGGATCTCTTTACGCCGAAAGCCAGTTGCGTGCTCATCTTGCCTTACTGGCCGGTGACGTGTTCGGCAACCCGCATTCCAAAAACCCGACATCGCTGGCCATGACCGAACTCGTGGAGCACACGCGGTCGCGGGTCCTCGAGCACTTCAACGCGTCGCCCGACGAGTACGTGGCGATCTTCACGGCCAACGCCACCGGTGCGTTGCGCCTTGTGGGCGAGGCCTATCCATTCGGCGCGGGCGCCGAGTACGCGCTCACGGCGGACAATCACAACTCGGTCAATGGCATCCGCGAATTCGCGCGCCACAAAGGCGCCCGGGTGACCTATGTGCCCCTGCGCCCAGACGATCTGCGGGTCGATCCCGATCACGTCCTTGAAACTCTGAGCACCAACCGGACGCGAGGTCCGCGGCTGTTCGCCTACCCCGCTCAGTCCAACTTCACCGGCGTGCAACACCCGCTCGAGTGGATCGGATGGGCCCAGGCCGGTGGGTGGGACGTGTTCATCGATGCTGCTGCCTTCGCACCGACCAATCGACTGGATCTCAGCCGCTGGCATCCCGATTTCGTCAGCCTGTCGTTCTACAAGATCATGGGCTACCCAACCGGGATTGGCTGTCTTCTGGCCCGACGCGCGGCCCTCGAGAAACTGACACGTCCCTGGTACTCAGGCGGCACGATCACGTTTTCGTCCGTGGCGGCGCACGATCACTATCTGACTCCAGGCGTGGCCGGGTTCGAGGATGGCACAGTCAACTACCTCTCGATCCCGGCGGTCGAAATCGGGTTGCGGCATGTCGAAGCTATTGGCGTTGATCTCATCCACACGCGCGTGATGTGCCTCACGGACTGGCTGCTGGAGCGTCTGTTGGCCATCCGCCACAGCAACGGGCGACCGGTTGTGCGTCTGCACGGGCCGGCCAACACACAGGCCCGCGGCGCGAACCTCCAGGTCAGTTTCCTTGACCGTCAGGGTCAGGCCTACGACTGCTATTGGGTCGAACGACTGGCCAATGCCCAGCGCCTCTCGTTGCGAGCGGGCTGCCACTGCAATCCTGGGGCGCGCGAAGCGGCGCTGGGCTTCACACGCGACGACCTGGCTCCCTGCTTCAAGGAGAAGGACAACCGGACCTTTGACCAGTTTCTCGAAGCCATCGCCGGCAAGACAGCCGGCGCCGTGCGGGCCTCGCTCGGCATCGCGTCCAACTTCGCAGACGTACTCACCTATGCGCGATTCGCCGAATCGTTTATCGACACCCGCATCGACCTGTAAGCCTTACAAGGAACGCCCATGCCACACGATCGCATCCGCGCCAACCACGATGAGTTGACTCAGATCGCCGCGTTCTTCGCCGAGGAGTCGAGCGCGGTCGCCCAGACGATCCGGAACCTGCGCCAGCGCAAGGATGTTCTGCAGGGCGGCGACTGGGTCGGGCAGGCCGCGCGCCGCTTCTATGAAGAGATGGACGGCGATGTGTTGCCAACGCTCCTGCGCCTCCAACGCGCCCTGAGTCAATCGCAAAGCGTGACTCGCACCATCGCTGCTCGTCTGCGCCAATGCGAGGCCGACGCGGCCCGCCAGTTGCAGGATCGCGAAGCTTTCACCGGCCAGCCTGTCGGTGGTTCGGGCGGCAGCCTGCCG
>CAYZRP010000017.1:24542-27678 GCA_964480865.1 uncultured Anaerolineales bacterium | reverse complement strand
CGACCGGCGGCGACTTCACCGGCCAGCCCGTCGGTGGCTCGGGCGGCAGCCTACCGCCGACCGGCGGCGACTTCACCGGCCAGCCCGTCGGTGGCTCGGGCGGCAGCCTGCCTCAGACAGAGACCGGCTACAGCATCGGCGGCGCCACGGAGTTCGGGCCGTATTCGGTCGCGGGATCGATCGATGTCTTGGGGGCCGAGATCTCGGACACCGGTCGTTTCGGAAAGACGGCCGAAGCACAACTCGCCGGCAGCACCGTTGATCTGACGTTCGACCCGTTCGGTGGCCCGACCCAGATGTCGATCTCAGGCGAAGGCGTGCTCCTGGGTGGCCAGGCCGGGTTCGGTTGGGGCGATTCCGTCAAGGGCGGCACATTGTCGGGCACCGGGGGCGCCTATTCCGCTGAGGCGAGCCTGTTCGGCGGTTGGGTCAAGCCTAACGCGGCCTTCGAGCTCTTGTCCGGCAATGTCTTCGTCGGGCAGCAAGAAGGCAATTATGGCAGCGGCGGGTCGCTCAACAGCGGATCGGCCGAGTTTGGCCTTGTGATCGGAGGTCCCAACCTTGGGTTGACCTTTGGGGCTGCAGCCGGCGGTCCATCTGCTGATCTCCAGTTCGGTTTGATGGACGGCAACGGGGCGGCCGGCGGCGGTGGTCGGCTCGGCAGCCTATCGGGAGACGTCGGCCTGAACGTGCTGGGCTGGAATATCGGCCTCGGCGGCGGCGTCGAGGCTGGCGGATCCTTTGGCTTTCAGCTTGGCGAACACACCGAAGTGAAAATCGGACCGCTCGCCGGCAGCCTGCTCATCGGTCACGCCAGATAAGGACAACGACAATGGCCCTCATCCTCGACCGAGCCGAGTTCTTCACACTGGCTGTGTTCTTTCGAGCCGCCGCGATTGTCGGGCTCGATCCAGCCGCGCTGGTGGCCGCCGACCGTGAAACGCAACTCGCTCTGTACATGCGCGGCCGCGACCAACTACAGGAGCGTGACCTGATCCGACCGGATGGCCAGGGCGTCTTTGCCCCGGAACAGGCGCTCCATCGTTCGTTCGGGACCGTCGTCGCGCCCGATCAGATCCTGATGATCCTTCGAGCATTGCCCACCGGCGAACGAGATCTACTCCTGTTCTATGGTCGCGAGGGCGACTTCGTGGAGTTGACGATCCCTCGCGCCGGGATCTTCCGATTGGCATCGATCGGCGCCATCGATGTTCTGGTCACGCGCCTGCTCGAGATCCTGCCGATCGCCGATCGCCCGTTTGTGCCCGAGGGGCTTGTGCTCTCAAATGCAGTTGTGGTGCAGGCGTTTCAGCTGATGATGGCGGGGCGCATGCGTGAGGCCGAGACTCTGCTCACAGACTCGTCATCCCCGGACGGAACCCTGGCTCGCTATCTCGTGGACGTCTTCGCGGCGGCCACCTTCGCCGGGAACATCACCTTCGTGCGGTCGGGACAAGACGGAACCACGGTCTCGAGCGATATCACAGTGATCCATTCACCAGACGAGGTCTGGAGCCTCCTGTCGCACAACGGCTCCGATCAGATGCTGGCTGAACGCACAAACGCAACAGTGTTGCGTGCCACGCTCACGCAGGCTCTGTCGCCCGCGACTGTGTGATCGCTGACGATGTAGGGGGATCCACGCGATGCCGCGTTACCTGATCGAACACAGCTTTTCAGAGGCCCTCGATTGGGGCTGTGACGTCGGGCAGCACGATCGGATCAGGCAGGCAGTGGATCTCGCCACACAGAACGGCATGCTGTGGATTCACTCGTACATGGCGGTGGATCAGCAGCGCGCCGTGACGATTGCCGAAGCCAGGTCAGCCGCTGACATCCGGGCCGCGATGCATTCAGTCGGCTGGCCGATTGATCGCATCACCGAAATCCGCGTGCTCGATCCCCAGTCTCTGGTCTAGCGAACATCGGTGCAGTCGGAGCACAGAGCGACACGAGCCCTGCATGCGCATCATTGTTGCCTCTACCCTGGCCGAAGGGCCGACCCGGCAGGACGCCGTGAATAGGGCCTTGCAGGCGCTGGGTCTGCCGGCAATCATCGCCCGGCAACAGTCAGAGACCATCCCGGCAGACAGCTTTGTGTATCGCGCGGCTCGCAATGCGGCGGCGCGGGAGCCGCTGAAAGCGATCCATTCTTCGGGCCGTATAGCAACCCTTGCGAACAAAGTAGAGGAACGCCCGGGGCGATCGGCCTGGGCGGGCCTGGGTTGGGCAGTCCACGCCGCCACCGGCCAGGGCCGTTTCGCGCGATGGCGGGCGAGCGGACGCCGATCGATCGTGCTGGGTCTGCATCAAGCCCTCGAACGCTGGTGCGCGAGCCGGATGGGGTCATTTGAACCGATCCAGACGGAAGTCATCGGCGGTGTATGCCAATCCCAACCCATCTGCGCCCTCGTCGTTGCCGTTGTGGATGACCGCCAGTGGCTGAGCATCCGAAGCCGAATGGGTCCAGGCCACGTCACGATCCACGCCGACCCATCTCCGGCCGAGAGGGGAGTTCTATGACCATCCCATCCCGCCCGTCACACGGGTGCCGGATGAGCGCCACCCTGCCCGCTGTCGCGTTGTGTTGGGCCGGAGCGCCAACCCCGGCATTGCGCGCGGCTGCGTGGACCGGATCCACCACCGCCGACGAACGCAACATCGACGGCGTTGGTTCGTTGTGGGAGGCGATTGGGGCCGCTGCCCCAGGCTCCGCTGTCGATGCCTGCAGCGTCGGCGACGGGATCGACCCGATCGGGGCGCCGGCAGGCACTGACGCGCTCGCGTTAGCGGGCGAGGATGTCGCCGCCACAGGCGATTCCGACATGCTGGCGCCCACGGTTCTGATCGTGGTCGGAGCCCTGCGCAGAATCATCGGCGCTGACACGTTCGGCGTGACGGGCGAACCGCGCTGGTTCTGGCATCCCGCCCTCGCGAACGACAGCGCGCCTTGACGACCCGGGAGTGCGTACATGCTCAACCACACCCGCTGGATGGGTTCCCCGTTGTGCGCGTTCTGTCTCTGCGTAATGGTCGTGGGGACTTTCACAGCGCTCGCGGCCGCCAAAGTGCTGGCCGACGGCGCCCAGAGCCACACCGTGGCCGTGCATCTGCGTGTGGCGCGCTACAAGTGGTT
>CAYZRP010000017.1:6342-24442 GCA_964480865.1 uncultured Anaerolineales bacterium | reverse complement strand
CCAGGCCCTGAAAGTCAACCACGGGCGAACCGCTTCTGTGCAAGTCCCTCACCGGTTAACGAAAGAGGCCGAGGCATGGCCCCGGCCCTTTTGGTTCGTTTGAGCAACAGCTTCGAACTAACCGCCGCCGGCCGGGCCGCCAAGCCCGCCTTCGGTCAGCTTACGCAGATCGCCGAGGACGGCGTCGACGTCTGCGATCGTCAGCGGCGCGCCGGTGTCCTTGTGGTTGAACTCGCCGCGGGCGATGCGATCAGCCGCCGACTCGCGGATCGTGACGTTGCGCTTCATCGCGTCCTTGACCAGCTCGGCCGCGACCATGTAGCCGCAGAGCGGGTTGAGCGCCGTCGCGACGATCGCGTTCTTGCCCAGCCAGCCCTCGGCCTTTTCCTTCTGCGCCTGGATGCCGACCACGCAGAACGAGTTGAAGGCATTGACCGACCCGATCATCACCTGCATCATCTCGAACAGATTGTGGGCGATGATCGGCATCATCACATTCAACTCGAGCTGGCCGGCCTGGGCGGCCAGCGCGACAGTGAGGTCGCAACCCTGAACGTGGAACATGGCCTGGTTGAGCATCTCGGCCAGCACCGGGTTGACTTTGCCGGGCATGATCGACGAACCGGGCTGCACGGCCGGCAGCCGGATCTCGTCAAGGCCGGTCGTCGGGCCAGAGGAGAGCAAGCGGAAGTCGTTGGCGATGCGCGTGAGCGTGATCGCCGTCGTGCGGATCGCGGCCGAGAAGTCGGCGGCGTCGGCCTGGCTCTGCATGCCTTCGAAGAGGTTGTCGGATGTGTACAGTGTCAACCCGGTCAGCTCACTCAGTCGAGCCACCATGCGCGCGTGGTATTCGGGGTGCGCATTCAGGCCGGTGCCGGTGGCGGTGCCGCCGATGCCCAGGCGGCGCAGACCTTCAGCCGAGCGCGCCACACGTTCGCGGTCCCGTCGCACCGCCTTGGCGTATGCGCCGAACTCCTGACCGAGGCGAACCGGCACAGCGTCCTGCAGGTGCGTGCGGCCCGACTTGACGACGTCGTCGAACTCGACAGCCTTCTTCTCGAGCGAAAGCGCCAGGCCGTCGAGCGCACCGAGCAACTCCTCGAGGCGCCAGAGCGCGCCGAGGCGGATCGCTGTGGGGATCGTGTCGTTGGTCGACTGCGCCATGTTGACGTGGTCGTTTGGCCCGGCGATGTACTTGCCGCGCTTGCCGCCGAGCCGCTCTGTGGCGAGGTTGGCGATCACCTCGTTGGTGTTCATGTTGTGCGACGTACCGGCGCCGGCCTGGAACGGATCGACCACAAACATGTGGTCCCACTTGCCGTCCATCACGTCCTGAGCCGCCGCAACGATGGCGTCGACAAGCTGCTGTGCCGTGTACTTCTTGCCATCGACCTCGCGGTCCGCGAACAACCCGAGCGCGCCGTTCACCTCGGCCGCTGCGCGCTTGATCGTCGCCATGCTCCAGATGAACGCGCGCCAGGGGCGTAACCCCGTGATCGGGAAGTTGATCACGGCGCGTTGCGTCTGGACGCCGTAAAGCGCGTCGGCTGGAACCTGGATCTCACCCAGCGAGTCTTTTTCAGTGCGGAAGTCAGCCATTTGTCGAGCCTTTCAAAAGAGTGACTTGCAGGATCGGGTCAATCTTACACGGCTCGCGCCGATGAAGACATCGGGCGCGCCCCAGACAAAAAAGGAGGGCCCCGCTTTGCGCGCTGGCCCTCCTGCAATACACCTCAGTTGACCTCAGCGAGCGCTGTAGCCAGGGCCCGCCTTGTAGAAGTCGTAGTTCTTCTGGATGTCGGCGCGCAGATCCACCACATCACCAGCCGCGAGCGTGACCACGCCGTCGAGCTCGACAGCCTCGCTCTTGTTGTTGTGGCCCGAGTAGTGCTCGCCACCCTTGGCCGCGACGTTCGCGTCGTTCGGGTTGTTGACCTTCTGGCCGTCCTTGGCGGAGTGATCGCCAGGAACTTCGTCCTCGGGGAAGATGGCTTCCCACGGGCACTCCGGCACGCAAGCGCCGCAGTCGATGCAGGTGTCGGGATCGATGTACATCCACGGCCACTCTGCCTCGGGCTTGCCAGGGACGATGCACTCGACCGGGCAGACTTCGATACAACCGCCGTCGCGCAAACAGAGACTGGTGATGATATGGGTCATGGGAACTCCTACGAGTTGATCCGCCTCATTGGGCGGGTTTGATCCTCGAAATTAGGATTTTGCAGTCGCATAATTTTCAGCGACCGCCGCCCAGTTTACCACATTCCACCATGCCGCCAGGTAATCGGGACGGCGATTCTGATACTTGAGGTAGTAGGCATGCTCCCAGACGTCGCAGCCGAGGACGGGCTTGAGACCATCCATCAGCGGGCTATCCTGGTTGGGCGTCGACGTGATCGCCAGCTTGCCGTCCTTGCCGACCACGAGCCAGGCCCAGCCGCTGCCGAAACGGCCAACGCCGGCTGCCTGGAACTTGGTTTTGAACTCGTCGAAAGAGCCAAAGGTCGCCTTGATATCGTCGGCCAGGGCGCCCGTGGGCTCGCCGCCCGCGTTCGGGCCCATCAGTTTCCAGAAAAACGTGTGGTTGACGTGGCCGCCGGCATTGTTGCGAACGGCCGTCCGGATCGCATCAGGCACGGCCGACAGGTCCTTGATCAGTTCCTCAGCGCTCTTGTTGGCGAGCTCGGGGGCGCTCTCCAGGGCTTTGTTGAGGTTGGTCACATAGGCCGCATGGTGCTTGCCATGGTGGATCTGCATCGTCTGGGTATCGATATGCGGCTCCAGAGCGTCATGCGCATACGGTAGCGGGGGAAGTTCATGTGCCATTTCAGTCTCCTGTGTATGGGGGGTCGGGCGGGTTCAAACGCCCGGAGGTTGACGAGTAGTATCTGCCAGATTATATTCACCCGGCCCGGTTTTTGTCTAGAAAGGCCTTGTGAGCGTCGAGTAAGCAAGGGATGTTGATTGACGAAAGACCGAAAGCGTAAGCCCGATTAGCTGCTCAACCTTCCACATTCGTCGCGCGTGTCCATGTCCACCCCGGTTCGCCCCTACCTCATCCTTGGCCTCGGTCTGCTGGCCGTCTCGACAGCCGCGTTGTTTATTCGGTTTGCCCAGGCCGAAGGCGTGCCGTCGCTGGCGATCGCGGCAGTGCGCCTGAGTCTGAGCACATTGGTGCTGCTCCCGATCGCGCTCATACGGCACCGTGACGCGATCCGCGCCCTGCCCGCTCGCGCCTGGCTCCTCGTGTCGGTGAGCGGATTCTTCCTGGCCGTGCACTTCGCCACCTGGATCACGTCGCTCGAGTTCACGACGATCACGAACTCAGCCGTGTTCGTCTCGGCCTCGCCGATCTTCGTGGCCCTGATCTCCGGCATCGTGTTGCGCGAGAGGATCGGCTGGATGACCTGGTTCGGTCTGCTCGTAGCGATTGCCGGCAGCGTCGTCATCGCCCTGGGCGACTCGTGCGCGGCGCCGGGCGGCTGTGCTACGCTCGCCGCCGGCAGCCTGCTGGGCGATGGTCTCGCCCTGGCCGGCGCGGCGGCCGTGGCCGTGTATCTCGTCATCGGACGGCGCCTGCGTCAGCGCCTCGATCTTACGCCCTACATCACGTTGACCTATGGCGCTGCGGCGATCACACTCCTGCTGATCTGCCTGGTGACAGCCACGCCCTTGACCGGTTACGCGCCGCTCTCATATCTATGGCTGCTTCTGCTGGCGCTCGTTCCGCAGACTATCGGACACACCAGCTTCAACTGGGCGCTCAAACACCTGCCCGCCACGTTCGTCTCGGTGGTGACGCTGGGCGAGCCAATCCTCTCCACAGTCCTGGCGCTCGCCATCCTTGGCGAGGCTCCCACGCCGATCAAGGTGGCCGGCGGCGCGATTGTGCTGTTGGGGATCTGGGTAGTGGTGCAGGCGTCGGGCGTCGGGCGTCAGGCGTCAGAGGACGCGCTGCGCCAGGACAAGAAGACTGACCCGTTGCCTGAACTTCACTCTGACGCCTGATGCCTGTGGCCTGACGCCTCCTCATAGATCGTCAATCCATCTTCTTCATCCAGCACGCGCGCCGAAGGGGGATAGTGCGAGACCTTCCAGGTCATGAAGAGATCGCCGACAGCGCCGATGGTGTTGAGCACGCCGGCCAGAGCCGCAGCCATCCAAAATCCACCTGAGGGGAGCCACCAGGTGATGAGCCACATCAGCGGCGTCAGCGTCACCAGAGGCATCAGCGCGACCACGAGGAAGGCATTGCGCGCGAAGAGATGGTCCTTGGCGACAGCGTAGGCCGCCATCAATTCCCACTTGATTCCATAGCGCGGTCGGGCGCCGAAGGCGGTCATCGTCAGGCCGTGGACGAACTCGTGTAGCACGACGATCGCAATCGCGGCCCCGATGAGCAGCACACCGTCGAGCAACGAGATCTCGAACGAGAAGACCGAGTCGTTCTGAATGAAGCCGCGCGCCACTGCCGGCCACGCGAACAGCGCGATGGAGGGCACGAGCAGGGCCAGGGCCCCGAGGTTGAGGCCGATGACGACGCGCGATGACGCGCTCAATCGCAGCGAATAAGCGACGCGATATCCAGCAGGCGTGAGTTCGGCGGCCGGGTCAGCCATAGAGATGCCGGGATGCCACAATCTCGGCGACAGCCTGAGGGACCAGGCCCTCGAGCGATTCGCCAGCGGCGGCTCGCGCCCGAAGATCGCGAGACGAGATCGACACAGTCGGCGCCGCGATGAAGTCGACGACGGCTGTGACGCCGGGGATGATGGCCTCGAGCGCCGTCAGATCGATCTCGACCTCGGGCCGACGCAGCACACCCAACCGACAGAGCCTGATCAACTCATCGGGCCTGTGCCAGGTCGGCAGGTCGCGGAGCGAGTCGCCGCCGATCAGCAACACCCATTCAGCCTTGGAATGATGCGCGCGCAACAGACGCAGGGCGTCGACGGTGTAGTGTGGTCCGGGCCGATCCAGGTCGATCCGGGAGAGGGCCATGCCGGGCTCGTCGGCGATGGCGGCTTCGACGAGCATCACGCGCCAACTGGCCGGCGTGCGCACCTGACCACGTTTGTGTGGCGGATCGGCCGCCACGGCCCAGAGGACGCGATCGAGATCCAGCGCTGCGCGCGCCGCTCGGGCCAGGGCCAGATGACCACAATGCGGCGGGTCGAACGTCCCGCCAAAGACACCTAGTCGCTCCACTCGAGTTCGTACTCGCCGATGCGCACGGTGTCGCCGGCCTGGATCCCGGCATCCTCGAGCCCGCGACGGACGCCCAGCACCTCCAGGATCTTCTGGAAGCGCTCGACGGCCTCCTCGAACTCCCAGTACGTCATGCGCGCCGCGCGCTCGATCTTCTTGCCGTTGACGCGATAGGCGCCGTCTTCGTCACGCGTGATGGTGAATTCGTTGACGTCGAACGCAGGCCGGTAGACCGGGATGTCGTCGAACTTGGGCGGCGGCGGCGCGTCAGCCAGCTTGCGGCTGGCGGCGGACAGCAACTCGCGCACGCCCTGCCCTGTCGCAGCCGAGATGGCGACCGCCTCGACCCCGCGAGCGCGCAGGTCCTTCTGGATCTCGGGCCATCGCTCCTGCACGTCTGTCAGGTCGAGCTTGTTGACGGCCACAACCTGCGGCTTGCGGCTCAGTTCCTCGTCGAAGAGCGAGAGCTCGGCGTTGATCTGGCCGTAGTCGGCCACCGGGTTGGCGCTCATGCCATCCAGTAGGTGGATCAGCACGCGCGTGCGCTGGACGTGGCGCAGGAAATCGAAGCCCAGGCCGACGCCCTTGTGAGCACCTTCGATCAGGCCCGGGATATCGGCCAGCACGACTGTTTCGGCGCCGAGGCTATCGAATTGAGCAACGCCCAGGTTGGGCTGCAGGGTCGTGAACGGGTACGCCGCGATCTTGGGCCTGGCGGCCGTGACCGACGACAGGAACGTGCTCTTGCCGGCGTTCGGGACGCCGACGATGCCGATGTCGGCGATGAGCTTGAGTTCGAGCTGGAGCTCCGTCTCCTCGCCCGGCGCGCCTTTCTCGGCAACGTGCGGCACCTGATTGCGCGAACTGACGAAGCGTGCATTGCCGCGCCCGCCCCGCCCGCCGCGCGCCACGACAAGAGTCTGACCTGGTTCGGTCAGATCCCCAAGCACAATTTCACTCTGGAGATCGCGCACCACTGTGCCCTGAGGCACAGACACCATCAATGCCTCGGCCGACGCGCCGCGCATATCGTTCTTTCCGCCGCGCCCGCCGGGCTTCGCCGCGAACTTGCGGCGCTGCGCGAAGGACGTCAGCGTGTTCAGCTTGGGATCCACCACCAGCACAACGTCGCCACCCCGCCCACCGTCACCGCCGTCAGGGCCGCCGTGTGCCACGAATTTCTCTCGTCGGAAATGCACGGCGCCGTCGCCGCCATCTCCAGACTTGACAATAATGCGAGCTTGATCGAAGACCATAGTCCTGATTATATCGGGCGTGGCGGGAAGAGATAGGCAGGAAACGGAGGCATTCGGGGTCTGGCCACGGGCCGCCCCCAGAAGCACTCAATTTCCGCCGAGATTCGCGCTGGTTGAGCGAATGCTCAGCTTGTCGGATCCAGAGCCGAGGGCTATGATGCCATCAGGTGGACGACCCTATGTCAGACGACTTCGAGTGGGACATCACCGAAGACGAAGAGGCGCCCCCGCCCGCCGCGCCAGCGGAGAGCAATCGCCCGAGTGCACCAGACCCGACCCGACGTGCGCCTTCCACGCGGCTGTGGCTCGGCCTGATCCTGATCGTCGCGGTGCTGGCTCTGGGCGGCGTGTGGTGGTCGTCACGCGATCAGCAGCAGGGGCAGCTCAATCGGACCGTGACGGACATGGCCAACGACGAGCACGGCCCGGCGCCGCTGCCATTCGGCCTGACCGGTGTCTCGAGCCTCAGCCTACAGAGCCTGACCGATCAGGGCGCCGGCCGCATCGCCGCCACGCTGACGTTCAGCGCGACCTTCGCCGACGGCACACCCCTTACGTTCACACTCGACCGCACCTACACAGCCGAAGGCACTCTGCTCCGTCGCGAGCAACCCCCGTCGGACGAAGCAGCCGCGGTGCTCGCGCCAGCCACCAGTCGCGCCCGCGTCGAGATCGAAGTCCTCGGCGCCGATCGCGAGTTCATCCAGCAGGACGTCGCGCCTTACCTCAACGACGTCGCGCGAAGGGCCTGCGAGCTGTGGGCCTGCCCCCCCGATGCGTTCGCGTACGTCTCGTTCACAGCCAGCGACAGCCGACTCTCAACAGCACAAGTTGATCTGGCCGGATCCTGGCAACTGGCCATCAACGACCGTTTACGTGGATCGTCCGTCGTTCGCGTGGCGCCGCCGCATCTCGCGGGCGTGCCCGCCAACGCTGCCACGCTGGATGCGTATCGACGCACGCTCGCGCTGCACATGCTGCCGCTGCTGGCTGACGCCGTGGTGGAGCCCGAGGGGCGGCCGCTGGCCTCACGTGTCAACGGCGTTGTGGATGCGCTGGTCGCCCGCACGGCCGTTCATCTCGGGCTGGAGCCAGCGTCCGCGTTGGCGAGCGTGGCTCCCGACGACGATGCCGGCCCGCTCAACGACCTCACGCACGGCCAGTCCTGGGCCGCACAGCGCACGTTCCGGCGCCTCAACGCGATCCTGGGTCCGACCCATCAGGAAGTCGAACGCATGACGTGGCGCCGGCTTGGGACGGCCGCGGAGGTTGACGCCACGACGGCCATCGTCAGCGCCTTCGCGGCGGACAACCGCGACCCGGCCGATGCGTTCAGCCTGGTGTTCGGCAAGTCGGCCGGCCAGGCAACGCTCGACATGCTGAGGCGAGATCGTTGGCTGGCGCGCGCCGAGTGCCAGGATAGTTTGGTCCAGTTCTACCCTGAACACACCGAGATCGCTTACTGGGGCGCCGACATCGAGCGTCCGGTTCTTCATCTGTATGATGCCTCGACGGATGGACGCTGGCAACCGCTGTCACTGGCGGGCGCACCGATCCTGCTCGATCAACGCACAGGCAAGGTGTACTGGCTGCCGTACGCCGACAGCTCGAACACCTATGGCATCGTCGCACAGTGGCTCACGAACGACGAACTGGGTCTCGCCTCGATCGGCGATCAGGTCCGCACGATCCGCGTGGGCCTCGTCGACGCACCTGACGGATCTGTGGAGTTCTCGGTGAAACCCTTTGAGTGGGTCCACCTGCAGTTCCCACCTGACCAGGCCGAGACCCATCTCGAGTGGACCTACGAACTCAACGGCAATGACACGTTCACGCGGATGCGCCTGGTGCGTCGCAACGGCACCCTCGTGGTCGACTTCGGACTGGCGACTCAACCCGTCTTCAATCCGGATACAGGCGAGTATGCCCTGCTCGACCTCATCCCGGACGGTCCGCACGGGCCGGAGTATCGCGTGCGCGTGTTCTCAGGGCCCGATGACGCAGAAGGCCGGATCGTCTGGGAGAGCAGCAACAAAGCGCTGTACGCCGAGCTGACCCCCCATAGCGGAGCGATCGCGTGGATACCGCGCACACACCAGATCGCGCTTGTCGTCCAAACCGTCGAATCGTTGCGCGACATGTATGTGGAGGCCGGCTTCTGGATCATCGATCCAGAGACCGCTGAGAGCGAGCGGCTCTGGTGGCAGCCCGTCAACGGCATCCGCGCGCAGAGCTTCGCGCTCTCGGGCGATCAGAGTTACCTGGCTCTGACGAACTGGGACTCAGGGTCGCCGGCTGCGACGGTGCAGGTCGTCTCGATCGATTCCGGCGACACGCTACGCACCTTCAGCCTGTTCAATGGACAACTCGTCTGGGCGCCGATGACCCAGGCCTTTGCCCTCGTGGACACCGATGGCGTCAGGCTCTTCGCCGCGCCAGACCAGCCGGCGGCTGCGCTGTCGGCCGGCGGCTCCGACTGTTCACGCGTGATCTGGGGGGCACAGCCGATCAGCGTGGAGGTTTTTCTACAGTTGCACGATTTGACGGTACCTTAATCACTATGCTGGATTGGACCGTCATCGACGAGCCTGAAGAACCCGAGCGGCCACAGACATCTTCGCCCAAACAACCACCGCAGCCACCGCGCTGGCGCTGGCCCGCCATTTTGGCGCTCCTGATCCTGGTCAGCGGCGCATGGATCTGGTGGGCAACTCAGCACCAGACTCAGGAGCGCCGTACACGCGCCGTGGAGGCGGTCGCCGATCAGCCCTTGCCGCCGCCATTGCCGGGGCTTGTCGCGCTCGATCGGCCCGTCGTCGAAACAGCCGTGGAACGACCTGGCGGCGCGCTGGAGGTCACGGCCATCCATGCCTACAAAGGCGTCGAGGGAACACGTCTGTCGTTTCGCGCAACACGTGTGTATGAGCCCGATGGAAGTCTGCGCCCCAGTTCTCTGGTGACGACCACGCTTGACGGCCCGATTCTGCGCATCGTCTACGAGATCAGCGACGCCGAGCTCGTGACAAACGATCTCGCGCCGTTTCTCGACTCGGTGCTGTCTTCAGCCTGCGATCAATGGCAATGCCCGGCTGACGTTCATCTCACGCTGGATCTCACGGGCGAACACACCGAGTCCCCTCCGTCAATCGACGGCTCACGCCCCGTGCCCGCTAACCGCGTCTTCGCGTACGCCAGCAGCTTCGTGGTGGTGAGCGAGACGCTACACCTGCCACGGCCCACGGCCAACGGCACGCCTGCTGACGACGACACGCGCTCGTATTGGCGGCGCGCGATCGCGGACGCCGCGCTCGTCCAGCTGGCGCTGCAGGTGCGCGCCCACCCCGAGGAACGTTTCTTCGCGCCCTCACTGACCCACAACGCCTTCTTCTATGCGCTCGTGCTCCGGCAGGCCGCGCGTAGTGGTGTCGAGGATGAGCAGTGGCTCACGCTGATGATGCCGGCGGAACCTGGCCAAACGATGGCCGACCTGTGGTCGACACAGACTCGCATGGATCATGCGCCACTCGCCGAAGAGGTTGAATTGCGAGCCGCGCTCGGTTTCCTCAATCCATTGATCGGCCAGGATGAACAACTTGAGCGCCTCCTGTTCCGGCAACTGAGTCCAGAGACGGGCCTCGATGCCTGGCTGGCGCGCGCGTTCGCGGGCGCCGGCCGCTCGGCCCTCGATACGCTCTTCAACCTCACTGGCGATTCGACCAAGCGCCTGCTCGATGACCTGGCCCGGCCCGGGTCGGATTGGATCGCGATCGGGAGCTGCGCCGGAGGTCAGGTCATCTGGACTCCCATCGGCGACGAGCTTCATCTGGGTCTTTCGACCGACGTCCCGGCGCCCGCACGAATCGTGGGCGCCCGGTGGACCCGCAGCGGGCTCGACCTGGCCGTGGCCCTTGGTGATCAGATCGCCTTTCGCTCCGCCGCGACAGGCGAGTTCAAGTGGGCCGCCGGCGCCGGCTCGGGCGGGAGCGCGTTTGCGGGTTGGATGGGATCACTCGCCGCGCTATATCGTTTCGACGCCGGCCAACCGACGCAGGACATCGTGCTGGTTCATCCAGACGCGCCAGACGAGATCGTTGCCACGCTCAGCGATGTGGCCGATCTCGTGCCCGCCCCGAACGGCGACCTGGGCATCACGCTTGGCCCGTCAGTGATGGACCCCGGCGCGCCGGCCTCCGGCGGCCAGATCCTGCACACGGTCATGCCGTTGGCGGAACTCAACATCCGGGTGGGTGCCGGCTTCATCCCCGCCTGGGCGCCCGATGGACAGCGTCTGGCCGTCATCCTCGGACCGGGTGCGGAGACCCCTTGGGGTGGGCCGTTCTCGATCGGCATCCTGCCCGATGCCACTCAGCCCGGCTTTGCCCGCGAGATCTGGAGCCCGGACCTCGTCGGGCAAGATGGCCCGGGCACCTCCGGCGTCGGCGCGATCGCCTGGGCTCCGACCGGCGCAAAAGTGGCCGCCCTGATCGGCCTGCAATCGCCAACCGCCTCATCGCTGGACTTCAGCGGCTGGATCTTCAGCCTGAACGGGTTACAGACGGTCGACAAGAACCGGATCGCTCTCGAAATCCCCGAGCGCGTCGACGCCGTGACCCAAATCGACTTTTCGAACGACGGCCGGTTCTTGAGCGCCACGTTCTGGAGGTTGGGCAGGCCTGAAGTCCGCTGGTATGACCCCGAGACCGGGGCCCTTCTCCGTCAAGCTACCGACGTCACCAGGGTTGCCTGGTCGCCGACGGGCCACCGGGCCATCCTGCTCTCAAGCGCGGGCGCCGCCCTGGCAGCCAGACCCGAGGACGCGCCGGAACCGCTGGTCGGCGTCGGCTGCAAAGAGGTGTTGTGGAATCCGACAGCGCCGCCCTGAAATCGATTGTAAAATAAGCTGTCTTGTGCCAGAATTCACGAAACGCCGCAGGACGATGATCAGCCGGACCGGCGTGTATTGGCCGGGGTGACTGGAGACCAAAACACTGTGGACATACCCGACATTGTGGTTGGGCGCCTTCCGATATATCTGCGAGCTTTGTCGCGCATGGCCGCGGCCGGTCAGACGGTGACGTCAAGTCACGAGCTTGGCCGGGCACTCGGCATCAGCTCTGCCCAGATCCGCAAGGATCTTTCCCACTTCGGCGAGTTCGGCAAGCAGGGCACCGGCTATCAGGTTGACTTCCTGGTGGACCAGTTGCGCCGGATCCTCAAGGTCGAGGCGGATTGGGAAGTCGCGATCATCGGCGCGGGCGACCTGGGTCGCGCGTTGGCCAACTACAACGGCTTCTCCGATCGAGGCTTCCGCATCCGCGCCATCTTCGATGCGGATCCGAACCGAATCGGCCAATCGCTGGGTGGTCACATCGTCCGGGATGCGCGTGACATCGAGCGCGCCCTGCCCGAACTCGGTGTGCGACTGGCGATGATGGCCGTGCCGGCCGCTGCCGCGCAGGGCGTGACCAATCAACTCGTGGCCGCCGGTGTGCGCGGCATCCTGAACTACGCACCGATCAACGTCCATGTGCCCGAGGGCGTGCATGTTCAGTACATCGACCCCGTCGTTCACCTTCAGCGCATGACGTTCTACGTCGACGCGCCGGCCGAGGCTCACAGAACGGCCTGAGGCGGTACGACGAACGACGAAGGACGAATGAAGAAGGTTGTTTCGCACAACCTTCGTCATTCGTCCTTCGTCGTTCGTCTCTGATCCCGACGGGCCTCAGCGTTTCGGCAGCACCTTGCGCAATGTCTCGAGATGCTTGAAGGCCCGGCTGGTGCCGAGCGCGACGACTGCCATCGGGTTGTCGGCGGCATAGGCCGGGATGCCGGTTTCCTGCGTGAGCAGTTGATCGACGCCGCGCAGCAATGCCCCGCCCCCACACACCAACATGCCGCGATCGATGACGTCGGCGGCGAGCTCTGGCGGGGTCTTCTCGAGGACAGCCCTTACCGTACCAACAATTTGCTGCAGCGGCTCCTGCAGCGCCTCGACGACGTCGGCGGTGGTCAGGGTCAGCGTACGCGGCAGGCCGTTGACCTGATCGCGCCCTTGGATTTCGATGCTCTGTTCCTCGCCCTCGACGACGACGGCGGCGCCCATCTTCAGCTTGATATCTTCGGATGTGGTCTCGCCGATCAGCAGCCCGTACTTGCGTCGGATGTAGCCAGCGATGGCGTCATCGAGCCGCAGCCCGCCGACGCGCGAGGTGTGCGCCGCGACGATGCCATTCATCGACACAACGGCTGCCTGCGTGGCCCCGGCGCCCAGGACAACCACGAGGTTGCCGGTCGGAGTAGCCACCTGCAGCTCAGCGCCCAGGGCCGCCGCCAGCGGCTCGGGGATGACGAAGACCTCGCGAGCACCGGCTTCGTAGGCCGCCTCTTCGACGGCACGGTTCTCCACGGACGTGATGCCATGTGGAGCCGTGATGACGACATCCGGCCTGAAGAAGCGCATCGGGCCGCAGACCTTCTTCAACACGTATTTGAGCAGGCTGACGGTGACGTCGTAATCGGCGATGACGCCTTCACGCAGCGGGCGCATGACCTCGATGGTCTCGGGCGCCCGTCCATACATGTCCCGCGCGGCCTGGCCGATCTCGATCACCTGTTGATCGGCGATGGAGATGGCCACCACGCTCGGTTCATGGAGCACGATCTGGTTGTTCTCGGCCACAATCACGTTGACAGTGCCGAGGTCTATTCCAACGTTTCGACCAAATAAGGCCATGGGTTCACACTTTGTCGGGATCGTTCGGCCCGCTCCCCCGCCGGGCCGGAGCCGGTCCCTGAGCGCCCATTATAGTCTGCGGCAGACCGCCAGAAAAACCAGACCGGGCTCTGGGCCCGGTCCGGTGCATCTCTCTGCCATTTCTGGGCGCAAAACGCTCAGCGGATGGGTCCGCCGCTCCCACTGGGCAGGCCGCGTTCGTGGCGCCGCCGGGCGACGTTCAGGCGCAGGGCGCTGCGCCGCAGGGCGGCCTGGGCGGCTTCATAGTCGGGCGAGTGCTCGGGCGCCAGCGACAGCGACATCTCGGCGCGCTGGCGGGCTTCCTCCGCCCGGGCGACGTCGATCTCGTCGGCCATCTCGGCCGCGTCGGCCAGCACCGTCACGATCTCGGGCTGAACTTCCATGAAGCCGCCCGATATCGCAAAGAACTGCTCGATGGTTCCCTGCCGGATCTTCAACACGCCGGTCTTGAGCACCGTCAACACAGGCGAATGATGCGGCAGGATGCCCATCTCGCCGTCGAAGGCCGGCGCGACCACGATGTCGACATCACCCTCGAAGACGGTCCGGTCCTGACTGACGATTTCACAACGGATTGGCATAGGACATTCACTATTGGCTATTGGTTATTTGCTATTGGCTATTGAAAGACAATGGCCAATAGCAAATAACCAATAGCCAATGATTACGCCGTGAGCTTCTTGGCCTTCTCGACGGCGTCGTCGATCGTGCCGACGTAGCGGAACGCTTCCTCGGGCAGGTCGTCGTGCTTGCCCTCGAGGATCTCGCGGAACGAGCGCACGGTCTCCTTGAGCGGCACATAGACGCCCTTGAGGCCCGTGAACTGCTCGGCCGTCACGAATGGCTGGCTGAAGAAGCGCTCGATCTTGCGGGCGCGCGAGACGAGCACCTTGTCGTCTTCAGAGAGCTCGTCGACGCCGAGGATGGCGATGATGTCCTGCAGGTTCTTGTAGCGCTGCAGGACGCGCTGCACTTCGCGGGCCGTCGCGTAGTGATCGGGGCCGACCACGTTCGGGTCAAGGATGCGGCTGGTCGAGGTCAGCGGATCGACGGCCGGGTAAATGCCCTTCTCGGCGATCGAGCGCTCGAGCGCCAGCGTGGCGTCGAGGTGCGTGAAGGTCGCGACAGGCGCCGGGTCCGAGTAGTCGTCGGCCGGCACGTACACGGCCTGCATCGACGTGATTGAGCCGTTCTTGGTCGACGTGATGCGCTCCTGGAGCTCGCCCATCTCGTTGGCCAGGGTCGGCTGGTAACCGACGGCCGAGGGCATGCGCCCAAGGAGCGCCGACACCTCGGAGCCGCTCATGACGAAGCGGAAGATGTTGTCGATGAAGATGAGGACGTCCTTGCCCTCGTCGCGGAAGTACTCGGCCATGGTCAGGCCGGTCAGGCCGACGCGCAGGCGCACGCCGGCGGGCTCGTTCATCTGGCCGAACACCATCACGGTGTCCTTCATGACGCCCGACTCCATCATCTCGCGGCGCAGGGCCGTGCCCTCACGGGTGCGCTCGCCGATGCCGACGAAGACGGAGTTGCCCTTGTGCACGCGAGCCACAGAGCTGATCAGTTCGGTGATGATGACGGTCTTGCCCGTGCCGGCGCCGCCGAAGATGCCCGTCTTGCCGCCCTTGGTGAAGGGCGCGATCAGGTCGATGACCTTGATGCCGGTCTCGAAGACCTCGACCCGGGTCACCTGGTCTTCGAACTTCGGCGCCTGAGCATGGATCGGGCGCGTGGCAACGGCGTGGACGGCGCCCGCCTGGTCGACGGGGCGGCCGAGCACGTTGAAAATCCGGCCAAGCGTCTGCGGCCCAACGGGCACCGAGATCGGGGCCCCGGTGTTGACGGCTTCCATGCCGCGCGCCAGGCCGTCGGTGCTGTCCATGGCCACGCAGCGCACCCAGTTGTTGCCCAGGTGCTTCTCGACCTCGAGGATCAACGGTTCCTCGTTCGGGCGGATCACCTCGATGGCGTCGAACAACCTGGGCAGTCCCTCTTCCGGGAACTCACAGTCCACGACGCCGCCGAGCACCTGTACGATTTTGCCGTTAGTAGCCATGTGGTCTCCTGGTCGGCTGGTCGGCTCGTCGGCTGGTCTTCTGGTTCCTCGACCAGCAGACCGGCGGACCAGCCGACAAGCGGACTATTCTGCCTTTGCTAGGGCTTCCACGCCGCCGACGATGTCGAGGATGTCGCTCGTGATCGCCAGCTGGCGGGCCTTGTTGTAACCGAGCTGGAGTTGACCCAGCAGATCTTTCGCATTGTCGGTGGCCGCGCGCATCGCCGCCATGCGGGCCGAGTGCTCGCTGGCCAGCGACTCGAGCAGCGCCTGGTAGACCTGGAGCTGAGCGAAGCGCGGGACGATCACGTCGAGCAGTTCCTCACGGGCTGGCTCGTAGGCATACGCCGCCAGCGTGGCGTGCGTTTCGCCGCCGGCGGCGGCTTCTGTCGACGCGGCCTTCGGGTCCAGCGGCAGCAGTTGCTGGATCGTCGGCTCCTGGCGCAGCGCATTGACGAAGCGCGTGTAGCACAGATAGACGCGGTCCGCCCTGCCCTCGCGGTAATCGTCGAGCAGCAGACGGCCGATGGCCGAGACGTCGGCGTAGGTCGGGTACGCGGGCAGGCCCGTGAACTCAGCGGTCACCTCGAAGCGCCGGCGCACCAAAAGGTCACGGCCTTTGCGCCCGACAGCCACGAACTTCACCGGCACCGTCTGCTTGCGCGCAAAAGAGATCGCCGCTCGCATCGCGTTGGTGTTGTAGGCACCGCACAGGCCACGATCGCTCGTGAACAGCACGACCGTCACGCTCTCGAGTTTTTCGTGCAGGTTCAGCAGCGGGTGCAGCGTCGTCAGATTGCCGGGCTGCTGGCTGAGGTGCCTGAGGATGTTGAAGGCCTTGGCCGCGTACGATCGGGTCGCGTACATCGCCAGTTGCGACTTGCGCACCCGCGACGCACTGACCGCCTCCAGCGCCTTCGTCACC
Source organism: uncultured Anaerolineales bacterium (assembly GCA_964480865.1). Classification (GTDB taxonomy): domain Bacteria; phylum Chloroflexota; class Anaerolineae; order Anaerolineales; family UBA6663; genus UBA6663. The sequence continues at coordinate 8,237 of CAYZRP010000017.1, read as the reverse complement.
TGGCCGATGTTCTTGATGCTCCGCATCCGGAGCCGCATCGCACGCAATGAAGCCATAGTTTATTTGCTATTGGTTATTGGCTATTGGCTATTACGAGATCAATAGCCAATAGTCAATAACTCAATAACCAATGTCCTAGTTCTGCCAGCCGCTGTTGAATTGCTGAATGGCCTCTTTGAGGCGTGGCTCGATTTCGGGCGTGATCGCCTTCTTCTCGACGATCTCGTGAGCGACCTCGGAGTGCGCGGTCTCCATGAAGCGGATGAACGCGGCCTCCCAGGCCTTCATCTTGTCGACGGCGATCGTGTCGGTGTACCCGCGCGTGCCGGCGTACATGACCATGACCTGGTTCTCGAGCGACACAGGCTCGTACTGCGGCTGCTTGAGGATCTCGGTCAGGCGGTAGCCGCGGTCGAGCTGGCGCTGGGTCGCCTTGTCGAGGTCCGAGCCGAAGGTGGCGAAGGCCGCGAGCTCGCGGAAGGCGGCCATGTCGCCCTTGAGTTGGCCGGCCACCTGGCGCATGGCCTTCGTCTGGGCGTCGCCGCCGACGCGCGACACCGAGATGCCGACGTTCACGGCCGGGCGGATGCCCGAGTAGAACAGGTCGGCCTCGAGGTAGATCTGGCCGTCGGTGATCGAGATGACGTTGGTGGGCACGTAGGCCGAGACGTCGCCGAGCAGGGTCTCGATGATCGGCAGGGCCGTCAACGAGCCGCCGCCGCGCTCATCCGAGAGCTGGGCCGCGCGCTCGAGCAGACGCGAATGCAGGTAGAAGACGTCGCCCGGGTACGCCTCACGGCCCGGAGGGCGGCGCAGAAGCAGCGACACCTGGCGGTAGGCCCAGGCGTGCTTGGAGAGGTCGTCGAAGACGATCAGGGCATCCCGCCCGGTCTCCATGAACTCCTCGCCGATGGCCGAGCCCGAGTAGGGCGCGATGTACTGCATGGCGGCCGGGTCGTCGGCCGAGGCAATGACGATGATGGTGTAGTCCATCGCCCCAGCCTGCTCGAGGGTGCCAAGCACACGCGCGATCTGGGCCTTCTTCTGGCCGATCGCGACGTAGATGCAGATGCAGTTCTGGCCCTTCTGGTTGATGATCGCATCGATCGCCAGCGCCGTCTTGCCGGTCTGGCGGTCACCGATGATCAGCTCGCGCTGACCGCGGCCGATCGGGATCATGGCGTCGATCGGCTTGATGCCGGTCTGCAGCGGGCGCTTGACGTCCTTGCGCTCGACGACGCCGGGGGCGATGCGCTCGATTGGCCGGGTCTTGTCGGTGACGATCGGGCCCCTGCCGTCGACGGGCTCGCCGAGGGCGTTGACCACGCGTCCGATCATGGCATCGCCGACCGGCACTGAGGCGATGCGGCCGGTTCCACGCACCAGCATGCCTTCTTCGATGCCGCTGTAGTCGCCGAGCGTGATGATGCCAACCGAGTCTTTCTCAAGGTTGAAGGCCACGCCCATGACGCCGTTGTCGAAGCGCACGAGCTCCTGGGCCTTGACATTGCTCAGGCCCGCCGCGCGCGCGATGCCGTCACCGGCTTCAAGCACGTGGCCGACTTCTTGAGCGGCGATTTGCGGTTTAAAGGCGTCGATCTGTTGCTGCAGGGATGAGGCGAGGTCTTTGACGAAATCCGACATGCCGAAGTCTCCGAAGCGGTCGTTATAGACGGATTGCCCGGTAAATGCAAACAAATCGCCAGCATGTTGCTGCCGGCGACAAAGATCACCTGTTTGGGGGCGAAAGCTTCCAAATCATACTGTATTCGGCGTCGATTGTCCAGCAATTCACAAACATCGTAGAGCGTGGAGCGTGGAGCGTGGGGCGTGGAGCGTAGAGCGTGGAGCGTAGAGCGATTCACGCAACGCGATCTGGCGCGGTAGCGTTCGCT
>CAYZRP010000017.1:0-6332 GCA_964480865.1 uncultured Anaerolineales bacterium | reverse complement strand
GGGGGGGGGGTGGGGGGTGGTGGGTTGCGCTATTCCCGACCCGCGATGGGGCGGGGTCGCGCCCCCCCCCCCCCCCACGCTCCACGCTCTACGCTCCACGCCCCACGCCCCACGCTCCTCCTATCCCTCAAGTTTGTCGTGGCGCGCCCGGCCCTGGCCGAGCTCGACGCTGCGCTGATAGGCGGCCCAGACGGCGCGCGAGATGGCCGTGCGAAAGCCGGCCTTGTCGAGGTAGTACATGGCCTCGGCCGTGGTGCCGCCAGGAGAGGTGACCTGATTGCGGAGCCGCGCCAGATGGCTGGGCGAATGCTGGTAGAAGTCGACCGAGCCTTTGACGGTCTGGATCACCAGTTGTTCGGCCACACGGCGAGAGAAGCCCAGGTGCACGCCGGCGTCCACAAGCGCTTCCATGAACAGATAGACGTAAGCCGGGCCAGTGCCCGAGAGCGCCGTGGCCATGTCGAGCTGTTCCTCGTAGTCGGCCTCGACCTCCTGACCGAGCGCGCTCAGCAAGGCCTTGGCCTCCGACCGCTGCTGCTCGGAGACCGACGGCGCCGCGATCCAGACCGTGATGCCCTCGCCGATCTGTGCCGGCGTGTTGGGCATCGAGCGCACGACATGCTGATGACCCAGCCCAAGCGCCAGCGTCTCCATTTTGACGCCGGCCGCGATCGATAGGACCAGGGCTTCTGGTCGGATGCGCCCCATCAATTCCGGAAGCACGCGGCTGAGCATCTGCGGCTTGACGCCGAGGACCACGATGTCGGCTTCCGCCACGGCCTCGCGATTGTCGGTCGTCCAGCGCACGCCATAGCGCTCGGCCAACGCCTCACCACGTTCCTGGCGCGGCCCCGACGCGATCAGCCGTCCCGACGTCGCCATCTCCTTGGCCAGTAGACCCGAAATGACGGCCTCGGCCATAGCGCCGGACCCGACGAAGGCGATCGTGGTTTGTTTGAGCATGGCGAGATTGTACAGGAGAGTGAGCGCGTGGAGCGTGGGGCGTAGAGCGGGGAGCGAACGCTGACGCGATTTAGCGCGGTAGCGTTCGCTCTACGCTCTACGCTCTACGCTCCCCGCTCTACGCGCCCCGCTCTACGCTCCCCGCTCCCCGCTCCCCGCTCCTACTGCCCGATAAACAAAATGTCACTCGTCCCGCGCTCCTGGCTCTTGCCGAGCGGGTTGTTGACGACCCGGCCCATGAAGTACAGGGTCGATGAGCCGCCGCCGTCGAGGTTGTAGGCAGCTGTGCAACCCAGGTCTTTGAAGATCTGGGCGAACCCGGTCAGCGTCACGCCACGGCTGTAGCCCGGGCTGCGCCCGTCGACCACGACGAAGACGAAGTGATTGGCGTCGATGATGCCGATGCCCGTGCGCGGATTCGCGCCCTGGATCGAGTGGTTGCCGAAGTTGGTGTCGATCTCGACGTTGTCGAGGCCCGACACGATCTCGCCGTTCTCGAGCAAGGCCGGCCCAAACGAGAGCGTGTTCCACACGCCGGCGTCGACCAACTGCTGCGCAGTCGTCTCGGTCTCATCGTAGATCCGCATCGTGCCATCGCGATATAGGGCCAGGCCGACGCGGGCCGGGATGTCACGGTAGATCACGCCATTGCGGATGACGATGCCGGTGTCGCGAAAACCATAGTAGTCGCCGTTGATGGCAAAGACGGCGTTGTTGTCAGCCGCGATCTCGGACGTGTAGGCGATGATGTTGGTGCCGAAGCTGTCCTTCGCGAAGGCGCTCTGAAGCTGCGTGGCGTCGGTCAACGTGACGTCGGCGACAAAGTACGTCACGGCGTCGCTGCCGCTTCCGGTATGCACCTCGGTGATGTGCACGGCGTAGGCGTCACTTACATAGTTCCAGTCATCGGCCACGACGGTCGTGGCAGGTGTGGCTGACGTTGAAGCCTGGGCCGACGCCGTGGCCGTGCTCGCCACGGTGACGCCCGTCGCGTCATCGGTTGTCGCGGCGTTCGCGGTCGTCGCCGACACGCTGCTCAGTGCCGAAGCTGAGCTGACGTTGGCCATCTCGACGTGCTCGATGAGGTAGCGATCGGCGAGTGCATAGAGAATCCCGCCGACGGCCACTACCAGGCCGAGCGAACCTCTCAACAGATAGGTCTTCCATTTCATGCGCATGGTCGTTATCGACTCCTGAATGCCGTCAAGTGACGCGATCGTAGGAGTCGCCGGTTTAGATCCGGTTCATCGCTTGAACCAACTTCCTTATCAAATCTCAAGCTCGGCTGAACCACATCCAAACACGCCCCCCTTATTCTCGGGGCCATGGATGCGATCGCCCAATGGGCCCTGGAAAGTCTGAGCACGTACGGCATCCCGATGCTGGCGTTCATCGCCTTCATCGGCTCGCTCGGCATCCCGTTTCCGATCACGATGGTGATCGTGGCGGCCGGCGCCTTCGCCCGGGCCGGGCTGCTCGACTGGCGGGTGGCCCTGGCGGCGTGCGTGGCCGGCGCCTCGTTGGCCGACCACAGCGAGTACCTGCTCGGTCGTTGGGCCTGGCCGTGGATCGAACGTCGCTTCGCGGGCAGCGCGGCCCTGAGTCAGGCTGATGCCACCCTGCACCGTCAGGGCGCCTGGGCGATCCTCCTGACGCGTTTCTGGTTGACGCCGCTAGCGCCGGCGGTCAACGTCATCGCCGGCAGCCGCTATCCCTACCGGCGCTTTCTGCCGCTCGTGGTGTTCGGACAACTCGTCTGGGCGCTTCTGTACGGAGGCCTCGGCTACCTGTTCGCCGAGGAGTGGCATCAACTGAGCCAAGCGGCCGGTCTGTTTAGCGCGGCGTCGATGGCGTTCTTCTTCGTTGCGCTTGCAGTCGTGGTCGTGACGCGGCGGCGCCCGGCGCGAACTCAATCAAAGGATGTGGTGATATGAAACCCTGCTTGATCGTGATCCCGGCCTACAACGAGGCCGTTCACATCGCCGACGTCGTTCATGCCGCGCTGCCGCATGGGCCTGTGCTCGTGGTCGACGACGGGTCGACCGATGACACCGTTCGACTCGCTCTGCGCGCCGGCGCGGTGGTCGAGAGACAGTGGCCCAATCAGGGCAAGGGCGCGGCACTGCAGGCCGGCTTTCGTCGAGCGCTCGTGTGGGGCTACGACCTGGTCGTGACTCTCGATGCCGACGGCCAGCACGACCCGAACGAGATCGGAGCCTTTATGGAGGCGTACCGTCGCGCGCCGGCGGACCTGATCATCGGCCAGCGTGCTTTCTACGAGATGCCGCCGATTCGTCGACTGGCCAACACGCTCGGGCGGAAGCTCTTTTCGTGGGCCATCGGGCGGCCGATCCCCGATAACCAATCAGGCTATCGGCTGCTGCGCCGTCGACTGATCGAGGCGTTGCTGGATCATGATGAGCGCGGCTTCGAGTTCGAAGTCGCCATGATCACCATCTGCATCCGACAGGGCTATCGGCTCGGGTGGGTGCCGATCCGCACGATCTACAACGGCGGCGCGAGCCACATCCATCCGTGGAAGCACACGCTCAACTTCGTGCGCGTGGCTCTGGCGGCGCGGCAGATGATCCGGCAGACGACGCCGGTGACGGCGCGACAGGCGCTGGCCAGCGACCCGACGCGCCAGGCGCCGGGGCTGCGAGCGTTGACTCCCTCGAAGGCTCAGAAGTAGAGTTCGGGGTTGCGAAAAGACACGAGCGCGAGGATGACGGCGTGTTCGTAGAGCGCGAAACGATCGATCACGTCCGCGGTCAGCAGCCCGATCGCGCCGTTGGCCTGCTTGGAGTTCGAGCGGCCAAAGACCCGATCGTCGGCGACGCCCAGTTCAACGCCCTGGCGCACCAGGTCCGCCACGGCCGGCGGCAACAAGAAGGAACCCGTGCGAGCACGTCCCACACGGCCGGCCGCATCGTAAGCGACGACCCAGGCGAAGGCCTCAAGCCCGGCCGGATCTTCACCGCAGCCGCCTTCGATGCCGACGTAGTAGTCGGCGCCTGGTTGCGCGGCGCGGGCGGCGGCGCAGCGGCCCTCCGCTCCGGCGATCGTCTCGGCGTCGCCCATGGGCTGATGGCTGACGCCCGACGGCACGTCGCAGCCACTGGCCTCCCAGCGCTGCTCGGGGAACAGCCGTTCAAAGCCCGCGCGCGCGGCAGCGATCTTGACGGGATTGAGAGAGGCGACAAGTAAGGTGGGCATGGGGGAAGGCGTCAGGCGTCAGGCGTGGAGTGTCGGGTCAAGAGCCGCAGGTGTCAGGCTCGGCGTCGACCCACTGACGCCCGAGAGCGCCCACCAGGGGCCCCCTTCACACCTCACGAAAAGTATCCCAGCGCCAGGCGGATCCGTTCTTCGAGCGGCGCAGTGTTGTGCTCTTTGGGGATGGCCTGGACGGCGGCCTGGGCTTCGACGACGCTGTAGCCGAGGGCTGTCAGGGCCGTGATGACGTCAGCATCGATATCGGCCGGCATGACGCCGCCGAATTCGAAGCCGCCGCCGAGTTTGTCCTTCAACGAGAACACGAGCTTCTCGGCGGTCTTCTTGCCGATGCCCTTGACGCGGCTGAGCACGTCGGGCTGCTCGTTGACGATCGCGCTCCGCAGCACCTCCGGTGAAAGCGACGACAGAACCGAAAGCGCCACCTTCGGCCCGACGCCCTGCACGCCCAGAAGCAGATCGAACAACGTCCGCTGCTCTTCGTTCTCAAAACCGTACAGGCTGAGCGCGTCTTCCCGCACGATCATGACCGTATGCAGGAACAGACCACGCCCGACGTCGACGCCGTCGAGCACCGAGGTCGGCACCGACACACGATACCCGACGCCACCCACCTCGAGCACGAGCGAGTCGGGCGGCGCAATCGACAGGAGTGTTCCGCGAAGAGAAGCGATCATTTGAATGGTTGATTGTTGATTGCTGATTGCTGATTGCGGTCAACCAACAATCAGGAATCAGCAATCACGACAGGTGACGGTAACGATACGAATGCAGATGGCATATCGCGATGGCCAGGGCGTCGGCGGCGTCGTCGGGCTTCGGGATCTCGCGCAGGTTGAGCAGCGTGCGCACCATCTGCTGCATCTGCGGTTTGTCTGCGCTGCCGTAGCCGGCCACGGCGTGCTTGACCTCGTTCGGCGTGTACTCGCCGACGTCGATGTGAGCCTGCGCCAGCGCCAGCAAGACCACGCCACGCGCCTGCCCCACGGTCATGGCCGTCGACACGTTCTTCTGAAAGAACAGCTTCTCGACCGCAGCGGTATCGGGCCGATGCTCACGGAGCAGGCCGCCGACCTGCTCATAGATTTGGATCAGGCGTTCGCCCATGAGCGCGGTCTTCGGCGTCAGGATCACGCCGTAGGACACAAGCTCCGCGCCCTGGGGCGAGTCTTTGACTAGGCCGTAGCCGGTCGTCGCGGTGCCGGGGTCGATACCCAGGACGATCATGGCGTCGCCCGCACGCGAGCGCTTCAGGCCAGCAGGGCCAGCGCGTCGTCCGAGACCTCGACGTTGTAGAACACGCTCTGCACGTCGTCGAGCTCTTCGAGGTTCTCGACGAGCTTGAGCACGGCGGCGGTCGACTCGGCGTCGAGTTCGAGCTTCTGGTTCGGCTCCATGCGCAGTTCGCTCTCGGTCGGCTTGATGCCGGCCTTCTCGAGCGCGTGCACGATCGCGCCAAAGGCCTCGGGCGCCGCGTAGATCTCGATCACGTCGTCGCTGGGTTGCACATCGTCGGCCCCCGCGTCGGCGGCGAGCTCGAAGATCTTGTCGGGATCCTTGCCCTCGGCGGCGACAGCGATATAGGCCTTGCGCGTGAACTGCCAGGACACCGCCCCGGCCTCGGCCATATTGCCATTGGCACGAGTCACTACGCGTCGGATCTCGGAGACCGAGCGGTTGCGGTTGTCAGTGAAGACCTGGATCAGGACGCCCGAGCCGGCCGGGCCATAGGCCTCGTACATCGCCTGCTCGAAGGAAACGCCCTCTTTGTCCTCGCCGGTGCCTTTGCGAATCGCACGCTCGATGTTGTCTTTGGGCATCGAACTTGACTTCGCCTTATCGACTGCCAGGCGCAGCTTGAAGTTCGTATCAATGCTGCCCCCGTCACGGGCGGCGACGATGATGTCGCGCGTCAGGCGCGTGAACAGCGCACCGCGCTTGGCATCCATCGAGTTCTTGGTGCGCTGGATTGTCTTCCATTTACTGTGTCCGGACATAGTGCTACTTCCTGAATGCGTGTTTTTTGCGGCACTCGATTATACCCGACGGCTGGGGCGCGGGGCGAAGTGCGGAGGCGGGGTGTGCACGGGCGAGTTGTCAGGCCGTTTCAGGACCGTAAGCCTTGTACGCGGATCGCA
>CAYZRP010000016.1:47414-76097 GCA_964480865.1 uncultured Anaerolineales bacterium | reverse complement strand
CTGCTGGACCAGATCCAACGGCGGACGCTGGCGCAGTTGCGCAACGCCGTCAAACCGGTTTCGCTCGCCGCCTACGCAGCCTTCCTGACGCGCTGGCAACATCTCGACTCGCACTCAAGGCTGACGGGCAGCGATGCGCTGCGCCAGGCCTTCGAACAGTTGCGTGGGCTTGCCCTTCCGGCGACCGTGTGGGAGCGCGAGGTGTTGCCGGCCCGCGTCCCGGACTATGCGCCTGCTGACCTGGATGCCCTGGGGCAAGACGGCGCGCTGGTCTGGGCGGCGGTGCCCTCGCCCGATGCGCCCACCGACCTGCGTCGAGCGCGGGTGCGTTTCTTCTTCCGCGGCGAAGGCCGACGATTCCTCGACGTGGCGCAGCCCGCCGGCCTGAGCGCCGAGGCCGAGCGCGTCTATGCCTTCCTCAAAGATGAAGGCGCCTCGTTCGCGGCCGATCTGCAGGCGGGATTGGGTCTGACGACCGGCGCCCTGAACGCGGCGCTGGCCGAACTGGCGGCTGTCGGCCTCGTGACCCACGACGCCTTTGCGACCTTCCGCGGGCTTGTCGCTGTCGAGTCGGAGCCCGAGCGCGGCCCACGGCCGAAGAGCGCGCTCGAGCAGGATCTGGCCAGCCGCCTGGGCGATCGCCCGCCGGTCATGAACCGCTATCGCGAGGCGCGCCGCCGGATCGGCCAGCGCGTGCGCGAGCACATGGCCATGGTCAAGGCCACGACGGTGCCGCCGGCCGGCCGCTGGTCGATCGTGCATCGAGCCGGCATCCTTGGGCCGGAGCTCACGATCGACGGGCTGCACGAACAGCGCGCGCGCGTACTGCTGGCGCGCTACGGAGTCGTCACCCGCGACTGTCTCGAGCGCGAGACGGGCTCGTGGGATTGGGCGTCTCTGTATCGCGTCCTGAGCCGCCTCGAGATGCGCGGCGACGTGCGACGCGGTTACTTCGTCGCTGGCCTGTCCGGCGCGCAATTCGCGTTGCCAGAAGCCGTCGAACGGCTGCGTGAAGCGCCCGACGACGACATCGTCGTGCTCAGCGCGGTCGACCCGGTCAACGTCTACGGCAGCGGCGCCGAAGAAACACCGCGCTTCGCAAGGGTACCGACCACGCACGTAGCGCTCCTGCGCGGTAAACCGATCGTCGTGTTCGAGGACTCGGGCCGCCGGATCACGACTGCCGCAACGCTCGATGCCTTCGATGCTGAGCGCGCGGTGCGCGCCTACCTCGCACGCCCCGGCGCTGTTGCGCGGGTCGTTGTCGCCCAATGGAACGACGCTGACGTGCTGGGCGGTCCCGGGCAGGCGATCCTCAAAGACGCGGGTTTCCAGAAGACTCCGACGGCCATGGAATGGCGCTCGTCGCATTGATCCTCCGGTCACGATGATAGGATTTGTCCCATGTCGAGCACCGTGGCCGATCCAACATCGCAGCCGCCGCCAGGATATCTGGATCGATGAACGACACCGGATCCTCCCGGCTGAGCGTATCGGTCGTTGTACCCACGCTCAACGAAGCCACCCGGTTGCCGACACTACTGAAGGCGTTGCGGGCGCAGACGCAGGCGCCTTGCGAAGTGATCGTCGCCGACGCGGGCTCGCAGGACCAGACCGCCGAGATCGCCCGGCGGGCCGGCGCCGTCGTTGTGCCCGGGGGCAAGCCAGGGCCGGGCCGAAACGCGGGCGCACGCGCCGCGTCAGGCGACCTGTTGTTGTTTCTCGACGCCGACGTCGACCCTCCGCCCGACTTCATCGAAAAGATGTTGGCCGAGTTCGTCGAAAAGGGATGCGTGGCAGCGACCACGCTTCAGAAACCGCTCGGCGATAACGCGTTCTACGTCGTGTTGATCGAAGCCGCGAACGTCTATCTGCAGGCCCTGCAAGACATCTCGCCGCATGCACCGGGCTACTGCCTCCTGATCCATAAGGAGATTCACGAACGGATCAACGGCTTTGACGAGGCCGCTGTGCTGGCGGAGGACTTCGACTATGTGCAGCGCGCGGCGAGGCATGGACGGTTCGGCGTGCTCACCAGCACTCACGTCCCCGTCTCCATGCGCCGCGTGGACGAGGATGGCTTCTTCCAGGTGGTCTTCAAGTACGTCTGGTGCGAGATGTACGCGTTGGCGGGCAAACCCATCTACGCTGTGCCCTTCGAGTACAGGCTGGGCGAGCACCGTCCGGTCGGCGAACCGATGGGGCCCGGCTGGATCATGGATGTCGACGAGTTGCGCGAGCGGCTGTCCTTCCTCGAGAACCCGCTGCAGCGCCTGAGCACGGCGGGACGGGAACAACTCGATCGCCTGGCGGGTTCGGATTGGTGGGCGGCATCCCGGCATTGGCTGGGCCTGCGCCCCGAGCTACCCGACGTGGATCTGCTGCACCGCTATCTGCTCCAACGCCTCGACACGCTTCGGACCGCCCACCCGATCCGTGCCGGATGGCGCCGGGTTCAGGAACTGCCTAAAGAGGGTATCCGCGTTCTCGAGCTTATGTGGTCGGGTCCGGACGATGCCCCGGCCCGTGACGACCAGGCGCCGTCGCGTTGAGGCCCGGTGACTACATCCTGCCCGCGCCGGTGTTGGTCGCCCTCTTGTTCATCGGTCCGCGCGACCCAGCGCTACAAGCCTGATCGGTGAACACGGCTCAGGGGTCATTCCGCCTCGTGTACTGACATTCAGGGTGCCGAGATGGCCAGGGCTGTGTGGAGCACCGACGGAAGCGGGTGCCGGAGCGGCAGATAGAGCATGACCTCACCCGGCCCCTGGGTATTGACGACGCCCGCCCAAAGTTGATCGCGAAACACGGCGACCCCACTCGGGCCGACGCCGCGGGCGTTACCCGATATCCAACCGTCTGGCGCCACCGGGTCCCACTGCTCACCGTCGGGTGACCGCCAGACGGCGCCACTCCCCAGGTCATAGGTGAAGAGGAACAGCGCGTTGCGATAGACCCCGAGCGCCGCCTTGATCACGTTGGATCCTGATGCCCGTACGCCATCCAGGTCGTCAGAGACGACCCGCGCCCAGTGTTCGCCGGCAGTGGAGCGCCAGAGCGAAATACGCAGGTGCTGATCCGGATCTCGTTCGTTGACGACGGCATACCGCTGGCCGCCAAACGCCGCCACAGTCAATACGCGACCTTCGGTCGATGTTTGAATCTCGGCTGACACGTCAGACCAGGCTGCCCCATCGAAACGCCAGAGGCATGCCTGTTGCGTCAATGCTCGCACCCCGCCGGCATACAACGCATCACCGATAGCCTCAAGGGAGGTGATGGCGAAGTCGGGCTCGAACGCGACCGCCCAGATGTGCCCATCGGCGCCCGTGGTGACCACCTGGTTCGGCGAGTAGACAGTCGTGTCGCCAAGACTCAAGTGCGCATACAGCTTGCCGTTGAACTCCGCCAGGTCAAAGTACCAACGCTGTGAGTCGTACAGCGGGGTCACGGGCTCCCAATGATCGCCATCGCCCGTGCGCCAGATCGCACCGCCTCGACCAGACGTGTACGTGGATGCGAACAGGGCGTCTTCCACCACGGCAAAATCCATCACGATGCCACCAAGCTGCTGTGCCGTTTCCGTCGTCCCCGTGATCACGCCCTCCCACCTGACGCCGTCGGGAGTGCGCCAGATCTGCGCCGGCCAGGGCGTCTGCACGCCGAGGTACAGGGCATCGTGATAGACCTCGATCGCCGAGATATGCTGGTAGGTGTCGCCGGACAGGTCGTCGAACGGCACGGGCGCCCATTGGTTGGAGGGATGGGTGCCTGTCACCGCATGCGCTGACGGCGAGGAAGGCGCCAGCGCGACGACCAACACGCCGACGCACACCATTCGAACCAGGCGTCGGTGACCACCGCCCAGGTTTGCCATGCTCGCCGCCTCCGAGGATCTATGGCGCGATTGTAGGCAACCCTCTGGGCGAGCGGGTTGAGCCTTCTACAACGCAAGCCGCATCGGCTAGCGATTCAGCAGAACAGCGGGGATGTAAAGCGGCGCGTCGGCGGGCCAGGCCACGTTGCACTCCGGCAGGTACGGTTGTGTCTGATACGGCACCTGTTGCGCCGCCGGGTCGTGCAGATTCGGGTCAAGCCCTGCCAGGGTCTGGATCAACGGCGGCCCCGCCTTGAGCCGGTCGACCCGGGCAGCGAGGCGATTGATGGCCTCGAGGAGGCCAAAAGCCGCCGGCGTCGTCTGGCCCGTGGGCGCCAGCATCGGCTCCAACAGGAGCGACTGATTGAACGCGTGCACGCGATCGACCGACCAGGTGCCGAGCGCGTACGACCGCTGGTACTGCCAGGGGAAATACGGGCGCGCGTGATCCATGCGCCAGATGAGCTGCCCGTAGCGGTGAGTCGTCTGGCAAAACTCCAGCACGCCTTGTGAGAACTGCGGCTCGGGCAACACGCCGTACTCGCGCTCGATCACGATCGCGTCCTCTTTGTTGAGGATCGGCATCACCTCGACGTCGGCGCCGGACCAGCGACTCGTGTAATGCGCGACGAGGTCGAGCACGTCGTCGCACTCTGCGTCGGGATCGGCCACATAGCCGCCGCCGCTCGTCTGGCACGGACGCCGACCCTGGTAATACGCGAACAAGGACTGAACGCCGAGGACATGGCCCGGGTCGATGGAAAGATCCTGCCCATCCCAACGGCGGGTGTTCGGCTGCCCGGCGCTCGGCGTCAGGGTCACGCGCACAGGCCCGGCCAACGCCGACGCGTCGACAAACCGCCAGGCGTTGTACCAGGCGCCGTAACTGCCCGCCGATGTCCCGCCGATCAGGAAGTCGTTGGGCGGTTGAATACCGGAAGCCCCGAAGAATTGCAGCGCGCGCTGCCATCCGGCTGCGACGTCGAGCGCACCCTGATGCCGAATGTCGAGGTACAGGTTCTGGAGCGCGTAGCTTCCGTTTGTGAACGCGGCGACGACGTCAAGGCCGACATAAGTGGCTTCGATCTGCGTGGGCGTCTGCCCCAGAGTCAGCAGGGCCTGCACCTGCGCGAAGAGCGGCTGCTGCGACGTCATGTCGTAATGAACGGCGTCGGTCCGCTCGCCGAGATGGATGTCCTGCGTGCAATAGGGGAAGAAGACCCAGGACGCCGCGCCGATGTACAGATCGTTGGCGGCGTGATCCATGAACACGCCGGTCGCACCATCGTAGTCGGCGCCGGCGTTGAGCAGCGCCTGCAGCGTGCCGAGGGTCGTGATCGGCGTCTGCACCTGACCCAGCGGGTTCTTCTGCGTCGACCCGCCGCCCTCCATCCACACCACGACACGGCGGTTCGGCTGTCCCGTGATCTGCGCGGGACCGGCGCTGACGAATACGGCGTAGGGCGTGCCATTGCCACAGACGGCACCTGGGACGTCGAGCCTGTGCCAGACCCGGCCGGCGGCCCGGCCGTAGTAGCCGAGCGGCCACGACGTGATCTCGGCACCAGACGCTCTCAACGGCGCGAGCGAGATCAAGGCCACTATCACCACGACCAGCGGGCGGGTCCAGCGCAAAAACATCGCAGCGTTCCTCCACGGTCATTTGACACGCATGCTGTAAGCGGCGTGCAGCGGCCGTGTCAGAGAACTGTAAAGCCAGACGGCTCAGGCCTGAGCGTGATGGTGCGTCTGGAGGCTGCGCACGCGCAACTCGCGCGCGGCGAGGGCCTGGATACCCGTGACGGCCGCCGTCGCCGCGCTGAGCGTCGTCAGGAGTGTGACGCCGTGCAACACGGCCGCCGAGCGCATGGCCTGCATGTCGGCCGCCGAGCCCGCGCCGAGCGGCGTGTTGATGATCAGCTGAACTTCGCCAGCCTGGATCTTGTCGACAGCGTTGGGGCTGCCCTCGCTGAAGCGCTGGATCGTCGTCACCGGCAGGCCGGCGCGCGCGATCGTGGCCGCGGTGCCCGGGGTCGCCATCAGGCCAAAGCCGAGGCGATGGAAGTCGCGGGCCAGCTTGAGCGCCGCGCCCTTGTCGAAATCGTTCACGGTGATAAAGACGTTGCCGCTCGTCGGAAGCGGCGTCCCGGCCGCGAGTTCGGCTTTGGCGAAGGCATGGCCGAAGCGCGCGGCATGGCCCATGACCTCGCCGGTCGAGCGCATCTCGGGGCCAAGGCGGTAGTCGGCGCCCGGGAACTTCTTGAAAGGCAGCACAACTTCTTTGACGAAGAAGCCGTCGACGCGCGGGGTCTGCGTGAAGCCCAAATCAGCCAGCGTCTTCCCGGCCATGACCTGGGCGGCGAGCTTGGCAAGCGGCGCGCCGGTCGCTTTGCTGACGAACGGCACCGTCCGTGACGCGCGCGGATTGACTTCGATCACGTAGACCTCGTCATCCTTGATCGCGTACTGGATGTTCATCAAACCCTTCACACGCAGGGCCTTGCCCAGGCGCTCGGTGTAATCCTCGAGGATGCTGAGGTGATAGTTGCTGACCTTCCAGGGCGGCAACACGCAGGCGCTGTCGCCGGAGTGGACGCCGGCCTCCTCGATGTGCTGCATCACGCCGGCGATGACGACGCGTTCCCCATCGCACAGCGCGTCGACGTCGATCTCGTAGGCATCCTCGAGATAGTGATCAATCAGCACAGGACCGTCTGGCGCGGCGGCCGTGGCAGCCGCCAGGAACTCGGCCAGCTGGCGGTCGTCGAACGCGATCTCCATGGCGCGGCCGCCGAGGACGTAGCTGGGGCGCACCAGCACCGGGTACCCGATCCGCGCGGCGACGGTGCGCGCCGACTCGAGCGAACGCGCCGTGCCCCAGGCCGGGTGCGGGATGTCGAGGTCGCGCAGCAACTGCCCAAAGCGCACACGGTCCTCGGCCAGGTCGATGTCGTCGGGCGCCGTGCCCCAGATCGGGGCGCCGGCCGCGGCCAGCCCGCGCGTGAGGTTGATCGGCGTCTGCCCGCCGAATTGGACGATGATGCCCTCCGGCTTCTCGTTGTCGATGATGTTGCGCACGTCTTCGTTGGTGAGCGGCTCGAAGTACAGGCGGTCAGCCGTGTCGTAGTCAGTGCTGACGGTCTCGGGGTTGCAGTTGACCATGATGGTCTCGAACCCGAGCTCCTTCAGCGCAAAGCAGGCGTGCACGCAGCAGTAGTCGAACTCGATGCCCTGGCCGATGCGGTTGGGTCCGCCGCCCAGGATCACGACCTTGCGCCGCCCGGTCGGTTCCGACTCGTCGTCACGCTCATAGGTCGAGTACAGGTACGGTGTGTGCGCCTCGAACTCCGCCGCGCAGGTGTCGACCCGGTAGAAGTTCGGGACGATGCCGTTCGTCAGACGGAGCTGTCTCACGTCCTCAGAAGCAGCGAGGTGCCCGGCGCGGGGCGCGAGGTGCGACGCGATCTGAGCGTCGGAGAAGCCCATGCGTTTGGCGGCGCGCAGCACATCGCCCGGCAGCGTGTCGAGCGAATGCTGCGCGATCTGCCGCTCGACCCCGATCATCGACGCCATCTGCGCCACAAACCACGGATCGTAAGCGGTCTGCGCGATGAGCTCAGCCTCGCTCATCCCGCCCCGCAAGGCGTCCATCGCCTCAAAGATTCTGAGCGCCGTCGGCCTTTGCAGACGCTCGGGCTCGCCCTTCGCTCCTCGCCCTTCGTGTTTCGTCGCACCCAGCTCCAGCCCGCGCAGCGCCTTGTTCAGCGCTTCAGGGAACGTCCGGCCGATCGACATCACCTCGCCCACAGATTTCATCTGCGGGCCGAGGGTGTCATCGGCGCCCGCGAACTTCTCGAACGCGAAACGCGGTATCTTGACCACGCAGTAGTCGATGCTCGGCTCGAACGATGCCGGCGTGACGCGCGTGATGTCGTTGGGGATCTCGTCGAGCGTGTAGCCGACCGCCAGCAGCGCCGCGATCTTGGCGATCGGGAAGCCCGTGGCCTTCGACGCCAGCGCGGAGCTGCGGCTGACGCGCGGGTTCATCTCGATGATCAGGGCCTCGCCGTCCGCGGGGTTGACCGCGAACTGCACGTTCGACCCGCCCGTCTCCACGCCAACTGTGTTCATGACGGTGCGGGCCATGTCGCGCAGACGCTGATACTCGCGATCGGTCAGGGTCTGCGCAGGCGCGACCGTGATGCTGTCGCCGGTGTGCACGCCCATCGGGTCCAGGTTCTCGATCGAGCAGACCACGACGAAGTTGTCGGCCCTGTCGCGCATGACCTCGAGCTCGTATTCCTTCCAGCCCAGAACCGATTGCTCGATCAGCACTTCGTGCACGGGCGACTCGCGCAGGCCGTGCTCGACCTTGCGCCGGTACTCGTCAGGGGTCTGCACAATGCCGGCGCCCGAGCCGCCCAGCGTGAACGACGGCCGGATCAACACCGGCAGGCCGATCTCGTTCATCAGCGCTTCGGCGTCGGCCAGGGAACGCGCCAGGCCGGAGCGCGGCACACTGAGGCCGGCGGCGATCATGGCATCGCGGAACTTGAGCCGATCCTCGGCCAGGTCGATGGCCTCGGGCTGCGCGCCGATGAGGCGTACGCCATGGCGCTCGAGGACGCCGGCGCGCCACAGATCCATGGCCAGGTTGAGCCCGGTCTGCCCGCCGACGGTCGGCAGGATGGCGTCGGGCTTCTCGGCCGCCAGGATCTTGTCGAGGATGTCGACGGTGAGCGGCTCGATGTAGGTGGCGTCGGCGAACTCCGGGTCGGTCATGATCGTGGCCGGGTTGGAGTTCACGAGTGCGACGCGATAGCCCTCACGACGCAGCACCTTGCAGGCCTGCACGCCGGAGTAATCGAACTCACAGGCCTGGCCGATGACGATCGGGCCGGACCCGATGATCAGGATCGAGCGGATGTCGGTGCGTTTGGGCATGGGTGGCTGTGACCTTGGGAGCGTCCGGTGCGGAAAGCCGTCGCCCGCCAACCCCCGATTATCCGCCATCAGCCGCCGGCCATACCCGGCAGAGTGCCCGAAGTTGCGCCGCCGTTTGTCTCACGCGGCGCGAGCGGATCAGGCGCCATGGCCCCTGCCAAACGACCTGAGCGCCAGCAGACCCGCGAGCGCGACGAGCGCGGCTGCGCCGGTCAGGGCCACAGAGATCGAGACGGACCCCGCCAGCCACGCGATCGCGAGCCCGCACACCATTTCGCCGGCGTACTCCATCTGCGCGAGCAAGGATTGGATCGTGGCGCGCACCTCGCGAGTTGCGCGTTCATTGGCCCAGATCGCGCCGACCGCGCGCGTTACCGGCCAGCCGATCCCTTCCATCAGCAGCACACCCAGGCTCGCCAGCGGCACACCGGGCGCGGCCGCCAGAAGCAACGCCCCGCCAACCGTCAGGCCACAGGCCGACACGTACGCAGCCCGAGCCACGCGCAGGCCGTGCAGACGTTGCTCGACGATCCAGAGCGCGAAGGCGCCGAGCGCGAACGCCGCCAGGCTCAGCGCCGTGAACCAGACGATCGGATCCGGCGACGTCGGGAAGCCGATGGCGATCAACTGCCTGGGAAACAGACGCCCGATCGAGTCGGACGCGCCGTTGATCAGGATCGTGGCTCCAAACAGGATCAGGAGCTGGATGTCACGTCGAGTCAGCGCGAGCCCGGCCTTGAGGATCTCAAAGGCGCGCCGGACGGGGCGCGTCGTTGTCCGCCGAAAGCGGCGCTCCGGAAACTGGATCGCGACGTACACGGCCAGCGCCGCCATGACGGCGCCTGCCGTCAGCATCGCGCCGGCCCGGCCGCCGATCCAGGCCAGACCACCCAGGCCGATCATGCCAACGAGCGCGCCGATCTGCTTCCAGCGCGCTTGAGCCGCCAGCACGCGCGATGCGTGCTCGCTCTCCTCAAGCTCGTCCGTGATCCAGGCCACGTCAGCACCGCTGGCGAACGTCCAGCCGATGCCCCACAGGATCTGAGTCGCCAGCAGCGCCGCGAACGACGTCGACAGCGCCGTGGCGATCATGCTGAGCCCCACCAGCACATGCGCGATCATCAACGACAGGCGTCGGCTCACGGTATCCGCCACAACGCCGGTCGGCACTTCGAAAAGCATCGACGCTACGGCCTGACCGACGCCGATCAAAACGAGCTGCTCCGGCCGCAGGCGCGCGTCGAGCACGAGGTAAAGGCTCGTCACGAGCCAGTACCCGCGCCCGAGCGCTGCCTGCAGTGCGGACCAACGCACATAGGTCGCCGTGAGCCGGCGATCATGGCTAGACACGGCGGACGACATGCAACAGATACTCCCTGCGGTTGAGCGGGTTGTTGTCGCGCCGGGGCTGCGTTGGTGGCTCCGGATCGCGCACGCGGTCGTAGTGATCGAAGGCATACTCAAACAGGCCCTCGCCGCGCGTCAGACCCGGCAACACGATCTTCAGATCACGCACACGCGACACAGCGATCGTGCCCTCCAGCGCACCGACCGTACCGCGCACCATCGGTATCTCAGGCACAGCTCCCATCTTCGCGATTGCGGGAAGCATGCGACCGAGCAGGTCAACCGGGAACTCGAGGTGAAAGCGATTGACCGGTTCATAGACCTCACTGCCCGCCGCGCGCAGCGCGTCCATGATCACGAGCGGCGTCAGGCCGCGGAAGTCGGCGGCCGTGCTGACCGGCGATGAGTAGGCGGCATGAGTCAGCCGGATGCGCGCGTCAAGGAGAGGCCATCCGAACAAGCCCTGGCGCAGCGTCTCGATGACGGTCTCCTGGATCGCCTTGTGAAACGACAACGGCAGGCACCCAAGCTCGACCTCGAGGCCGTAGTCGAGCCCGCTGTCGACCGGCGCGGGTTCGACGCGCAAACCGATGGTGGCCACGAAGGGGTTGTCGGGTCCGCCCATCACATCGACCGAAGCGCCGATCCCGGCGGGTCGTTCGATGCAGAGCGTGCGTGTCTCAGAGAAGTCGACTTCCAGGCCATACTCGCGGTGCAGGGTCTCGCCGATGACTTCCTTCTGGACGTCGCCATACAGCGACAGGGTGAGATCTTTATCGAACTCGCCCTGGCGCAGATTGATCAGTGGGTCCTGCTCAGTGAGTTGCGTGAGGGCCACATGCAGCGCGGCACGATCGCCGATGTGGCGCGGCACGACGGTGGTCTCGAGCGTCGGTGGCGCGAAGGAACGCTGCTCGGTCCGCCCGCCCGCTGCGCCGATGCCGTCGCCGATCTGGACGTCGCCGAGCCCCCAGAGTTTGCCGATCTGGCCGGCCGAGATCGACGGCCGTCGAACCGCCAGCCCGCGTTCGTAGACCTGGATGCCGACCACACGCCCGTCACCGTCAGGGCCGTAGCGCAACCGGTCGCGCACATGGAGCGTCCCGGCGGTCATCCGCACGTAGGCGACCTTCTCGCCGGCGCCACCGCGTTCGATCTTGAACACGGTCCCGGCCGGCATGGCGTTGACGTCACCCGTTGCCGTCGGCAAGAACGCGCGGATCCCGTCGAGCAACAGATCGACGCCCGCGCCCGTGATGGCGGATCCAAAGTAGACGGGGTGCGCCCGTGCCGACCGGGTCTGCAAAGCCAGCGCGGCGAGCAGGCGACCCGTAGAGAGCCGCCCGTCCGAGGCCAGCCACTCAGCCATCAGGGCGTCGTCGCGCTCGCTCAGTCGGTCGAGCAGCCGCGTGGCGACAACGGGATCTTCGACATCGGCCGCGACAGCCTCCGCTTCACGTGTGCCGAGTTGCCGCGTCGTGGCGAGCGGGAACAACGCCGGACTTAGCTTCTCGGCCATGGCGCGCAGCAGCGTCTCTTCTTGAGCGCCGCGGCGATCGATCTTGTTGATGAACAGCAGCGTCGGGATGCTCAGACGCTGAAGCGCGCGCATCAGGATCCGCGTTTGCGCCTGAACGCCCTCGACAGCCGAGATGACCAGGACGGCACCATCCAGCACACTGAGCACCCGCTCGACCTCGGCGATGAAGTCAGGGTGGCCGGGTGTGTCGATCACGTTGACGGTCAGATCACCGATGGCGAAGGACGCCACGGCGGTCTTGATCGTGATGCCGCGCTGCTGCTCGAGCGCCAGCGAGTCGGTCTGGGTCGTGCCGGCGTCGACGCTGCCCAGGCGCGTGATCGCGCCCTGTCGATAGAGGAGGCGCTCGGTCAGGCTGGTCTTGCCCGCGTCAACGTGCGCCAGGATTCCTAGGTTCAATTGCGACATACAGAGTTCTCTCACAGGAAACGAGTGAATACTCAACCGAACGATCGATCGACAAGAACCGGTTGGCCATAGTTCCTCCCTGACGGAAACAAAAAACGGCTGCCGAAGACCCACGACTCAAATGAGTCGCGGGGCGCTTCTACAGCCGCAAAGCAAACGGCCACGGGCGCTAAGCTGCCGTGGCCGCTGGAGATCAAGTTCAGCTCTGCGTCGACAAACTCAAGGCGCGGGTTCTACACAAGAACCCATGCGCACCTGATCACTGTCGAACCGCCACCCGACTGGCTGAAGTGCCAGACAGTTTGCGGGTCAACCGCGTATGTCGCCGCAGGCGTTGGAGAGCTCGGTCACACCAGACGCACTTACAGCAGGCGTTCACCCGTGATGGTGAGAAGCGCGAAGTTGTAAGTGGTTGCTGCCATGCCGACCTCCAGAGAATTGCCTGATTGCGTCGGAAGTCTACCATGCGTCATGCATCAAGACAACCGACTTTGGTCGGAGGGAGTCGTGTGGCCCGCGGGGAGATTTACCGCGGAGTGCGCGGAGAGAACGGACACCAGCTAACGGCCTGCTGAGCGTAGGAGCCCCATAAGCCTCGTCGCCGAACGGGAGTATGATGACGAATCGAGCCCGTCATCCCCGGGCCACACGCGATCCACTCAAAGGGAAAGCCATGACAACCCAGGTGCCTGAGCTTCACAAGAAGCCCGGCGTGGCGTATGCGTATACGGACGACGGGCTCGAACTGCCCGTGATCGATATCACCCATCCTGCCTTCGAACTTCACACCGACCAGCTGGACGTGGATGGATTGATCAACACGTTCGTTGAGGGGCTCAAGGGCGGCGCCAGGCTGCCGGCCGACGCGATGCGCGCCCTTGCATCCCGCTCGATTCTGCTGCGCGGCATGCTCGATTCGGCGGACACCTACACCACGGGTGTCATGACATACCTGCACAAGCTCGGTCCCGACAACCTCGGCGACGGTTACGCGTCGGCGTTCGATCGTCAATGGGCCGCCGGGCTCACACCTTTGACGTTCCGCTGGCGGATGCGCGATGTCGCCACACTGCTGGCCGATGGTCTCGCGGTACGGCTGGCGGCGGATCCTGGCGCGCCGCTGGATCTGGTCAACATCGGCGGCGGACCCGCGCCCGATAGCGTCAACGCCCTGCTTCTGCTGGCAAAAGCGCCGGGCGGCCTGCTGAAGGGCCGGCGCATCCGCATTCATGTGCTCGATCTCGATCCGACAGGACCGTCCTTCGGGGCACGCGCCGTCGAGTCCCTGCGCGAACCCGGCGCCGCACTCGCGGGGTTGGACGTGGCGCTCGTGGCCGTATCGTACAACTGGACCCACCCCGCGCCGCTCAGAGCCCTGCTCGAAGATCTCGGCATCGCTCGCAGCGTCGTAGCTGTTTCATCAGAAGGCGCGCTCTTCGAATACGCCGCCGATGAAGACGTCGTCGCCAATCTCAAGGTCATCGGCGAGTGCGCGCCCTCGGGCACGTTCGTGGTCGGGCCCGTCGTGCGCGATGCCGCCACCATGGATCCACGCATGCGCTTCTCCGAGCACGTGCCGGGCCGACCGGCCATCCGCTACATGGGGCTGGCCCATTTCACCGATCTGGCCGGTCGCTCAGGCTGGGCGATCTCGGATGTGAAGGACGGGCCAATGCATCAGGTTGTCAGGCTTGATCGCGCTGCATAGCACACCATGACGTTATCCCCAGAGCACGCTCGCCTCGGGTTCCGGGCTGGCTTTCGATCACACAGCCTGGTTGAGCCAGTCGATGGCGTGCCGATGTCCGTGATGGTGTTTTATCCGACGGACGCGGTCGAGGAACAACAGCGCGTGGGTCCGTTCGAGCTGTCGGTGGCGCGTGACGCGGCACCCGTCGCGGGTCGTCGACGACTGGTGGTGCTGTCACACGGGAACAGCGGCGCGCCGCTGCTGTACCGGGATCTCATGGCAGGACTGGCGCGAAGCGGCTTCGTTGTGGCCGCGCCCGAGCACCCCTTCAATAATCGCACCGACAATACGCGCTCGGGCACCGTGGCTAACCTGAGCGCGCGTCCACGACACCTGCGTGCGGTCGCCGACTGGATGTTCGGAGACTCGCCCTGGGCCGAGCACCTCGCCGCCGACGGCTATGCGGCCATCGGGCACTCGATCGGCGGGTACACCGTTCTGGCGCTCGCCGGCGGGCGGCCGCAGTCAGCGCCGGCCGAGTCACCCGATGGCCGCTCGACGCCCATCGATGTCGCCGCCGATGAGCGCCTGCGCGTGCTCGTCTTGTTGGCGCCTGCGCTGGTCTGGTTCCGCCAGCCCCGATCACTGAGCGCTGTCACACAACCGTTGCTGATGCTGTTCGGCGAACACGATCACGTCTTTCCGCCAGGCTATGCCGACATCGTGCTGACGAACACACTCGCCGACATCGGCCGACCCGATCGGGTCTTCCACCAGGTCGTCGCCCGGGCCGGGCACTACTCGTTCATGAGCCCGTATCCAGAAACGATGAGGCAGCGATCTTTCCCGCCCTCGCAGGACCCGCCCGGGTTCGATCGCGAGGCGTTTCAGCCTCGCCTCATCGCCCAGGTGAGCGATTTTCTGGAAGGCCACTTGCCCTAACCCTCGGCAAGCCCGTACAGCCGGTTGTCCTCGACCCGGTACAACAATGGCGCCACCGTGCAGAGCGGGTAACGCTGGCGAAGTCGGACGGCCTCGCTGAGGACGAAGTCGATCTCGTTGTCGATCTCGAACAAGGGCGCGAAATTGCGGAAGTGCTCCTCGGCGCGTTCACGCTCCCAACCGCCACGCTCAACGAGACCGTCGACGAACCGGTCGCGCCGCGCCACAAGGTTCACCATGCCGCATTGCGTATGGCCGATGAGCGCGATCGCGCTGACGCCGCCGACCGCAATGGCGTACGACACTTTGAACTCGCTGTAGCGCAGGTTGGCGCCGCCCGCTCGGATGATGTAGGCGAAGTTGTCGGGGATGTGCAGATGCTTGCGATGGTCCATGCACATCCCGATCAGGAGTTCGGCCTGTGTGTAAGTTCCGCCTGGCCGGTCGAGGTTGTGATACTCCAGCAGGAGCCCGATCGGCGTGTCGCGGTACGCTTCGGGTATGTCTTCACGTCTATCGATGGGGATCAGTCGATGTGGCATGTCGATATTCTCGCAGCATTTTGGGCGAGCAGATTTGAGCTGGCGTGCCCTGAGTACCCAAAAGATCGAAGCAACTTTTGACCAACTCCGCCAGGCCGATGATGATGCCACAAGAGTTAGCCCATCGGCGCTCGCGGCGGGTTCCTTGTAGAATGCGAGATGTGTTGCGGCATTTACTCGCGCTGCTTGTGCTGGCGTTGGCCCTTGGCCCGGTTTGGCCAGTGGCCGCCACAGATCGCCTCGCCCCGGAGATTGTCAGCGACTCGTTGACGACGAACTACCCGGCCGGGATCACGTTCGATATCGCGGCCACCGGGCCCGCCGACATCACAGCCATATCGCTTCGCTTCGGGACGACGACGACCGCGACCTGCCAGGACGCCGTCGCCATCCGCGACCTCGAGATTGAGCCCGGCGCCGATGTCACTGCCAGCTACACCTGGGACTTCCGCACATCGGGCACTGTCCCTCCGGGATCCGAGGTTTGGTGGGAGTGGGAGATCACGGATGCCGACGGTCTTGTCCTTCGCACCGAACGACGAACCCAAATCCTCACGGACCAGCGCTTCACCTGGAAGTCGGTCGGTGCCGAGAGCCTCACGGTCTACTGGGTCGACGGCGATCAGGATTTCGGCCAGACGGTGCTCGGTCTCGCGCAGGGCGCCGCTGACTCCCTGCAGACCGATGCCGGCCTCGTGGTCGATCGACCGGTTCGTCTGACGATCTATCCGGATTTCGACTCGATGCGCGAGGCGGTGTTGCAGGTTGCCGAGTGGACGGGCGGCCTGGCCTACTCCAACTACAACGCGATTCTGATCGGCATTGCACCGGATCAGGAGGAATGGGCCAGGGTCGTCATCCCGCACGAATACACCCACCTTGTGACGGGCGCGGCGACGGACAACTGCCTGAGTGTGTACATGCCAACCTGGCTGAACGAGGGGCTCTCGATGCACTTCGAGGGTTCGCTGAGTGAAGCCGACGATGCACTCCTCGCGGATCGCGTGCGCGCCGGGACGCTCCCACCGCTGCGCGAACTAACTAACGGCTTCTCGGCCTACGGAGACGACGCCAATACGTCTTACACGCAGAGCGGTCGGGTCGTGTCCTATCTCCTCGAAACCTACGGGCCCGAACCCATGGCCGCGCTGCTCGCGGCCATCAAAGACGGCCAGCCCATCGACGACGCGTTGCGAGCCGCCTACGGGCTCGACACCGATCAGGTCGATGTGGCCTGGCGAGCGGCAATCACGGGCGCGGCGGCTCCGACCCAGCCGCCACCGATGACCGCCACCGTCGCGCCGACCTTCACGGCCGTGCCGACCATCGTCGCGTGGAACGGCGTCCCCACGCCGGCCATCGTGACGCAGCAACCGACTGTCGCGGCGCCGCTCATCCTCACGCCAACGCAGGCGACGGGCTTCAATAGCCCGATCGCGGGAGCAGCGTCGTTGACCGTCGCGCTATGCCTGTGCGTGTGCGTGCCGATCCTGGGCATCGCCCTCGTGGGTGGTGGGCTGTGGCTCGTTCTGCGAGGGAGCCGCGGATGAAGCCGATCGCGCCGCCCCTGCGTCTCGCGGCCCTGGCCGGTCTGGCCGCCGTCATCGCCTGTGGACCAAGCTCGTCGGCATTGCCAGCCCCAACTGCGACTTCGTTGCCGGACGTGAAGGGCTGGCCGCGCTCGGAAACGCTCGTGTTGCTCGGGTTTGAACCCACCCGGCGTGAGGACATCGACCCGGCATCGTACGGGGGCTCGGCCGATGGCTACAAGGGTCTGCTCTTCTCAGGCCTTGTCCGCTTCACACCGGATCTCAAGCTCGCACCGGATCTGGCCCGCTCATGGTCGGTCAGCGACGACGGTCTGACCTACACCTTCGACCTCGAGCCCGAGGCTCGTTTCAGCGATGGCTCACCGATCACGGCCGAGGATGTCGTTTACAGCTGGACACGCGCCCTGGATCCGAATCGCGGCATCGGAAACAACGCATACCTGGATGACATCGATGGCGCCATCGCCCTGGCCGACGGCAATACCGACACGCTCGAAGGCGCAAAGGCCATCGACGAGCATACGCTCCAGGTCAGGCTGCGCGCGCCCAATGTCTTCTTTCTGGGCAAGCTCACCTACCCCGTGGCGTTCGTCGTGCAGCGCGCCAACGTGGAGTCCGGCGACGAATGGTATCTGAACCCGGTCAGCAGCGGACCGTATGCCCTGAACGTGATCGAGCCGTATGAGTACGTGACGCTCGCACGCCAGGATGGCTATGCGCATCCACCGGCGATCCACTACGTCCTGTTCCTGACCAACGAGGGTGGCAATCCGCTCAGCCTGTTCGAGGGCGGCGAGATCGATTGGCTCGATCTGTGGGACGACGACGCCCGGCTGATCCGTGATCCCTCGCATCGACTGCATGATCGGCTGCGCAGCGTGACAAGCCTGTGCACGTCGTATCTGGTGCTCAACACCAACCGACCCGGGCTCGACAACCCCGACGTGCGCGAAGCGCTGGCGCTGGCGATCAATCGCGATCAGCTGTTTGCGACGCTCATCGATGGCGATGATCGACGCGCCACGACCCTGCTGCCACCGGCCATGCCGGGCTTTGAGTCTCGCCCCGAGCCCGCCTTCGATCCAGAAGCCGCCCGCGCCGCCCTGACCCGCTCAGGCTACAAGCCCGCCGACCTCGATGTACGGTTCAGCGTCTCTGGCTCGAGCAACCAGGTCGGCAATATCGTCGCCACGATCACGCAGAGCTGGCGTGACACGCTGGGCATATCGGTCACCGTGCAGGTGCTTGACTGGTACGCCTTCGGGGACTCGGTCGATCGCTATCCGACCGATGTCATCAGCACAGGCTGGTGCGCCGATTACCCGGACGCGCAGAACTTCCTCGACCCGATCGCGTATTCGACTGGTTCGTACAATGACCTGCATTACGCCAGCCGCTCAGTTGACGACTGGCTCGACTCGGCCCGCGCCGAGACGGACCCGACGGCCCGGCAGGTCCTATACCAACAGGCCGAGACACGCCTGCTCGATGACCACGTCATCATTCCGATCTCGCACAGCGCCTACGCCGCCGTCGTCAACCCGCGCGTCGAAGGCTATGTCCTCACGCCGTTCTCAACAGCCCTCATCCCCTGGCTGCGCCTGAAGCCCTGATAGTGAATCAAAAGGAGGACGTTGGGGCGAACCCAACGTCCTCCTTTTGCGTTCGCACTCAAGCCTGCGGGATCGGTCGGATCGGGCCATGACCCGGATAGATCGTGGTGGCGCCCAGGCGCCGAATCGCCGCCCAACTCGCGGCGATGACAGACCGGGTCTCGTCGGTTGCCATCTCGGTCGGACCGAGATCGCCCGTGAAGGCCTCGCCCGTGTCGAGCACCAGCGTGACACTGTCGTCGGAGTGCCCGGGCGTGGCGATGATCTCGCCCACCAACCCGATCGCCTTGAGAGCCGCCTGCGACTCGGCGAGGGCCACGACCCGCGAGTCGTTCAGCCTGATGTCGATGTACCCATCAGTGGGCTTGACGTAGCCGCGCATCAGCGGCACGGCCTCAACCTGTGGGCCCATGACCCACAACTGCATCCCGGCGCGCTTGAGATCCTGGGCCAGCCCGGCATGGTCCGGGTGGTAGTGTGTGGCCAGCCCATGGGTGATGTCCGCGAGCGCCAGCCCTTTGTGCTTCAGGCTGGCCGTCAGCTGAGCCAGCGTCCCGGGCCAGCCGAGGTCGATCAGCAGTCGCGTGCGACCGCCGCCAACGACGTAGTAGTTCGTCGATCGATATCCGACGTTGACGATCGCGGGACGTTGGCTCATGCAATCTCGGTCGCCGGCCGGGGGTAAACCGGTCTCAGCACCAGGTCCTCGCCCTCAATCGCTCGTATTCATCAGAGCAATGAAGTCGTCGAAGAGATAGCGAGCGTCGTGCGGCCCAGGCGCTGCCTCGGGGTGATACTGCACACTGAAGGCGCGGCGATCCGGAGCCCGCAGGCCCTCGCAGCAGCGATCGTTGAGGTTGACGTGCGAGACCACGACGTCGCCCGGCAGGCTGTCGGCATCCACCGCGAAGCCATGGTTGTGGCTCGAGATCTCGACAGCTGCGCCATCGCGCTGCACGGGCTGATTGCCGCCGCGATGACCGAACTTCAACTTGTAAGTGGTGCCACCTAACGCCAGCCCCAGGATCTGATGCCCGAGGCAGATGCCGAAGACCGGCACCCGGCCCAACAGCCCGCGCACCGACTCGATCGCGTATGTGCATGCGGCCGGGTCGCCTGGACCGTTCGAGAGGAAGATGCCGTCGGGCTTCAGCGCCAGGGCCTCCTCGGCCGTGGTCTGCGCGGGCACAACCGTCACGTCGCAGCCATGGGCTGTCAGGAGCCGCAGGATGTTGCGCTTGATGCCGAAGTCGTAGGCCACGACCCGATAACGCCGCCCGGGCATCGGCGGGAGATCGAGGCCCCAGGCATCGTCGGAAGCCGCATAGTGGTACGGCTCTGCGCAGGTCACCTCACGGGCCAGATCCAGGCCGTTCATGTCGGGCGCCGAGCGAGCCAGGTCGATCACGTGATCGGCTTCAGGTCGGGCGCTTGAGATCGCCGCGTTCTGCGCGCCGAAGGTGCGGATGCGCCGCGTCAGCGCCCGCGTGTCGACGTCCGTGATCGCCACGATCTCGCGCTCGCGCAAATAATCATCAAGCGAGCGTGCCGCCCGCCAGTTGCTGACGATCGGGCTGGCGGCACGCACCACTAGGCCGGCGGCCCAGGCGCGCTCTGACTCGTCATCGGCGTCATTCACGCCGTAGTTGCCGATGTGTGGCTGGGTCAGCACCACGATCTGGCCGTGGTAGGACGGGTCGGTCAGGATCTCCTGATAGCCCGTGATCGAGGTGTTGAACACGATCTCGCCGACGCGCTCGCCGCGCCGGCCGAGCGCCAGCCCGGGCCAGGTCGTGCCATCGGCCAGCGCCAGCAGCGCCGGTTGGGGGGAGGAATGCGTTTCCGTCATCGCGCCGAATTATATCGGCCAGACCTGAACGCCCGAGTTGTGCAACCCTCCAGAAACCGGCCGAGAGAATTCGTGAGTTACCACTCGCGACCCGTGGCCCTGCCTCTGCGGGCGCCGCGGAGCGCGCCTAAATCCCCAGCGGGTCACGTTTTTCCCGATCGATGAAACGCAGCGACTCGGGCCAGGCCAGCTCAAAGCCGAGCCCGTCGACCAGGAGGCGTTGGAAGTCCGCCCGTCGCTCCACCGACCGATAGACCTGGCGCGGCGTCTGGCCTGTGTTCAGGCAGTGCGCGGCGAGCGCGCCGGCCGCTTCGCCGATGTTCCACTCGACCGGATGCAATCGGTAGCACCCGTTCGTGATGTGCGTCGTCCCCAGGTTCTTGCAGGCCGGCAACACGTTCTCGACCCGGATCGGGATCAGCGCGCCGAGCGGGATCTGGAACGGCCAGTTGTTGACGTCGATGTAGTTGCGGCGATAACTCGGATGCAGGTCGATCCGGTAACTGCCAATGCCGATGCTGTCCGCGAAGACCTCGGCGCCCTTGTGCCCACCGCGTGCCGCGACGCCGACGTGTTGCTCCAGGATCGTGAACTCAGCCTTGATCCTGCGGCTCTCGCGGACGTAGATCTGCTTGGCCAGCCCATCGCCCGTGCCGACGACGTCGCCGCGCGGCCGCAGCCCCCGGTAGCCGTAGCCACCGTCGTGGCGGGGTGCCTCGGTCTGCATCCAGTACAGCATCGAAAGTGTCAGCTCGCGTGCGCCGGTCAGATGCGCCGCCCGCTCCGCCTCCGTCACACCGACCAGCGGACCGAGCCAGTAATCGATCTGTGGCCAGTTCACGACGACGACGTCGCTGCGATGGAAGCCTTCGGGGTAGCGTGCGCGCCAGACGATACGGCGGAAGTGCCAGAGATCGTCGCCGCGCGCATCGTCGGTCGGCCCGCTGAACAGCAGGCGAGTCACAGGCTCGAGCGTTACAGGATCCGAGGTTGTCCAACTCAGTTGGCGGTCCGGCCAGAACGGCGCACGGTATCCGCGCCAGAAGTCGTAATTGGCGGGACGCGCGATCGTGTGATCTTCGCCAGGCAGGTAGTCGAGCACCAGGCACCACGATGCGGCCTGCTGATCCAGAGGATCCGGGTCGTCGGGAAGCGCATGCAACTCGCCAGTCTGGTTCTGGCTCTCGGCGCCGATGACGTGCTCGACTCCGGCCAGGGCCAGCACGTCTCCCAGTTCGGTGGCGTCGATCACACACGCGGCCTGAACCGTCACCCGGTCGCCTGTGTCGACCGATCGGATCGTCATCGCGCGGACACGATCGCCATCAGCCTCTGCGGCAACGGCCGTGTGTCGCAACCATATCTCGAGCCGACCGGTCGCCTGGTACGGGAGCAGCATGGCCTCGAGGACGGCCAACGACACGCGCGGTTCATGGCACAACGGGCTGACGTTCCCTCTGCCCGGGTTGAGGTACGGCTCATCAGTTTCGCGCAAAGGATAGTGGCGGCGATACAGGTCGCGGATGCCGTCACGCAACTGGCGATAGGACGCCGTGCAACCGGTGTGCTCGCTGTCGATCCACGGGTTCTCGTCGGGCGGGACGGCCTGACTGGTGAGTTGGCCGCCGATCCAGTCGGTCTCTTCGACCAACACCACAGACCGCCCGAGTCGGCAGGCCGCCAGCGCCGCGGCCGCACCGCCCAACCCGCCGCCGACCACCAGGATCTCAGTGCTCGTCTCGCGCATCGCTGCGTCCTTTCGATGGCTCGATCCGCCCGATCAGCGGCGCCCGGCGCATCGCAGCCCGTGGGTCGAGCCCCGCCGCCGCCAGGCTGAGGTCGCCCAACCAGCCCGCCAGTTTTTCGGGGGACCAGGAGCGGCCGCCCGACAGCCACCAGGTGATCGCACCGATCGTGGCCTGCGAGATGTAGGCGACCCGCAATTCGGTCGGTGGACCGTCTGGTGCGGGCGTATCCACCCGCGCGAACAGGTCACGGTACCGCTTCGCCGAGATCTGGCGGAGGCGATGCACAAACGCGGCGTCGCCCTGCGGTCCAAGCATGACCTTGTAGAAGTCGGCCCGCTCGCGGATGTGTCGAAGGAGGAGCAGCAGACCTGCGGGAGGCGCCGCACTGTCAGTCTGCTGCCGGGCCACGGCGGCGACCGCCACCTGCAGAGCGGCCAGGTACTCCGCCAGCAACGCCCCCTTATCGAGGTAGTGCCGATAGAATGTCGAGCGATTGACGTTCGCCCGACTCGCGATGTCGCTGATCGACACGGCCTCATATCCCTTTTCGACGGTCAGATCGAACAAGGCCTGCAGCATCGCGGCGCGCGAACGTTTGATACGCGCGTCTTCGGTTGATCGAGGGTTATGCGCCAGGGTGGCCTCTGCTGTTGCATATCCGCTCAAGAAGGGAGCGGCGATGCTTGACGAACAGTGTAGCAGCACCTACTGTGTCAATGCAACACTGTGTTGCTTTTCCAATGATGCAGGAGGACCCTGTGGCACACGTTTTGATCGATCACTTCAGCGTACCGGAGGCGGCGCGAGCCGCTTTTGACGAACGACGCCGGCTGTCCGAGTCAATCGTCAGGATCCAGCCGGGCTTCGTCGAGGGCTACGTTTTCGAGCCATTGGGCGACGGGCCCTACACGCACATCACCGCGGCAGTCTGGGAGAGCGCCGAGGCGTTTGCTGCAGCGCGGGCCGCCGTGGCGGCCGAATATGAGCGACTGGGCATCGATATCCCGGCCTTTCTCAAAGAGCACGGCATCACGCTCACGCGCGGCCAGTACACACGAGCGGCGTACTAACGCCGCTCACCCCGTATTGCGCAGGCCGGCCGCGATGCCGTTGATGGTCAGCGTGATCACGTCCCGTAGCGCCTCGAGCTCAACGGGCGTCTCGCCGGCCCCCTCTTGTGGTATGGCGCGCAACCGTTTGAGCATCTCGACCTGGATGAAGTTAAGCGGATCCACATACGGATTGCGCAGGATGATCGAGCGCTGGATGACCGGGTCGGCCGACATCAACTCGCGCTGCCCCGAGATCGACAGGATCGCGGACTGAGTACGGTCGAACTCGGCCTTGATGCGCGCAAACATCGCATCCGCGTCTTCGATATCGTCGGCGAGGGCGACGTAAAGGGCCGCGATGTCCATGTCGGCCTTGAGCAGCGACATCTCGGCGTTGTCGAGCAGCGCGCGGAAGAACGGCCACTGCCGGTACATCTCGCGCAGCAACTCGATCGGCGCGGCGCCGAGCCCTGTTCCCAGGCCGTACCAGCCCGGCAGGTTGAATCGGCTCTGCATCCACGAGAACACCCACGGGATCGCGCGAACCGCGGTCGGCTTGAGCCCGCCGCCGCGCCGCGCCGTCGGGCGTGAGCCGATGCGCAAGGTGCTGATCTCGTCAATCGGCGTCACGGCCCGCCAGAAGTCGATGAACCCCGGCGTGTCGTAGACGAGTGATCGATACTCAGCGCGCGCTGCCTCGGCCATCGTCTTCATCGCGCCGCGCCAGTGGTCGGCAGCCATCGGCGCCTCACGCGAGTCGCTGCCGGCGCTCGCGAGCAACACAGCGCTGACGACCTGTTCGAGGTGGCGATGCGCCAGATCGGGGTCGGCATAGCGCGAGGCGATGACCTCGCCCTGCTCCGTCACACGGAAGCGGCCTTCGACCGTGCCTGGCGGCTGCGCGCGGATGGCGCGATTGGCCGGGCCGCCACCGCGCGCGACGGTGCCACCGCGGCCGTGAAAGATCGTCAGTCTGACAGCGGCTTTGGCGCACGCGGACGTGATCGCCTCCTGCGCCTCATAGAGCGCCCAGTTGGCCGCGAGGTAACCGCCGTCCTTGTTGCTGTCTGAATAGCCGATCATCACCATCTGGTCGCCGCCGCCGGCCTTCAGATGGTCGCGATACGCGTCGATGGCGAACAGCCGCACGAGGATGTGCGGCGCGGCCTGCAGATCGTCGATGGTCTCGAACAGCGGCACGATCTGCATGCCCGGTGTGCAGCCCGCCCACTGCGCGAGCAACATGACGATCAACACATCGGCTTCGCTGCGCGTCATGGAGATGATGAACGGTCCCAGCAACTCGGACCCGTACACCTGTTGCACGCGCGCGATCAGGCGAAAGAGCGCCCAGGTCTCGCTGGTCTCGACGGTCACGCCGGCATGGTCCGACAGCCCGGCGGGCCGCGGCTCGTTCAGCCAGCGCGTCAGGCACTCCACCTGCTCGGCGTGGCTCAGGCTGGCAAAGTCGCGCGACCAGTCAAGCGCGCGCAGGATCTCGTTCAAGGTGGCCACCAGACGGGCCGAATCCTCACGAAGGTCGAGACGCGCCGCGTACAGGCCGAAGATGTCGAGTTGTTGTCGCAGCAATTCGAGCGACGGTGCGTCGCCGTAGGGCAAGCCGGTGTGCGCGATGACGGCCTGGGGAGCGGCGGCCACAATGTCGGTCAACGGCGTCGTGATCTGCTCGAGGCGAGCGCGCGCTTCGTGCGGCGACTGGCTCAGCAGGCGCGCAGCCATGTCGTCGCGCGAGGCAGCCTCGAGATCGTTGGCCAGCAGGCTGAGCGCGAGCCGATACAGTTCGTCGCCGTAGCGCTCCTCGAGATAGGCGGCATGCGGCGGAAACGGCCGGCGCGACTCGATCCAACGAGTGAGCGAGGCGGTGGCCGGGACGCGGCGCACGTCGAAGCTCATGCGGCGCGCCAGATCGGTCAACGTCTCACGATGGCGCTCGACCGCCAGGCCGCGGTGCAGGCGCAGCGTCTCGGCGGTCACGGCCGCCGTCACGTTAGGATTGCCATCGCGGTCGCCGCCGACCCACGAGGCAAGGGTCAGCCAGCCGGTCGGCGGTTTCAGGCGCGGGTAATGCCGGGCGACAGCGAGGGCCAGCTCGCGCTCGATTCGCGGCAGCGCACGCCAGAAGATCTCGTCGATGAAGTACAGGTTGGTGCGCACCTCGTCCGTGACGGCGGGTCGCGCCGTCCGGTTGCGGTTCGTCAGCCACAGGCTGACGATCTCGGCCTTGATGGCCGCGAGGTGCGCGTCGCGCTCCCGGGGCAGCAGGTCCGTGTAGTACAGCGCGCGCAGGCTGCGCGAGATGCGCTGCAGCTTGGAGAGCACCGTGCGGCGCTTGGCTTCGGTCGGGTGCGCAGTCAGGACGAGCTCGACCTTCAGGCGCTCGAGCAAGGCCTGCATCTGCTTGGCCGGAACACGACGACGCTTGAGGGTCGCCAGCGTGTCGTCGAGCGACTCGGGCCGCTCCTGGTCGACGCGTTCGCGCACCCGCAGGCTGCGCACGCGGTTGGCCTCCTCGGCCAGGTTCACGAGGTCGAAGTAGGCCGTAAAGGCAGCCGCCATGGCACGAGCCGACTCGACATCGAGTTCGCTGACCTGCGCCGCAAGCCTGATACCGGCCTCGGGCTCGGCGGTGCGGCGTTCCTTGGCGCTCTGGCGGATCTTCTCTTCGAGGGCCAGCAGCGCCGGCGACTCGAGCTCGCTGATCACCTCGCCAAGCAGGCGGCCGAGCAGGTTGATGGTGGCGGACAACTCCATGGAGGGGATGCGTCTCCGGCGGCGCAGCAGCGCTCGCCTACTTGACCCAGACCGGCGTGCCGTGTCCGGCGAGGATGAGTTCAGGGTTCAACGTCAGCTGTCGCCAGGCCGACTCCTGCGCCTGGTGTTCGTCAGCGGTGTTCGCGCCGAAGGAGGGCCGCAGCCGACCACCGAACGAGCGCATTGAGTCGCCGGCGAAGAGCACACCGCGCTCAGGCAGATAGTACGACATGTGACCGGGCGTGTGTCCCGGCGTGTGCAGCACCTTCACCCCGCCCCAGCCCGCGAGTTCGTCGCCATCAGAGAGCGCGCCATCGGGCGTGACGGGCGTCACCTGCGCAAACGCGAGTCGCGACGCCGCTTCGAAGAGCCCACGCATCACCCCGGGCAAAACGACCCGTCGCGTCTCCGTGGCCGAGGCCATCGCCTCACCTTCGAGCGCGCCGGCCAGCACACGCGCGCCGGTGGCCGTCCGCAGATCGGCGGCCCCGCCGACGTGATCGCGGTCGGCATGCGTGAGGAGCACCGTCTTGAGCGCCGCGGGCTCCAGACCGAGATCCTGCAGGGCCTTGAGTATTCGACGATGACTGTAAGGCAGGCCGGCATCAATCAAGAGAGCGCCAGCGGAGTCGACCACGAGGTAACTGTTGGCGACCACACCGGGCACGCGATAGACGCCGGGCACGATGGGTTGAATCACCGAAACCATCCAGCCGGCAGGTGAGCCCGCCGGTAAACCCGCGCTGTGTATTCCGTTAAGGACATGCAAAAGAACGTCGGGCGGTCTTCCGCCCGAGGCACGGACATTGTAACGTAAGGTGCATGCAAGCTGTCGGAGCCGAGTGGACAGGCGCCGGCATCGGCACTACACTTTTCAGACGGCGGCCACGAGGCCAGGATGCCCGATAGACTCCCGGACGAGTCCGTCAACGCGCTACCTCACGCGCGCGTGGTCGCCAACAGGCTTGTCGCACCGAGGACTTCCATGATGAACCCCGGTACCTCTGGCTCGTCTGCGGCTCGTTGGTTTGACGAGTTCGCCATGTGCACCACGCTCCTCGATCAGCGCTATCGCGAAGAGTTGAAGGATCAACTGGATCGAGCCCAACGACTCTTTTCGGCACGAGCCACCAACGACAGCGGCCAGAAACTCATCGCTGCCGCCGCCCGTCGCGCCGTCACCCAGATCGATCGCCGGGTGCTCAGCTGGATCCCCGACTCGCGCGAAGATCGGCCCGTGCTCGTACACGTCCACACCGTCTGCGGCCGCCTGCTTTCCGTGTTGCCCGATCAGCCTCGCCAGCATTGAGCGCGCACAACGTTCACGCCAACGCCGACGGCGTTGAGTCCGTTCGCCGACGATAGAGCCGCCAGCCGACGTAGCCGGCCACAGCCAGCAGCACGGCGATGATCACCATGTCCTCGTAGCGCGCGATCCACTCGATCGCTGTCTTCCACTGATCGCCAAGCGCCCAACCCAGTCCGGCCAGAAGCGAGTTCCAGGCCGCTGTGCCAAGGGCCGAGATCGCCACGAACGTCGAGAGCCGCATGCGCGCCATGCCGGCCGGCACTGAGATGACGCTGCGCAGACCGGGGAGCAGACGACACACAAACACCGCCAGCACGCCGTAGCGATCGAACACACGCAGGCCCTGCCGCAGGTTGTCTTCGGAAATCCCGATCCAACGTCCATAGCGGCCGACCACGGTGAACAACATCCGATCCTCGACCCAGCGACCGATCGCGTACAACACAAGCGCGCCAATCAAGGCGCCCACCGACGCCGAGGCAACGACGCCCCATAACGAAAAGACACCCTGACGCGCGAGCACGCCCGCGAAGGGCATGATGGCTTCGGACGGGATCGGCGGAAAAACGGTCTCGAGGAACATGGCGAACGCCAAACCGGGGTAACCCAATTGCGTGATCAACCCTTCCACCCAGGCGACGATCGTCTGCAGCAACTCCGTCATTCGATATCCTTCTGGCCGGGCCAACTCGACGCGGCGGCGGCTAATACTGTATCGCTCAGCATCTTAAAATTTACCTTTGAGCGCCCCCTAACCTTGAAATTCCGGCGAATTGATGGAAAATGCACCTCGACGCGTGACCGACAGCCACGCGTTCCATCGTTGCCGCCTATCCGAGCTCGCCGCGCCGGTTAACCGCCGGGCGGTCCGTGAACCTCGGACTGGGTGGCAAATTCGTTTTCCGGGAAAGGTGACGACACGATGCATGCCAGCTTTAAGCGCTACGCCTATTTGAGCCCCAAACTGGAGCCCGTGGCGCGCCCCGATAAGGGCGGGCACGGCCTGATCGCGCGCACGTCCATCCCGGCCGGCGAACGTCTGCTGGTCTGGGGCGGCGCGATCGTCGATCATGAACAACTCACGGGCCTGCCGGAACTACTGCAACGCCGGAGCGTGCAGGTCGATGAGGGGCTCTATCTGGTGACGCCCGTGGACGATGAGCCCGCGGATTTCATCAATCACTCGTGTGACCCGAACGCGGGTTTGCAGGGGCAGTTGACCGTCGTGGCGATGCGCGATATCACGCCAGGCGAAGAGGTCTGCTTCGACTACGCCATGACCGATGCCAGCCCGTACGATCAGTTTTCGTGCTCGTGTGATACGCCGCTTTGCCGCGGACGGGTCACGGGCAACGACTGGATGCTCCCGCACCTCCAGGAGCGCTACCGCGGCTTCTTCTCGACCTACGTTCAGAAGCGCATCGAAAGCCTCGGCGAAGCCATGAGCGCCTGAAGGCGTCGGGCGACAGGCGTCGGGCGTCAGTTCACGCTGCCGGCTCA
>CAYZRP010000016.1:0-47404 GCA_964480865.1 uncultured Anaerolineales bacterium | reverse complement strand
TGGACAGGGGGGTGACGTTATCCCGCCCCCCCGACGCCTGTCGCCGCTCACGGCAACCACTCCGGCAGGCTCGCATTTTGAGCCAATAGCCTGACCGAACCATCGGCGGCCGACCACAACACGATCTCGGGCGTGGCATACGCCTTGTTCAGCGGGAAGCGCTGGATGATGAGCGCGTCGCTCCACGGCGACCAGTGGTACCCGGCGTAGGTGTTGTCGGCATCGCTCGTGATCGGCGTGGCGTCGCTGCCATCGGGCCGCATGCGCCAGACCTGTTTGCTCGGCCCGCTGTCCGTGGTCCGCTGGTTGATGGCGATCCATTGCCCGTCGGGCGACCACGCCGGCGTTCCATAATCGGCCAGGCTGTACTCGCGGCCCAGGATCGGCGTGAGGGCGCCGGCCGGGCCGAGATCGGCCGACATGACGGTCGTGAACGGCTGCGGGGCCGTGGCGTCGTCGAACGTCAACGTCGTGTAGATCAGGCGCGACCCATCGGGCGCAAACGTGCCCATCGTGCCCTGCTGCGTGGCAAGCAGCAGCTCCTTCTGGTCGGATATCCGCAACAGCCGAATCGCGGAACTCGAGTTGTCGACCATACCGAGCCAGGTGCCGTCTGATGACCACGCGGGCGAGTACCCGATGATCTGGCTGTCCTGGTACAGGGGCGCGGTCTGACCATCAGCCACACTGAACGTCCAGACTCGCGGCGGGCCTTTGGGCGCGCCGGGTGACAGCCCGCTGGGCTCGCGGCTGTAAGCGATCCGCGTCCCGTCGGCTGACCAGGAGGCGCCGCTACACAGATCCGGCCCGCAGGCCAGGACCCGTTTGGCCCCGGTGCCGGCGCGGTCGACCTGCCAGAAATCGGTGCCGTTCTCGTCGTTCATGACGCTGAAGACAACGCTTTCGCCGTCGGGGGCCGCGGCGAAGTCGAAGACACGCCCGTCGGTATGGCTGAGTTGCACCTGCTCGAGCGTGATCGGATCAATCCGCCACAATTCGCGCGGTGTGTCCTGGCTCGCCGAGAGATACACGACGACAGGCTCACGCACCGTGAACGTCCAGGCCTGATCGGCCAGCACCGGACGCCCGGTCCGCGAAAGCGCGCCGGACGCGAGGCGCACCGTGACCGCAGCGCCCCGCGCGAACGGCCGGTCGGGCACAAACGTCACAGCGCGCTCACTCCACTGAAACGTGCCAGGCACAGGCGGTTCGATAGCGAAGTGATCCTCAACGCTGGCGGCGTCCATCGTTTCCGAGAACGTGAGTCGAATCGAGCCCTGAGCGCCCAGAGCGGAACCCGTCGCTGGCCGCGCCAGCGCGACCTGCGCGCCGACGCGATCGCCGAGCGCGACGACGAGCACAATCGCCGCGGCCAGCGCGCCGATGACGCCCAGCACGAAGCGATCGAAGCGATCGATACGTTGAAGCAGTGCTGCTGTGGTCACGGGTACATGTAGGGGTGTGCGGGTTCGTCGGTGGCTTCGACGGTCTCGGCATTGATGAGCGGCAGCGGTCGGCCGCCATAGGCGGACACGTCGATCGTGCCACGCACGCGAACCCAGGTGTTGTCGGTCAGGGCTGCAGCGTCGGGCCACGTCACGGCCATGGCCACCGCCGAGGCATCCGCACTGCAGCAGGTCACCATGAAGCGCGCCACCATGAACGTGTCTGCGCTCAGGTTCTGATCGTGGTAGACGAAGCCAATCACGTCGGCCGGCTGGCCTCGCACCTCGGAGGCATCGTCGGCGTAGTTGACGACGCGCACCCAGTCGAGGATCGAGCGCTGCTCAGGTGCAATCTGCAACCTTTGGGCCTCGCCGCTGGCCGAGATCGGCGCGCTCGTGTTCAGACCACGCGTATCGATCGCGTTGGCGCCCAACGGCCGGGCCGGCACGGCAAACCCGACCAGGAGCGGAGCCGTCATCAGGCCGGCCCGCCACAACCGCGAGCGCCGCGCGCGAGCCTCGGCCGGATTCAGGGCGAGCGGCAGGTCGGGATCGATATCCACGGCATCCGGCTGACGGCGGCCGGCCCAGGCTCCATAAGCCAGACCCAACGCCAGGATCGCGCCGGCCACGATCAGGGCCGTGAAGCGCTCGTTGATGTAGTAGTAGATGGCTCCGCTCAACAGGCGGGCGCCGAGATACGCGCCAAGCGCCACCATCAGAGTCAGTTGAGTGAGACGGTACGTTTTTAGCGACATATCACCACGTCGTGTTGAGGTTAATGATCACTGCCGCCAGGATCGTCATGAGCAGGGGCAGCACCACCAGATAGGCAACGACCTTACGCTTGAAGACACCCGCATACAGCAAAGTGCTCTTGATGTCGACCATCGGCCCGAAGACCAGGAAGGCCAGGAGCGATCCCGTCGTGAAGCTACCGGCGAACGACAACGCGATGAAGGCGTCGACCGTCGAGCAAACTGAGAGCAGCACCGCCAGGAGGATCAGGACGAGCACCGACACGACCGGCCCGCTGCCAATGGCGAGCACAACCGCATTCGGCACCACGGTCTGCATTAACGCCGCCAGGAACGCGCCGAAGACAAGGTAGCGACCCATGTCGAAGAACTCATCGACCGCCACGCGGAACACACGCCCGATGCGCGTCCCCATCCCCTCGCTCTCCAGCAGCAGCGGATACACCGGGCCGCCGCGCATCAGCAAGGGCTCGGGCGTCCGCAGCAGCGCGGCCGGGTTGCGGTGCGCGGCAAATACGGCTCCGGTGGCCGACGCGATCAGAACGCTCAGGATGATGCGGCCAAAGAAGACCGGCGACGGGCCGAACGCCGCGAGGGTGCTCGCGATGACGATCGGGTTGAACACCGGCGCCGCCAGGAGGAACGACACGGCCGCCGACATCGGCAGCCCTTTTCGCACCATGCGCCGCGCCAACGGCACTGCTCCACATTCACATACCGGGAAGACCAGGCCGAGCAGGCTCCCGACTCCGGCCGCCGCGATCGGGTTGCGCGGTAACAGACGGGCCATGTCGTCGGAGCGCAGAAAGACCTCAACGAGGCCCGAGGCAACCGAACCGATCATCAAGAAGGCGGCCGCCTCGACAAAGATCCCCAGAAAGACTGTGGAGAAGCTGCTGATCCAATCGACCCATTCAGAAGGTGTCATCACAAGGACGAATCCTAAACGACATGACGTAAAGCCGCCAGCGCTACGCACTGAGTCGTACCTGAGACTAAATACGGTTTGCCCACTAGAACGAATGTGGTACACTCGCCGCAAACCGCGTGTCAAACTCGTTAAGATGCGCGTGATGTCAGGGAAATGGGTGACACAATCCTGTGTCACTTCCATAATACCCTGGGGGCTGTGGAGCAGACGCGGTACAGTCTGTTTTGAGTTTGATCGTCGGTCCTGTCAGATACGAGCGGGTATCGTCATCACGCTGGGAGAGCGCATTAATGGATAAGACCAAGCGGGTGGTATGCATTGAAGACGAACCGGCCATGATCGACTTGATCCGCCTCATCCTGAGCCGCAAAGGCTACACGGTGACAGGCGCGACCGGCGGTCGTGAAGGCCTGGAGCTCGTGCAGAGCAGCCAGCCCGACATCGTCTTGCTCGATCTCATGATGCCCGACATGGACGGCTGGGAGGTGTACCAGAAACTCAAGGCGCACGAGAGCACCCGCGAGATCCCGGTGATCGTAGTCACCGCCAAGGCCCAGAGCATCGACAAGGTGCTCGGCCTGCACATCGCCAAGGTCGACGACTACATCACCAAGCCATTTGGCCCGCAGGACCTGATCGAGAGCATCGAGAAAGTGCTCAGTCGCCGCACGGCGCCGAGCGCCTGAACGCAACCCGAGTAGAATTCAAAGAGGCTGCCGCGGCCGATCGGCCCGGTTGCCTTTTTTTTGTGTCCAGACACCGCCCTGACGTGCGATGCGCACTATTCACCTCAAAGACCAAGCGACCGGCGAGATGATCCTGCCAGACGTGGTGTGGTGCGCCGGCTTTCTGTGCAAGCTGCGCGGTCTGCAGTTTCGCCAGTCCCTGCGGCCCGGTGAAGCGCTCTTGCTGGTCGAAGATCGCGACAGCGTCATGCTGACCGCCATCCACATGTTCTTCGTCAACTTCGATCTGGGTGTGGTCTGGATCAACGCCGCCGGGCGCGTGGTCGACAAGGTCCGCGCCAAACCCTGGCGGCCGTCTTATGCTCCCAGAGAGCCGGCCCGGTATGTGCTCGAAACCGATCCGGCTTTTTTGGACAGGGTAAACATCGGCGATGTCTGGATTCTGGAAGACGCTGCGACGGTTACTGCTCCTTAGCGCAACCACGCTTCTGGTTGCGACCTCGGCCTTGAGCGCACCGGCTGCGCGCGGTCAGGACGCGACGGGCCCGGTCTACGAAGTTCAGTCCGGCGACACGATGGCGTCGATCGCCCAGGCCTTCGGGTTGTCGCTCGACGAGCTTTCGGCCGCCAACCCGGGCCTCGATCCGGCCGCGCTGCCGATCGGTCGTCTGCTCGTGATCCCTGGCATGAACGGCGTCACCGGCCGGCTGACCACTCATCCGCTGGAGGCCGGCGAGACCCTCGACAGCCTGAGTGCGCGGCTCGGCTTCAAGCGCGAAACCCTCATCCGGCTCAATCACATCGTCAACCCGAGTCGTCTGTACATCACCCAGAACATCGTCCTGACTGATCAGCCCGATGCCGGCCCAGGCCTGGCCACCGGCCGTGTCGTAGAGGCACGCGCCGGCGAGGGCTGGTTGAGCGCCGCCGCCGCCGCGCGGCTGAGCCCGTGGGCCGTGGCCGCCGAGAACGGCCTGGCCCACCCGTGGGTCGCCACGCCCAACCAGCGTCTGGCGGTGCCCGGCGGCGATGCGCCGCTCAAGGGTTTGCCGGCCGTGATCCGGTCGTTCGACGTTTCGCCGGCACCAGCCGCCCAGGGCCAGACCGTCGAGTTGAGGATCGCCAGCACCGAGCCGTTGACGATCACGGCAATCCTGAACCAGACCGCGATCACGTTCAGTCGCGATGCGGCGGATCCGCTGACCGCGTATGGGCTGGTCGGCGTCTACAGGCTCACGGATCCCAACCTGTATCCGTTGACCGTCACCTTCACAGACACCACCGGCGCTGCCACGACGATCAGCCAGTCGTTCCCGATCCGGGCGGGCCGCTACGTGGTCGACCCGCCGCTCACCGTCGATCCGACAACGATCGATCCCGCCATCGTTAAGCCCGAGTTCGAGCGGATCCGGGCCATCATTACGGCGCCGCCGACACCTGAGCGCCTGTGGAGCGGGCCCTTCCTGCTGCCGTCCGTGGGCATCATCCGATCGGTGTTCGGTGCGCTCCGTTCCTACAACGGCGGGCCATACGACTCGTTTCATGGCGGCGTCGACTTCAGCGGCGCCGAGGATCGGCCGATCACGGCGCCCGCACCCGGCATCGTGGTCATGACCGAGCCGCTGACGGTGCGCGGCAACGCCACGATCATCGACCATGGCTGGGGCGTCTACACCGGCTACTGGCACCAATCCAGTTTTCAAGTATCGGTGGGCCAGCGCGTGGAGACCGGCCAGATC
Organism: uncultured Anaerolineales bacterium; assembly: GCA_964480865.1. Lineage (GTDB taxonomy): Bacteria > Chloroflexota > Anaerolineae > Anaerolineales > UBA6663 > UBA6663. The sequence continues at coordinate 41,845 of CAYZRP010000016.1, read as the reverse complement.
ATCGGCTTCCAGGGCGCGACGGGCCGCGTCACTGGCCCGCACCTCCACTGGGAAGTGTTCGTCAGCGGCGTTCAGGTCGACCCGCTGGAATGGACCGAGCGAGCCTATCCTTGAGGGGGTTGACAGGCGATTGCCGCATGCGACGACAACGCTGATATGGGACGACTGCCGAGGATGGGTTGACCTGTCAACCCTCGTCGTTCGTCGTTTGACTCTCGTCCTCTTCCTCGCCCGCGTCTCCCGGCAGCAACTCGGTGCCCTCTGCCAACACGGCTTCGGCCTCGGCCAGTCGTTCGGCCGGGACCATCACTTCGACCGTGTCGGAGAGGCCATAGGTAGTTGCGTACGACTCGCCGGCGAGCATGACCGGGATGCCGGCCGCCTCGAGCGAGCCACGCACGATCTCGGCCATCAGATGATTGGGCGCCGTTGTCACAGCTTTCCACGTCGCTTCGGGTGGCATAAAGTTTCCTTCGACGTGTTGAATTGCACGCCGCTCCGAGTATAATTGAAAGGCTATTTGCGGCGGAGTTGGCCTCGCCGCGCTCGACCACATCGAGCGATGGCGATGCGCGCCGCCGGCCACGCACCAAGCAAATCACTGCGGATTGGACCGAACATTGACTGACGTTGTTGCCCCGAAGGCCGATTACTGGGACTCTGGCTTCGTCATTGACGACGCCGACCTCGAACACCTCTACAATCTTCTGCTCGAGACTGAGACGCCGATGACCACGGCGGATCTGGCTCAGGCCGTGATTGCTCAGCGGGTCGTCCGCGAAACAGAGGCGCTCAAGCGACGTGAAGCGGGCGCTGTGCCGTACATGCCGAAAGACACGTACGTGCGCGGTCAGCGGCTGGCTTTCTCGCTTCCCTCCAACGCGATCGGAACTGTCATCGACGTGCGCCCCGGGAACAATCCCGAGATCGGCGCCTTCGACGTCCTGACCGTTGAGTTCGACGACGGGCGTCCCGAGAAGTTGTTCGCGGCAGGCCTGCCCGAGCACCCGCTCAATCATCGTTCCGTGCAGGCTGGCGACGCCGAGATCGCGCCGCCGGAGGAGTTGTTCGCGCGCTATGGCGGCGGCGTCATCACCAAGCTCGAAGAGCGGTTGAAGGCCAGCCCCGATATCGTGCGTCTTGCCGGACGATGGTTCCCGAAGCCGCTGATGGCCAACGTCAATGAAGGGCACCTCAACCTCGCCGAAGCCGTTCTGGACATGGCCGGCGGCGGCCCACTCGAGACCGAGGTGTTACTTAAGGAAGTTGGGCTCCCGTCGGAAGTTAATGCGCAACTGCAGGTGTTCTCGATGAACTACGCATTGCGTAAGGACGACCGATTCGACGAGGTCGGCCCGGCCGGTCAGGTGCTCTGGTACCTCAAGCGCCTCGAGCCCGAAGCCGTGCAGGTCGCACCCCAGCGACTGGTGCCGGCCGTCGTCGAAACCGACATCGACTTGACGCCTGAACTCGAGGCCCTTACGCGCGAGATCGAAGACGAATGGGATGCGGATCCGGCCGACCTGCCCGCCTCCGATGACATCCAGGTGACGCTGACCTTCCCGCATCGACGTTCGGGCACATTGCCGCTCACGCCGCGTCTGGCCGGGTTGTTCCCGACGGCGCAGGTGACCGAGCGCGTGCGCTTCACGTTCGTCGATGGACAGAGCAGCGAGCGTTTCGGCGGCTGGGTCGCCCGACCCGGGCGCTACGTCGTGGGCCTGACCGAGTGGTACGACCGGATCGACATGCCGGTCGGCGGCCTGCTCAACATCCGCCGCGGCGAGCGCCCTGATGAGATCATCATCACCGGCAGCCGACGTCGCCCGACCCGCGAGTGGGTGCGCACGGCAGCGCCGACCACTGATGGCCGACTGGCGTTCAGTATGCAGAAGAAACAACTGAGCGTGAACTTCGACGAACTGATGGTGGTCGCGATCGATCAGCAACCCGTCGTCGACGATCTGTGGCGCAAGCTCGCCAGCATGCCCTTTGACCGCCTGGTGGCCGACGTGTTCCGCGAGCTCGCCAAGCTGAACCCGCAGAGCGCGGTGCATGCGCGGTCACTGTATGCGGCCGTCAACGTTGCGCGGCGCTGTCCGCCGGCCCCGATCTTCGCCGAGTTGGTGAAGCAGCCCTATTACACCCACGTCGGCGACGCCTACTGGCGTTTCGACTCAAGCCAGTACAGCAATTGACGGTGACCGGATGACACTCAATCGCCTGATCTCCAAGCCCGGCGTCGAAAGCCGCTTTCGCATCGATTTCGAATGGTGGGAACGTGAGGGACGCGACTTCCGCGTGGATGTGGCGCGCCACTTGAGGCCCGAGGCCGCCCACGCCTTCGCGAATGCGCAGTCGCACGAGAAGATCGACCTCGTCGATGCTGAAACCGCCGAAGTCACACTGGTCGACAAAGCCCAGTACCTGCTCCGCGAACAGGTCAAGCCCACCAGCGAGTTCGTCACCGAGCACACCTCGCTCGTCGACGCCGTCTTCCATCTTCTGCTGGCCAACGGCAATCGCCCGATGACGCCCAACGAGCTCTCGGTGCTGCTCAACCGCCCGGCGCAGACCATCCTGCGAACCCTGGGCGGCAAGGTCGTGTACAAGGGCCTGCGACCGATTTACGACTGAACCCAACCTGGATCTGAAGCCAAACACAACGCGCCGAGGCGGCAGCCGCCTCGGCGCGTTGTGTTTGGTGAATCGCACATCGCGTATCAATCCGGCTGTGCGGCCGAGAACACCACGAACGTGCCATCCGCGAACTTGACCCGATTGCCAGTGTCGAGGTTGAGCACGTAGAGAGAAGCGCAGTTCTCGGTGCAGCCGGTCTGCTGCGCCTGAATGAGCAGATCTGTTGATCCGAGCCAGGCCACAACGCTGTACCGCTCATTGGGTTGGCTCTGCAGCAGCTCAGTGGCGCCGCCACCCAACCCATCCGACACCGCGACCCAACTGACGACCTCCGACAGGCCGGTGCTCGTCAGCGCAAACGCGATCCGGCGTCCGTCCGGACTGTAGCGCGCGCTGCCGATGGCGGCGTCGCCCTTGACGGTTGGTGGCGCCTGGATCGTGGTCGTCGGGCCACCCAGGTAGCGAATGATCAGTTCCTTCACAGTGCCGCAATGCTCGACCACGCTCTTGCCGTCTGGCGCGAGGTCATCGATGCAGGCGATCCGACCCGGGTCAGAGGGCACGAGCGCGTCGACCCGACTGGTGACCAGATCGAAGCGGTAGAGGCTCGACGCGCCCGGGTAGAGTTGATCGGCTGGTGGTTCGACAGGTTCCTCGGAATAATACAGGCCCGCGCCATCGGCCGACCAGCCCGCAACCTCGAGTGGCGTGGCTGAGCCCAAAAGCTGGGTCAGCCCGGCGCCGTCTGCTCCGGCGAAGAACAGCGCGCGCGTGGCGCCGTCAGCGGCAAGGCCGCTCCAGGCGAGCCGGCCGACAACATCGGGCGCCGTGGGCTCGACGACGAGCGTGTGGCTCGGGCTGGCGAAGGTCAGGGGTTGCGCGCCACCGCCATCGAAGCGCACGGCCGTCGCAGGTGAGCCGGCCGTCAGAGCGAAGGCGATATCCAGGAAGGTACCGCCGGCCGGCCGCAGACCGGTGCCAGGCACGCGATTGGGTTTGACAGGCAGCTCAGCCCAGCTCAGTTGGCCATCAGGGGCGCTGACGAGCGCAAACGAAACGCGCAGGTTCGGCGCCGGGGTAGGCGTCGGGGGCTCGAGCGTCGCCGTCGGCGGGGCGACAACCGGCTGCGTGGCGACGACAACGGCGGCGGTCGGAGCCGCGCTTGCCAGGCTCTGGATCTGCGAGAAGGCCTGGCCGAGATTGGCGCAGCCGGCCAGGGCCGCCGCACTCAGCGCCAGCAACGTGCGCGGCGCCAGGCGGCGGAGAAGAGAGTCGATCGTCATGTTCCTGCCCTGCCGGTTCGACCTGATCCGCCCCGGCTCTATCATTATGACGAACCAGGCCGGCCGCGACCGTTGGGGCCGGTGTGCGATGCTTGGCTGGCGCTCGGCGTATAATCTCACCCTGAAACGCGCCCGTAGCTCAAACGGATAGAGCAGCAGCCTTCTAAGCTGTTGGTTGTGGGTTCGAGTCCCGCCGGGCGCGCCTGAGAAGAAGACAGCGACGAAATCCAGTGTCGTGCCTGTAGTGGTGCGGTCGTTCGAAAAAAGCTGTTGGTTGGTCGCGGGCCAACGGCAGCTCGCACGCGGCGCCAGGCGCTCACCACCACTGCTAACCCGTTTCACTGTTGCCAGGGGCACCGCCAGGCCGCTCTCGCGCAGCATGTTGACGGCCGCCGCGAAGATCTCGAGAGCGTCAGCCTTCGACAGTATCGCACTGGCGGCCGATCACGTCGAACCCTGCGGAGCTCCGCGGCAGCGGCGACCATCCCCGTGATCGGTGGGCCGATCGGGCAGCCGAGAGTATTGATCTGACGAGTCGCGCGGGAAACGCAAACCGGGTGGATCGAGCCAGTTTGGCTCGATCCACCCGGTTCCGATTCTGCGGAAAACCCAGACGTTCAGTCCAGCTTTTCGAGCGGCTTGAAGTTGCCGTAGAAAGGCTGTGCCGCATTCGCGGGCGCCGCCCACTGGACGCCGTTGGCGATGATGTGGCGGACCTGCTCGTTGTAATACGTGGGGAAGGCTTCGTGGCCGGGGCGGAAGTAGAAGATTCGCCCGCGCCCGCGCTGCCACGTGCAGCCGCTGCGGAACACTTCACCGCCCTTGAACCAGCTGACCAGAACCAGTTCGTCGGGGGCCGGGATGTCGAAGTGCTCGCCGTACATCTCTTCGTGGTCGAGGTCGATCCACTGCGGCAGGCCGGCCGCGATCGGGTGCGCCGGGGCCACGACCCACAGACGCTCATTCTCCTGCTCGTGCTCGCGCCACTTGAGGTTGCAGCTGGTGCCCATCAGGCGCTTGAAGATCTTGGAGAAATGGCCCGAGTGCAGAACCACAAGGCCCATGCCATCCATCACGCGGTCATAAACACGGTCCACGATAGCGTCTGACACGTCGCCGTGGGCCATGTGTCCCCACCAGATCAGGACGTCGGTGTCGGCCAACACCGCGTCGGTCAGGCCATGCTCGGGCTCGTCGAGCGTCGCTGTGCGAACCTGGTTCAGGCCGAACGCGCGCAGGCCTTCGGCGATGGCGCTGTGCAGGCCATCCGGATACACCTTGGCGATTTCGGGATGGACTTTTTCGTGGCGTCCTTCATTCCAGACCGTTACCTTCAAATCCGTGCTCATGCTGTCTTCCTCCCATCAAGATCGGGGCGTTCGTTGCCCCGTCGTTCTCAATTTCGCAGGGGCGCCACCGCGGCGCGCTGAAGCAACGATGGCGTCGTATAACCCGGCCATGCGCAGCCCGACCTCGGGCGGGCACGGGTTGTCGAGCTTGCCAGCGCGCACCGCCAGGAATGTGTCAACCACGCCGAGCGTGCGCGGCACGCGCACACGTCGCAGCCCGGGTCCGTTCTCGCCCCAGACCTCGAGGCGCTCGCCCCAGATGCCGGTGCGGATCACGGCCTTCTCAGCAAAGACATCGATCTGCGAGCCGATGACTCCGGGCGGGCACATGCCGGCCGCATGCAACGAAACGAGCGCGCCCGATTTGAGCTTGCCCTGAACCGCGCCGCGAACTTCGACCGGGAACCGATCGTTCGAGAGCGAGGCCGACACCTCGGCGAAGTCCTCCCCGGCCAGGTCGCAGACCGTGTTGAGCAAATGCGCGCCCGTGTCAAACAGGAAGCCACCACCCGAAATCGCCGGATCCTGCCGCCAGGTACCAACCGTGCCCGGCCCCCACGATTGGTACGCCACACCGGCGATGCCCGTGATCGCGCCGAGTTCACCCGACCGCAGCCAGCCGGATGCCATCCGAATCGAGGGCGCCAGGCTGCCCGGGAAGGCCACGACGAGGAGACGCGCTAATCGATCGCGTTCAGCGATCAGATTGCGCGCTTCGACGGCGTTCATGACCATGGGCTTTTCGAGCAACACATCGAGGCCGGCCTCCATGCACGCCACCGTCTGGTCGTAATGATAGACATGCGGCGATGCGATAAACGCGGCGTCGGCTTCGACACGTGCGAACATGTCGGGCAGGCTTTCGAAGTGTCGCGGCGCTTTTACGCCGGCATCAAGGAAGCGCTTGCGCGACAGACGCGCCTGCTTGCCGTCAGGCTCGCCGATCCCGACCACATCGACCCGATCCTGCATTTGCAGCAGGTTCGTGATGTGATGACGCATCATGCCGCCCGCGCCGACCAGAACCAGCCGGAGACGTTTCGTGGAGTTAGCGGATTTCGGTTTCATAAAGTGATGTGTCGAGATTCTCCGCGAGGATGTCGATCATTCAAGGGCCGATTGTAATGCACCCGCGCAGCAGCCCTGCCACATGGAAGAGGACGGTGCGCATGGGCGAGTTGCCAGGCCGTTTCAGGCCGTTTCAGGCCAGTAAGCCTTGTACGCGGATGGCGCGGATCGGCACGAATGACGCGGAGCGATTGTCGATGGTTTCCGCGTGATCCGTTGCGATCCGCGCCATCCGTGAACAGCCGCGTACCAGACCCGACCCGGTTTCGGCCGCCAGGTTGCGCGAAACGTCACGGCAAAGCCACAAGGGAGTCGTTCGTCAAACGATAGCGATGCGGGTCCGGGCTGGTGCCAAAGAAGGTCAACTCATCGACGCTTTCGAAGCGGAACGTCAGCAATGCCGGGTCTTGCGTGCGCAGTAGCTCCGTGACCTGGCCTGTGTCGACGTTGAACAGCCCGATGACGCTCGCGCCGCCCATCCCACAACTCGCCTCCGACTGGACGAAAAGGACGCGCTGGCCATCCGGCGCCCACCCGATGGCACTGATCGGCCAACCCTTCTGCAAAACGGCAGCCCGCTTGACGGTGTCGGAATTCCAGCTCCATATCGTGAGGTCGGCCCCGTCGACACCGGCCACCCAATTGCCATCTGGCGACGTGGCGCCGTTTCCCAACGAGACCGCCGCTCGCTCGAGCGTGTCCCAGCGGAGCACGCGGCCAAACCACGTGCAGCCCCCGCCGTCCGGACTGCCCTGAGCGGCATCGGTGTAGAACAGGTAACGGCTGTCGGCGCTCCACTGCAACACGCGCAGTCCGAACGCACCCAGGCCCTGACAGACCCGGATCTGTTGCGCGACGAGGATCGGGTCAGAAGCGCTATCGGGGCGCCAGCGGATCTCGTCATGTCCGACGGGTCCGTAGGCTTCGAAACCGGCGACAGTGCCGCACGGCGCTGTCCACAACTCGGCACTTGCACTCCCGTCGGGCGCAGTCGAGGTCTCGATCAGTTCGGGCGGCGCACTCAACACAGCCACCGCGAAGGCCGTCGCCTCGATGGCGGGCTCGAGGGTGTTCGTCGGCGCAGCGGCCGGTGTCGCCGGCACGCTCGTCGGTTGCGCTAACGTCGGGGCCAGGGTCGCCGGCGAAGGCGTCTCCGTGACGGTGTTACAGGCCGCAACTGCCAGGCACAGGCAGAGCGGCCAAAGGGTTGTGTCCTTCATTCGGTGAAGTGTAGGGCTGACGTGCCGATCCGGCAAGGTAGGTTTCCCCACAGCCAGCGCGCACCGAGACACCTCTTGAGCAGACACCCCTGCCCGGCCCACTCCATCAAAGACAGGGCGCCGAGTTGTGCCACTGGCTTGGCCCCGCGCGAGCCTCACAGGATCGCATTCTCCAGGGAGTCAGGATCACTGGCGAACGCCACCGCGTATGGGACGTCGACGCCCGCAGCCACAAAGGTCGAGTCGACTACGAGCACCTCAGGACGGGCGGCCCTGCAGCATATGTATATGGCAGGCCTTGATCACCAGCGAAACCTGGCGCAGTTCGGGGCTTTCGTGCGGCACGGTGTCGAGGCCGAGCTTGGCGTACACCCGACAGATCAGGTTATCAGCGCGCTGCAGCGACAAGCGGCGGGCCACGCCTTCCGGTGAACAAGACGCCGCCAGCAGCATCGCCGCGCGCGCTTCTTGTGCCGTCAGCTTCGGCAGCGCAGCCACGGCCCGCTCCACCCAGGGTCGCTCAGTTGGAGTCAGCCGCAGACGCAACTCGTTCGCCAGGGTCTGCGTGCGAGTGTGGACCTCGGGATCGATCTCCACCCGCCCGGCCGTAACCTGATTGAGCGTCTCCAACAGACTGTCCTGCCGACGCCCCTTCAGGCAATAAGCTACCCCGCGCAGACCGCTGGACAAAAGCGCCAGGAACTCGTCGAGATGATGCTCGTAGGCCGAGTAGAGCACGACACCCAGCTCGGGGCGCTGTGACTTCAATTGGTGCGCCAGACTGACCCCAAGTGTGTTCCGCACCCATGTGTCGCCATCACCGTCGGGCGGGATCGAAATGTCGACGATGGCGGCGTCGAGTTCCTGGCGAGCTGCCAGAGCGAGGGCCGAGGCTTCATCCGCCACCTCGTGGACGGCGTGACCGGCGCCCTCCAGGGCAGAACGCAATCCAAGGCGCTCATACAGGTCAGCATCCGCAATCATCACGTGCATGTCTGTTTCCCCCGGCAGAAACCACAGTGTCGGTCGCTACCTCTGGCAGCCCAGGGTGACTCCCCTCAAAGGGTTGAGGATTCCCGCGCCAAAGCGTAGCGGTAACGACCCTGCGCCGCCCGGCGACCCTGTGCGAATCCATGCGGCCCACGGTCGATTCGAGGAAATCTAGACAGGGTCACTCCATGAACGCGATGGGGGTGAAACACAACCTTCGACGTCAGAATCCGCTACTCAGCACGGCCGTGTCTGTGCTATAGTCCGCGCCGCCTGAGCCCAAACGTCGACTGGTTCGGTGATGAGGTAGACGTGCCGTGGTTCCAACAGACGAGTTAGCGGACCGTCAGACGCAGATTCAGCGAGCGTTGCGTGCCTGGCATGAGGTCCTCGATGATCCGTCGTCCTACCTCGACCATTGGTGGTTGGTGCGTTCACGCCTGACGTCCCACCACGAGCCCCTGACGGCTTCGCAGCGACGGCGCTTGAGTAACGATCTGCTCGCCGAAGGTCTGGCCGAACTGGAGCAGATCGACCCCGTCGGCACCCGCATCCTGCGCGATCGGTTTATCACGGAGAAACTGGGTAAGGAAGTGGCCCAGGAGCTCGACCTCAGCCTGGATCAAATGAATCGGCAGCAAGCCGCCGCCCTGCGACGTCTCGCCGATCTTTTGATCGGCCGCGAACAGGCGGCGCTCGCGGTCAATGCCCGTCGCCTCGAAGAAGGCCTCCCCCCGGCGCCCTATCGCACCCTCTTCGGTTTCGAAGAGCTGGTCGATCGCGTCGCCGGCCTCCTCCAATCGGCGTACTCGACAGATGCCGTCATCCTCACCGGCCTCGGCGGCCAGGGTAAAACCTCGCTCGCCCTGGCCGTGGCCCGGCGGCTGGCCCATGTCGCCGCGTTCGACGACATGATCTGGATCCGTGTTCCTGGCGAGGGCGGTCACGACCGACTCCCAGTCGACTTCGCGGCGATCGTCGGCCGCCTGAGCGAGGTGGCGTTAGGGGGGGATGCGCCCGGCGACCCGGCCGCGCGGTTGGCACACTTGCGCCAGGCCATGAAGCGCCGCTCGTATCTGGTAATCGTCGACAACCTGGAGCGGCCCGATGAGCTGGCCGCCCTGCTTTCCGACGTTCCGACGCTTGCCGGGCCAAGTCGCTTTCTGCTCACCTCACGACTTCGCCCAGAGCCCGGTGTGCCGGGCCAGGTTGTCGCCCTCGGTGAACTGAACCGCGACGACAGCCTTTCGCTTGTGTTCGAGCAGGCCGAGTCGACCGACACCGCCGGCCCGGCCCACCTCAACGATGCGGATGCTGAGGCCATGTACACCATCGTCGGCGGGAACCCGCTGGCCCTCAGGCTGGCGGCGGCTCTGAGCGCCGTGCAGCCGCTCGAGGGACTGCTCCGCGACCTGCGCGAGCGCCGCACGCGTTCAGTGGATGACCTCTACCGGCATATCTATTGGCGCTTGTGGCAGGCGCTCAGCCCCAACGCACAGGCCCTGCTGATCGCCATGCCGCTCGTGGCCGAAATGGGCGCTGACACGGACCAACTCGCCGCCATCAGTGGCCTACCGGACGAGGAACTGTGGCCCGCCATCCACGAGCTCTGGGGCCGATCGTTGCTGGAAACGCGCGGGACTGCTCGCGACAGACGCTACGGCATCCACCGTCTGACCGAGACGTTCGTCCAGACTGATCTCACCGGGTGGCGCGGTCAGCCGGGCGACTGATCGATCCGCCTGGCCAGGATCCCGCCAACCCTCTGGCAGCCGCTGGCGGAGCCGCACAGAGTCGCACACGGTGACACGCCCGCAACGCGCACGCGCACGCGCGCCGGCGCTAGGTTATGGCCATTTGTTTGGGCGTCTCAAGACGGGACGGACAGACTGACCGGTAACCACCCGCTGACGCGCGTCCCCTGGCCGAGCTCCGAGTCGAAGCGAAACTCTCCCCCCAGGCTCTCGACACGCGTGCGCATCGTGCGCAGACCCAGGTGGCCAGCGTTCGACGCCCGCTGACGTTCTTCAGAAGAAGAGCCGACGCCGTCATCCCGGACCTCAAAGAACACGCGCTCGTCGGCAGCCGCCAATCTCACCTGCACCGTCGTGGCCCGTGCGTGCGCCGCCACGTTCTCAAGGGCCTGATGGATGAGCCGAAACACCGCCGCCCGCCCGGGCGCGTTCAGATCCTGGTCCACCGCATCGGCAGCCTCGTAAGCCACCGTCCAGTTCCAGCGTTTGCCGAAGCGCTCGAGCATGTTGCGAACCGGCTGGGTCAGCCCGCGGTCGAGTTCGCTCATGTCAAGGTTGTAGCGGATCTGATAGAGCGTTTGGATGGCGGTCTGCGTCTCGGCGATGCTCTCGTTGATCAGGGCCTCCATCTGGGCGGGATCCTGCAACAGACGGCGACGGATCAACGTCAGCGAGAACGCCAGACCGTTGAGCGATTGCTGCGTGGTGTCGTGCAACTCGTGCGCGATACGCAGGCGCTCCACTTCCTGCGCCTGGTCGAGCGCCTGCGACATGTGGTGCACTTCCTCGAGTTGCTCGGCCGACAGGAGGAACAGCGCGGTTTGTTGCGCGATCAACTGGAGGGCGTCGACATCACGGTCGTCGAAGATCTCCTCGTCAGGGCGCGGGCCAAGTGCCAGGAGGCCGATCGAACCCTCCGAGGTGCGTAGTGGAAGGAGCAACTCAAGGCCAGCGGCCGCCAGGGCCAGGCTTTCGCCTTCGAGCGTCTGATTGGGCCGCTGGAGGTGCATGGGCTCGTTACCAGTTGCGAGGGCGCGCGACACAGTTGCCGGCGGCGGGAGGCGCCAGGATCCAGCCAGGCTGGTCAGGGTTAACCCGGCTCCCGACTTCAGTCGCCAGAGCGCGGCCCGTTCGACGCGCAGAACCTGGGTGAGCGTTTCGGCCAGCCGGAGCGGCGCATCGATCGAGGCCGGGAGATCTGCCAGGGCCAGGCCAAACGCCCGGCTCTGTTCGATTCGGATCCGGTCGCGGTTGAAGGCGCGAGTCAGAACATCACCCAGGACAGATTGCAAAGCCCAGAGCCCGATCACGGTCAGGAGCATTAACAAGAAGGCTTCAAACGGTGGAGCGACGGTCATCTGTACGTCAAGCGGAAGCGCCGTCCACCAGATCCAGGCGCCGATGCTGGCCAACAGAGCGCTGCTGGCCAGCGCAACCACCGAACGGAAGAGCGGATGCATGCTTCGGAATGTGCGATAGCGCAGGATGACGAAGGCCAGCGTCAACGGCGCGCCGAGAAAAAGATACCGGACATCGAGTTGGCCGAGAAAGAAGCCACTGGCCGACGGACCGAAGGCCGAACTGATCCAGATGCCGATTGGGATCATCGTGATGACCATGCCGCCCAGGAATACGCCGGCCTGTCGTCGGTTGCGGAACGCCGTGCGCATACTGAACGTGATCCACACCAGCCGGCCGACAAGCCCGGCGACGGTCGCGACGAAGGTGTATACCAGCCAACGCCACATCACCTCATCAAGCTCGCCCACCTGCGGTGACCAGCCGTTTGTCCACCAGGCGTAGCGCACGAGCGCATAACCCGCGCAGATCAACATCGCGTTCGCATAGATGAGGATGAGCGCCAACGGTTTCAGAAAGCGGCTCGTCGTTGGAAAGATCAGGGCGAAGTGCGCCCAGAGCGCCGAGAAGAGCGGCCAGAGCATCCCCACGAAGATGAATTCCAGCAGTCGGGCGAGGTCATCGCCGTCGCGGAAGAGCGATGGCCAGGCCATCAGTCGGAAGGCGCCGAGCGTGACGAAGAACACGGCGGTCGTGCGGTTGACGGGGTCGTCTGGTCGAGACCGGTACAGGGCAATCGCCAGCAACCAGAAGCTGGCCGCCAGGATCAGTTCAGGCAAGGTGCTGTCGATGTACTGCTGCCAGGTGAACAGCTGCACCGATAACTGGATCGTGCGCTCGTCCCCCGAAGCACTGTAGGTCAGAGCAATCTCGCGCCGGCCCTGTGCCCAGGCATTGGCGAACACGGTACGGTCGTCGAAGCCGTACGGACGACCGTCAAGCGAAATCAACAGGCTGTCGCGTTTGAGCCCTGAGACGAGCAGCGCCGGCCAGTGCGGGGGCGTGACGTTGTCGACGAACCAGCGCGGGTATTTGATGTTACGGCCGGTCAGATAGCCGCCGAACGGTTGCCCGACGTCGCGGGCCAGGTTGAACAGGCCGCTCAGCCCCAACAGAGCCAGGGCGACCATCACCCAGACCAGCCAGTCGCGGACGACGTTTACAAGTTTCCAGCGCCGTGCTGGAGCTCGTAGATCAGACATGCCTTGGTGAGGATGTATCCGGGACGCAGATGGGAGGCCTGCTGGCCCATGACATTCAGACCGAGCTTCCCGTAGATCTGCGTGATGTTGTTCTCAACCGTTTTGGGTTGGAGCCCGAGGCGATCGGCGACCGCGCGGACATCGTACGACGCGCTGAGCCAGTGGACGATCTCCCACTCACGCGCAGTCAATGCCGGCAAATTGTTCAGCGCCTGCGAAACCCAGTGGCGCTCGTCAGCGGCCAGACGCTCGAGCAACTCCTGAGCGACAAGGCGTTCGCTACGCACCTGGGGATCGAAGGTCACGCGCCCCTCGATCACCTGTTGGAGCGCGGCCAGGAGCGTCTCCGGGTTGCCGTCTTTGAGGACGTAACCGATGCCGCGATGCCCATCGCGGACCCATTCGAAGAAGACGTGACCGCGATCGGGATGAGAGGAAAGGATGAGGACGCCGACATCGGGCCGGGTCCGCTTGAGACGACCGGCGAACTCCAACCCCGTATCCTCGTTATGGCGTGGCGGTGCGCCGGCGGCAACCGGGATGACGATATCGACGATCGCGCCCGCGTACGGCGTGGTTTGGACAAGCGCCTCGGCGCTCTCCAAATCGCCTGCCTCGGTTACCTCGTATCCTTCAGCTTCGAGGAATTGCCGTAACCCGTTTCGAAAGAACACGTGGTCTTCGACAATCAAGATATGCCCGGCCATCGGAAATCCCCTATCACGCCCGGTGCTTCGCCAAGGTCATCGTGGCACACCCGGCGGTCGTGCGATCTGTATGTCTGCCTCAATCATACAGGATGTTCGGATGTGCCCTGATCGTGCGGTCCAGCGGCGTGGATGACGAGAAGGCAATTGAAGGCTGTGGCTGCGGATCGCGCGGAACGCACGGGCGGCGCGATCGGCGGGTATTCTGGATGTCGCGCGAGGCAAAGCCCATCTGCACGATCCGCAGCCAGACTCGTGGACAGGTCGCACCCGGATCACAAGCAGCACGCCAACGCGCCCGAGGGACGCATCCTTTGGAGCTGAAGAACATCATCATATCAAGCACAATCGTTGACATGAACGCCATCTTCGGTATAATGGCTCTTGCCCTGGAGACAGGGCTGTTGGCTGGATGGGTGTCCTCGCGAGTCGTTTGACCACGAAGCTTAAGTCCTGACCCAGACAACACATGGGCCATTAGCTCAATTGGCAGAGCAGCTGACTCTTAATCAGTTTGTTGGGGGTTCAAGTCCCTCATGGCTCACTCGACGGTCACCAGTCGTCGAACCACATTGACGAGCGGACATCGGTATGCTATAGTCCGACCTCGTTGCCCTGGACCCGTGGTGTAGCTGGCCAAACACGCGGCCCTGTCAAGGCCGAGACCGCGGGTTCGAATCCCGTCGGGTCCGCAGAGCAAAACGGCTTGCCCTCAAGGCAAGCCGTTTTGTTTTCCCCGCATCCCCCAGACCCTACGGACTTGACGTAAACACCTGGCGAGTTCGGCTAACAGGACCAAGACCCGATAAACTTTGACCGGATTCGTTTATATGATGAAGCATGTCCAGACAGTCAGAATCGGAGAGCGTCTATGCACCAACCCACACCTGCTCGGTCTCGTCGAAGCGCGGCCTTCCGTTGGGTGCTGGTCGCCCTGCTCTGCGCAGGCCTGTTGGGCTTCAGCCTGGGTCTTCCCCAGACGCCCCGCGCCCAGGCGGATGTCGAAGCGCAGTTCACGTTCTTCCCGATCTTCACTTCCACACCGACGCCCACTCGCACGCCAACGCCGATCAACGTCGGCAACTTCGTCTGGGACGATTACGATAAGGACGGGCGACAGGACGCCGGCGAGCCTGGCTTGCCGGGCGTGACCGTCCAGCTCTGGAACAGCACGAAGACCAGTCTGATCGGAACCACGACGACCAACGGTTCAGGCATCTACACCCTTGTCGCGCCGACTCCCGGCAACTACCGTGTGCGCGTCTTGCTGCCCAACCCCCTTGTCGATTCCTTCACAGGCAAGGACCTGGCCGGCGGTAGTGATACGCTCGACAGCGACATCAATCCGACCGGCTCGGATTCCGGTTTCACCGACGTGTATGTCTTCGCCAGCAACCTGATCAGCATCACTTCCATCGACGCCGGCATCGCCATCTATCGCACTCCGACCCCGACACGAACGCCGACGCCGATCAACATCGGCAACTTCGTCTGGCGCGATACCGATGGTGACGGCGTCCAGGATGTGGGCGAGACTGGCGTCGGCGCGGCCCTAGTCCAGCTCTGGAACGCTTCAAAATCTGTGCTGGTCGACTCGGACTACACGAACGCTTCGGGGAACTACACCGTCGTCGCTCCGACGCCCGGCGACTATCGCATCCGGGTCATCATCCCGGGTGGCGTGTCGTTTTCGCCCAAGGACCAGGGCGCCAACGACCAACTGGACAGCGACATCAACGCGTCAGGGACGGACTATGGCTTCTCTGATGCATTCAACCTGGCCAGCAACGTGATCAGCACGACCATTTATGATGTCGGCCTGATCAACGCTCCGGCATCGTTCCCGACGCCGTCACCAACCGCTACGGTGCCGACCTCGACACCCACGCTCTCGCCGACGCCGACGCTCACGCTCACGCCCGATCTGACCTTGACCTACGTCTTGCTCGATCAGAGCCTGTGGTTGCCCGTCGTCCAGAAAGAGCCCTGATCCAGTGGGTAGAGGCTCACTTGATCTCCAGCGCGGCACGCCCGATCAGTTCGAGCGCGGCGTCGCCTGAGGGCGGGTGCATCAGCCCGGCGCGCGCGTCGCGGAAGTAACGCTCGAACTCCAGATCGGCCGAAAGGCTCGCGCCGCCTGCGACACGCAGCGCGGCCTCGGTGACCCGCAGCGCCGTCTCCACACCGATATGCCTGGCGGCCACGATGCGCGGGTACACGCCTGCGCGCTGAGCCAGATCGGTCGCATCCCACTGATCGGCCGCGGCCTGCATGAACGTGACGGCAGCATCGAGCGCGGTCTGCATGTCGCCGATCTGGCGCTGGATGCCCGGCAGGGTTGCGATCGGGCGGCCCAGCGCGGTGGGCACACGGCCCTGCGCGTAGCGGATGATCCGGTCGCGAGCCGCGAGCGCCGCGCCCAAATAGGTCGCTGCCGTCAACAGCGTGAACCACGCATTCGGCAACGTCGACGTCGAGGGGCCACGCGACACGAGATGATCCGACGGCACAATCACGTCGCGCAAAAGCAGGTCGTGCGAGTCGCTCGCGCGCAGGCTCAGCGCGTCGCGCCATGTCTCGCGCCACTCTACGCCAACGGCATCGCCCGGCACCCAGACCACGGCAGGCTCGTCGTCAATGCGGCAGCGCACCAACATGTGGTCGAGCGCGCGGCCACCGGTCGTCCATGACTTGTGGCCGTTCACCATCCAGCCCGCTCCATCCGGCGTGGGCGTAGCCTCAGTCTTGGGCAAGCCGCCACGCGACGGGCTTCCGAGCTCGGGCTCGCTCGCGACGGAGTTCAGCAACGCGCCGCGGACCGCCAACCGAGACAGTCGCTCACGTACGCTCTCGGACCACGGCCTGGTTTCCTCAGCGTGGCCGAACAGGTGCACTTGCATCGCAGCGACCAGGGCTGTTGAGGTGCTGCCGCGGGCCAGCGCCAATTGAGCAGCTAGGCAGTCGCCAAGGCCGCGTCCGGCGCCCCCGAACGACGTCGACACGCTCAGCGCCAGATAGCCACTATCCTTGATATCGCGCACGTCCTCGTCCGGCAGTTCGCCGGCGCGATCTGCAGCCGACGCGCGCTCCGCAAAACGCTCAGCGAGCTCGCGTCCTAACCGAATGGCATCGTCACGGGTCATTGACTGTGTCCCTTTTCAGCCTGCAGGGCCCGACTCTTCGTTTCCCGAATGGGCTCCATGGGCCTCGCCCGAAAGTCTACCAGTCGCGCTGGGCTGAAGGTGATGCGTATTAAGACCTGGCTTCGGTGGCAAGGCATTGCGCAGCGATCCAGGCTACGCGATGATCTGCTGCCCTACGTCAATCGCTGCCTGAATGATGGCGGGTATCATACGCGCATGGATCTCTCTGGCCTCTATCCCCCCGTTCCGACGTTCTTTACCGCCAACGGCGCGCTCGATCTCGACAGCCTGCGCTCCACGCTTGTCCGCCTGCAGGCCGAGCCCTTGCGCGGCTTCGTCCTGGGCGGCTCCAATGGCGAGTTCACGTCGCTGACGATCGAGGAACGTCTCACCGTGGTCAGCACAGCTCGCGCCGTCGTCGCGCCGGATCGCTGGCTGATCGCCGGCTCGGGCCTCGAGTCGACGATGGCGACCATCGAGCTCACACGCGCGGTGGCCGCTGCAGGTGCCGACGCCGCGCTGGTGGTGACGCCCGGCTACTTCAAGTCGCGCATGACAGTGGCGGCGCTGGTCGCCCACTTCATCGCCGTGGCGGACGCGAGCCCGATCCCCGTGATCCTCTACAGTGTGCCCGCGAATACCGGCGTCGACCTGCCCGCCGAGGCCGTCGCGACATTGAGCCGCCACGCCAACATCATCGGCCTCAAGGATAGCGGCGGCGACATCACCAAGTTCGGGCGGATGGCGCTTGAGTGTGAGCCCGGTTTCCAGCTGTTGGCCGGGTCCGCCGGGTTCCTGCTCCCTGCCCTTGTCGTCGGCGGATGCGGCGGGATCATGGCGCTGGCCAACATCGCCGCACGGCCTCTGCGCTCGATTGTGGATCTCGTCGCCGCCGGTGACGTTGCGGCCGCGCGGGCCGTGCAATTGCGTCTGATCCCGGCCAACACAGCCGTCACGGCCCGCTTCGGCGTCGCCGGGTTGAAGGCCGCGCTCGAGTGGATGGGCCATGTTGGCGGCGCGCCTCGGCCGCCTTTGCTGCCACTTTCCGCTGACGAGCAACAGGAGCTGCGCGGCATCCTGATCAGGGCCGAATTGCTCGCGTCCTGAGGCAGTCGCAGTCAGTCGTTGCCAACGAGCCATAACCAAATCCCGATTGCCTCTGGTATGCCCTGTGCTATAGTGCCCTGGTTATGTCAGATGCAATGTTTCGCGAGGCGATTCAGGCAGTTCGGGCGGGCCAACGACGGCGCGCCCGCGATCTTCTGACCCGTCTGATCAAGACGGACGCCAACAACGCGGACTATTGGGTCTGGCTCAGCTCCGCCGTCGAAACCGAGAAAGAGCAGGTCTACTGCCTCCAAAAGGCGCTGCAGATCGATCCCAACTCGATCCACGCGCGGCGCGGCCTCGTGATGCTCGGGGCCTTGCCGGCCGATCAGGCCAATCTCCCGCCGGCTGCCACGATCGACGAACTCGCCACCAACGCGCCCGCGCGCCAGGCGACCACGCAACTGCAACGCGCCTGGGCAAGCCGCCGCATTCAGGGCATCGCCGGGGTGCTGGTCGTGGTGGGCATCGCCGGCGCCCTGGGCTATTGGTTGATTGTCAACGTTGTGCCGGGTATATTTCCGCGCGGCAGTGCGGCGGCGATCACACCTACGGCCCTCCCCACTTCCACCGAAACGGCCACCGCCACGACCACGCCTACACCGGCCGGCACACCCTCCGGGGTCGTGGCGGGCTGTGAACCAACGGGTGAGATCGTGGCGTCCCAGCCCCTGGCCAAGTACCTGTGCCTCCCGCTCGAGACCCCGACCTCGCCGGTGCCGACCGAACAATCGGCGCGGCCCGAGGAAGCGTATCAGAACGTGCGCTTCGGCTATCTGGAGCGCAACTGGGACCGCGTGCTCCTCAACGCCGACCAGGCGATCACGCTCTATCCTGATAGCCCATACCCCTACTTCTACCGTGCCGAGGCTTACCGCGCGGCCGGCAATTCCGACAGCCTCGAAAAGGCGCAGGTCGACTACACGACCGCTATCAGCAAGAGCCCGGGTTTCTCGGCGGCGTATTGGGGTCGCGCGCTCGTGCGGTTCTCGCTGGCCGGTAATAACACCCAAAAGGCGCTCGACGACCTCGAGCAGGCGATTGGCGCGAGCCCGCCCTTCCTGCCGGCGCTGCTGACCCGCGCCGACTTTTACCTGATCAACGGCGAAGTGGACCGCGCTGTCCAGGATCTCGAGACGGCGCGCACGCTGGCCCCGACCGATCCACGGGTGCTCGGTCAACTGTCCAACGCGCTGACCAGCGCAGGCGCCTACACCAACTCGGTTGAGATCGCCGACGAGGCGCTCGCGCTCAACCCCGCCGAGGTGCTCGCGCTATTCGGGCGCGGTCGGGCCCGCATTGCCATCGGGGATCTCATCGGGGCGCGAGCCGACCTGCGTCTCGCCGTGCCCTATGTCCTCGATCCGGCTTCCTTCGCGGACCTGTTCCCGGCGGCCAACGCCATGGCCATCCGCAGCCGTCCGCAGGCGGATGCGCTCCTGGCTCAATGCATCATCGAACGCCGGCGCGGCAATCCCACGGCAGCGCTGAGCTACATCAACAGCGCCATCGAGCTCCTTCCGGCATTCCCCGCCGGCCTGGTCGAGCGCGGTGAGTTGCTGCTCAGCGGTGGCGATCTCGAGAGCGCTCGAGCGGACTTCAATCATGCGATCAGCATGCTCGATCGCGATCGCGTGTCGGACCCGATTCTGATCCGCGCCTACATCGGAAACGGGCAGGCCTTGTTGCGCTCGGAGCTGCCAAATGGCGCGCTCTCGAATTTCCTCGCGGCGTCGCAGGGCGTCAACGAGTCCTATGACGTCGCCTATGGGCTCGGGCAGGCCTATCACGGCATCGAGCAGGATGTCGACTCGGTGGTCTGGTTGTCGCGTGCGCTGACCTACGCCGCCAACGCCAGTCAGCAGGCCGATGTGCTTCTGGCACGCGCGGCGTCCTTCCGATCCCTGCGCCGTTACGGCGAGGAGGCCGCCGATCTGCAGACGGTTCAATCGATCGCGTCTGCCATCCAACTCCCAACCGTCGTGGCCCGCCTGACGGAAGTGCGCAAACTGATCACGCCCGAAGCGACAGCGACTCGGGCTGTCACGCCGACGCCGGTTGCCAGCGCGACAGTCCGTCGCACGGCGACAGTCGCGGCGCCGCCTACCGCCACGAAGCAGCCGCCCAAACCTACCGCAACTCCGACACCCTGACGTTGTATGAAGCCGGGTCTGCTCTTGCACGCCGTTGCTCTCACGGCCGGATTTGGTCTGATCTTTCTGGCCGTGGTCGCCACTGCTGCGAATGGTTGGTGGCCGTGGGTAGCGATCCTGGGCGTCGTTCTGCTGACGGTGGTGCTGGCCACGCTGCGTCAGAACCGCGGCGAAGTACCCGCCCAGTCTCCGGGGCTGCCCGCCGTTCACACGATGGGCCAGATGTCCGTCGACGATCACACGGATCTGGTCAGTGCTGCTTCGCGCCTGTCGGCTCTGATCGACATCCGCACAGTCTACCGCGGATCCGCCGCGATCCTGAGCGCCTCGACTAAGGCTGATCGCTGCATCATCTTCGATTTCGATCGAACCGACGATGTCCTTCGGCAGAGTGAGCCGCGCGGCGGGCGCGTCGACTTCTCGACCCAGCCTGTCTTGCGCGACATCGTCAACGGCGGCGACCCTGTCGTCGCGCACGTCCACGATCCACGCCTCAGCGAGGCCGATCGCCTGCTCCTGCACGACCACCACATGGTGACGCTGTTGACGGTGCCGATGCGCGTTGGCGATCAGGTGACCGGCGTTGCCCGCCTGCTCTTCGATACAGCCCGTGATTTCTCATCGACGGAGCTCTCGGCTGCGCAGGTCCTGGCCAATCAGGCAGGCCTCTCCATTCAAAACGCACGCGCGGTCCACATCATTGCAGAGGACCGCGATCGGCTGGCGGCCGTCCTCAACGCCACCCATGACGGCGTGCTGTTGCTGGACGCGTCAGGCAAGGTTCTGCTGACCAATCCGCGGCTCGAGGAATTCATCGGTCTGCGTGGCTATCGCCTTTACGGCAAGCCGCTGACCCAACTCCTCGACGACCCGGCGCTGCATCTGAATGAGCGCCTGGGAATGGCGCAGAATGAACTGACGGACCTGCTCCGATCGATCCGGGCCGGGTTGGCGCTCAGCTTTGCCCAGGTGGAATTCACGAGCCAGTTGCCGCGTGTGCGACATTTCGAGAGAACCGGAGCGCCGGTGCTCGACAGCCTTGATCGCGCGATCGGTTGGGTGATCGTGCTGCGCGATGTGACCGAGGAGCGCGAGCTTCAACGCGCGCGCGACTCGCTCAGCAACATGATCGTGCATGATCTGCGAGGCCCGCTGGCTGCGATCCAGACCGGGTTGATGTTCGTGCGCGACCGCACGCCTGCCGATCGCATGCCGGCGCTTGCCCTGCAGGCCATCGACCTGGCCCTGCGCGCCTGCAATCGGCTGCTGGGTCTGGTCAATGCCCTGCTCGATATCGCCAAGATGGAGAGTGGCGAGCTGCAACTCCAGCGCAGGCCCGTCGGCCTGGCGGCGCTCGCCCGCGACGTCGCCGAGGAGATGACGCCGCTGGCTCGCGAGCAGGGGCTGACCATCGCCTACGACGTGGCCGAACATCTGCCGCCCGTCCCGCTCGACCCTGAGAAGGTGACGCGCGTCCTCAACAACCTCGTCGACAACGCGCTCAAGTTCACACCGGCCGGCGGCACGATCACGCTCGTGGCCGACCACAACGTGGACGGCCTGGCCCCGAACGAGATCCGCCTGGGCGTGCTGGACACGGGTCCCGGAATCCCCGACGAGTACCTGGGCCGGGTCTTCGACCGCTGGGTGCAGGTGGCGGGCCGGAAGGGCAGCCGCACCGGATCAGGCCTCGGGTTGTCCTTCTGCAAGCTGACGGTCGAAGCTCACGGCGGCCGGATCTGGGTCGCCAACCGGCCCGAGGGCGGCAGCGCGTTCTACTTCACACTCCCTCTTGCGTGAGGAAGCGCGCAGTCGAGGTTGCCTGGCCCGATGCTTACGTGTGTCTAACGCAGTATCGGGTATTCAAGATGCTATAATCGTCGGCTTGGAAGATTGTCAGGAGAGTTCGGTAATGCCCACGTACACGTATCGCTGCAACAATTGCGGAGTGAGCTTCGACCGCGTTCAGAAGTTCACCGACAAGCCCTTAACCCGCTGCCCGGAATGCAAAGGCAAAGTCAACCGGGTGCCCCAGGCCTCAGCCGTGGTCTTCAAAGGCTCAGGCTGGTACATCAACGACAGCAAGGGCTCGAACAAGTCGAGCACTGTGACGCCCTCGAAGAAGAGTGAAGCCACAGACACCAAGGCCACAGACACCAAAACCGCGGATGCCAAGCCCGCCGAGAAGGCCGAGAAGCCTGAAAAGGCCAAGGTCGACAAGTCGTCAGACTGACGCGGCAACGACGCCAGCCCTCGATAACGAAGAAGAGCGCGCGCCAGATGGTTCTGGCGCGCGCTCTTCTTCTCATGTGTCCCGATACCCACTGGCCTAGAGCATCTGGAACCCGCTGCGGGCCCGGACCAGGCGCTCCTGGTAATTGTCGACGAAGCCGAGTAACTGCTCTTTGAGACCGTGCCAGTCGTCGGTCGCCAGGATCTTGCGCATTGCGCCGAGATCGCGGGCGGTCCCGCCTGACAGAATCTGGGGCGAGTTGCCGTGCTGGGTGTACCAGGCATCTGTCGGCTCGATGCCAAGGCGCTGAATGCCCGGCACCCACTCGCGCACCATGAATTCGAAGTACTCTTGTTCACGCCCGGGCTTGATGTCCCAGGTCATCAGGATCTTGACCATATCGAGGCCTATGATAGCGTGAATCGCGGCTCGAGGAGGACGACTTTCGACTCACTCGGCAGACCGCTTTTGGTGATCTTCAGGACCGCTTCGGGCGGCGGTGCTTCGAGCCCCATCTGCTTGAGGAACTTGGCGACCGGCTCGAGCTTGAGGGATATGGAATCCGTCTGATAGTGCATGGGCACGATGATCGACGGCTCGATCAGCGACACAATCTCAGCCGCCTGTGTGGCATTCAGGCCCGTGCCCCCTCCCACCGGGACCAGCACGATGTCGACGGCGCCAAGCGTCTCGATCTGGGTCTGAGTCGGCACCTGGGCCAGGTCGCCGAGATGCGCGACGGTCAGGCCGCCGAAGTCGAACACATAGATCGTGTTGCGATCTTCGCGAGTCCGCTCATCATCGGGCATCACGCCAGTCACGAACACGCCGCCAACCTCGTACTCGCCGGGCCCGCGGATCGTGTACCGGGCCTCCCGGATCGCCGCCGTGTTGCTATGGCCGGGCGCGGCATGGCTGATCGTGACGACGTCAGCCTGCAGATCGGGCTGACGATAACCGATCGCGGCATCGTACGGATCGGTGACAACGGCAGCCATGCCCCTCTCGACAAGCCGAAAACAGGACAGGCCGTACCACGTGATCTCCATGGGCCTTCGGGCAACTCCCTATCGCGCTCGTTCCTGAGCGCCTGTTTTTCCGATCGAATCGGTTATATCCCGGAAAAGGGGATTATAACATGCCCAGCCTCAAATGAAACATTTGGGCTACGAAATTCGTGCGCGGACCACCGACTGCTGGTGCCTTTGACGGTGTCAGACCGTTTCGGACTGCCAGACCGTTTCCAGCGGCGTACGCGACCCGGCCCCGCGTTAGCGTCACCTGGCCACGTATGCCAGCGCACGCCAGCAACAAGAGCAGCGCGACTGACGGCCAACGCCATCGCCCTGGCTGCGAGGTGCGAACACGAATGACTGATCGCCCGCCGAGGCCTCTCGATCGGTTGATTGTTGTCCCAGGATTGTCCTCACCCCGATACGCTCTGTCCTGTGTCCGCAAGTCGGCCAGGCATTGAAGGGGCTATACAATCGAGTTCGGAGGACATGCTGTGGACGCGACGATCAATCACCTGCACACCTCGGAGATCGGCTCAGGCAAGGTCGAGCCCACGCACGGTGGGGAGCGCGTCCGGCTCTCGATCGGCACCGAGCGCACCTATGCCGACGCGCAAATCGACAACTACAAAGGCACGCCTCGTCGTCGCCTGCCAAGCCGCGCACCGGCCGGCTTCTCGCTGCGCGCCCGTGCCTCGCATGACCAACCCTCAGGGACTCTGGGATTCGGGTTCTGGAATGATCCGTTCACGCTCTCCGGCGGCATTCTGGCGGCCCCTAGCGCCGTCTGGTTCTTCTACGCCTCACCGCCCGGTGACATGGCGCTGGCCGAGAACGTACCGGGACAGGGTTGGAAGGCCGCCACGCTCAACGCCGGTCGCTGGCCGGCCTGGTTGATTGCGCCCGCCGCGGCCGGTGCGATCGCCCTGACCCGCGTGCCCGGGCTCGGAGCGCCAGTGATGCGCCTCGCCCGACGCTACGCCCGCGCACACGAGCGCCTGCTCGACCACGTGGCGCTCAGCAACTGGCACCACTACCGGCTGCAATGGACGGCCTACGAAGCGATCTTCTGGGTGGATGGGATCGAATGCCTGCGGGCGCCTGCGCCACCGGAAGGGCCGCTTGGCTTCGTCTTGTGGATCGACAACCAGTACGCCATCGCGTCGCGGGACGGGCGCTTCGGATTCGGCCTATGTCCGGCCACCGAATCGCAATGGCTGGAGGTCGAGGATCTCGACCTCCAGCTCTAGTTGCGCTGCCACTCACGCCGGCGCCATCAGCGCCCCGCCCCACTCATTTGCGATGCACTTTGGACGAGCTGCGCGAACTCGAACACATCCGGGTCGTCATACAGCGCAATCTGGTTCACGCGGCGGCTCAGTTCCGCCCAACTCCACGGATCCGCATACGGGCTATGTCGCAGCAACTCCGCATAGTGCGCGACCGACACGGCCAGTTGATATCGCGGTGAGGTCTGATCGAACGAGCCTGCCACGTCGAAGGTGTTCACGTTTCCGTTGATCTCGCGCACCTCGTTCGTGTCCGGATCCTGCCAGCGCAACTGAAGCGTTGCCATTCGACCCTGCGCCCCGGGGCGCAGCCGCACAGCGTACAGCGCCGTCACGGTGTGTCCAGCGCCGATTTCGCCTGCGTCCACACTGTCGTTGCGAAACTCGCTGTCCGCTACCGCCCGGTTCTCATAGCCAAGTTGGCGGAACACCGCCACAGTTTCAGGGTTGAAATCGACCTGGATCTTGGCGTCGCGCGCGATGACCTGGAGGTTAGCGGTGACGTCGTACACGAACTGTGAGCGGGCCTCGTTCTCATCATCGATGTACATGTAGTTGCCGTCGCCGTCGTTGGCGAGCTGCTCAAGAAGGACGTCGTTGTAGTTGCCCATGCCGACGCCGACCGTGGTGAGCGTGATGCCGAGGTCGCGGTACTGCCGCACCTGCGCGAGGATGTCGTCCGGCGACACGGCGCCGACGTTGGCCACGCCATCGCTCATCAGGATCACGCGATTGATCCTGTCACTGCGGAAAGTGTAGTTGGCCGTCTGGTAACCGATGTTCAGGCCGTCGGCAACGTTTGTGCTCTGCAGCGGCTGCAGGGTGTTGATGGCCGATTCGATCGCCCCGCGGTTGGCCGCCGAGGTTGGCTCCAGTACGGTCCAGGCCGACGTGGAATACGCCACGATCGCGACGGTATCGTCGGCGCGCAACTGGTCGAGCAACATGCGCAGTGACTGCTTGGCCAGCTCCATGCGATTGCCATCGGCCATCGAGCCGGACGAGTCGACCACGAAGGTCAGCGAGGCAGGCTTGCGAGCGTAGCCAGGAACGCTGTAACCCTGCACGCCAAAACGCACAATCACGGTTCCGTCACTGAGGTACGGCGATGGCGCGGCGTCGGCGAAGAGGCCGAACGCGACCCCGACCGGTTGCTCGTAGCCTTGATCGAAGTAGTTGACGAACTCCTCGACGCGCACAGCCTCCGCCGGCGGCAACTGCCCGCCCTGGACATACTGACGGGCCAGCGTGTAGGCGGCCGTGTCGACGTCGATGGCGAACGTCGACAGATGATCTTCGTAGGTGTCGACGTACGGGTTGACGCCAGCATCCTCAAAGGTCATGTCGACCGGGCGGGTTGGCACCGGCGTCGCCCAAAAGGTGCCGGTCGAGCCGTTGCCAGAGGGAATGCTTTCAGCCGCTGCCGTTGCGCCGGGGCCGGCGTAGCCCTGATGATCGACGACGGCGGGTGCCTCAGTCGGGGCGGCAGCCGCTGTCGGCCAGGCCGCGACGACGGTCGGCGCCGGCGCGTTGCCGTTGCCGTCGACGAACGGCGCACCGCCGATCGGGCGCGGTGTCGCAGATGGGGCGCAGGCAGCGGCCACAAGGCTGCCGGCCAGTCCAACTAGTGTCAGTGCTCGGGTATTCATGGCGTTCTCCTCCACTGTGGATCGCACAAGATGGCTTCACAGTAACCACGGAGACCGCTGGGCCCTTGACGACGCGTTGACGAGAGGTTGACGCGCCGAGCCCTGCACAGCACAAAGCGGGATCGAGGAAGCTTCCTCGATCCCGCTTTGTGAGGGTCCGTCGGCTGTTCAGGCTGTGCGCAGGGCGGCCAGGCGCCCGAAGAGGATCGCGACACCCATCGCCAGCACGCCGCCAACGATCATCACCAGGAACGTGGCCGTCTCGAGACCGGCTTCCAGGGGTGCACCCACAGCAGCGGGCATGGCGGTCTGCTGGATCGTCACAGTGACAGTGACCGTGCTGGCCAGCAGCTGTTGTTGGACCATGAGCGAGCGGAGCGTGGTCAGTTCCTGTTGAACGACCAGCAGTTGCGATTGGAGTTTGAGCACGGCCTCGGGCGTCTTGGCCTCGGCCAGGAACTGGCGCAGCTTGCCGTCGGTGGCGGCCAGGACATCGATCTGGGCCTGCACGGTGGCCAGATCCTGCAGCGTGGCCGGAGGCGTCACGGCTTCGTGAGTGACCGTGCCGGTCAGGGCATGCAGTTGGGTGAACACGGCCTCGAACTGCGTGGACGGGATGGTCAGGAGCAACTGGCTCGAGCCGTCGCGCAGATCCGATTGAACGACCTGGCCGCCACTGGCGCTGACGATGTTGCGCACCTGTGGCACGCTCGTTGTCAGGTCTTTGACCTCGATCACGATCTCGGCGTTGCGCCCTGCGGCTGGCGTCGGGAAGGCCCAGGCGCGGTCGGTGTTGGCCCGGGCCGCCGGGGTGCTCGTCAGGCCGTCGATCTGGCCCTGATAGACCAATCCGAGAGCCATCAAGATGATCAGGAAGCTCAGGATGAGAGTGACTTTGGTCTTCATGTGCTCCTCCGTGCTTGCGTCAGAACTGGCCTCAGTCTATGTCGCGCCCGGCGTGGCGCGTTGACCGCTGGTTGACAGAGCGTTGACGACGATGGAGGGACGGGAGTTCCCGGAGGAGCGTGGGGCGAGGGGCGTGGAGCGTGGAGCGTGGAGCGAGCGCTCCCGCGCAATAGCGCGCAGCGTTTCGCTCCACACCCCTCGCTCTTCGCCCTTCGCCCTTCGCTGTTCGCTCTACGCCTTTCGCTGTTCGCTCTACGCCTTTCGCTCGACGTTCTTCTGGCGCGTGCCGCGGCGGCCGAGCCAGACCAGGCCGAGGACGAAGATCAGGCCGGGCGCCCAGAGCGGAGCGAAGCCGATCACAATGTAAACGAAGGCGTCGTACAGGCCCTGGGAAAGGCGGCCGGCATTGTCCGTCGCACGAGAGAGCGCCTTGCCCGGATCCCAGACGGCCGTTGGTTCCGGCGTCGGGTCGGCACCAACCTGGGTGAGCGATAGACCGATGGTGCTGTAGGCCGAGCGGCCTTCGTAGTACGTCATCTGTCCCTTGATCTGGGCGATTTCGCCTTCGAGGCGCGAGAGCTCGGCATTGACGTTGAGCGATTCCTCGACGGTCTTGGCCTCCGCCAGGAACTCGCGGACGCGCGCCGAGGTGGCTTCGAGGTTCGTCAGCCGCGTCTGCAGGTCAACGTAGTCGGCGCTGACGTCCTGGCCGGAAGCCTGCTCGGACACCACACGGCTGGAGAGCTGGCGCAGGCGCTCGAGGGTGGCCTCAAACCTGTCCGCCGGGACAGCCAGGCGCAGGCTCGCGGTCTGGCGGTCATCGAAGCCGTTCGTGCTCGACTCGAGCACATAGCCGCCCTGATCGGCAGCCAGCTGCGAGATGGCGGACATCGAGGACACCAGGGACGTCACCTCCAGGGTCAATGTCGCATCTTTGATGACCATGCGATTGGCCGCCGGCGGCACAAGGGCGGCGAGGCTGCCACTTGAGGTGGGTGCAGCCGCCTCAGCCGCCTGGGTCGCCATCGGCGCCATGGTAGCGGCCGCCGTGCTCATCGGTGCGCTGGAAGGCGTGGCTGCCGGCCCGCAGGCTGCGAGTGCCAGCGAAAGGCCACCGGCTATGGAAAGCAAGATCAGCTTCGTGTTCATGATTTCTCCTCCGACGATAGTGCGGCGTTGGTGTCAGCGTATTTCGACGACGGATAACGGTCATGACGGCGCGTTGACAGAGCGTTGACGAGGTTCGTGCCGGTATACTGGCGCCCTGGAGAACACCGATGGCACAGTCTGCGATGTTTGTGTTGGGAGGATGGGACGGGCATCAACCCCAGCAGTGCGCGGCGATCTTCGTGCCGCGGCTGCGCGAAGCCGGCTTCCACGTCGAGTGCGTCGAGACACTCGACGTTTACCTCGACCCCGCCCGGATGCGGACGCTGGATCTGATCGTTCAGGTGTGGACGATGGGGACGATCTCGCCTGAACAGGAGCGCGGGCTGCTCGATGCTGTGCGCGCCGGCGTCGGTTTCGCGGGCTGGCACGGCGGCATGTCGGACGCCTTCCGCAACAGCACCGAGTACCAGTTCATGGTCGGCGGGCAATGGGTGGCGCACCCCGGCGGAATCGTCGACTACGACGTCCACATCACCGATCACGACGATCCGATCACGGCCGGCATCCCGGACTTCCGCATGCGCTCAGAGCAGTACTACATGCATGTCGACCCAAGCAATACAGTGCTGGCCACGACAACGTTCTCGGGCGCGCACGCACCCTGGATCGAGGGCACCGTCATGCCTGCTGTGTGGAAACGTCGCTGGGGAACTGGCAAGATCTTCCACGCCACCGTCGGGCACGTGGCCAGCGACTTCGACGTGCCCGAGGCTCGCACGATCGTTGAGCGCGGTCTGATCTGGGCGGCGCGCTGATCACGCTCTGAGCGACAACGCGAACGGGCCGGGAGATCCCCGGCCCTTACGTTTGCGGCTACGACTTCGGCGAACGTTCGTTCAGTCACGGAGATTCGGGCCGCGGGTCTCGCGGATGGCGCAGATGATGAGCTTCGCACTAACGCGTACGGTAGCGGAGCAAACCTGGAGAAACCCCGCCTTCTGCAAATTCCACGAAATCCGCGGCCGAAATCTCCGCGACTGGCCTGAAACCACGGCGGCGCTCATGGGCGTCGGGCAGCGAGATCGGCGGCGGCCAGGTAGAGGCAGGCGCGGGCGAGCGGGTCGAGGTTGTCGTGTTTGAGCGCACCGAGGCAGGCCACCGTCAGGCAGAGCTCAAACTCCGTCGACGCCTGAGCATCGGCGCGCAACCGGCGCGGGATGGCAAAGACGGTGCCGGCCAGGGTGGCAGGATCCTGCTGATCGCGACGCCAGGCTTCGCGGAACACCGTGGGGTCGCCAGCGCGCGGGGCGAGGACGTGGCCGATCAACTCGGCGCCGAGGCGGGCGAAGTCGTAGAGGACATGGCCTTCGCGCGTCTCTGAGAAATCGATCAGCCAGACCAGGCCGGCCGGTCCGACAAGGGCGTTCTCGAGATTGAGATCGCCGTGGATGATCGAACTCCCCCCGACCACGGTCGCCTCGAGCAACTCCGGCAGACGGTTGATCGGGTCCGGCACGCCGCACAGATCGACGTCCTTCACGCGTTCCCGCAGATAACCCTGGCGGGTGGCCACGACCTCGGCCAATAGCGGCGAACCGTTCGGCGGCTGCGGGCTGAGCCAGGCGAGTCGGAGGGGCGAACGCCCGGGGCCAGCCGGAGCACTCAGCGACAGCGAGCGCCCATCGGTCCGCGGCGCCACCATCGGGAAGCGCCCCACCCTGACGACGTCGCCGGTCTTGAAGCGCGCAAGATCGGTGTCGGGACCCAAGAGCGGTGCGGCGGCATCAGCGCGCTCGGCCGGACGCGACAGCGGCCTGACGACGAGTTGAGGCGGGAGGACGCGGTCGTACTCGGCCGCCAGCCGGAACGTCATCGGCCGGGTCTGCATCCACCAGTGTGGCGCGAAGGTGTCGAACAGGCGCCAGAGCAGCGCGGGGTCTGGGTCCTGCCGCAACGCCTGGCGCAGGCTGACGGGCCGCTGGCCGGCCTCGGCGATGAACGTGTAGCGCAGCGCGGCGCGACCGTTGAACTGCAACGGCGCATCCTGCATGCGTGCTGTCATCGGCGGGAGTGTGTTCTTGACGAAGCGCTCGTAGTTGGCGTATTCGCGGTCGATGTCGCCAGACGGGCCGATCTTGACGATCGTGTGCGCATCGGCGCGCCCGTCAGCCTTGACTGGCAGCGCCAGGAGTGCGCGAGCGCCCGAATAGCCTGACCGGAACTCGCGCTCGACGATCAGGCGCTGGTAGTCGCTGAACAGCGTGCGCAGAAGGCGCTCGTCGGAGGTCTCCAGCCCGAAGTTGGCGGGAAGATCCAGCTGCATCGTCGTGTTAGGCAGTCGACGCGGTGCGCGACGCCCGCGCCAGAAGAAGGCGGTCAGCGACAATGCGCCACCCGAGACAAGACCAAGGACGCCCAGGCCCATGAACAACCAGGTCGGCCCCGGGAAGGGCCAGACCCGCACGGGGATCGCGCGCGAGAAGAGCTCGGCCTCGCGTGTGTCGTCGGGCGCCACAAGTCGCAGGCGCAGGTTAACCGTGAGCACGTGGTCGCCCGCAGTCTGCGGCCGCACGCTCCAGCGCCAGGTGATCGTCTCGCCGGGGTTGACGCGGCGGAACTCCTCCTCGGCCGGCGCGATGTCGAAGTTGACGCCGAGCAGGTGCGCGCCGGCGAACACCGTGTACTCACGGGGCGCCGCCACCGTGACCGTTTCGGTGATGATCGTGCCGTCGCTGAGCTCGCGTTCGATCTGGTATTCGTTGTCGTTCGGCACAAGGCTGAGGCGCACGATGGTCGAGCTGGCCAGGCGCTGGTTGGCCGGGTACTCGAGCTCGACAACGCGCGCGTCGGTCTGCGGGGCCGCGGTGAGCGCCGGCTCGGTGGCGGTGCCGCCTTCGCTCGCCGGTTGGGTCGGTGCCGCCGTGACTTCGGGGGCCGCTGTGGGCGGCAGGCTGGTAGCCGCCGCGCCGCTCGACGTCGCCGCAGCAGGAGCCTCGGTGGGCTCAGCGGCCAACGTCGCGGCCGGCGAGGGCGTGGCTAATGGAGGGGCTTCGGTGAATGACGGGGCGCCGGTGGGCGTAGCCGCGGGCGCGCAGGCGGCCAGCATCACCAGGATCAACAGAACGAGCAGCGTGCGGCGGAAGGCGCGGTTCATGTCAGGGTTGAACCGTCCAGACCACGGCGGGCGCGGGCAACTGCTCGACGCGAGTCTGCTGCGTCCAGGCGCCATAGGCCCAGGCCAGCACGCCAGCGGCCATCAAGGCCAGGCCGATCAAGCCTAACGACAGGCGGCGCCACATGCGATTAGTATAATCGCGGCTGTGAACCCAAGCTACCCGCCCACCTATCGGCAACGCGAACTGGATCAGGCCCGACAGGCTTTGCGCGCCGGCGACTCGGTCGCCCTGTGCGGGCTGAGCGGCGCCGGCAAGAGCAACGCGCTCAAGGCGCTGGCCGAGCACGCGGGCGGCGTGCCCCTGATCGTCGTCGACGCCAACGCCCTGATCGAGCCGACGGCCGAGGCGCTCTTCGCGGCTCTGGCCGATGGGCTCGAAGCGCCAGATGCCGGCGCGCCGCTCGCGCGTCTGCGTGGCGCCGTCGCGCGGCGACTGGCAGCAGCCACCGGCCCACTAGCGCTCGTGATCGATCGCTTTGACGCCGTCGCCCCGACGACGTCCGGGCCGTTGCGTGCGCTGAGGGACGTTCACAAATACCGGCTCAGCTACGTCATCGGGCTGCGTCGCCCGGTTGACGCCGCGAGCGAGCTGGCCGAGTTGTTCTTCGGCGCGACCGTGTGGTTGGGTCCGCTCAGCGAGGCCGATGCGCATTGGACGATCGGGCGCTTTCTCGAGCGCCGCGGGCTACGCTGGCCGACAGCAACCTTCGACCGCCTGATGCACTTCAGCGGCCGTTACCCAAGCTTCCTGCGCGCTGCATGCGAAGCGCACGCAGCAGGCGTTGCGCTTGATCCGGTGGCGCTGGCCGCGCACCCGGCGGTGCGTGCGCGGCTGACGGAGTTCTGGGCCGACAACCCGACCGACGACGAACTGCGCGCCTGCGGCCTGGCGCCGCTGCCCGCGCTCGCGCAACGACTCGGCGCCGCTGTCAGCGCGTCCTCCTTCGACGAAAGCAAACTGACAGCCAAAGAGAATCAGCTTTTGAGCTATCTGCGCTCGCGGACGGGGACTGTGTGCAGCAAAGATGAGTTGATCAGGGCTGTCTGGCCCGAAGACGTAGTCTTCACGCAGGGCGTGCGCGACGACGCGTTGGCGCAACTCGTGCGCCGACTGCGAGAGAAGATCGAAGACGACCCGGCGCGGCCGCGCTATGTGCTGACGGCACCGGGTCGTGGCTATCGCTACGTCGAACCGTGATTACAGGATGATCGGCGCGCCGACGTCTGCCGACCGATAGAGGCCGAGCAAGGCCGCCATGTTGGCGCGGCTGTCGTCGAGCGTGATGAGGGTTGGCGCGCCGTTCAGGATCGCGTCCGCCATGTTCTCGACCTCACCCAGATAGAGATCCCCGCCCTCGACCTCGATGGCTTCGCTCTCGCCGTTGTGCGAGAGCAACAGTTGCGTGCGCAGCCCTGGCTTGTACGGATCGGCGATGTAGAGGGAGCGCTCGGACCCGACCACTTCCATGAACCAGCGCCCGGGCATCGCAAAGCCGCAATCGAATTGCGCCAGGACGCCGTTGGCGAAGCGCATCTGCCCGGCGAAGACTTCGTCGACGCCGCCGCGGCCGGCGACCATCTGGCCGCTGACCTCAACCACCGGAGCACCCGCCAGGATGCGGCTGTAGCTGACGGGATAACACCCGACGTCCCACAGGGCGCCGCCGCCGTAGGCCTTGACCAGGCGCACGTCTCCATCTTCCTTGAGCGAGAACGAGAAAGCGCCGCGGATCAGGCGCAGTTCGCCGATCGCGCCTGAGGCCACGAGCTCCTGCACTTTGCGCGTCTGGGCGTGGTGGCGGTACATGAAGGCTTCCATCAAAACACGGCCGGCCTTCTTTGAAGCTGCGGCCATGGCATCCACCTCGCCGAGCGATTGGGCCAGCGGCTTCTCGCACAAGACGTGCTTGCCGGCCTGGAGCGCCCTGATCGACCACTCAGCGTGCAGGTGATTGGGCACCGGCACATACACGACGTCGACATTCGGATCGGCGAGCATCGCTTCATAGGATCCGTAGGTGTGCGGGATGCCATGCTCGGCGGCGAAAGCGTCGGCCTTGGCCTGATCGCGACTCGCCACGCCGTAGAGCTGATTGCGCTCGGAGATCTTGAGCGGCGGGATGAGCGCGCGATTGATCCGGGCAGTGCTCAGCAGGGCCCAATTCAGAGGAGGCATGGGTCGAGGTCCTTGTGAATAGAGGCGTCAGGCATCAGGGGTCAGGCGTCAGTTCACGCGACGCGCGAGAACCAGATGGCAGCAATCGGAGACGCTGATGCTTGAAGCCGATGGTCGGCCCATTATAGGGCTACAATCCGTCGAATGGCACAGGCTGTTCGCATCACACCCCTTGGCACACATGCCGTTCGCATCACCCACGCGCCACCGGGCGAACCGATCCCGCCGGATCGGCCGTGGCTGGCCGATGTGCTGCTGCCTCAACCCGAGGGTGAGGCAAGCCAGCTGGTTGCCGAGGTCGATGCATCCGGGCGTGTGACGATCCGCACCCGCGCTGGCACGTTCAGCTGGCGCGAGGCAGCGGCGGCGCGCTTTGGGCGATCGGCGCGGCGGCCGCGCGGTGGGGTCAGTGTCGACATCGGCGCAACCGAGATCCGCATCGAACGACCGGCCGGGGCTGACCCGGTTCAACTCACATTTGAGCTTCACAAAGGCGAAGGCCTGTACGGCTTCGGCGCCTGGTTTAATGCCTTCCGACGTGAGCGCGGCCGGGTCAAGCTCAAGATCCGCGACGCGATTGCGATGCTGCAGGGCCGCGAGACCTACTCGGCCATCCCGGTCTTCTACTCATCGCGCGGCTACGGCGTCTGGTTCCTGAACTCGCATCCGGCCGAGCTCGAACTCGATCCGGAGCGTGGCGTCCTCGATGCACGCTTTGGCGGACCGGGCGCGGACTACATCTTCTTCTATGGGCCGACGTTCAAAGACCTGATCTCACGTTACACGGCCTTGACAGGCCGGCCGCCGATGCCGCCGCGCTGGGCGCTCGGGCTGATGGTCACAGGCTATCCGCAGGAGAAGCCCGACGTTGTGCTCGAGCGGGTCGCCGAGCACCGCGCGCGCGGCGTGCCGCTCGATGCCGTCATCCTCGACTACCACTGGGAGGAGCAGTATCACAACTTCGCCTGGCGACGCTCGTTGTTCGCGGACCCGGCGGGCTTCATCGCCGCGTTGCGCGATCAGGGCGTCAGGCTGGGTCTGATCACGACACCGTTCCAGAACAGCCGACGACGACCGTTTCAGCGCTGGCTGCTGCAACGGCTCGCAGCCAACCGGCCGCCCGCACACTACGACGACGACGAGCGCGCGCCCGAGTTATACGCTGAAGGCGTCCGGCGCGGCTACTTCGCGCATCCGCAGGCGCGTTGGTGGTTCGGCGTCGGCGGCATGCTCGATTTCACGCATCCGGAGGCGGTGAACTGGTGGAATGGACTGGCCGAGCCGCGCTACCGCGAGGGCGTCGCCTTCTTCAAGAACGATGACGGCGAGTATATGCCGGTCAATGCGACAAGTCATCTCGGGCTCGACGGCCGCGAACACCATAATCTATACGGCTTCTTCTACAGCCGCGCGATGTTCACGGGAATGGCCGCGCTCGACGATCGCCGGCCGTTCGTGTACGCGCGCTCGGCCTGGGCCGGGTCGCAGCGCTTCCCGGCGCTTTTCCTCGGTGATCAGAAGCCGACCTTCGCGCACATCCAGGCCACGATCAAGGCCGGGCTGAACATGAGCCTGCTGGGGTTTGCGCACTGGACGGTGGATGTCTTCGGCCTGGATGGAGTCACGACGCCCGAGACGCATCGTCGCTATGCGCAGTGGGCGTTGTTCGCGCCGATCGCGCGCTATTTCTGGCGGCCGCCTGACGTCGATGCCTCGCGGCTACCGTGGGCGCACGATGACGAGACAGCCGCCAGCTTCGCCACGCATGTGGAGTTGCGCTACAGGTTGCTGCCGTATCTCTACGCGCTCGCGCGCGAGGCGTATGAGACCGGCCTGCCACCGATGCGCGCGATGCTCGTCGAGTTCCCGGATGAGTCGATGGCCGCGGGTTGTGACGATCAGGTCATGCTCGGGCCGGATCTGCTGCTTGCGCCCGTCATCCAGGCCGGCGTCGACAGACGCGATGTGGTGTTGCCGGTTGGCACATGGCACGACTGGTGGACCGGTGAGGTTGTGGGGGGCGGCCGTCCGGTGTCGATCGCGGCGCCGGCCGGCCGGTTGCCGGTGCTGGTTCGCGGCGGAGCGCTGGTGCCGCTCGCGCCGAGTCGCTCGCACATCCCGGATGACCATGTCTTCGACTCGCTCGAGCTACACGCGTTTGCGCCCTACCCCGCGACCTTCAGGCTCTACGAGGACGACGGCCTGACCCGAGCCTACGAGCGCGGCGACTTCGCCCAGACGACCTTCAAGGTCTCGGCTAGTGAAATCGGCGTCGTGATCGACATCACGCCCGGGCCGGGCACGTGGCGACCGGCCTGTGAGAAACGCCAGATCGCTGTGGTGTTGCACGGTTCGGCGGCGCCGACAGGCGTCGATGGCGTCGAAGGCGTCAAGTGGATGTATGACGAAGACACGCGGTGCACGACCGTGCACTTCACGCTGAGACCGGGCGAGCCCGGCCAGATCCGCGTGATCGGGGCGGGCTGATCAACCTGAAAGGTCGAAGGCGCCGCCGGCCAGGGCAAGGGCGCCGAGCAGGGGCGAGTCCGCCCCGAGGGGGCTGAGCCGAACGTCTGGAGCCGGAACGATACGCAGGTTTCGGCGCATGACCGCTGTTGCGGCCTCGAGCAGGGCGGCGCCGCCTCCAAGCGCGACACTGCCGCCGAGGACGATACGCTCGGGCGCGTAAACCGCGGCCAGGTTGCGCAAGCCCTGCCCAAGGTTGGACGCGACCTCGGCCCAGCCGTCGTCATCGAGGTGTTCGGCCGGCACACCGTAGATGCGCCGGATCCCGTTGCCAGAGACCAGGGCTTCAAGACAGGCGTCGGCCCCGCACTCGCACACGACGCGTTCTGGAAACCGGCAGGTGTACGCAATCGACTGGTGAGCGACCTCGGGGTGCGAGCCGTGCGCGCCTCGGTAGAGCCGGCCATCAACAATGAAACCGCCGCCCATGCCGGTGCTCAAGGTGAGATAGAGCAATCTCGACGGTCGGCTTTCGTCGGCGAGATATTCGCCGACAGCCGCGACGTTCGTGTCGACGTCGATGAACACCGGACAGTCATAGCGTCGACGGAGCCAATCGCCCAGCGGCACGTCGCGCCACTCAGGTTGATGCAGCGGCGAGACCACACCGGTGCGCCAATCGAGCGGGCCGCCGATGGACACGCCGACGCCGGAGATGGGCTCCGCCTGGCGAACGTCGTCGCACAGATGCCCGATGAGCTCGAGGCCGGCGTTCAGGTCAGACGGAGTCGACTCCACAACGCGGCGTCGGATTCGAAGATCGATGCCTGATATGGCCGCGCGCGTGTGTGTGCCGCCGATGTCAAGGGCCAGGAACAGCATAGCCCCGATCATAGCGGAGACGCACTCACCCACAAAACGTCACCCCCCGGCGCGTTCATTGACCAGCAGGGCCATCGCATCAGACACGATCTGCGGATTGCGCGGAGATGGGTGGCCGCTCAGCCTGAAGACGTCGCGGGCGGAAAGAGATGATCCGTGGCGCGGCGGTCAGGCCCGCGGAATCGCCTTACAATGCTGATGCGCGAAACGGATCACTATCCAGGAGAACACGACGATGCACAATCCCCACATGGCCCGCAGGTCCGCGTTCTCGCTGGTCGGGCTCGCTTTGAGCACGGCCCTGCTGGCCTGCAGCCTGTTCCCCAATTCCACGGCAAGCACGCCGACTCCGACAGCGGCGATCAGCGCAGCGGGCACGGCCCGCGAGATCCAGAACGGCGAGTCGGCATCGGGTCGCTTGAAGGCCGGCGGCGTCGAGATCTACAGCGTCAAGGTCGCTGAGGGCGAGGCGCTCAAGCTCGACATCGACGTCGAAGGCGATCCGAACGCCGTACAGGTCAGCGTCGCTGACGCCACCGGCAAGGAGATCACCACCCAGCGCTCGTCGTCGGGCAAGCGTCTGACCGTGATCACGGATCCGCTCACCGCCGGCGACTACACCGTGACCCTCACGACCGACGGCAGCGACGAGATCCCGTACGTGTTGACCGTCGCCACAGGGGATCCGGTGGTGCTCGGCGCTGGCGAAACGCCGGCCAGCCCGGATGCGACGGCGACCCCGGGTTCGAGCGCCGTGGTCGGGACACCGGGCACGAACAGCGCCGCGGCAGATGCTGGCACCGGCCAGACCGCCTGCGATCATCCGTACTTCCCGATGCGCGTTGGATCGACCTGGGTGTACAACCTGATCTCAGAGACGACTTTCACGTCGACCATGGTCGTCACGGCGGTCACCGGCGATACCGAGTCGGCTGAAGCCACCATGACCATGACGTTCGAGGATGTGGTTGCCACATATCACTGGACCTGTACGCGCACCGGCGGTCTGCAATCGTTTGACTATTCTATGGCGGGTCTCTCCGGTGCAGCGGGGGCCTCATCCGACATCAGCGGCGAAGGCGTGTTCTTGCTCCCGGCCGACCAGCTCGTTCCGAATGCCACCTGGACGTACTCCACGAGCGGCACCATGACGATGGAAATGGGCGGCAGCTCGATGTCGGGCTCGATGGTGAACACGGCCAACAACACGGTCGCGGGCGTCGGTGGCACCATCGACTTTGCGGGCGGCACGCTGAGCGACATCTTGACCGTGTTGTCTGAAGAGAGCATTCAGATCAGTTTCGCGGGTGTCGACACACCCGCTATGGACACCCGCTC
The DNA here is from genome assembly GCA_964480865.1 of uncultured Anaerolineales bacterium. Classification (GTDB taxonomy): domain Bacteria; phylum Chloroflexota; class Anaerolineae; order Anaerolineales; family UBA6663; genus UBA6663. The sequence goes on along the minus strand of CAYZRP010000016.1, from coordinate 3,633 downwards.
CACGCTCGAGTTCGCGAAGGGGATCGGCCTGATCAGTTCGGCCTCAGCCGGTGATGGCGTCTATTCAAGCATGGAGTTGGTCAGCTACACCATCCCCTGATTCGCGATCAAGCCGTCAGGGGTTACACAGGCGCGGCAGGATGTCGCCTGCCGCGCCCGACAGGAAGAGCGATGCGCTCGACGTGAGCGGCGTCGGCGCGAGATTGATCTCGACCACATAGACGCCGCGTCGCAGGGCCAGGCGTGGCAGTGACGCAGCGGGCTCAACGAGCCCCGAGGTGCCGACGACGAGCATCAGGTCGCACCCGGCAACGGCGGATTGAGCGGCCACCCACGTCTCTTGCGGCAGCGACTCGCCGAACCAGACGACGTCGGGGCGTAGCCGCCCCTGACAGTGCGGGCAGCGCGGCGGCACGACGTCGTCGCTCCAGTGGTCGACGATCTTGTCGCAGTCGAAACACTTCGTGCGCAGGATGTTGCCGTGGAGTTCAAGGACGCGCGTCGAACCGGCGCGTTGATGCAGGCCGTCGACGTTCTGGGTCACGATCGTCAGGCTCGACTGCGTGCGCTCCAGGTCGGCGAGCGCGCGGTGCCCGGCGTGCGGTTTGGCTCGCGCGACGAGCTCGCGGCGCCAGGCATACCAGTTCCAGACGAGTTCGGGTTGGCGCTCGAAAGCTTCCGGTGTGGCAAGGTCTTCGGGACGGAAGCGCGCCCACAGGCCGGTCTGGGCGTCGCGAAAGGTCGGCACGCCGCTCTCAGCTGACAGCCCGGCGCCGCTCAACACCACGATGTGTTGGGCAAGTTGTAGACGGTCGCGAAGAACATTCAGAGCAGATTCCATCGTCAGGCGCATTGTACCCAACGGCAATTGATGCAGTCTTCGCGCACACCCTCCACCCTTGGCTTTGTTGTTTTCATCGTCGTTGCCGTCGTGCTGCTCGTCGGCATCCTGATCGAGGGCGGCACGATCCTGCTCAACCTGCGCGCCGCCGACAACGGTCTGCGGGCCGCCGCTGAGGCCGCCGGGGCAGCCGTCGAAACGCGCGAGGAAAACGGATACGTCGTCGTGGCCCTGCGCGAGGTCGATGGCCCCGAGGGTGTGTCGGCTCTGTCGGCCGCGCAGACCCAGATCGATGCCCGCGGCCTGGCCGATAGCGTCCGCCTCGACGCTCTGACGCTGGTCGACAACACCGTGCTGGCCAGCGCGACCTGTCGGGTTCCCGCCGTGCTCGGGCACGTGATCGGATTTTCGTATTATGATTTCGCCCTGACTGCGTTGGCCGACGCCGGCCCCTGAAATTCTCTGGGATCCACAACAACTTCGACAAACCACATGATTCAACGCTGGCTGAAAAACGAACGCGGTGAGCTATACGTGGCGATCCAGGCCGTCTATCTGGCGTTTATGGTGTTGGGGCCGGCCGAAGTGCCCGGGTTGCCTCGTGGGACCGGAACACTGGCCTTGATCTCGACCGGCATCGGCCTGGTCTTCGGCGTGTTCGGGGCTGTGGTGGCCGTGTGGGGCCTCGGCGGTCTCGGCCGCAATCTCACGGCTCTGCCGCACCCGATCGACAATGGACAGCTTGTGACTGACGGACCCTACGCCTTCGTGCGCCATCCGATCTATTGCGGCATCATCGTCGGCAGCCTTGGCTGGGGCTGCCTGTGGGCGAGCCCCTTCCGCATTCTGCTGGCGGTCGGGCTGTTCGTTTTCTTCGACATCAAGAGTCGGCGTGAGGAAGCCTGGTTGCGTCAGCGCTGTGCAGGGTATGCCGAGTACGCCCGCCGGACGCGCAAATTGATCCCGTACCTGTACTGAGAACGAAAACGCCAGGCCGAGCCTGGCGTTTTCGTTCTTGATCCTGAGGTCAATCAGGCGTGGCGCGACGTGTAATCGGCCGCGACAGCGGCCATCAAGGCGGCGCCGGTGACCAGCGCGCGTTCATCAAAGTCAAAGCGCGGATGATGGTGGCCGAAGTTCAGGCCCTTCTCATCATTGCGGCTGCCGATGAAGAAGTAGCAGCCCGGGCGACCGTCCATGAACTCCGACATATCTTCAGACCCCATCGTCCGCTCGCCGGCGACGATGTTGGTCACGCCCGGGACGCCGGCGGCCAGTTCGCGCACGCGGGCCGCCAGGTCGGCCGCATTCGACACGGCCTTGGTGCCCGACTGATAGTCGATCGACGACTCGACGTCGAAAGCCGCTGCCAGGTTGGCCACGATCGCATCGAAGCGCGCGATGACGCGCTCGCGGACCTCGGGTGTGAACGTGCGCACCGTGCCGAGCAGTTCCGCCGTCTCGGGGATGATGTTGAAGGCCGTGCCGGCATGAACCGACGTCACCGACAGCACCGCCTGATCGAGGGCGTCGACGTTGCGCGACACGATCGACTGCAGGGCGGTGACGAGATGCGCGGCAGCGACCACGGGATCGCGCGACTCGCGCGGGCTGGCGGCATGACCGCCGCGGCCGCGCAGGCGCACGGTGAAGCGATCAGCGGCGGACATCACGGGGCCGTCGGTGGCCGCGACCCAGCCAAGCGGCTTGGTGTTCCAGACATGCAGGCCGAACGAGGCCACCGGCGACGGGCCTTCGAGGGCGCCATCTGCGACCATCGCTCGCGCACCGCCCAGGCCTTCTTCGGCCGGCTGGAAGACGAGCTTGTAGGTGCCGGCCAGCTTCGAACGGCTCTCCATCAGCATCCTCGCCACGGTCAGACCGATGGCGGTGTGTCCGTCGTGGCCGCAGGCGTGCATGACGCCGGGCGTCGTCGAGGCGTAGTCGACGGCGTTCTCCTCGGTGATCGGCAAAGCATCCATATCGAAGCGCAGAAGCACTGTCGGGCCAGGGCGATCGCCTTCGAGCAGGCCGATCACACCGGTCTTGCCCACGCCGGTGCGCACCTCGAGACCGAGGTCCGTGAGCGTGCGTGCGACGATGCTGCCCGTGCGGACTTCCTGAAAGCCGAGCTCGGGGTGACGGTGGAAGTCCCGCCGGCGTTCGATCATCTCCGGGGCGAGCGCCTCGGCAGCGGCGTGATAAAAGGAAACGAGATCAGAAGACATGGTGAGATCCTTGCGCGCGTCGAACACCAACGCGCGCTGATTGAATAACGCGAGGCGTTGAAGCGTCAGGCGCCGCGCCAGGCGAGATACGCCAGAAGGCCCCAGGCGGCGATGAACGCGACGCCGCCGAGCGGCGTGACGGCGCCGAGCCAGCGCTGGCCGGTCAGGGCCATCGCATAGAGGGAACCCGAGAACAGCACGATGCCGGCAACAAACAGCCAGCCCGCGATCGTGGGCAGCGAACTTGTCGGCCAGCGCTGTGCAGCCCAGGCGACGGCGATCAGGGCCAGCGCGTGATACATGTGGTAACGGGCGCCGGTTTCGAAGTTGGCGAGCAACGAGGCGTCGACGCGATCGCGCAGGCCATGCGCGCCAAAAGCGCCCAGCGCGACCGACAACCCGCCGAGCACCGTTCCGAGGATGAAGAAGAGGCGGTCCATGGGTGGAGTGTAGCACGGCGCGTCGAAGGGCGAGGCGCGAAGAGCGAGGAGGGGAGAGCGTGGAGCGTGGAGCGTGGAGCGGAGAGCGTGGAGCGGAGAGCGTGGAGCGGAGAGCGTGGAGCGG
>CAYZRP010000015.1:66601-81081 GCA_964480865.1 uncultured Anaerolineales bacterium | reverse complement strand
CGCCACGTCGACGCGCTGTTGAGCCATCACGCCGGCAAGCTCGGCCCGGCTGGTGAGCACCTGGTCGCCGTGCTGCGAGAGCGCGATCGCGGCCAGGGCCACGCCGCGGCGCAGGCCGTCGGTGGGATCGCCGTCGAGGATCCCATCGAGCACGCCGGCGGCCAGGGCATCGCCGCTGCCGATGCGGTCGACGATCGTGACCGCCAGCGCCGGCGCGTGTGTAAACGCGCCATCTTGCAGAAGCGCCGCGCCGCGTTCACCAAAGGTGCTGATGACGGTCGGCGCCCGGGTCAGGCCAGCCAGCGCGCGGATCCGGGCCTCGGGCTCGCCGTCGCAGCCAAAAAGCAGCGCAGCATCGGCGCCTTTGCAGAAGAGGATATCTGCCTCCGCGATCAATGGTCGCAACTTCGCGCTGGCATCGGCCGTGGACCATAGCTTGGCGCGGTGGTTGACGTCGAAGCTGAGCGTCACACCGGCGGCGCGTGCGCGCTTCACGGCTTCGGTCACCACGGCGTAAGGACCATCGCCGAGCGCGGCCGTGATACCGGTCAGATGCAGGATGCGGGCGTCGAGCAGCCGATCCCAATCGACGTCGGCCGGTGTCATGCGCGCAGCCGCCGAGTCGGCGCGGTCATAGATCACCTGGATCGAGCGCGGCGTACTCGCGTACTCGATGAAGTACGTGCCGATGCGCTCCCCGGGCGCGCGGGCGACGCCGCCCGTGTCCACACCGGCCGCGCGCAGCGAACGCAACACCGGCTCCGCCAGGGTGTGATCCGGAAGCCGGCTGAGCCAGGCGCAGCGTCGGCCGAGCTGCGCCAGCGCCACAGCCACGTTGGCCTCGGCGCCGCCGATCTGCAGCTCGAGCGATTGCGTGTCCGCCAGCCGGCGGCCCATCGGCACGCTCAGGCGCAGCATGGCCTCGCCGAGCGTGGTGACGTCGAAACGCGCGGTCATGGTGGCTCAGCGCTCCGGGAGGAAGGCCACGCAGGCGACCTGCGGCACATCGAGGCGCGCGACCGGCGCACCCAACCAGGGAGCCGCGTCGAGCACGGGCAAGACGGCCACCTCACCGCTGTATTGGTTGCCAACCAGTACATGCCGACCATCGGGCGCGATCGCGAAGTTGCGCGGCCAGTTGCCGCCGCATGACGCATGGCCAAGCGGCATGAGCCCCCCGTCGGCGTCCACGGCGAAGATGGCCAGGCTGTTGTGGCCGCGGTTCGAAACGTACAGACGCGAACCATCCGGGCTCAGGTGAATGTCGGCCACGCTGTTCTCGCTGACGCCCGGCGGCACCGTCGGTTCCGTCTGGACCTCGGTGTAGCGGCCGTCGGCCAGCGCGAAAACGCTGACCGTCGAGTCGAGTTCGTTGGCGACGTACAGGCGCGTGCCATTGGGGTGGAAGGCCAGGTGGCGCGGGCCGGCCCCGGGGCGAGCACCAACCGGTTCGCGGCCGGTCAGGTGGCCGGTGTCGCCGTCGAAGCTGTAGAACACGAGCGCGTCGATGCCCAGGTCGGCGACGATGGCAGCGGCGCCATCCGGCGTGAGCGTGGTCGAGTGCGCGTGCGGACCCTCCTGCCGCTCGGCGTTCGGACCGCTGCCCTGATGTTGCACGTGGGCGCTGCGTGCCCCGAGCGACCCGTCGCCCAGGACTGGCAAAACGCTCATGCTGCCGGTGCCGTAGTTCGCCACGAAGATCCAACGGCCACTGGCGTCTAGCGCGAGATGACAGGGCCAATCGCCACCGCTGGGCTGTTGATTGAGGGCGCTCAACCGAAACGATCCGGAAGGCGTTTGCTCATAGCGCCCCGCCCACACCGCGCCGGGCCCGTCCTTGCTGGCCTCGCCGGTCTCGGAGGTCACGAAGAACCAGGGCTGGGTCGGATGCGGGATCACGAACGACGCGTTGCGAATCCCGGCGAGCTCGTCGACCGGGGTCAGTGCCCCGCTCGCGAGGGTGTAGCGCGCGAGACGCACGCCCGGCGCCGAATCGGCCCCATATCCGCTGATCAAGACATAGCGTTCGCTCATCGTGCCTCCTGGAGAACTCATCGTTACCAGTTCGTGACCGAACCATCGCGGCGTCTGTAATGTGGAGCTTCCCAGTACCGCCACGTCTGATGGCGCGCGAAGTCCTCATTGAATTCGAGCCCGAGGCCCGGTGTCGCCGGCAGCGGAAAGCCACTGCCCTGCAAGCGCGGTTGCACCGGGAAGAGCTTATCGGCATCGTTCTCGCCGTTCTGTCCGGCGTACAGGTTCTCGCTCTCGGTCACGCGCACTTCGAGCCAGGCGAAGTTCGGCACGGCCGCAGCCAGATGCACCGTGGCGGCCGTGCAGACCGGGCCGAGCGGATTGTGCGGCATGAGATCGATGTAATGCGCCTCCGCCCAGCCGGCCACCTTCATCGACTCGGTGAAGCCACCCACGTTGCAGATATCGACGCGGGCGAAGTCGGTCAGGTGCTGCTCGATGTACGGCAGGAACTGCCACTTGCTGGCGAACTCCTCACCGACCGCAAAGGGCGTCGGGATCTGGCGGCGCAGGGCCGCGTAAGCCTCGGGCGACTCGTCGCGGATCGGCTCCTCAAAGAAATCCAGCGTTCCGCGCGGCATCCGCTCGACGAATGATACCGTCTCAGCGGGCGTCAGACGATGATGATAGTCGATGCCCAGGGTCAGATCCGGACCGAGCGCCTCGCGCAACTGCGTCAGCGCCGTCGCCGTCGGGCCGAGTGTCTCGCGCGGCTCGTAGACGTCCTCGGGCGTGCCGGCCGGCGTGATCGGCATGGTGCGGATCACCTTCCAGCCGCGGTTGAAGAGCATGCTGCAGTTCGCCACCATTTCGTCGGCTGAAGCGCCGCCCGCCGTCGCGAAGCACGGAACGAAGTCGCGCTGCGCTCCACCGAGCAACTGGTAGACGGGCACACCGAGGGCCTTGCCGGCGATGTCGTAGAGGGCGATGTCGATCGCGCTCTGCGCCGCGAGCAGGACGCGCCCGCCCTCGAAGTACTGGCTGCGATACAGCTGCTGCCAGATGCGGCCGCGCTGCATGGGATCCTGCCCGATCAGGAACTCGCGAAAGTGTTCGAGCGCGCCAATGACGGCTCGTTCGCGGCCGCTCAGACCCGACTCACCGAGGCCATAGATGCCCTCGTCGGTCTCGACCTTAACGACCAGCTGGTTGCGCACGCCGACCCAGCAGGGGTAAGAGATGATGTTCGTAATCTTCATGTGTGGTGATCTCCGGTTGGGAGAGACGAACGACGATTGACGAAGGATGAAGGTTGAATGGCCATTCAACCTTCATCCTTCGTCAATCGTCGTTCGTCATCATGGGTGAACCCACCCCAGCAAGCGCCCGGCCTTGCTGGAATCGATCAGGCTGGCTCGATCGGCGAGCGGCGCGCGCAACGGCGTGCCGGGGTAGTGTCGGGCGACAAGGTCGAGCGTCGGCTCTTCGGACGCCGTCCGCGGAGCAGCGATGAAGAAGGCTTCGTGCCCGTCGAAGTCCGCCAATACAGCGCGCTCGCAGGCGCGGGCGCCCTCGAGCATATCGGTGTAGGCCCACAGATGCCGCCAGGCGAACACATCTGATTCACGCGTGACGGCCACGGCTTCCTCGTAGCTGGGGAGCAGCCAGTGGAAACGCAGACTGGCGACGCGCATTCGATGCGCGCGCACAAACGACTCGGCCTGCTGCTCGAGGATCCATTTCGACAGCCCATAGGGCTCTTCGGCGTAAGACGGATGCGCCTCGTCGATCGGAAAGTAGTCGAAGCGCGGTGTGCGGCTGAAAGCCATGCCCACTGCATTGACCGACGAGGCCTGCACCACGCGCTCGATGCCAACTGTCGCGGCAGCCTCGAGCACGTTGTAAGCCATGCTGACATTCTCGAGATAGACCACGTGCGGCGGAGCGCCCCATGGCCAGATATGGCCGGCGAGGTGAATGACGGCGTCACAGCCCTGCAGGGCCGTCACCACATGGCCGAAGTCGCGAACGTCCGCGACCCAGTGCCGGACACCCTCGTGGATCAATCCTTCCGGGGATACTCGATCGAGGCTGATAACGGTATGGCCCTGTTCGAGCAGGTAAGGCACCAGGACGCGTCCCAGGCCCCCTTGCCCGCCGGTGACTGCAATGTGCATGCTTGGCCTCTTTGTTGGAGTGGCGAATCGTTCGCGCCCGTTTTAGCGCCCTGAGTCGTGGAGGTGCATCTCGTCCGCGCGCATTGCCGTCAACGTGGTGACCGTGTCTTCGGTGTGTGCGTGCATGAGCAGCCGGGCCTGATTGGCATTGCGTCCTCGCAACGCTTCGGCGATGAGGATGTGATAGCGCACGGCCCGCGCCGTCATGCCCGGATCGCGCGCCGTCATCACGCGGCTGACCAGGAAAAGATCGTGGATGCCGTCCATCATCTGCGCCAGCACCGGGTTGCGCGCCGCCTGCGCAATGCGCCGATGGAAGCCCATGTCGGGATCGACGAAGTCGAGGCCGTGGGCCGCCTGCTCCTCCATTGTATGCGCGAGCGTGTTGATCTCATCCAACTCCTGATCGGTGGCGCGCTCGGCCGCCAGCGCGACGAGCTCGGGCTCGATGATGCGTCTCGCCTCCGCGAGCGCGACAAGCAGGCCTGTGCCCCCGCTCTCGAAGTGCAGGGCGAGATCTGCGCCGGCCGGCAGGTTGACCACAAACACCCCGCGGCCGTGCTCGATGCGAACGAGTCCCATCGTCTGAAGGGACCGTAACGCCTCGCGGATGGACCCGGTGCCGACGCCGTACTCGGCCGCCAGCTGCGCAATACTTGGCAGGCGATCGCCCGCCCGCCACTCGCCCGCGCGCAGGCGATCGCGCAGAGCGGCCGAGACCGATTGGAACACCGCCGGCGTCTCGGGCAGGACACGCTGAGCCGGCGACGGATCTAGATTGGTTTGAGGGCTCATGAATGCTCCGTCACAAGAGATACGATGACTTCGGGAAAAATGCAAGTAATTTGACTATTCTTGCCGAGTCGCGTAATATTGTTTTCATCGAATTTTAGTAGAGAAACGGCTTGATCCAATCCGTTTCCAGAAAGGACCGCCAGCCACCCTCAACTCATATCATCTCTTTCCAAGAATCCTGGCATGCCCCTGAAGACTGTCCACTGGAGGAGGAAACGAGACAATGAATAAACTGAAGTTAGTCAACCTTACCGCCATGGCGGCGCTCGTCCTCGCCGCCTGCGGTACCCCTGCGACTCCGGAGGTAGCCCCCACTGCCGCACCGGAAGCGACCGCAGCGCCTGATGCTACCGCAACCCAGGCCGAGATCATCGCCCAAAATCTGCCAAGTGTCCCCCGCAACCAGACGTTGATCATGGGCTGGTCGATCGCATCCCCGATCGGCGTGACGAGCCCCTGGGCCGTTCCGGGTTATACCCATCAGGAAGGCAACAACCTGATGTGGGAGCCGCTGTACTACTACGGCATTTTCAAGAGCCAAGACATCCCGTGGCTGGCCGACAGCATGGAGTATACGAAGGACGACTTCACCCAGCTGACGATCAAGGTCAACAAGGATGCGAAGTGGAGCGACGGCGTGGCGGTCACTGCCGACGACGTCATCTTCACGTTTGAGGGGCAGCTCAATAACGACAAACTTCCCTACCACAGCTCCTTCGCTCAGTACGTCGACAAGGTCTCCAAGACCGATGACCTGACCGTCGTAGTCGACTTCAAGATCCCGGCGCCACGCTTCAAGTTCGAGGTGCTGACCCTGAAGTTCGACACCGGCATCCCGATCGTGCCCAAGCACTGGCTCGAGGGTCAGGCGGATGTGAATGCTGCCGCCGGCGGCCTCGACATCCCCAGCTCGGGACCGTACCGCCTGGTGCAGTGGGATCGCACGCAGAAGATCTATGACTACAACGCCGACTGGTGGGCGGTCAAGGCCGGGCGCATTACTGAGCCGGCTGTCAAGCGCGTGGTCGTCAGCAACATCGGCGGCCAGGTCGGCCAGAATATGGACACGGTCGCCCAGCGTATCGTGAACGCCGAGTTCGACACCGCGCTCGACATGCGCAGCGCCGTCATCGGCAACATCCTCAAGCAGGCCGACAAGGTCACGACCCACTCGGGCAGCGAGCCGCCGTACGGCTACCTCGACTGGTGGCCGAACTCGCTGTGGATGAACACCCAGGTCGCGCCGTACAACGACGCGCGTGTTCGCCGCGCGATGAGCCTGGCGATCGACCGCGACACCATCGACCAGGTGGTGTACGAGGGCGCGCAGATCTCGACGATCTTCCCCTTCCCGCTCTACCCGGCGCTCAAGGAATTCACCGAGACGCCTGAGGTGCAGGCGCTGATCGAGAAGTACCAGCCGCGCAAGTTCGACCTGGCCGAGTCCGAGGCCCTGATGACTGAAGCCGGCTTCACCAAGAACGGCGACGGCCTGTGGGAGAAGGACGGCGAGACGGTCAACGCCGTGATCCAGGGTTTCGAAGGCATCCACAGCGACATCGTGCCGGTGCTCGTCGAAATGCTCAAGACCGGCGGCTTCGACGCCGACATCAACTTCGGCAACGACGCTTACCAGAACATGGCGGACGGCAAGCCGGGCCTTTACATGTTCGGCCACGGCGCCAGCCTGGTCGACCCGTATGCGGCGTTCGACCTGTACTCCAGCCGCAACGCCAAGCCGATCGGCACGACGGCCGGCAACAACGCCTTCTCGCGTTACTCGAACCCCGAGTACGACAAGATCCTCGACGAGATGGCTCCGCTCTCGTCCGACGATCCGACGTTCAAGGCGAACGCCGTCAAGCTGCTCGAGATCTACTGGCGCGATCAGATCGACATCCCGATCATCCAGTGGCTGCACCGCATCGCTTACAATCAGACCTACTGGACGAATTGGCCGACCGCGGCCAACCCCAGCCTGGGCGAGAACGGTGCTTTCTGGGCGCACACGGGCATGTTGGTGATCACCAACCTCCAGCCTTCTGGCGCTCAATAACCTGAACGGTCCGAGTCTCCGGAGCCTGCGCGGCACATGCCGCGCAGGCTCCCCTGCCGGACGTCACCGACGGCGCACGACGGCCTGTGCCGGTGGCCTCCGATGGAGGATCCTCTAGGTGAGTTGGCAATCCGTCCTCCGACGCCTCTTCTTCCTGGTGCTGGTCGTCTGGGCCGCCTCGACGATCACGTTCTTCATTCCGCGCCTATCGTCGCGTAACCCCATTCGCGAACGCTTCGCGGAACTGGCTCGCACCGGCGGCTTCTCCCCGCAAGACATGGAGAAGATCATCGCCTCGTACAGCCAGCGCTTCGGCCTCGACAAGCCGCTGATCGAGCAATACATCGACTACATGTCGGCCGTCGCACGGTTCGATCTGGGTGTCTCCCTGTATCGGTATCCGCGCACCACCATTCAGCTCATCAACGACGCCTTGCCGTGGACGATGACGCTGCTGCTGGTGACCACGATCCTGTCTTTCATCATTGGCAATCTCCTCGGCGCCGTCGCCGCCTGGCCGCGCGCGCCGATCTGGCTCCGTTCCATCGCGACCCCGTTCATCGTCTTCACCGGCGTGCCGCCGGTGCTGCTCGGGTTCTTCTTGTTGTTCTTCATTGGCTTTCAACTGAAGTTGCTGCCGCTTGGCGGGGCATACACCGTTGGGCAGGTGCCAAACTGGTCGTCCCCGGCTTTCCTGTGGGACGTCGTCCGTCACCAGATCCTGCCGGCCGTGGCGCTCATCCTGGGCTCGGTTGGCGGCTGGGTGTTGTCGATGCGCGGCATGGGCGTCACGATCCAGGGCGAAGACTACGTGAACTTCGCCGAGCACAAGGGGCTCGGCGGCGCCACTATTTTCCGCGATTACTACCTGCGCAACGCCCTGCTCCCGCAGGTGACTGGCCTGGCCCTGGCCCTGGGCAGCGTGATCACGGCCGGTGTGGTCGTCGAAGGCACGTTCGGCCTGCCCGGCATTGGCGGCCTGCTGAATGAGGCCATCCGCGCTAACGATTTCATCGTGATCTACGGCATCGTGCTGTTCATCACCATCGGTGTGGCAGGATTGATGGCGCTGGTCGAACTGCTGTATCCGCTGATCGATCCACGCATCCGCCACGATTGACGAGGTACCCGTGACAGCCATCTCACCCGCCTCCCCACTCGGTGCGCCCGACGAGCCGATCTTCCGTCAGCCGAGCGCACTGACCCTGACCCTGCGCTACCTGCGTCGGAACAAGAGCCTCGTGATCGGCCTGTTGATCGTTTTGGCCCTGACGCTTTTCACCGTCGGTGGGTTGCTGACGCTCAACCCTGCCGACGCCTACCCGCTGCGCGCGCCGGTGCGCAAGCCCCCCAGCGTCGAGTACCCGATGGGCACCGACTTCTTCGGCCGAAACCTGCTCGTAGCCAACGTCGTCGGTATGTGGCAGACCGCATTGATCGGCCTGCTGGCCGGCGGCGCCGGCACGATCGTCGGCACACTGCTGGGGTTCGTCGCCGCCTACTTCGGTGGCACTGTCGACACGATCATCCGCGGCGCCTGCCAGATCCTCACGCCGATCCCGGCGTTCTTGATCCAGGTCGTGATCGCGGGCTCACTCGACAAACGCGACGTCACGATCTACACCATGGCCCTGATCGTTGTCCTGTTGGCCTGGATGGGGCCCACGCTCGTCATCCGCTCGCAAGTGCTGACGATGAAGGAGCGCCAGTTCGTGTCGGTGGCGAAGCTTTCGGGCATGAGCGATCTCGAGATCATCTTCCGCGAGATCTTGCCCAACCTGATGCCCTTCCTGGCGGCAGCGCTGGTCGGCCAGGTCTTCGCCTCGGTCTTCGCGTCGTTCTATCTGGCCGTCCTCGGCCTTGGGCCGCTGCGCGAGCCGCTGCTCGGCAACCTGATCTGGAGCGCACAGTCGCAGGGCGCGTTTTTCAACGGCTGGTGGTGGTGGCCGCTCGGGCCTGCCTTCCTGATGGTGCTGATCCTGGCATCGCTGGCCCTGATCAACATGGGCCTCGATGAACTGGCCAACCCGCGCGTTCGGCGGACGGAGTGACGACGCCCATGAGCACCGTCCTCGAAATCCGCAACCTGCAGGTCTCGTACTACACCGAGTCGGGGCGCGCCCGGGCACTGGCCGGGGTCGACCTGACGCTTGAAGCCGGGCAGAAGCTCGGTTTGGTCGGCGAGTCGGGCTCGGGCAAGAGCACGATGGCGCTGGCCATGATGCGCATGATCAAACCGCCGGGCCGCATCGAGGCTGGCAACGTGATCGTCGATGGCACCGACCTCACCACGTTGAGCGAGGAGGCCATGCTCAAGGCGCGCCTGAGCAAGATCGCCTATATCCCGCAGGGCGCCATGAACTCGCTCAACCCGGTCATGCGCATCGGAGCGCAGATGGTCGATGCCATCCGGGCCCATGACCCGAAGGTTTCGGCCAGCGAGGCCGAGGCGCGCGGGATGAAAGCGCTCGAGTCGGTCGACCTCAAACGCAGCGTTTACCGCATGTTCGCCCACGAACTCAGCGGCGGCATGAAGCAGCGCGTGTGCATCGCCATCGGCATCTTGCTGCGGCCCAAGGTGATCATCGCCGACGAGCCCACGAGCGCCCTCGACGTGGTCACACAACGCCAGGTGATGGAGACGATCGACCACATCCAGCGCGATCTCGGCGCGGCCGTGATCCTGATCGGCCACGACATGGGCCTGATGGCCCAGTTCGTCGACAAGGTGGCCGTCATGTACGCCGGACGATTGGTCGAGGTGAGCACGGTGCGCGGCATGTTTACGTCGCCCAAGCACCCATATGCTCAGGCGCTGATCAGCAGCCTTCCGAGCCTCGACAACAAAGGCGTCTTCCAGGGCATCCCGGGCCTGGCGCCCTCGCTGATCCGAGTGCCGAGCGGCTGCCCGTTCCATCCGCGCTGTAAGTTCGTGATGGACACTTGCAAATCCGTCGTGCCTCCGCTGCTGAACATGGAGGGCGACCGACAGGTAGCCTGCCACCTGTACACCGAAACGGAGACGGTCAAGGCATGAGCCATCTTCTCGAACTGCGCGAGGTCACCAAGGTATACACCCGCGGCCTCCTCTCACGCTCCTCGACGACGGCGCTCAACAACGTCTCGCTCACACTCGAAGAGGATTCGCCCACGATCCTGACTGTGGCCGGCGAAAGCGGCAGCGGCAAGACGACGCTCGCCATGTTGCTGCTCGGCTTCATTCCGCCGAGCTCGGGCCAGATCTTTTATCGCGGGCAGGACATCAGTAAGCTGCGCGGCTACGACAAGCTCACCTTCCGTCGCGAAGTCCAGGCTGTGTTCCAGGATCCCTTCGCGGTCTTCAACCCGTTCTACACGGTCGACCACCTGCTGACGGTGCCGATCGAGCGCTTCAAGCTGGCGAAGTCGAAGAACGAAGCCCGGGCCAAGATGGACGAGGCCCTCAACGCCGTCGGCCTGCGCCCCGAAGACATCCTGGGCCGCTTCCCGCACCAGCTCTCAGGCGGGCAGCGCCAGCGCATCAACGTCGCACGCGCATTGCTCCTGCGCCCCAAGCTCCTGGTGGCCGATGAACCCGTGTCGATGGTCGACGCGTCTTTGCGCGCCAACATCCTCGAGACGCTGCGCAACCTGCAGAAGGACTTTGGCGTTTCAATCATCTACATCACGCACGACCTGACGACGGCCTACCACATCGCCAAGTCCATCATGGTGCTCTACAAGGGCGAGGTCATGGAGGCCGGCGACGTCGATACCGTCATCAAGCGGCCGCAACATCCGTACACCAAGCTCCTGATCGACTCGATCCCATGGCCGGATCTCTCGCGCCGCTGGGGCGAGACCGAGATCAAGGCCAAGGAGTCGGATCTCGGCGACCTGACGACCGGCTGTAAGTTCGCGCCGCGTTGCCCCTTCGTGATGGCCTCGTGCGCCACACCGCCGCCGCTGTTCCGGATCGAGCATCATCAGGCCGCCTCGTGCTATCTCTACGACAAGCACGAGAAGATCGGGGCCGAGGATCTGACGGAATTGTTGCCGGTGTAGGCGGGAACCGACGAACGCCTATCGCGCGCTGACGATGGCGCCCGCGGCTGCGATGGCCCGTCGGGCGTCGTCGGGCCGCGATGGGCCATGACCAATAACAGGGCGGCCACAAGGGCCGCCCCTACCATGCAACCTACCCACACCACCCTTGATCACTTCGACGCGTTGACGGTCGACACCGGCCCACTCACGCTGACCCTCGTCCCTGAACTCGGCGGCAAGATCGCTTCATTGCGCGACAACCGCACCGGCCGAGAATGGCTCTGGCGGCACCCGCGCCTGGAGTACAAACGCTGGCCGCACGGCAGCTCGTACATGGGCGCCGACACCGGCGGCTGGGACGAGTGCTTCCCGAGCGTCTCGGCCTGCCCCTACCCGAGCGCGCCCTGGATGGGAGCCGCGATCCAGGACCATGGCGAGCTCTGGTCGCAGACCGCCGAGACCACGCCCTCGGTCTTCGACGACACCGTCATCCTCACGACGCGTTGGCGCGGCGTGGCGCTGCCATACCTCTTCACGCGGCGGATCACGCTGCACGAAGCCTCGTCGCGCGTGCAGGTCGAGTACACGGTGACCAACCCCTCGGCGGCGCCGATCGACTTCGTCTGGTGCATCCACCCGCTCCTGGCCATTGAGGCGGGCATGCGTCTCGAGACCCCGCCGGCAGCGCGCTATCACAGCAACGGCACCTTCCCGGTCGAGGCTCTGACAACCGAGCGCGACCTCGCCTTTCCGCTGACGCTCACCACGCCGGGCGGCCCCGTTGATCTGAGCGCCCTGCCCGGCCCCGAGGCGGCCGTGTCGATCAAGCTCTGGAGCGCGCCGCTCAACGAAGGCTGGGCACGCATGCGCGCGGTCGATGGCGCCCTGACGATGCGCTGGGACGTGCAGGCCCTGCCGCAGCTTGCGCTCTGGATCAACCTCGGCGCCTGGGCCGGCGACGGCGGCACGCCCTACTACAACCTTGGCCTTGAGCCCTGCATCGGCGCCCAGGACTCGCTCGAGGACGCCGTCCGTGTCTTCCGCTGCTTCGCCACCCTCCCCGCCGGCGGAACGCGCGCGTGGGCGCTCGAGATCGAGTTGGAGGAAAGCGTAAGAGCGTAGAGCGAAGAGCGTGGAGCGTGGAGCGGTCTACATCTGTCATCATGCAGTTGATGGCTGACAGCTGATCGCTAACGGCTGACCCCTGCACACCTGACACCTTTCAAGGAGTTTCTTCCGTGATCGAAATCGCCGAATTCCTGCCGCCGCAGCCGAGCATGTTGTGGAAGCTGACCAAACAGGCCGGTGTGGACGTCGCCGTGGGCGGTCTGCCGCTCGCCTCGGATCTGGCCGTCAAGGGCGACCCACGACCCGATGGCTCCGCCAACTTCGAAGCCCCATGGGATTACATGCCGCTATTCCGGATGAAACAGCGATATGAGGCCGCGGGGTTCCGGCTGGCCGTCATCGAAGCGCGGCCGCCGCTCAACCTGGCCAAGCGCGGCCTGCCCGGTCGTGATGAGCAGATCGACACGGTCTGCACCCTGCTCGAGAACATGGGCAAGCTCGGCATCCCGGTCTGGTGCTATGAATGGATGACGGACTTCAACTGGATCCGCACCAACACCGCCACGCCCTCGCGCGGCGGCTCAGTCGTCACGAGCTTCGACGCGGCAGCTCTGCGCGACGCCCCGCCCAGCGAGCTCGGCCCTATCAGCGAAGAGACGCTGTGGGAGACGCTGCAGTACTTCCTCGAACGCGTCGTGCCCGTCGCCGAGAAGGCCGGCGTGCAACTGGCCATGCACCCCGATGACCCGCCGCTCTCGCCGATCCGCGGCGTCGGCCGCATCATGCGCAGCGTCGAGAACTTCCAGCGGCTGCTCGACCTCATGCCGAGCCCGGTCAACGGCATCACCATGTGCCAGGGCAACTTCGCGCTGATGACCGACGACCTGCCCGGCGTCATCCGCCACTTCGGCAGGCAGGGCAAGCTCTTCTTCGTGCACCTGCGCGACGTGCGCGGCACGCCCGACAAGTTCGAAGAGACCTGGCACGACGCTGGCAAGACCGACTTCCTCGCCTGTCTGCGCGCGTATCGCGACATCGGCTTCGAGGGCGTGCTGCGCCCCGACCACGTGCCGACCGTCGAGGGCGACAGCAACGAGGCCGCCGGCTACTCGAGCTTCGGCCGGCTCTACGCCATCGGCTACATCCGCGGCCTGCGCCAGGCCGTCTACGCGGAGCCCTGAGGAGAACCCATGCGCATCGTCATCACCGGAGGGAGCGGCGGTGTCGGGCGGGCTACGACCCGTGCAGCCATCGACGCCGGCCACACCGTGCTCAGCCTCGATCGCGTCGAGCCCAAGCCCGAGGCCATCGTGCCCGGCGTCGAGTACCGCGTGTTCGATCTGACCGACTACGACGGCCTTGTCGCTGCGCTGACCGGCGCCGAGGCCCTGATCCACCTGGCCGCCATCCCGAACCCGCGCACCTTTCCGGACCACGTCACTCACAACAACAACGTCGTCACGAGCTACAACGCGCTGCGCGGCGCCGTCGACGCCGGCATCAAGCACGTCTGCCAGGCCTCGAGCATCAACGCCATCGGCGGCGCGTACAGCCGCCAGGCGCGCTACGACTACCTGCCCGTCGATGAGCAGCACCCGACCTATGCCGAAGATCCGTACAGCCTGTCGAAGTGGATCTGCGAGCAGCAGGCCGACTCGATCGCGCGGCGCTACGAGGACATGACGATCGGCAGCCTGCGCTTCCACTGGGTCGTGCCCGACGCCGACCTGCCGCGCCGTCTGCAGGCCCAGATCGGCCGGCCGGTCGCCATGCACTTATGGGGCTACACGCTCTTCGCGTCAGCGGCTGAGGCCTGCCTGCGCGTGATCGGCGCGGACTACAGGGGTCACGAGGTCTTCTATATCGTCGAGCGCGACACCGTCAACGAGGAGACAACCGCGGAGCTCGTCAACGAGTTCTGGCCGAACACCCCGATCCGCGGTGACATCTCCGGCCACCGCAGCCTGTTCGATTGCAGCAAGGCCGGTCGGTTATTGGGCTGGAAGAGCCAGCCGGCCCATTGATGACCCCGCATCCATGCCACGCCGTGGTGACCCGATGATCACGCCCGCCGTCCCCGCGCCGATCGCATCGAACACCCGTAGGGGCGGCCCTTGTGGCCGCCCACCTCGCCCGACGTCATCCCGGCGTTCCCCGGGCACACCCGCCCATCGTCGGCACGTCGGCCGGCCCGATCGGCGTGGTCGCCCGCGCCACGGCGCCGAGGCACGGGCCCTGGAGTCAATCGGGCGATGGCCGGACCCTGCCGGATCGGCCGGTGTGATGCGACGATGCCAACGCTGCGGATGGCCGATGACGGGCGCGGACGGCGCGCATGCTGCGGCCATGATGGCTGCTGGCCGGCAGGGCGGCCACACGGGCGG
>CAYZRP010000015.1:49068-66501 GCA_964480865.1 uncultured Anaerolineales bacterium | reverse complement strand
GGCCGCCCCAACGGCCGCCTTATCGATAAATAACGACGCTTCATTCGTACTCTCACATCCTATGGCCAAAAAACAAACCCCACGACCTGAAGATCACGCCAAACAGGGCTCGCGCCCGAGCGACCTGCGCATCACCGACATCCGCGCCTGCACCGTGGGCTGGGACCACTGGCGCTTCCCGATCCTGCGCATCGAAACCAACCAGGGCCTGGTCGGCTACGGCGAGGTGCGCGACTTCGCCAGTAAGTCGTACGCCCTGATGCTGAAGAGCCGCCTGGTCGGCGAGAACCCGTGCAACGTCGACCGGCTCTTCCGCAAGATCAAGCAGTTCGGCCACCATGCCCGTCAGGGTGGCGGCGTCTGCGGCATCGAGATGGCGCTGATGGACCTGGCCGGCAAAGCCTACGGCGTGCCCTCGTACGTGCTGGCGGGCGGCAAGTTCCGCGACAGGATCCGCATGTACTGCGACACCCCCAACGAGCCCACCGGCAAGGCGATGGGCCGCAAGCTCAAGGAGCGCATGGCCCGCGGCTTCACGATGCTGAAGATGGACGTCGGCATCCAGCCCCTGATCGGCAAGAAGGACCACCTCGCCTTCCCCAAAGGAATGCTTGGCACCGACACCGACGACGAGCACGACAGGATGTTCGACGTCCAGACCCTGCAGCACCCGTTCACGCACGTCCGCCTGACGCAGAAGGGCATCGACGCGATCGTGAAGTACGTGGCCGATGTGCGCGCCACCGTCGGGGATGAAGTGCCGATCGCGGCCGACCACTTCGGCCACATCGGCATCGACGACTGCATCCGCCTTGGCGAAGCGCTCGAGCCCTACAATCTGGCCTGGCTCGAGGACCTCGTGCCATGGCAATACACGGATATGTGGGTACGGCTCGAGCGCACGCTCAAGACCCCGGTCTGCACCGGCGAGGACATCTACCTCAAGCAGGGCTTCGAGGACCTGATCCGCCAGCGCGCCGTCGACGTGATCCACCCCGACATCGCTACAAGCGGCGGGATCCTCGAGACCAAGCGCATCGGCGACTTCGCCCAGGAGCACGGCATCAGCATGGCCCTGCACATGGCCGGCACGCCCGTCAGCACCATGGCGGCCGTGCACTGCGCGGCGGCGACCGAGAACTTCATCGCCCTCGAGCATCACTTCTCGGATCTGCCATATTGGGGGGACTTCATCACCGGGCTGCCGAAGCCGATCATCCAGAACGGCTACATCCCGGTGCCCGAGACGCCCGGCCTCGGCTTCGAGATCAACGAGGACGCGCTGCGCGAGCACGTCGTCGCCGACGACCCCGGCATCTTCGAGCCCACCAGCATGTGGGACGGGGAGAAGAGCTGGGACAGGCTCTGGTCCTAAGAGATTGCTGATTGTTGATTTCGGATTGCTGATTGAAGGCCAATCAGCAATCCGAAATCAACAATCAGCAAATCAACGCACTGAAGACTCTTTGACGAGCCTTGGCACAATGCTTTCCCAGCCGACCGCCATGATGTGCAGGCCATGAACGCCCGGCAGACGCTTGAGTTTGTCGATCAGTTCGAGCGTGATCTGGACGCCCTCTTCTTTGGGGTCGGCCGCGTGCTCCATGCGGTCGAGCAGCGCCTGCGGCACCTTCACGCCGGGCACCTGCGCGATCATCTGCGCGGCCTTGAACGAGCGCATCGGCATCAGGCCGGCCAGGACGTGGACGCGCCCAAGGACACCGAGCCTATCGAGGTCCTCGAGCCACTGGCTGAAGACCTCCACGTCATAGATGAGGTTGGTCTGGAAGAACTGCGCTCCGGCGTTTACCTTCTTCTCCTCGCGCAGCGCCTGGAAGTGCGGGGTCGACGAGAACGGCGAACCGGCCGCACCGAGATAGAGCGGCGGCGCTGCCTTGAGGTCGCGGCCGTCGAGGAAGTGGCCCTCGTCACGCATCCGGCGCAGGATCCAGAGCATCTGGATCGAGTCGATGTCCCAGATGTCCATCCGGCCGTGCGGCGACGGGCCCAGACGCGGGTGATCGCCGGTGAGGCAGAGGACGTTGCGGATGCCAAGCGCCACAGCGCCGAGCACCGTGCTCTGCAGCCCCATACGCGTCCGCTCGCGGGCCGCGATCTGCATCACGGGCTCGACGCCGTTCTGAACGGCCACTGCCGAACAGACCAGCGACGACATGCGCGGCGTGGCCGAGGGGTTGTCGGTGAAGTTGACGGCATCGATGTGTTCGCGCAGCAGGTTGAGTTTCTTGACGATCTCGTCGGTTGCGCCGGCCAGCGGCGGCGAGACCTCGGCCGTGATCGCGAACTCGCCGGCCGAGAGTTTGGCCTCGAGCTTCGACACGGGATCGTGGGCAGGCGCCGGGTGCGGCTGATCGTCGCCGCCCCACCACTCGGGCTGGCGCACTTCATGGAAGAACTTCTCCCAGGCCGCGTCGCGCTCGGCTTTCGGCAGACGCGCCGCCTTGAGCATGCCGCCTACCCCGCCGACCTCGACCCAATGCCGGTAGACGTCCATCCACGAGTCGGTGCCGACCTTCTCCCAATCGAGTGGCGGCAGCACCTCGCGCAGCCGCTCGGTGCGGCCCATCTTCTCGGCGCGCTCGTAAATCTTGTACCAGATGCACGGGCGCTTCGGATCGACGTAGCAGTGCTCGGGCGTCGAACCGCCGCACGGGCCGTTGCGCAGGCCCTTGGGGCACTCCATCGGGCAGATGAAGGCCGTCTCTTGAAGCAGACAGTTGCCGCAC
This sequence comes from uncultured Anaerolineales bacterium, assembly GCA_964480865.1. Classification (GTDB taxonomy): domain Bacteria; phylum Chloroflexota; class Anaerolineae; order Anaerolineales; family UBA6663; genus UBA6663. Next base: position 63,754 of record CAYZRP010000015.1, on the reverse strand, counting down.
ATGCGACAGCCGAAGAGCGGGCCCTTGACCGAGCGTTCGACGAACTCCACGGCTCGGTCGAAGAGCGGCTCGTCATGGAAGGGGTAATAGGCGGGCTGCCAACGTCGGCCGGGGGTAAATCCGGGCATGAAATATCCTTTGCGCGGCGAAGCCGGGGGCCTCGTCACTGTTTGCGACAAAAAGGCGCCTGGGGGCCGAAAGTGGACCCAGATGTGCTTCAGCATACGAAAAGGCGGCGGGGTGCCCTAGTGGGCCAGATCACGCCTGCGCGGTGACAGACTTCCCTATAGAAGCTGCCGGAGGGGTGGCACACGACCGATTGCTGACGACGGCCGTTGGCGCCCGGCCACGGGCGTCTCCGTCCGTCGTCAATCAACCTTCGTCATTCGTCGTTCGTCTTTCGTCGCGCCGTAGGCGCCGCGACTCACGAACCATCAGATTTGCTCTCAGGAGGCCTCCATGAAGATCACTCGGGTACGTGCGATTCTGACCGCCCCAGACGGCATCGCCCTGGTGGTGGTCAAGGTCGAGACCGACCAGGACGGCCTCTACGGCCTGGGCTGCGCGACGTTTACGCAGCGCGCCACGGTCGTGGCGAAAGCGGTCGAGGATTATCTCGATCCCTTGCTCCGCGGTCGCGACCCGGCCAACATCGAGGACCTGTGGCACCTGATGTACGTCAACTCGTACTGGCGCAACAGCGGCGTCCTCAACAACGCCATCAGCGGCGTGGATATGGCGTTGTGGGACATCAAGGGCAAGGTCGCGAACATGCCGGTCTATGACCTGCTCGGCGGCAAGTGCCGCGACGCCGCCATGGTCTACCGTCACGCCGACGGTCGCGACCCGAAGGAAGTGCTCGACAACGTCCTCAAGTATCAGGCCGAGGGCGCGCTGGCCGTGCGCTGTCAGATGGGCGGCTACGGCGGCCGGGTCAAGGGCATCAACAAGCGTAATGCGCGGCCGAGCCGCAAAGCGCCCCAGGCCACGCATCGCCAGAAGGCGATCGAGAAGCCGGCCAGCGCCTTCCCCGGCGCCTACTACGATCCGGATGCCTACGCCCGCTCGATCCCGCCGCTGTTCGAATACGTGCGCAGCAAGATCGGCGACTCGCTCTTCTTGCTTCACGACATTCACGAACGCCTCGCGCCGATCGACGCGATCCGCATGGCCAAGGCCCTCGAGCCGTATCGCCTGTTCTTCCTCGAGGATCCTCTGGCGCCCGATCAGATCGAGTGGTTCCGACGGCTGCGCGACCAGAGCGCGACGCCGATCGCGATGGGCGAGCTTCACAACAATCCGCTCGAATGGCGCGCGCTGATCGCTGAACAACTGATCGACTTCATCCGCACCCACATCTCGCAGATCGGCGGGCTGACGCCGGCGCGCAAGCAGGCCGCCCTGGCCGAGTCGTTCGGTGTGCGCACGGCCTGGCACGGCCCGGGCGACGTCTCGCCGGTCGGGCATGCCGCCAACCTGCACCTCGACCTGGCCTGCCACAACTTCGGCATCCAGGAGGTCATCTTCTTCGGTGAACCGCTGAAGGAGGTCTTCCCGGGCACGCCCGAGTTGCGCGACGGCCATCTCTGGCCCAACGACAAACCCGGCTTCGGGATCGACCTCGACGAGCAGAAGGCCGCGAAGTACCCGATCACGGTCAACGTGATCGACTGGACCCAGAGCCGCTGGCCGGATGGGACGCTCTGGACGCCGTAGGGGCGAGGAGCGAGGGGCGAGGAGCAGAGAGAGAGAGGAGCGAACGCTGCTGAGCGGTAGCGGCGCATAGAACAAAACGCGCCTCGCTCCTCGCTCCTCGCTCCTCGAGTCAAAGCGGGCGCAGGAAATGGCCGGCTCATCGGCCTCACTTCCTGCGCCCTAATCTAGGGCCCTGAATGCCGGAAGACCATCAGGTCGCCGCCGTTGCCTTCGACGACCAGGAGGTCGGCTGAGACGTAGGTGTAACGCGGCAGCAGGCCGTCGCTGTAGGCGCCAGCGGATTTCGACGTCGTCGGCGGATCCCACGTGTTCCAGTACGTCCAGAAGCCGGGTGACGCCCAATAGCGGGTCTCGCCGTAGAGTTGCATGCCGCAGCTGGTGGCCTGGGTCGTGGCATTGAAGCCCGTGCAGGCCTGCATCCGGCGGATGACCGGCGGCAGCGCCGTCGACGTGATCGGGGTGTCGAAGCTGCCGCCCCGGCTGCTGCTCCTATCCTGGATCAGGATGCCTTCGCTCGCGCCCCAGTGAGCGTGGAAGATGGCGTTGCCGGCCATCGTCAAGGGGTTCTGCTCATCCGTGACCGCGATATACGACTTGCTGTCGCGACCCATGCGCACGAAGCGCAGATCGCCGGCCTGATAGCCGTTGAACGTCGAGCCATTGAGCACCATCTCGCCCAGGTGGGAGTCCCAGCGCGAATCCGACGTGTTGCCCTGGTTGTTGCGGAACTGGATGTACGCCACTTCGGTGCCATCCGCCCAGGTCTTGACGACCGGCGGCGGACCTGTCACCAGGTAGGCGCACGACGACACGTTGCCGCAGGCGGCTCCGGTGACGGTGTCCTCGGTACCGCCGTAACCGACGGCCGGGATGAACTTCTTCGAACCGTCGTCAAGGTTCAGGGCAAACAGGCTCTGCTTGTCGGGGTTGGCGGTGAGGAACGTGCGCGCCGCCGCGTTCGATGTGACCGCCGGGAAGCCCCACAGGCCGGCGTTGTGATCCAGGCGCATGCGGATGAAGACAACGCCATTCTTCTCGGCCACGACCGGCCAGTAATACAGAAACTGGTTCGGGAAGCCGGCCGTGTTCGGGCTGGGCTTGACGCGCCACTTCCGCGATCCGTCGCTGTTGTTGACGGCGTGCACATACAGGTCATTGCTGCCAAAGAGCACGATGTCGCGCGACGCCGAGTACGAGATCCCCGTGCCTTCGGTCGTCGACGCCCCGGCGCTGTAGACCCAGACCCGACTCATCGAGGTAGCGTTCACCTTGTGCAACTGACCATTCTCAGCCAGGGCGTAGACCGCGTCGTTGACGATGAGGATACCGCGGTTGAGCGGGCTGCCGGCGTCGTAGTAGGTCGCATCGCCGCTGGTGAGGTTGATCCGGTACAGCCGCCCCTCGACACTTCCCGCGTAGACGTAGCCGTTCAGAAACGCCGGGGTCGAGTTGAAGGTTGCGTCGGTGAACTGCCAACGAACGGCGCCGGTGCGGACGTTGAGCGCATACAGCCCACGCTGACCGGCGGGCACGAACAGCGCCCCTCCACCGGTCACTGTGTGCGCTTCACGAGCCGCGTTGTAGCAATGGCCCTTTGTCGGGTCATTGTTCGGACAACTCGACCCGCCCTGCGAATCTGAGCCGTTGAAGGTGTACAACAGAGTCCACGGTGTCGCCGGGTTGATCGGGCTGTAGCCCGTGCGTTGCGCGTCGTGGGCCTCCTGTGTCCATTCCTCGGTGCCCAATGGAACCAGCGGCGGCTGCGTCACCGGCGCGTAGGAGCGCGACAACGTTGGCAGATACAGGCCGTGGTTGGATTGAGCCTGGGTCTCGGCATGGAGGAAGCCTATGCCCAGCGCGGCGATCAGGCTCCCTCGAACCAGCCAATAGGGTTGCTTCATTGAATTCACACCTCGCGCGCAAGAGGGTACCGTCTTGCGGCGCCCTCGTCATCATCGCGCAATCGATATCCAGAATCCAACCATCAGCCCATTGAGTTTGTCTCCCTACAAATATGGAGATCTTTGCCGCTGAACCCCTGGGTCTCGTTGGAATTCAGCTCATATTCATCGGATTACAGTCAGTGAACAACCACTGGATTGATGCTTTCGGCGCGGGGCCCTGGAGCGGAGGGAGCTGTGGGGATCGTGCCGCGCTGGAGGAGATACCGCTCGAAGGCCGCGATGACGGCCGGATCGAAGTGCGAGCCAGACTGCTCACGCACATACGCCAGGGCCTTCTCTGGCGGCCAGGCCTCGCGATAGGGGCGGCTTGAGGTGAGCGCATCCCATACGTCGGCGATGGCGAAGATCCGGGCATGCAGCGGGATCTGCTCACCGGCCAGGCCACGCGGGTAACCGGACCCGTCCCATTTCTCGTGATGACAGTAGGGAATGTCCAGAGCCAGCTTCATGTGCTCGATCGGACGCAACAGGTCATAGGCGTACTTCGGATGCTGGCGCATGATCGTCCATTCACCGGCGTCGAGCGGACCAGGCTTGAGCAGGATGCTGTCCGGGATGCCCATTTTGCCGATGTCATGGAGCAGCGCCCCGCGTCGCATGTAGGTCAGGTCCGGCTCGCCAATGCCCATCTCACGCGCCAGATCGATCGCCAGGTCGGCGACACGCGACGTATGCTGCTCGGTGCTGCGGTCGCGCAGATCGAGCGCGCGGGCCCAGCCCTGCAACGTCGCGTCGTAGCTGTGCTCGAGCGACTCCTGCGCCTGTACGATGCGGTGGAAATCCCGGCGGACCAGCACAAAGAGGATGGCGGCCGTCGCGGCGATGTAGGTCCAACCTTTGGCCGTCTGCAACCACGTGATGGACGCGGGATCGGACACGATCAGCGCGACAACTCGATCCGAGAGCGAGATCCACAACCCGCCCGCGATCAGGTAAATGAGGGTAATACGAAACGGCGGTGACAGCTTCACGAACGACGCTCACTGTCTGACGAATGACCGGCCGGATCTGATGGAATCGAACAGCCGGGCTTGCACCGGCTGTCGTCTTTCCAATCGCTCGCCGAATTGTAGGAGAAATCCGGATGGGATGCAATGAAATCCCCGTAATGGCGACGACGACTACAATCGACGCATGGGCCACTCTCGGGTCGGTGTCGAACTCATAGCGCCGCGCGCTTCCATCGCACTTCAGGCGTCTGCCTTCCTGCACGTTCGCGGCAGATTCGCCGGCGGCCTGTACCTTGAGGGATCGAGCGGCATCCTGGCGCTGACCACCGGCCGCATCGCGCTCACGCCGATCAGCGCGCGTGTTGCCTCAGACTCCGCACTGCCCGACCTCCCGCCCGGGGAGCACGTATCTGCCGATCTCTTTGACCTGAGCACGACCCGGGTCTGGTCGCCGCGCCCGGACTGGGCGGCGTTTGATGCGATGGCATTCGGCGCATCCGCCGATGAAGGCCGATCTGTGGCCGGCGCTCGCCTGCGCCACGAGGCGCCCGCGGTGCTCGCGGCGGCGGAGACCGGCTGGCTCCCTGAAGCATTGCTCGGGCTTGGCCCGGGCCTCACGCCGGCCGGCGACGACGTCCTCGTCGGGCGGCTGTTGGCCTGGCACGCCGGTCTCGTGTCGGTCGGCGGGCCAACAGCCGCGATCCATCACCTCCTGGTGAACGCCGAAAACCGCACGAATCGGCTCTCCCTGGCTTTTTTGCGGGCCGCGGCGGCTGGCGAGTGCGGCCAACCCTGGCATGACCTTTGGCCCGCCCTGGGACCGGGGTCCCGCTCGCGCGCTGAGGCGATTCGCGTTATCCTAGGGACTGGTCAAACGTCTGGCGCCGCCGCATTCTGGGGTTTCCTGACGGCCGGCGAGGCTGCGACGAACGATGCATCAAAACGACACGATCCTGGTTTTTCAAATCGATGACGCCCCGCTTGCCCTGGGCAGCCGACACGAGATGCTCGACGGCGCCTGGGAGCTCGTTCTGGAGTGCGTCGAACGCGACCCCGACACGGGCACTGCGCGTATGCGCATCGTCGAACGCCGCGTCCGCCCCGAACTGATGGCCGGCCCCGAGATCTGGCACGCGTACCGCCAGCCCAGCCCGAACTAACAATCAAGGAGCGATGATCGTCGCCCCTCGCCCTTCGCCTGTCGCTCCTCGATCTTCGCTCGCCGCAGCCAACTGATCCTGGCTGGCGTCGTGTGCTCTGTCGACGGTTCTGGTCGACTATCCCAGCATGCACACACCGACCTCTGCTCCGAAACACAAGGCCCGTCGCGCCACGGGCATGGGCATGAGCGCCGGGCTGGCGCTCGGAGCCGCGCTGCACAACATCGCTTTGGGCGTGGCACTGGGCGTCTCGCTTGGGCCAGGGTTTGGCGCGGCGTCGCGCAGGCGTCGTGGCCCGAACAGCAACGCGAGCGATGACGCAAGCGCGTGATCGCCAATGCCGTTGACGCCTGGCGATGTTGAACCGAGAGGGTGGCCGTGTGGCGGCCCTTTCCCCCCTTCAGAGCACTCGCGCACCATTGACTTCGGCCAGGGATGAAACCCCTGATGCCCCGGGACAAGGTCGAATCATCGGCTCGCCGGTGTGAGGCCCATCCGCGGCTCAACCTCCCCGCTGGAGGCGAGACGCGATTGCCGCGGCGCACCTGCGACATGGCCCACAGCGCCAAACATTTTCGTTACAATCAGGCGACCTGCGACCACTCGCATGGGCACGACACACGGCTACCTTTCCACGAGTGTGTCGGATCTGGGCCGAGCCGATCCGGACTGACTTGCAGACAACCGATCAGATACACGCCAGCGATCGCATCATCATCGCGTGGTGATCGCGCACAGACGAAGGGGGGCGAATGATCCATCCGATCCGCTGGTCAACCCGTCTCGAGCTGCTTCCGAGCGAGTCCGTGCACGCCATTCAGGAAGCCAGCCTACGCATCCTCGAACACACCGGCATCGTGATGCCGCTCAGCCCGGCCCGTCAGCAGCAGGCTCAAGACCTGGGTCTTCGAATCGATACAGCCCTGCAGCGTGTCTACTTCGCGCCCGAGATCGTCGACGCCGCGTTGGCGAAGGCGCCGCGCCGCTACGGCCTGTGCGCACGTGACCCCGAGAACGACATCGACCTCGACGGTCAGCACGGCTACATGTGCCTTGATGGCTGTGGCACCGCGGTGCTCGATGCTGCCTCGGGCCAGGCGCGGCCGTCGACCAAGGCCGATCTCGCCACCGCCGTGCGCCTGGCCGACGCCCTGCCCCAGATCTCGTTCTTGTGGCCGACGGTCAGCGCGCAGGACTATCCTCCGGCGGTGCAGCCGCTGCACGAACTCGAAGCGTGCTTCCTCAATTCGTCCAAGCACGTCCAGGCGATGACGGCCGTGAACGCGCTCAATGCACGCGGCACCGTCGACATGGCCGCCGAGGTTGCCGGCGGGCGCGACGCCCTGCGCGCGCGGCCGCTCGTATCGACCTTCTTGAGCAGCGTCAGCCCACTCTCGTTTCATTCGGATGCTCTCGAAGCCGCCTTCGTCTTCGGCGAGGCCGGGTTGCCGACCGGCTTCATCTGCATGCCGATCGGCGGCGCGACGGCGCCGATCACGCCGGCGGGCAGCGCGGCGCTGGCCAACGCCGAAGTGCTGGCCGGCATCGTCCTCTTCCAGCTGTTCTTCCCCGGCACCCCGACCTTCTACGGCTCATACGCGACAATGATGGATCTGCGCACCGGGGGCATCACGTCCGGCGGACCCGAGGACTTCTGGCTGCAGGCCGCTGCCTGTCAGCTCGCTCACGCATACGGCCTGCCCGCCAACATCGGCACGTTCGCCACGGGCGCCAAGGCCAGCAACTGGCACGCGGCCGTCGAGAACGGGATCTCGGGCGCTGTCAGCCAGTTCACGGGCGTCGACATGATGTGCGGCGCCGGGCTGCTCAACGGCGCGCGCGTGTTCTCGCCCGAACAGTTGCTGATGGATTGTGAGATCTACGACCTGCTGCGCGCCGTCAGCCAGGGCTATGCCGTCAACGCCGAGACGCTGGCCCTCGATGAGATCGTCGAGATCGGGCCGCAGAACAACTACCTGACGACGACGCACACGCTGGCGCATATGCGCGACCTGTGGCAACCCACGATCATCGAGCGCATGTCGTGGGAGGACTGGGTCGATCGCAACCGTCCGACGCCGGCCGACCGGGCGCGCCAGCTCGCGCGCAAGTTCCAGAGCCCAATCGCGTCGTCTGCGCCGACCCGTCGACGCGATCCGCGCAACGACACGCTCAAGCGCCTCGACGGCTACACGCCGCAGCCGCTGGCCTGCGCTGACCAACTGCGCGGCATCGTCGCCGACTATGAGCGCCAGGCTGATCGCTGACGGCCGACCGCTGAAGGAGCCTCTATGAGTTACGTGTACGCCGTCCTCGGTGGTGGCCGACAGGGCACCGCCGCCGCCTACGACATGGCCCGCCACGGAGACGCGTCGCGGGTCCTCATCGCCGACGCCAGTCTGGAGGCCGCACAGCGCGCCGCCGCGCGCGTCAACGACCTCGTCGGCCGATCCGTGGCCGAGGCACACCGGCTGGACGTCACCGACGTGGAGCGCTTGAAGACGTTTCTCGACCCGGTCGACTCGTTTCTCTCGGCTGTGCCGTACTGGCTCAACCCAACGATCACGCGCGCCGCGATCGAGGCCAAAGCCTGCATGACCGACCTGGGCGGCAAGACCGACCTCGTCCGCGAGCAACTCAAGCTCAGCCCGCTGGCCGAGGCCGCCGGCATCACGATCATCCCGGACTGCGGCCAGGTGCCGGGCATGGGCACATGCCTGAGCGTGTACGCAATGTCGCTGCTCGACGAGGCCGATGAAGTGCTGATGTGGGATGGTGGCAACCCGCTCCACCCGAAGCCGCCGTTCAACTACACCCTGACCTTCAACATCGCCGGGCTGACCAACGAGTATTATGGCGTGGCCCACTTCCTCCGCGATGGCAAGGTCGTCGACGTGCCGACCTTCCTCGATGAGGACTACGAGACCGTCGATTTTCCGGAGCCGATCGGACGCATGGAGGCCTTCGTCGCCGGCGGCGGCACGTCGACCATGCCCTGGACCTTCGAAGGCAAGCTCAAAACGCTGTGGAACAAAACCCTGCGCTGGCCCGGGCACTTCGCCGAATGGCAGGCGTACATGAAGGCCGGCCTGCTCGAGACCGAGCCGATCGACGTCGGTGGTATCAAAGTCGCGCCGCGCGACGTGCTGCATGCCGTGCTGGATCCAAAGCTGCGCGCCCAGCCGGGAGATCCGGATCTCGTCATCGTGCGCGTGCTGGCGAGAGGGCGCAAAAACGAAAAGCCCGCCGAGGCGCTCATCGAGCTCATCGATCGCTACGACCCGGCCACCGGCTTCACGGCCATGGAGCGCACGACCGGCTGGGACGGCGCGATCAAGGCGATCATGAACGCCCACGGCGTCACACCGCGCGGCGTGGTCTCGGCCGAGGTCGCAGTGCCGGCCGATCGCTATGCCGCCGAGCTTCGCAGGCGTGGCTTCAGCCTGACCGAGTCGGTCAGCGTACTCTAGCGGCTGAACTCCGACGCCAACGGACCTGCGAACAAAATCGGCGGAGATTCCGGCCGCGAATGTCGCGAATGACCCGAATGGGACTCCCCCGACAACACCTGGATTGGGAGAGACCCAATTCGCGCTATTCGCGATATTCGCGGCCGGGATCTGTCTGACTCCTTGCACGCGTCGCGTCTCGATTCCCACAAGGCTGGGCTACAATCGGGCCAACCCACGACCTCAGCGGAGGCATCTATGAAGAAGACCCTGATCAAGAACGGCACGCTGGTGACGGCATCCGACACGTTCCAGGCCGATCTGCTTATCGTTGATGGCATTATCGCGGCGGTCGGGCAGGCGTTGTCGGCGGATGGCGCCGACGTCGTCGATGCCAGCGGCCTGTATGTGCTCCCAGGCGGCATCGACGTGCACACGCATCTCGAGTTGCCCTTCGGCGGAACGGTCTCGAGCGATGACTTCTATTCAGGCCACAAGGCCGCGGCTTTCGGCGGCACGACCTTCCACATCGACTTCGCCATGCAGACCAAGGGCGAGAACCTGCAGGCGGCCGTCGAGCGCTGGAACGCCAAGTCCGCGGACCGGGCCGTGATCGACTACGGCTATCACGTCGGCATCACGGACCTCACACCGGCGGTGTTCGACGAGATCCCGTCGCTGGCCGCCGCCGGCATGCCGTCGGTTAAGCTCTTCCTGGCCTACAAGAACAACCTGCAGATCGACGACGCGACCTTCTTCAACACGGCGCGGCAGGCCGCCAAGAACGGCATCCTGACCATGGTGCATGCCGAGAACGGCGACGTCATCGACATCCTGGTCAAAGAAGCGCTGGCCAACGGCAACCTCACGCCCGAGTGGCACGCGCTGACGCGCCCGGATTGGGCCGAGGGCGAGGCCACCAACCGCGCGGCGGCGATGGCGGCCATGGCCGGCGCGCCGCTCTACGTCGTGCACGTCACGTGTGCCAAGGCCATCGACGCCATCGCGTCGGCCCGCGCGGCCGGTCAACCCGTGATGGGCGAGACCTGCATCCAGTACTTTCACTTCAGCCTTGACAACCTGCGCCAGCCCGACGGCGCCAAGTGGGTTTGCTCGCCGCCGATGCGAACGGCCGCCGATCAGGTGGCGCTGTGGCAAGCCATCCGCAACAACGGCCTGCAGCATGTCAGCACTGACCACTGCCCGTTCTTCATGGATGGCACTCAGGACCTGATCTACGAAGGCAAGCCTGTGCGCATCCCGGGCAAGGAGCTCGGCGCCGGCAACTTCAGCAAGATCCCGAACGGCGTTCCCGCGATCGAGAACCGTATGCCGATGCTGTGGGCGACGGGCGTGGCCGAGGGCCGCATCTCGCTCAACCGCTTCGTCGAGCTGTGCTGCACCAACCCGGCGCGCATCTTCGGCCTCTACCCGAAGAAGGGCACACTGGCCGTCGGCGCCGACGCCGATATCGTCCTTTGGAACCCGAAGGCCGACCACACCTTCAGTGCGGCCACGCACCACATGCGCACGGACTACGACCTCTATGAAGGCTGGAAAGCGCCCGCCATGCCGGTCAGGGTCTTCCGTCGCGGTGAATTGATCGTCGACGGCGAGGCCTGGCTCGGCAAGCCCGGCACAGGCAAGTGGACGGCGCGCAAGGCGCACGGGGAGGTGCTGTAGGGGCGGCGGGAGGTGAGGGGAGCGCAGGCTCTGGTCAGCTCAGTTTGACGGGACCCGGCCCGTGATCGCTCGACGCGCCGGGCGCGGATGAGGGTGCCTGACCGAAAGCTACAAAACACAACGGCCCCTGGCAGATGTCCAGGGGCCGTTGCTATTTGAAAGCATCACGCGAACCGCGTCACGGGCCAGGCGCCGCCCAGCGCAAGAGAGCAGGGAGGCTCAGAGCGCCAGGGCCGATCTGAACCGATACGGGCGACGCAGTGCCGTGGCCGCCGGGGTTGATCACAATCATGGGATGACGGCCCACCGGAAGGTCCGCCGGCAAGGTGATTATCAGATGCTGAGCGTCCATCATCGTCACCGGCACCACGTTGCCCGCGATGGTCACGGTCGGCGTGGTCATGAAGTTGTCGCCGACGACGACCAGCGCCGTTCCGGGGGTTACCGGCTGCGCTGGGTCGAGGCCTGTCACTAGCGGAGTCGTCCACGATCCGAGCGACACATGGTTGAGCTCTGCCACAGCGTCATGAAAATCGGGACCGTCATGCAACTGAACCGTCACGGTGACGATCTGGCCCACCCAGGGTGTGGCGTCGAGCCAGGCGCGTTGCCAGCCCTGCCCGGAGGGCAGGTCGAGCAACGTCGACGCGCCGATGCCCTGTAGCTTCAAGGTCAGTGTCTCCTCAGGATCACCGGCCACGAAGCGGTACTCCACCGACAGCACAGGACGATGCAGGTCAGCCGGCAGGCTGACCACCTGCTGGGCACCGACCGTGGAATCACTGCCCACCAGGTCATACATCGCGATCGAGTCGATATAGGTCTCGTTCAGCAGACGCTGGAAGACCTCTTTCAGGATCAAGGTGCTTGTGGACCAGTTGACATCCAGCAATACGGCCGACTGCACCGGTGTCAGCGTTGTCATCCTCGGACTCAGGGCCTCCCAGGCTGTTCCGTCGGCTGAAACCTGATAGAGTGCGCCGGTTGACACCGCCTTCGAAACCAATACCACTGGCCGGCCCTGCGGCCCGCGGGCCGTGCCGGTCGCCGCGATCGACACACCCATGAGCGGCACTGGCGCTCCCCAGACACCGCCGTCGTCACGCCGGCTGAACCGCATGACGCCATCGGTCATCCAGACTGTATCGATCCGCCCGGCGTCGTCGACCGTCGTGCCCTGATGGCCGCCGCTGCATGTCTCGTTGGACACCACAACGGGCGCCGACATCCCACCGGCCTCGGACCACCGGACCTCGATCACGCCCGTCGTTCCACACCCGACGATGTGTAACGTGTCGGTCGCATCGAACACGGCTTCCGAGCCAAGCGGCATCGAGCCCGCCTGCTGGGCGCCCGACCAACTGCCGTTATCCCCGAGTTGCGACACATGCACCATGCCATCGGTCTCGGCCCACACGTAATGCCAACGGCCGGTACTGTCAGCGATCAACTGATGCCCGACGCCCCACCCGGTGAACGGGAATGGACTGGCCGCCGACCACCCCCCGGCCGGGTTACGCTGAAGGAACGAGCGGGTGGTGTCGCCGTTGATCACCACGACGGCCGTCGTCCCGTCTGGCCGCGCGCCGAGATCGCGCACGATTGTACCGGGCACGAACTCGCCGGCGCAGTTTGCGCTCAGCGGACAGAGGGCCACCGTGTTGCCGATGTCGCTGGTCTGAGCCAGGATCGTGGTGGTGCCCGAGACGACGGCGCTGGGTGAATAGCCACGCTGCAGTGGCCGCAGCATTCCCATCGAGTAGTCCAGCCGCATCACGTTCGAGTCGGTTGCCGCGTCCGGTTTGGCGGACCAGCGCAAGATGCTGCTGGCTGTCGGTGTCCATCCAGCGACCGCGATCTCGAAGCCCGGGTTGACGAGCACCTCGTCGGCCGGCGGCATATACATGGTGGCAAAGAGGTCCGGCGCGGGAGAGGGAATCAGCGCGTTGGAAGTCCGGCCGAGCGTAGTCGTCCCAACGGTGGCGGTCAATGTGTAGGTGGGAGCCCCCGCCGGAAGGTGCGTCATCCATTGGCCGAGCCCATCGGTCGCGACGTTGCTCTCATACGCAGGGATGCCCGTAATCGGCACATTGACCAATCCGATGCCGCGCTGATCTCTAACGACTCCGGAGACGATTTGGGCATATACCGCACTGTGGACCCAATCCGCCGGGTCGTCCGACCAGTCCTCGGTGTTTCCGAAGGCGTCAACGGCGCGCACGCGGAAGTCGAGAGCCGCGCCAAGCGTGTTGAGATGACTACAACGTGCAGACACTGGTCCCGTCTGGGTGCAGACATCGACCGCGGTCCAGCTGCCGCCATCCACACGTACCTGGCCCTGGATGAGCCCGAAGCCGGCCGGGCCCTGATCGACCGCCACGGCGTGCCAAGAGGCCCACGTCCCGGATCTTACATAGGCGTCCGGGCCGGGCACAACCCAGGATGCAGGCGGCAGATGGTCGGGACCCGCCCAACCTGGGAACGCCGCGCGATCACCCTGACGAAGCTGTGGAGCGGAACCGGGCACCAGGGCGGGCGCGAGGTATACGCTCATCGAATCCCAGTACCACTGGTTGTTGACGTTCACGTAGTGCGCGCGGGTGAAGTAGAACTGGTTATTCAGGCCCCAACTGCCCGCCATGACGTCGACGTTGTTCTCGGCGTCGAACTGGGCTACGGCGTCGGTCGCGCCGGTCGCCAGGGTGACCACATACAGGCGCTGCCAGCCTATCCCATTTACAGCGTCGAAGAGAATCCGCGCGCCGTCAGGCGACCAGGCCGGCCGGCTGCTATAAGGCGCTGCAGTAACGATGTGGGCGTCGCTCCCGTCGGCGTTCATAACATACACGTAGTAGTCCAGCGATCCGCTCGTCCGCTTCGAGATGAAGGCAATCCGGGTGCCGTCGGGCGACCAGGTCGGCTCGCCGTCGTAATCGGGATTGGCGGTGAGTTGAACGACGTTGCCGCCGTTGGCGTTCATGACGTAGATGTCGTAGTCGCCGTCGCGATTGCTCTGAAAGGCTATGCGCTGTCCGTCTGGTGACCAGGTCGCGCCGGAGTCCGTGGCCCCGGTGTTGGTCAACTGGACGAGCCCCGAGCCATCCGCGTTCATGCGGAATAGATCGTAGTTGCCCGTGCGTCGCGAAGAGAACACGATGCGACTCATGTCTGGGCTGATCTCCGGCTCGAGGTCGGAAGCGCCGTCGGACGTCAGCCGCACTGCGGCGCCGCCGTCGCTGGGCGCCGCATAGATCTCCCAATTGTTGTCGCGATAATCCTGGAATACGATCCGCCCGCCGTCCTTCTGAATACCCTCCCATTCTGGCACGGAGGCGCTCGACTCCGAGGTCGCGGCCAGTCGGCTCAACAGGGCCTCCCGCTCTTCGAGCGTGCGGGGCGCGTGCGGATGCGGTCCCTCCTGGGCGCTCGAATCCCGGACCGAAGTCGCCCCGAACGTCAACAGGCAAGCGAGCCCTGCCAGAGTCGCGCGAACATAGGCGGACTTGAAGACGGACTGTGAAGTTGTCATGATGTGGCGCGGATGCGCCCCCTCCAAAACAATATGTCGTACCGGAAACGCACTCGGACTGTAACACCCCGGCTCCTACGCCGCAAGGAACCGCGCGTTAGGAGACGGCAAGATCGGTGATGGTGGGTGACGTGGTCACGGCGAAGGTGCCAGGGGCGCGAGGATTGTCCAAAGCGAAAGATCGCGCCCCCGGGCCCCACGGGGGGCAGAAAATGGAGAGCAGCGGGCAACCCAC
>CAYZRP010000015.1:0-49058 GCA_964480865.1 uncultured Anaerolineales bacterium | reverse complement strand
GGGGGTTGGTGTGGGGGCTGTGTGGGGCGGGGGGGGGTGTTTTTCCTCACACCAAACCCCCCCCCGCCCCTGGCACCTTCGCGGTTCATCAATGTCGTAGCAGCGGCAACCACACCCGGTGCTGGCCGAACAACGCGTAGTCGCTCAAGTGGCAGATCGCCACGCTCAGCCGGTTGTTCACCGTATCGCGCAGGTAGGTCGACGCCGGTGAGCATGTCGTCGCCGCGTCGACCCAGGCCGAGCCGTTCCAGGTGGTCAGGCGCAGCGACTGCTCGTCGAGCCCGTTCAGGTCGGCGTCCGAATAGCCAACGCTCACGGTGACGGGTTGGGCGAACGTGAAGCCGTCGATGACGTCGCCAGCCTGGTAGGCGTCGAGTGTGAAGGCGTGGCCGGCGAAGGCGAAGCCGGGCCCGGGCGTAACGGCAGTCTGCTCCGCCAACACCAGCGTGGTCGTGTCTGTGACGGCGCCGGCCGGGATCGACACGGTCGTCGGACCGGATGTTGTCGGTGTGTACACCAGGGTGCCGCTGCTGCCGCCGGGCACCGTGGTCATGGCGCCCGCGACGATCGTGATCGAACGGCTGGCCGGGATCGGTTCGGCGACCCGGTTGTCGGCCGCCACCGTGACGGTGTACGTTCCGGCGGCGCTCCAGGCCAGATCCAGCGTATCGCTGAGCCCGGCGGTGTGCTCGACCGGCGTTGCGCCGGTGACCGACCAGGTGTATGTCACCGGTAGAGTGGCCGTGATCGGGCCGACGTCGGCCGCGAAGGTGTAGACCTCCCCGACAACGCCAACGACCGGCCCGCTCAGCTGGATGGTGTTCAACGGCCGCCAGGTTCCTTCAAACGCGCCGATGTCGCAGCGACCATCCTGTGGGCGACTCACACCGCGCTGGTCGAAGGGCGCACAGGCGCCGCCTATTATGCCGCCGGGCGTCGCCGGGTTGCCGGCGTTGAGGGCCGGGCTGCCGTCGAGCAGCGGATGCACCTGCGTCGAGCCGCCGGCATCTTGAAGCGGGGCGAGCCCGGGCGCCGTGCCCGTGATCACTCCGTTCATGGTTCCTGTCAGAACGCAGCCGGCGCTTTGGCCCACCAGGTTGTAGCCAACCGAGGAGAGTTGGCCGAAGCAATCCGGCGCGAAGGAACCACTGGGGGAGAGGTCCAAGTTCCCGGCAATCAGGCTGTTCATCGCCGTGACGACGGTATACGAGCCTGCGATCCAGACTCCGCCCCCATTCCCAGCCAGGTTCGCGTCGCTGTCCGCGACGTTTTCCGTCACGGTGACGTTGGACAAGAGGATGGTTCCCTCCCTGGCATACAAACCGCCTGCGTCGCCACTCGCGGAATTGCCCGAAAAAGTGACATTGGACAGTTCGGCCGGGCCGGTTACGTCCAGGCCGGCTGCGTTTTGAGCGGTGTTCTGAGAGATGGTGGTCGCGTTGATCTCGATCGCTGAATTGACCACAGTGAGAGAGACCAAACCCCCGCCCCAATTCGTGGCCGCGTTGTCGGCGAAACTGCTGCCGCTGACATTCGTGAAGGTTTCAACGAAGTAGCCGCCGGCGCCCGTGGCACTTTCGTTTCTGGCCACAGTGCTGGTCAACACGTCCATCGTTGCCCCCATGGCATACATGCCTCCACCAGCCAGCGTTGCCGAGTTGTCGAATATCAGGCTCTCGATGATCTGCGCCCGGCCCCCGGACGCCACCGCGATGCCGCCGCCATTCACAGCAGTGCTGCCGACGACGCGGCTTTGAGTCAGAGTCAGTCGACCTAAGACGTAGATGGCGCCGCCGTCCTCGCTCCCGGCGTTTCCGGAAGATAGGGTCAGGCCCGACAGGCTCACATCTGCGCCGCCGTCGATTCGAAATAACCGATGCGCGCCCGCCCCGGTGATTGTCAGCAGGTCAGCGCCGGGACCGACGATCGCTAAGGACCTGGTGATGTCGATCTGTCCGCTGGAAAGCGAGAGGGTCCCGGCGACCTGTGGCGCGAACATGATCGTCAGGCTGAAGTTGTCGAAGGCGTTCGCTGCCTCGATCGTCGCGCGGAGTGATCCGGCGCCAGTGCCGGCGGCACTCGTCACGGTTAGCGTAGTCGTGGGCGCCGCCTGATACTCCACCGCGCCGAGGTCGCAGCGGGCGCCGTTCGGGCGCGGCATGCCACGCTGGTCAAGCGCAAAGCAGTCGGCGGGGTCGCCCGTGTTGACGGCCGGGCTGACCACAGCAGGCACCATGGTCTTCGCGAAGCCGCCATGGTTGCCGAGAGTTGAAAGCCATGACACCGTGTCGGTTATCAACCCGGTAATCGTTTCCGGCAGCAGGCAGCCGGTCGGCGATTGAATCAGGTTGTAATCGGCGGAAGCGAGGGCGCCGGCGCAGTCGGCCGGCCCTGTATAGCGCTGGTTCCCTGCGATGATGCTGTTGTGCACCGTGAGGCCACCGGTGGCGCCCGGATCCTGAAAAAGTGCCGCGCCGTTGTACGTGTGCTGATTACCGACGACCGTGACACTTTCGAGGCGCGCTGTGCCGAAGTTGGCGATCGTGGCATTCGCGCCGTTTGTCGCCGCGTTCGAGTTATTGGCCACTGTGCTATTAGCCAGGTACAGCGTCGCCCCCGACAGATTCTCGACCACGCCGTTGCTGGAATTGCCGCCTCCGACGGAGTTTCCAGAGATCGTACTGGACGTCACTGTCAGCAGTCCGCCGTTCGCGATCACGCCGCCATACGCACTACCATTACCTTCGATGCGGGCGTGATCGATGACGGCCATGCCGCCGTTATACAGGGCACCACCGGTCCAGAACGCGTAATTGTTGGAAAACGCCACGCGGGTCGCCGTGAGGTGACCGTTGTTGTAGATGGCGCCGCCGATGTCGAGGGTTGAACCGGATCCCAGGTTGCCGGACCGGATCGTCAGATCCAACAGCTTGAGGTTTGCGCCAGTCGCGACGGTGATAACGCGGCTACCGCTCGCGCCGCTGAGGGACAGCCAGTCTACACCCGGCCCCACGATGGTCAGATCCTTGTCGATCACGAGCTGACCGCTTTGAAGCGTCAGCGTGCCCGTTATCTGGCTCGCAAACGAAATCGTGTCGCCCGGCGCGGCATCGAGGATGGCCTGGCGCAACGAGCCCGGCCCTGCATCGTTGAGGTTGGTGACAGTCAGGCCGGCCGCGTGGGCTGCCGGCGCCGAGCACCAGTGAAAGAGGAGGGCCGCGCCGCCCAACCCGACCAGCAGCGACCAGACTAATGGAATGAGCGGGTATGGAATGAGACGCTGACTGGACATAGCTCCCCCACAGAACTGCAGTTCGTTGGGCCTGCGACGTGACCATCACCCGGTCTGTGCTGACACAGGTCATCACGCGTGGGCCTGCCAAATAAGGGCTGGACGCTCGCCGCGCTTCTCGATTTGATCTGATTGTTATGGTCGGTCGATCGCCAATATATCGGTCCGAGTGTGTTCGTACACTAGCATCTTGGGGGGGGCAGCGCAAGGGACAATCGAACTACCTCGCTCAGCCATGCGAACGTTGGTCGCCGTTGTGAGCCGCTGGCGCCCGGTCGTCTCGGATCGCAATGAACGGATCCGAAGGCGATGGGTCGCTCAGGCGTACGCTTCGAAGTCGAGATCGAGCACCGGCACATCGTGCTCGATTCGTTCCTTGAGGGCGCTACGCTGTGCGAGGCCGTCGGCATCGCCGGGGTCGGCGTCGCGGTGAAGGACGGCGTAGTAGAAGATCTCGCCCATCTTGAGGAAGGCCGGCATCTCGCGCAGCCAGCGCGCCTCGAGGGCGTGTTCCTGGCGATAGCCGGCCAGGAGCGGCGGCAGCACCTCGCGTGCGCGAGCGACACGATCCTCAGCGCCGCTGACCAGGTGGTCGAGGAAGATGGCCAGGTCGTTGACGTACCAGCTGTACGTGCAATCGTCGAAGTCGAAGATCGTGAGCGTGCCAGCGTCGTCGACGTGGGCGTTGCCGCCGTGAACGTCGAAGTGGATCAGGCCGTAGACGCTCCTGTCGCGCGGCAGGGTGCGGGCGTGCGCGCATAGATCCGCATATCTGGATTTCGCGATGGCCTCGCTCGCGGGCAGATAGCGCTCGGGATAATCCATCGTGGCGTCGTCCCACTCGGGCCGCTTCCAGGTCGGGTCGGCCGGGACGTAACGCGCGGTGACGGTGTGCATGCGCCCCATCAGGCGGCCAAAGGCCGCGTACAGTTCGGGCCTCCACGCGGCGTGCGGCGCGCGGCCCTCAGCGCGCACGAAGGCCGTGGCCAGGAACCGACCACCCTGCCCGTCGTCGATCGGCTCGACCAGCGCCCCGCCCTCTGAGGGCACGGGCTCGGCCGCCGACACCCCACCGACCACCAGGTGTCGGATCCAATCCAGCTCGCCGCGGATCAGGGCCTCGCTGCGACGCAGGCTGTGCGACAGCCGCAAGATCCGACGCTCGCCCTCAGCCTCAAACGCGAACACGAAGCTCTCGAGCGCGCCGACCTCACGCAGCCCGCCCGGCGCGATGCCGTAGCGGGCGTTGACCTCTTTGACCACGTCCTCATTGATGCGTTCGCGAATGCGCGCTTCCATGCCGAACGACCTCTGTGACCCACGCCTCCGGCAGGGCCACGCCGATTCTAACTGAAACATAACTATCGATGCAATCCACGAGTAACCTGGGCAACCATCAGAGCGGCGTGTCGAATCGAATGCTGCTGTCTATCGTGCTCCGAACAGAAATGCGCGGAGTTTGCCCAACATTGCCGTGCCGTAAGGGCGCGCTCCCCAGACAATGGCCGTGACGATCTGCATGCTGCATCGGACACGGGCAGCTATCCAGCGCGGCCCAATAGTGGTAGTCCGGACGCGGCAGTACCGAATAGATCTGTGTCGCCGTATCACTGGTGTCGAGACAGGACAGTTTTGATCAATGGGCCGTGTCTATTCATCTCAACCGCGCGATGCGGGGCAGAGATACACCGGCTCCCGATGATCAAGAAAGCACAGGGCTACGTCACAGGAGTTTCATTCACCACGGCGGGATCGGTAGTGTGTGTCATCGGTTTGAACAGAACGTGATCACGCTCACAATAGAGCAGGTCAGGATCCTGCCCTCGCTTCCCAAAGGGCGCCGCATGGGCGCGTTGCGCATCCCTTGTGAACGCGAGACCATTTCGGGAGCCGTGGTTGGAGTTCAGACGCCACGAGAGCCATAAGCAGACGAGCGCGCCGAGACCGCTGAGAGCGGATATCAACAGTAACGGCCAGCTGGTGCCATTCCATCCTGCCCAAGCATTCGCAAGAGTTGTCAGAAGGCCGAAGAAGAACCACAAGGACAGGAGTATCGCCATCGAGATAAGGACGACCCCGAACCAGTTGGGTGTGGTTCGCTTCCTGGTTGGGACATACACCGGGGGTGTCGGCAGAGTGGGGTCCGGTTCGGAGGCCAGCATCCAGGCTTCAGCTGTCACCAGCCCGTCACCCGCTCGGCCACTGTCAGGTCGCTGATGGGCAGATCTATGTGAAGCTAGCGGATCTGGAAGAGCACCTTGCCATGGACGCAGCTTGTCTTGCTGGTGACACACGGGACATACGTCGCGCATAGATATCCGATCCCCCAAAAGTACGAATGACCCTGCAGCCCAAATGGGTGAACTTTATTGCCGCCCCAGTAGCCAATGCGACATATCAACAGATATCAAGACGCAGCCGATGCTAACCGGCACTCACATTCGCGAACCTGCCGATCTGAAACCGAAATGCTCTTTTGGGGACGTCAGCGATGGATAATCCCAAATCGGTTCGTCAGGCGCAAGGGGGGTTTCACATCAATGCATCGGGATCACGTCCCTCCATGAGGGTGGGAGTTCTTCCGGCCTGGTTTCGCTGCTAACCAGGAAGCACAACGTCAGAGTGCATGCCGAAGGCCAACCCGATAGCGGCGCTGAGCAGAATGCCCAAACGGCCCGGTGGACAAAGGCCAGGCAGGTCTCCCTTTGTGGTTGTAGCGGAGCACGATCCTGAGGAAGTACGGCAACGAGGCGGTGGTGCGCGCCATTGTTCAGCCTCGTCTGAATAGACGACGTTGAATTGAACTCTACGTTTGAAGGGACTTTGAGAGCGCGGAAGCGATCACGCCACGCGATCGGTCGCAGGAGGTGAATCTCTCCTCGCTCCTCGCACCCGCCCCCCTACGCTCCTCGACCTTCAGTTATGGCTGAACACCATCAACTCCCCATCCCGCCCCTGCATGACGATGAGATCGCCGCTGACGAAGGTGTAGGCCTTGCGGTTCGAGTCGCCCGGGAAGCCGCCGCCGCGGTTGGGCGGTGAGGCGTTCCAGTACATCCAGAAGCCGGGCGAGGCCCAGTAGCGGGTGTCGCCGAACTGGAGCATGCCGCAGGTCGTGTAGTGAGTGACGTAGTTCGGCGTCCCGCACGCCTGCATCTGACGCATGACCGCGGGAAGCTTCGCGGTCGTGATCGGGTTGGCATCGGTCAGGCCCCGTGTCGCCGAACGATCCAGGATCTGGATGGTCTCGTTCGCGCCCCAGTGCGCGTGGAAGAGCGTATCGCCGGCCATGCTGATGTCGCCCAGCTCGTCGGCGATGTAGATGTACGAGTCGCGCCGGCCCATCTGCACGAAACGCAGATCGCCGGCGACGAGGCCGGGCACCGTCGAACTGTTCAGCACCATCTCGCCCAGGTGCGTGTCCCAACGCGCGTCATTGGGATTGCCCTGCTGGCTGCGGAACGGCACATACGCCACCTCGGCGCCGTCAGCCGTAACCTTCACGACCGGCGCCGGCCCGACCATCAGGTAGGCACAGCTGGTCGTCGAATGACAGCTCGGCAGGGCCGCCGGGTCCGTCGATTGATACTCGGGGCCCGAAAATCCGATGGCCGGCAGGAAGGCCTTGGCGCCGTCATCGAGGTCCAGGGCGAAGACGTTCTGGGCCGACGGGTTGGCCGCCAGATAATCCCGCGCCTCCGTGTTGTCCTGCACCCGCGGGAAGTCCCACAGGTGGTCGGGATGCGAGAGCTGCATGCGCACGATCACCAGGCCGTTGACCTCGGCCACGACCGGCCAGTTCATCATGAATTGATTCGGGAAGCCCGGCGTGTTCGGCGACGGCTTGACGCGCCACTGCCGCGTGCCATCGGCCGAGCGGATGGCGTGCACGTTGAGGTCGTCGCCGCCGAAGAGGATCACGTGGCGTGTCGCCGAGTACGCCAGGCCCGTGCCGTTGGCGGCCGTCGCGCCCGAGTCGTAGACCCACTCTGCCGTCATCGTCGCGGGGTTGACGCGATGCACGCGCCCGGCCTCGGTCAGGGCGAAGACTGAGCCGTCGGCGATCAGGATGCCGCGGTTGATCGGGCTTCCGGAGTCGTAGGTCTGGGCGACGCCCGTCGCCGCGTCGACTTTGTAGAGCTTGCCGTCGGCGCTGCCCGCGAAGACGAATCCATCGGCATACGCGGGCGAGGCGTGGAAGGTGCCATCGAGATGCCAGGCCGCCTGACCAGTATGGTCGAAGATCCCGTACAGGCCGTGAGCGCCGGCCGGCGCGAAGACGTATCCGCCGCCCGCGACAGCATAGGTCTGTTTGTTGACCGAGTAGCAGTGCCCGGTTTCGGGATCGCCGTTCGTGCAGGTCGCGCCGCCGCTCGCGTCAGACGCGTTCCAGGTCCACAACACCGTCCACGGTGTGCGCGGCTCGATGTCGATGTAGCCGGTGCGCTGAGCGTTGCCGCCCTCCTGGCTCCACTCCGCGCTCGCGCCACCGACCGGCGCGAACCGCGCCAGCGTCGTCAGGTAGAGCTTCACATTGCTCTGCGAACGCGCCACAGCACTGATCGCCGCCAGCGCCAACACGACAGCCCCAATCGCCACCCATCGGCCGGATCGATTCAGCATCTTCGCCTCCTCGCGGCGCCTTTTGCGACATCCGCTCTCCTATTTTCGCCGAAGCGGCCGGCCCGGGGAAACCGGAAAATGGCGTAGGCGGGAGCCAGGGGGAGGTGGGAAGAAGCATCTTCTCCGTGGCACCCCTTGTTATCCATGCGCGCCTCGACACTACCGCACCGAGTTGCGTAACAGCACAGGCACGGCCAGCTGATACTGCCCGATCACCAACAGGGTCGGCGCGGCGCTGGTCGTGCCGTCCGGGTTGGTGACGAAGACGACATGTCGGCCATAGGCGAGCCCTGACGGCGTCGTGACGTTCAGGTGCTCGGCATCGACGAGCGCGACGCTGGCTGACAGGCCGTCGACGGTGACAGTCGGAGCGCCGTAGAAGTTCTCGCCAACCACCGAGAAGGATCCGCCCGGTGTGTCGACCTGGGCCGGCGAGACCGACTCAACGACCGGCGTGCTCCATGAGCCCGCATAGAGTTCGTCAAAATCCACGGCCAGTTCGTTCGGTGTTCCGCCATCCGCGAGATTCACGGAGATCGTGATCGTCTGTCCGACCCAGGCCGACAGGTCGAAGGCGACCCGCTGCCAGGCCAGGCCCGGGCTCAGCGCGTACAGGGTCGGCTGTGCCTGCCCTGCCGCCTGAACGGCGAGCGCGACGGTGTCATCGATGTTGGCCCACGGGTTGCGGTACACGCCCGTGAGCAGCGGGTGGTGACCGTTCGCCGGGAGCGTCACGACCTGGCCGACACTCGACGTAGCTTCAACGAAGTCGAGCGGATAGGCGACGACTTTGAAGCCGCCGGGCGTCGACTCGAGCATCAGCGCCACGTTGGCCGCCGGGTTGAGCGCCAGGAAGCGTCGGCCGCTATCGGCCGTCAGGTTCGGCAGCGTGGCGACGAGCGGGCTCCACCCGAGGCCGGAGTCCGCGGGCTGCCGCAGCGTAAGGCTGTGCGTGTTCGGATCGATGGTCAGCACCGTCGCGCGCCCGTTAGCGCCCAGAGCGTTGCCGCGCGCAGCCTGGACCAGCCCGGTAGCCGGCTGCGTGGCGCCCCACGTGCCGTCGCCGTTCCGACGGCTGAAGCGCACCACCCCGCCGCTGCTCCAGAGCGTGTCGATATGCCCCGCCACGTCGATGCTCGTGCCCTGGTGAAAGCCGTCGCAGGTCTCGCTCGAGACTGTGCTCGGCGACGACATACCTACCGCCTCCGACCACGTCACCTCGACCACGCCGCTGGTCCGACAGCCGACCATATGCAGGACGTCGTCGGCGTCGAAGACGTAGTCGGAGCCAAGCTGCATCAGCCCGGCCTGCGAAGCGCCCGACCAGCTCCCGCCGCCTTCATAGTGCGCGACATGCACCATGCCGTCGCCCTCGGCCCAGACGTAGTGCAGGTGCCCGGCGTGATCGTAGAGCAGCCGATGACTGGCGCCGCCGCCCTGGTACGGAAAGACAGTCGTGCTCGACCAGACGCCTGACGGGCTGCGTTGGCTGAATGATCGCGAGCCGTCATCGTTCATCAAGATCATGGAGACCGTGCCATTCGGCGCCACCACGAAATCGCGCGTGAGCGTCTGGCCGAGATCTTCACTCTGACATCCCGGAATGCCCTGGCAGGCCTGGAAGTGATTGCCCTGACTGTCGCGGTACGCCAACAGCGTTGACGTGCCGGAGAGCGCGGCGGTCGCCGTGACTACAGTGCCCGACACCGCCCAATCACCCTTGGAGGCGCTGACTCGCATCACACCGTGATGGGTGTCCACCGTGTCGACCCATTGCACACCGGCCGCGGCCAGCGCCGACCAGCCCTGCGTGTCGACCTCGAAGCGCGGGTTGGCGATCACGTTGTCGGTCGGCGGGAGGACGAAGGTGCTCGAGTACGCACCGTACGCGGCATCGAATTCGGTCTCCGGGCGTGCCAGAGCAGATCCGCCCGCCCCGACCGTAACGGTCACATCAGTGCCCGGCTGGATCTGGTGCGCCGTCCAATAGCCGTCGGCATCGGTCTGGATGCTCGGCTCGACGGCGGGTATACCCGTGACGGGCACAAGCGCAAGCGGTCGGCCGGTCTGATCGACCACAGTTCCGGATACGTCAAGGTCGTAGTACCGGAGCTGTCCCCAGCGCGCGGGATCCGTCGGCCACGCCTCCTGGTTATAGAAGTTATCGAATCCGCTGAAGCGATATTCAAGCAACGAGCCGGGGAAGAAGCCCATCACATAGCAATGCACGACCATGGGCTTGATCGGAGAGCAACTCACGTCTCCGGTCCTCCAAGGGCCACCGTCGACCCGGATCTGGCCCGTGCCGCCCGCGCCGCCCGCTGTTCCCTGATCGATCACAATCATCTGAAACGACGCGCCAGTGCCGCGCCGCAGGTACCCAAACTGCGGCGTCAGGAATGTTGAGGTGGGTGGCAAGTGATCGGGATTGGCCCAACTGGGATTGGCCGCGCGATTGCCAAGACGCTGCCAGGGATTGTTCCCGGTCATGTCGATGGCGAGGCTGTAGATGACCATCGAGTCCCAGTACCACGCGTTGTTGTACAGCACGTAGTGAGCGCGTGTGAAGTAGATCTGGTCGTTGAGCCCCCACGACCCCGCGATCACATCCGTGTTCGTGTCGCCGGGGAATGGGTCAAGCGTGCGGGTCTGGCCGGTAGTGGCGTCGACGACATAGAGGCCTTGCCAGCCGTCGGGTTTGAGTCCGTCGATCAGGATGCGTTTTCCGTCCCACGACCAGGTGGGATTGCTGCTATAAGGGACGGCTGTGAGGATGTGCTGATTGCTGCCGTCGGCGTTCATCACATACAGGTAGTAATCGATCTCGCCGGTCGTGCGACGCGAGACGAACGCGATCTGCTTTCCGTCGGGTGACCAGGCGGGCTCACCGTCGTAGCCGGCCTGAGTTGTCAGGCGGGTCACGTTGCCACCGTCGGCATTCATCACGTAGACGTCGTACTGGTCAGCTTCGCGGTTGCTCTGAAAGGCGATGCGCTGACTATCGGGCGACCAGGCCGCGCCCGAATCCGTCGCGCCGTGATTGGTCAGCATGGCCAACCCGTTGCCGTCGGCATTGACGCGGAACAGGTCGTAGTTGCCGCTGCGTCGCGAGGTGAACACGACGCGCGACATATCCGGACTGAGCGCCGGCTCGAGGTCGGCGGCGCCCTCCCGCGTCAGACGCACGGTGCTGTCACCATAGTCCGAGGTGGCCAGGTAGATCTCCCAGTTGTTGTCGGCATAGTTCTGGAACGCGTACTTGCCCATATCGGTCTGGATGCGCTCGAGCTCGCTGGGCGACTCCACGGCCGACGGCTCGAGGCCAGGCAGCGGCGGGACCGTCGGTGCCTCGAGCGTTCGCGGTGCGCGTGGAGGCGGGGGCGCAACTTGAGCCCTGACGGTCGCCGCGCCGGAGAGCGTCGGGCCGATGGCGAGCATCAAGGTCATGAGCACGCGCAGGGCGAACACAGCAGAAGGGTGAGGTTGTCGGTTGTCCATCTGGTCACCATCCCTATCGATCGTTACCGTCTCAACGAGCCCGATCACGGCGCCCAACGCAGCAAGATCGGCAGTGTCAGGCGGTCACTGCCGACGTACACCACCTGCGCCGCCTGCGCCGCGAAGCCGCCGGGGTTGATCACGATCACGGATTGCGCACCGACGCCGTGCTCGGCGGGCAGAGTCACGCTAAGGTGTTGAGCGTCGATCAGGGTCACCGGTGCCGCGTGGCCGCCAACGAGCACGATCGGCGTCGCCTCGAAGCGATCGCCCGTAATCGTGAAGACGTCGCCGGCCCCGCCAAGGTCGGTTGGCAATACGCCGGAGACGATAGGCGTCGTCCATGACGCCAGGGCGACCACGTCAATATCGGCTGGCGACAACATTCCGCCGCCATCGTGCAGGGCAAGAGTCACCGTGATCGTCTTTCCAGCCCAGGCCGCAGCGTCGAACCACTGTGTGGTCCAGACGCGTGTGGCCTGGGCCGGCAGCGCCAGGATGGTGGGCGTCACAGCATCGCCGGCCTGGATCCTGATTTCGAGAGCGTCGCCAGCGTGGTCGCTGGTGAAGCGATAACGGGCGAAGAGCGTCGGGGCGATCAGGTTGGCGGGAACCGAGATCACCTGGCTCACCCCCAGGTCGCCGTTGCCTTCCACCAGCGGATACACGTTCACATCCCTGACGTAGCCGAGGTAATTCGGGCTGTCCTCGAAAACGTACAACGTGCCTGCCATCAGGTCGGAGGTCAGGAACCGACCCATGTTCCCGGCTGCGGAGGCGATCAGGGTCTTGACGTTCAACGGGGTCCAATCGCCGGCCGCGTTGACTTCGGCCAACGTGAGTCGATCGGGGGCGGACACGACGGCGACCCGCGGCCTGCCGGCCGTGCCGGGCACAACCCCGACCAGGCCAGGCGTCGCGCCGACCAGCGACACCGGAGCGCTCCACGAACCGGACGGCGGACGACGGCTATAGCGGAACTGGCCGCCGCCGACCCAAACGGCATAGGCGTTGCCGGCCTCGTCGATCAACAGCGAAGCTTCGTTTTGTTCGCACAACTCGGCCGTGATCGGGGTCGGCGCCGACACACCCGTCCAGACCGACCAGGTACGCTGGAGCAACCCCTCGCTCGAACAGTTGATGACGCGCAACGTATCGCTCGAGTCGAAGGCGGCGTCGAGCCCCTGAGACATTGTGCCGAGCGATTCGGCGCTCGACCAGCCACCGCCGTCTGCGCGGTGAGAGATGAAGGCGTTGACACCGTCGATCCAGATGAAATGCCAGCGGCCGGCGGAATCGGCAAGGAGCCTGTGATGACCTTCAAGGGCCGTGAAGGGCACGGGTTCCGTTGGCGACCACACACCATCCGGCGAGCGCCGTTGAAACACACGACCTGCGGCTGACGCCATGTAAAGGACGCCCAGGGAGCCATCCGGCGCGGACCCGAGGTCGTAGAAGAAGCCGTAGAACGAACTGAGCGTGTTGCAGGGCAGCCCGGCCGGGCAGGCCCGGATGATCACCTGGCCGTAATCGTCGTAGCCGATCAGCGTCGTCTGGCCGGTGCGCAAGATGACCGGTTTCTTCGAGAGCAGCCCGATCAGGCTCGTCCGGACCACATCACCGCCGAGCCTCAGGAATGCCGAGTGAGTCTTCTCAGCCTCCGAGTCGATCCATTTGGGCTGCACAACATTCTGCGGCGCCCAACCCGAACCGGGCGTCTCGAAGCCCGAGTTGGTAATGGCGTTGTCGGACGCGATCAGGATAAAGTCGCCACGGAGCACGCGATCAAGGTTGGTGGCATCGAGTCGGTCGGCTCGCAGGCTGGCTGTCGCGTTGGGCAGCGTGGCGGTGAGCGTATAGGACGGATCACCCTCGCGCTGGCTTGCCAACCAGGCACCGGACTGATTTGTCACAGCCGAGGCTTCGATCTGGTTGGGCATTCCCGTAACGGGCACATTGGCGAGCGGCGTTCCCCGGACATCCAGCACCGTTCCGACGACCTGCCGATAGTACAAATCGGTGGAAGACCACCGCAGCGGATCATCTGACCAGGTCTCACGATTGCCGTAGGCGTCGATGCCGCGCGTGCGTACCTGGAAGGTTCGATCGGTGGTGTAGACAAAACAATCCCAGGTCGTCGCCGTCACCGCCGGGCACTGCGACTGGATGTTTTGCCACTCCTCGACAGGCGATCGCCGGCCCTGCACCTCGATCGACGCGATCCCGGCCACACCTCGATCGACCGCAGCTACCTGAACCTCGGCGTTGGCCCAGGCTCTGGCTGGTCGTGTAACAAACCCCGGCGTAGTCACCGGCGGCTGATGATCGGGATTCTGCCAGCTAGGGAAACCCGATAGACCCGGACCGACGCGCACGGGGGTCCAGTACTGAGACACATCGATGCGCCACATCTCCAGGTTCTGGAGCACCCACTGGCCATTGGCTGGCGCGTAGGTCGCCAATGTGACGTAGGCGTCGTCGCCGAGCCCCCAGGAACCGGCCATCACATCGCTGTAGCGGTATGTTGAAAGCGGAAAGTGGCCTGTAGCCCGGACGGAACCGTTCGCGAAATCGTAAACGTACAGACGCTGCCCATTCGCCGGGTCAAACGCATCGTACAGAATGCGCTTGCCGGAGTAAGACCATGCCGGCCGGCTGCTGTAGGCATTCGCGGCGAGCACACGCTGGCCGCTGCCGTCTGCATTCATCACATAGAGGAAATAGCTTTGATTGCCGGATGAGCGCCGCGAGATAAACGCGATCTCCTTGCCGTCTGGCGACCAGGCAGGCTCGCCGTCGTAATCGCGATTGTCGGTCAGCTGCGTGAGCCCGCTGCCGTCAGCGTTCATGACGAAGATATCGTCGTTGCCGGTGCGCTGGCTCTGGAACGCCAGGCGCGTGCCATCGGGTGACCAGGTCGCGGCCGAGTCAGTGGCGGCCGCGTTGGTTAGCTGGACCAGGCCCGTGCCGTCGACATTGACACGAAAGAGATCATAGTTGCCCGTTCGCCGCGAGGTGAACAGCACGCGGGTGAGGTCTGGGCTGATCTTGGGCTCGAGATCCGACGCGGGATCGGCCGTCAGGCGCCGGGTCGCCCCCGTGTCGTTGACTGTAAGGTAGATCTCCCAGTTGCCGTCCTGGAACGATTGGTACGCGAGCAGGCTGGCCGTGGCCTGGGTGTGCTCGAACGGCGGTGCGGCTTCGGCCAGGTCGGCGCCCGGCGGAGCCACGTCGATCTCCTCAACCGAGCGCGGGGCCGGCGGCGGCAGGCCATCATCGGCCCGCACCACGGCCTGTTCAACTCCAGGCGGCAAGGCCACGGCCAACGCCAGCAGACAAGCCACACTCACTCTTGACACACGAGCCAACGAGGCAGACAGGCGATCTTCGGTTGTCATATGAATGGCGCGAATGCGCCCCCCTCACCAAAACACTATCGTGTACCGGAAACGCATTCTCGACTCTAGCATCCGCGCGTCGGCGGGACAAGGTGCAGGGGCACGGAGGAAGGTGAGAAGTGAGTAGTGAGAAGAGGGTTCATTCTCTGCCCACCTCCCTCCTCCCTTCCCCTACACCTCACGACGCATGAACACGCGCTTCGCGATATCCAGGCCGGCGTCAGCCTCGTGGCGACGCTCAGCGAGGAGGTCGGGGCCGAGATCCGAATCGCTGAGCTCGCGAAAACCGAGCCGGGCATAGAACGGCGCGTTCCAGGGGATGTGGCGAAAGGTCGAGAGTTGCATCTGGGTGAAACCCTGTTCACGCGCCCAGTCGCAGGCCGCCTCGACCAGGCGACGCCCCAGACCGCGCTGGCCATGATCGGGATGAACGTCGATCTCGTGCAGATAACCCTGACCGTCGAGTGGGCCGACCGCCGCGAACCCCACCGGAACGTCAGAACCGTCGACGGCGACGAGGATCTGGCCGGTTCGTTGCCACGCCCTGTACGAGTCGAAGCTCTGGCCGTCGTCGTCAACGATCCAATCCTCGCTCGTCCCACGAAACAACACGCCCGCCGCCTGCTCGATGGCGGGCAGAAGAGCCAGCTCCTCAGGACGGAGGGGTCGGATGCGGTACAGGTCGTCAGTGGACATGGAGATTCATCAGTTCGGATGGCGCGCGGTCGACGTTAAGCGCTGACCGACGTGACGCTGTCACCGGCGACGTCGCCGGGTGGGGTCCGGGTTGGTTTGGCGGGCACCCTGCGGTGGAGCCGCCCTGTGTGTTCCTGCGCGAATCGCGCTGAGCCTCAGGTCACGCTCACTTCGCCGATCTCGGCGTCGTCCATCAGGCGCTCGATTGCGGCGCGCACCGTCGAACCCTTGCCGCTGATGCGCCAACCGACCTCCAGCGAGCCGTCGGAGCGTTTCTGGTGCGAGCGGCTTACTTGAAGGCCCTCTGCCCGCATCTGGCTCTCGAGCGTGGCCATCTGGTTGCGATCATGCGGCACGACGATCTCGACCAGCGACTCCTGGCGCACGTCACTGAACAGCCGCTCGACCAGCGGGAAGATCCTCAGCACCACCAGCGCGATCACGGCCGTCGCCAGCGCCAGGCCGTACTGCCCGGCGCCGATGCTCATGCCCAGGGCCGCGACAAGCCACACGACAGCGGCCGTGGTCAACCCCGTGATGCGGCCGCCCTCGCGCATAATCGTCCCGGCGCCGAGGAAGCCGACACCGACCACGATGTTCGACGCAATGCGCGTCATGTCGTTGGATCCCCCGATCCGCAACGACAGGATCGTGAACAGAGTCGAGCCGACACAGATGAAGATGATGGTGCGAAAGCCGGCGGCCTTGTCGCGGATCTCGCGCTCGAGGCCGAGCGCGCCGCCGACGACGAGCGAGAGCAGCAGCCGCACCAGGTCTTCGGTCTCAAGCGGGAGACTCATTGAGCACCTCCACATTTGGGAAACCCAGAGAGAAGTGGGCGTGGACCAGGCGCCGCACGAACACCACACCCCGTTTTAGGTTGCGATGATGGTCTCCTGGTCCGGGTTGCATCGGTCTCTCGATTGTAGCGCCCGCCGCACGCCAGGGCCGTCGCGTCGTGCTTTTGAAGATCCGACTCTGGCCAATCTTGTCACGAATTGAGCCCAATGAGCACGAACGTTCGCATTTGTGGTCGTTCGTCATAGCTCGTGGAATTCGTGACAGGTTCTTCCACTGAGTCGTTTGAGATGTGATGGCCCTGTGGTTCGAGCCTGCAAGTTATTGCGCATTTGCTTCAGCGATGCCACACGGGGACCTTCGCCACGATTGTCACGATCAAGGCCCTGGAGCACCTCAGTCGCCGCCCCAACTCCTCCGGGCTCAGTCGTTACTGTCATCCGTGACACGCGTGGCGAGCGATACCGTCAACGAACGCCCGGCGGGGCGAAACGCTGCGCCGAGTCGTCGAGGACCAGCACCCAGTCGGGGCCGTCGGACGGCGGCGTGAAGGTCGCAAGACCGACGCGTGGCAGCGAGCCCTGCGACGTCACGACGCCAGTGCGCGGGTCGTACCACCAAACATCGAGGCGCTCGCCTGAAAGGCGGGCCAGGTCGACCTGCACGGGCTCAGACTGCGGTAGATAAATGAAGGCGGAGCGGCCGTGCTCGTCGCGAGTCGCTTCGAGGTGGCGAGCCCCCTCGCCGTTCGGGGAGGCCATCAGAAGCGGATCGCGCACCCGGCTGAAGTACGGGCGGCTCTCCATCAGTCGCCGCAGGTGGATCATCTGACAAGCCCCCGGGCGGTCAAGGGCCTCGCGCCAGGATCGATCGGCATGGTTGATTGGCGCGAAGCGTTCGCCGCAGAACTGCCAGATGGCGTGGTGTCCGTAGGTCACGCCACAACCGCCGGCAAAGACGGTGCGATACGTCTGACGCCGGACGTCATGATCGCTAAAGTAGCCCGAGGCCGGGTCCCAGCTCGGCCACGGGTTGACCGGATGATCTTCGTAGTTCGGCTCGCCGTCGAGGACGGGCTTGCGCGGCTCACGCGCATGTTCGCGTGCAACCCACTCCCAGGCCGGCACGTCGTGGCCGCTGCCGTGGCCAGATTGGAACATGTTCAGGTCGAGCCAGGCCTCGTTGTGGAGATGCTCGGCCGAGCTCGAATAGCCAGCCGGGTGATAGGTCAGGAGCGCGTCGGCCCCCGCCCCGCTGCGGATGCCCGCGGCCAGCGCGCGCCAGATCGCGCGATCATCGAACGCGACACCGTTGTCGACGCCGAGCGGCGGTCGATCGCCGCCCAGGATCCAGATCACGTCGGCGTCGCGGTAGCGGGCGCCGAGCCAGGCGCCATAGCCGCGCGCGTTGTCGACGTTGAAGATGCGCGGGCCCACGCCCCAAAAAGGTCGAACCTTGTCGCCCCAGGTCGGCAGCAGACCGATGACGAGGCCGAGCGCGTTGGCGCGCGCGATCACGGCGTCGACGTGCGCGAAGTAAGCGTCGTTGGGCTTGAGCGGATCGTCATCGATCAGTGGTTGTTCACCCGCGAAGTTGGCGGTGTGCAGGCCGTCGAACTCGGCCAGGGCCACGGCCTGAATGACCGTGAAGCCCTTAGCGGCGCGATCGGTCAGATACGCGTCGGCCTCCTCGAGCGAGAGGCGCTGGAACAGTTCCCAGGCCGTGTCGCCCAGCCAGAAGAACGGCTCACCGGTCGGAGTTTGCAGGTAGTGGCCATCGGCATGAACGCGTGGATGTGGCATAGGGATCCGGCAGGCAATCTGAATGATCCGGTTTGACTCCGATTTTCGCCGAGGCCGGCTCGCACGTCCAGCCGGGCGGCTCGGAAATCACCGGGTTCTTCGCGATAACCACCTCTTCAATTTCGTGACGGCGATCTCAGATATCGCGCCCGCGACTGTGGTCGCCGCCTGATACCAGCTCGCCATGACATAGATCACTGTGATTCATTGTCCAAAGGCATGACCATAGGAGGGTTCCATTCGACGCAAAACCTGATCCGTTCTCCTGGCCATAGGTGGCATCCTGGTTCGCGCCTGG
The DNA here is from genome assembly GCA_964480865.1 of uncultured Anaerolineales bacterium. GTDB lineage: Bacteria > Chloroflexota > Anaerolineae > Anaerolineales > UBA6663 > UBA6663. The sequence goes on along the minus strand of CAYZRP010000015.1, from coordinate 30,653 downwards.
ATACCGGCCTGTGCTGTACCCGCTCCAGTGCCTGGAAAGGAGGTGCCCGACCGCTGCTCTAGACGCTCGTGTACTGGGCCGCGCGGCAAATTGAGCCGATGGCTGCCGCGCGGAAGAAGCTCAAGGATCTGAGTCTATGCAACGCCAATTTCGACACTTCTTAGCGCTACTCGTTATCTTCTGCCTCGCCGTGCCGACGCCCACCTTGGCGCAGTCCGGCCCGATCTCCTTTACCATCCTGCATACGAACGACTTTCACGGCAACCTGCAGCTCTCGGGCAGCAACCCGGGCGCGGCCCGTGTCGCCCAGAAGATCGCGGATGTCCGCTCCGCGGTCGGCACCGACAACGTGTTGGTGCTGGATGGCGGCGACATCATGCAGGGCAGCCTGATCTCGAACATCCAGAAGGGTGAGCCCGTCATCGACGTGTATCGCACGATCGGTTACGACGCCGCGACCTTCGGCAATCACGAATTCGACTGGGGGCAGACAACGCTCAATGAGCGCATCGCTCAGGCCGAGGCGCCCGCTACGGCCGACGAGTCCCCAATGCAAATGATCGCCGCCAACATCGTCAAGAAGAGCGGCACCTCCTGCACCTGGGAGCCCTTCAACGACAGCGTGACGCCCTACGAGGTCTTCACGGTGGCGGGTTCGGTGCGCGTCGGCGTGATCGGCGTTGGCTCGATCGAGACACCTTACATCACCATCGCCGAAGCCACCGACGGCCTATGCTTCCGCGATCCGCTCGAGTCGATCCTGCACTACTACGATGAGCTCGATGCGGCCTCGGATGTGATCGTCGTGCTCTCGCACAATGGCTACACCGACGGCGGCTATGGCTACGGCTTCACCGTCTACGGTGATCAGACCCTGGCGGCCCGGCTCAACTCGGCCGGAAAGCCCGTCAACCTGATCATCGGCGCGCACAGCCACACTGACCTGTCGGCGGCCACGATTGTCGGCAACACCGCCGTCGTCCAGGCGCATTACGCTGGCCGCAAGGTCGGACGCGCTGACTTCACCTATAACCCGGCCAATGGCCAGGTGACGGTCTCGTGGCAGCGCATCGTCGTCGGCACGAGCGACCCCGAAAACACGGCCATCAAGACCGTGGTCGATTCCTATGCCACAGACCCCGACTATCTGAGCCTCATCAATCAGCCCGTCGGTTACGTGCAGGTCGACCTGCTGCGCAACTACAACGGCGACAACATGATGGGGAACTTCGTCGACGACTCCATCTATAACGCGCTCAACAACGACGACACGGCGACGAACGACGTCGACATGTTCTTCAACAATGCCGGCGGCATCCGCATCGACTGGTGCGACAAAGAAGACGTGGCTAACCCCGGCACGTACATCTGGAGCAGCACCGCCAGCGACTGCTCGGCCGAAGGCCAGTGGTCGCACGCTCCGATGCTGCTGAACTACGGGCAGATGTTCCAGATCCTGCCGTTCGGCAACGCCACGGCCGTGGGCAAGATGACGGGCGCCCAGATCTACGACCTGATCCAGCAGTCGGCGACCCTGTTCAAGGGCGCGATCCAGCCATCGGGCATCCGCTACGACTTCTACGCCTACACTGACACCCTGCCCGGCCCGCAGCCATACGCCTGGGGCGCCTACAACATTGAGGTGTACGACGGTGTCGCGGCGAGCTGGGAGCCACTCGACCTCGACAAGACCTACAACGTCGGCACCAACGAGTTCCTGGCGCCGGCCGGCCAGGACGGCTACACGCCCTTCAAGTACATGACCAACATCACGTACTGGGGCGATATGCTCGACTCGGTCAACGCCTGGGTCACTGAAGCCTACACCATCGGCACGCCCTATCTGGGCCCGAACGGCGACGGCATGCTTGACGATCGCATCCAGCGCAACGGCGACGGTGATGCCACCTACGAGGCCGGAGAGATCGTACCGCTGACGATCCTGCACCACAACGACTCGCACGGTCGCCTGCTGCCTTCGGGCACCAACGCCGGCTACAGCCAGCTCGTCACCCTGATCCGCCAGGAACGCCTGCACAACCCCGACCGCACCTTGCTGGTCAGCTCTGGCGACAACATCCAGGGCGACTCGATGATGTACTACTTCAAGTCGGCCGGTCTGGGGTATGCCGCTGACGGCACACCGTTGACGACGACGTTGCAGATCAACCCGCTCATCGCGGCCTTCAACCTGGTCGGTTACAACGCGATGACCCTGGGGAACCACGAGTTCAACTTCGGCAAGGACATCTTCGGCACCCTCAGCGACGCGACCTTCCCGATCCTGCAGGCCAACGTCATCGATGACGGGAGCTACGGTCTGGCGGACGTGCCGGTGCTGCCCTACACCGAGACCGTGGTCGGACCCGAGAACATTTCGGTGAGCATCCTGGGCATCGGCAATCACCGCGTGCCCAGCTATGAACTGCCCAGCAACATCCCGGGCCTGACCTTCACCGACCCGATCACGGTCGGTCAGCAACTGGCCCCGATGTTGCAGAACGACAACGACGTCGTCATCGCGCTCACGCACATCGGCTTCACGGCCGATCCGAAGAGCGTTGAGGTCGATGCCAACGTCGATACCGCCTTCGCGGCAGTGGTCGAGGGTGTGGATGCCGTCATCGGCGGACACAGCCACACCAGCCCGACCAGCGGCTTCGGCAACTACAAGTTCCTGCCGACCTTCGTGGCCGGCCCGAACAACACGCCGGTGCTCGTGACGCAGGCCAACCGCTACAACACCTACCTGGGCGAGGTCGTCCTCGGCCTCGTGCCGGACGGCTCAGGCGGCTACACGGTCATCTCGAAGGCCGGCCGGTACATCGCTGTCACGGCTTCGGGTGCCAGCGCGACGCCACAGGCCTCTGACATCGTCGCCCTGGTCCAGCCGTATCAGGACCTGATCACCGCCTACAACAACACCCCGGTGGGTTCGACGACGGCGCCGATCGACACGAACGCGGCCTTCATCCAGGAGACCAATGGCGCCAACCTGCAGGCGGATGCCGCAGTCTGGAAGCTCGAGAAGGAAGGCACTCAGGTCGACTTCCACCTGTCCGGCGCGATGACCAACAAACTCATCGCGGACTCTGCAACGCCGGCGGCGCCTTACGCGCTCAAGGTGTCCGACATGTTCGCGGCGATGCCGTATGAGAACTCGTTGGTCGTCCTGCGCATGAACGGCCCGCAACTCAAGGCCGTGCTCGAGCGCGCCTACCGTAACTACTACTACTACAAGCACGTGCCCGGTTACGGCGGCTACTCGTACTACACGACCTGTATGCTGGACACCAACGCCGGGAATCAGATCTGGTTCAACGATCTCTACCCGACCGCGTATGATCCGGCGCAGAGCTATGTGCTGTCGTTGACTGTCGGCGGGACCAAGGTTAACTTCGCAGACGCCACCACGTACTACAACGTCTCGACCGTCAACTATCTGGCCGCCGGCGCCTGCAACTTCAGCGACGCGGGTCATACCCTGTGGCCGCTTGACCAGATCGTGGCCGACACGCAGTACTATGTGCGCGACGCCGTGATTGAGTACATGCAGGCGCAGACCGCGCCAGTCAGCCCCGCGATCGAGGGTCGGCTGCTGCTCTACCGCACGATCATGCCGTTCGTGTTCAAGGTCTTCGGACGCTGATCGTAACGGCTGACTGATCGACGCTCCTCGAGCGCGATCCGACAGCGTTGAATGAGAAGGCGGGGAGCCAGTGCTCCCCGCCTTCTCGATTCCACCCCAACTGACCGACGTGCCTGCCGTCGGCTTTTCGAGGCGCTCAGCTTCCGTTCAGGCGGTTCTTCAATGAAGTTGCGAGGGGCACGGTCAGGGTGAAGGTCGTGCCGGAGCCCGCCTGCGACTCCACGGCCAGCCCCCCGCCCTGCGCTTCGGCCAGCGACTTCGCGATGGCCAGCCCCAGGCCGGCCCCATTGCCCGTGCGTGTTTCGCTGCCCCTGAAGAAACGGTCGAAGATGTGGCTGAGTTTGTCGGGCGGGATGCCCGGACCCGCGTCGCGCACGGTCACCAGGGCCATGTCGCCCTGCACGTCGAGGCCCAGGTGCATGGCCGTGCCGGGCGGCGTGTGCGACCGGGCGTTATCCAGCAGGATGAGCAGGATCTGGCTGAGCGAGTCGCGGTTGGCCTGCACCTGCAGCGGCTCGAAGAGCGCGTGCGTGATCGGCCGACCGGGCGCCAGCAGCAGCGCCTGGCGCGCCGCGGCCTCGAGGATCGGCTTGATATCGAGCGGCGTCACGGTCACCGGCGCGCCGGCGTCGGCCCGCGCCAGCGAGAGGAGTTGATTGACCAGACGGATGAGCCGCTCGGTTTCGTCGATCGAGTCTCGCAACACGGCACGCCGGTCTTCCTCATCGATCGGTGGGACACGCTGCAAAAGGCCCAGGTTGCCGCGGATCGTGGTGAGCGGCGTGCGCAGTTCATGCGATGCATCCGCCACGAACCTGCGTTGCGAGGTCAGGGTCTGCTCGCTCTGATCGTAGGCCGCCTGCAGCTCGACCAGCATTTGATTGAGCGTCGCGGCCAGGATGCCGAGTTCGTCGCGCGGGCCGTTGTACGTGACCCGCTGGGCGAAGTCGCGGGCCTGGCCGATTGCAGCGGCGCTGCGCGTGATCCGACCGATCGGCCGCAACGTGAAGCCCGAAAGCAACCACCCGACGCCGAACGCGACAACGACCGAAACGCCGCTACCAAAGATGAGCAACGTGCCCAGCACGCGCAACGCCTCGTCGAGATCGCCCACTGAGCGCGCGACCTGGATGAAACCCAACAGCACGCCCGTCTGCTTGTCGAAGATAGGGCCATTGAACACGAGAAGGCTGAGATCGCCGATCTTCACCCGCGTAAAGACGACATGACCTTCTGTCGTCATGACCAACGTGTCGGCGGTCAACGGCAAGGCAATGCCGGTATAGAGCCAACTCTTGTCGAGCCATCGCCCATTGATGTCGCGGGTCTGGACGAAGTAGATGTACGGGACGCCGGTGCTGTCGTTGGGCACGACGATTTCGTCGAGCCGGAACTTGCGATCCTGGATGAGGCGACTGGCTTCTGTGGTGAGCGCGTCCTCCATGACGCGCTGGGAGAGGCGGCTTGTGACAACATAGATCACGGCGCTGAACGACACAAGCGCCAGCGCCAGGATCAAGCTGTACATCATGGTCAGCCGAAGTCTCAGAGACACGTGGTCATCTTAACATCAGCCCCTGAGAAATGATTAAGCTGGAAGGATAGCGCGGGACGCGGGGATCGCTTCAAGGTCGCCTTCGCCGGGCGTCATCGAATGAAGGGATGGACGCCGCCCGAGTGGCAGGCGAGAACCCCGTGCGCCGGACCGGACAGGCCACATCGCCATCAGCGCAACCGGATGGGGAAGCACTTGTGGCCACCCACGCCGCCGTTTCATACGCCGGCCATCGCCACCAGGACCGATCGACAGCGCCCCGCCCCGGCCCAAGGAGCCCGTCGGTTCAAAACCAGACCGGCTCTGCATTCTCGGTGACGCGCGTCAGGGTCAGTTCTTGCTGTGTCATTTTAGGTAGCCATAAATTGACGATATAAACGGTTGACTTTTATCCCGATTTGAGAGAAACTGAACACCTGTTCTATTCGCCAGCACCTGGAGCAGATGGTTCCAGGTCCCTTCCCCGGAGACATCCCCATGCGCGCCTTCTATGCTGTCCTCGCCAACACAATCGCCGCGTCAATGACGAACACCTATGTGTGGTTCGCTGTGACGTTTTGGGTCTATCTGCAAACACAATCCGTCATCGCCACGTCGGTTATGGCCGGCGTGTACACCATCACGGTCGCGGGGTCAGGTTTCTTCCTGGGCTCGCTCGTCGATCGATATCCCAAGAAGCAGGTCATGCTGGCCTCGAGCCTGGCCTCGCTGGTGCTGTTCGCTCTGGCCTGGGTTGTCTACGTCACCACGCCGCAGTCGGCCTTCAACGATGCCGGCAACCCGGCGCTATGGATCTTCATCGTGATGACCCTGATGGGCGCGCTGGCCGGAAACGTGCGCGGTATCGCCTTGTCGACCCTTGTGACCGTGTGGGTGCCCGAACCGGATCGCGACAGGGCCAATGGGCTGGTCGGCAGCGCCAACGGCGCCGCGTTCCTGGTGGCCTCGATCTTCAGTGGCCTCGCCATCGGCTACATCGGCGTCGCCTGGATGCTGGCCATCGCCGTCGCGTTGACTGTCGCCGTCATCATGCACCTGCTCCCGATTCGGATCGACGTCAGTGAGCCGGCGAGTCAGCCAGCCGTTGCCGCGGCCGACGGCTCGACATCGGCCTCGATGGTCGACCTGAGCGGCACGATCCGCATCGTGCGCCTGGTGCCCGGGCTGTTTGGCCTGATCTTCTTTCACACCTTCAACAACTTTCTCGGCGGCGTCTTCATGTCGCTGATGGACGCCTACGGTCTGCTGCTCGTGTCGGTCCAGGTCTGGGGCGTGCTCTGGGGCTTCCTCAGCCTGGGCTTCATCGTCGGCGGCATGATCGTGGCGCGCCGCGGCCTTGGCGCCAATCCGCTGCGGACTCTGTTCCTCAGCAACATCGTGATGTGGGTGATCTGCACGGTCTTCACCCTGCTGCGCTCGATCGAACTGCTCACGGTCGGTATGTTCATCTGGCTGTGTCTGATCCCGGCCGTTGAGGCTGCCGAGCAAACAATCCTGCAGAAGGTCGTGCCCGCCGACCGCCAGGGCCGTGTCTTTGGCTTCGCTCAGAGCGTCGAGCAGGCCGCGACACCGATCACGGCGTTTCTGATCGGCCCGATCGCGCAGTGGTTCTTCATCCCATTCATGACGACCGGTGCCGGGGTCGATCTGATCGGCCACTGGTTCGGCACGGGCACGGATCGCGGCCTCGCCCTGCTCTTCACGCTGGCGGGCGTGATCGGCCTGATCGTGACGGTGTTGGCGATGCGCACGTACGCGTATCGATCACTCTCAGCGGCCTATCGCCGCGACGAAGCCCAGAGCCCCGAGCCGCAGCCGGCTTGAGCACCCTGCAGGAGGACGCCATGTATCGCTTGATCGCTTCCGGTGAGATCGAACGCAGCCCAGGCGGCACGCTCACATTCGAGGGCGAACGCTACGGTTCGGGCGTATCGATGTTCCTGGTCTACAACGCGCCGGGCGCGGGCCCGGTCCTGCACACCCATCCGTACTCCGAGACCTGGGTGGTGCGCGCCGGCCGGGCGCGCTTCCGGGCCGACGACCATGAACTCGACGCGGGCCCCGGCGACATCATCGTCGTCGGGGCCCACACGCCGCACAAGTTCACGAACACCGGCGACGATCGGCTCGACATCATCTGCATCCACGACTCGCCGACGTTTATCCAGCACGATCTGGAATGAGCGCCGGGCGGGAAGCGCTCAAGAGCCGAGTTGCTCGACCTGATCGTCGACGCCTTCGTCGAACGAGCCGGACCCGGCCGGCGTCGGCTGCGATACCTGACGGACGACATCGCCGGTCTTCCCCTTTGTCGCGTTGAGGGCCACATCGGCCTGGGCGACGATGCCACAGCACCCCCCGTCGCCGTCAACCACCACCACTCGCCGCAACTGATGCTCGGTCATGGTGCGCAGACAATCCTCGAGGCTGGCGTCGCGGGCCACGCTGATCACGGGCCGGGTCATCGCGTCGCTGGCGCTCAGAGCACGCGCATCCCGGCCCTCGGCCACGACCCGGCTGGCGATATCGCGATCGGTGATGACGCCGATCGGGACACGCGCGCTCTGGGTCTCCACGACCGGGATGCAGCCACAGTCGTTATCGACCATCATGCGGGCCACATCCTGCAGCGGCGTGTCGGGCGAGCATGTGGCCGGGCTCACGGTCATGATGTTTTCAACGGTCTTCATGGGATCTCCTCCAGGGTTGTGCAACCTCGGCCGGGCAGTGTGACTTGCCGAGGATTGCGCGGACTTCAGGGATGATGCGGACGGACTGGATCGGTTCCACGCCTGTTGGCCCAAGGTCGCCGGGCGGAATGTTGGCGCGATCAACGGCCAGTCTGGCGTCACTTTCCCCACTTCTCGTCGTAGTCGTCCTCGGTGCCGATCTCGCGCGCCTTGCGATTGATGGCCCGTGCCGTCGTCGCGAACTCGCTCTCGGCCGTCTTCCTCAAGCTCGCCGCGTCTCTGCCGAACTTCTCCTCCCAGGACGGCGCGTGCGTGAGCGTGATCAGGTAGCCCGCCCGTCGATAGAGCTCCGTGAGCCCACTGCGGACCGTCGCATCGTCGACGTCTTTGCGGATCTTGAGGAAGATGTCCTCAAGGTCAGTTTTGTTGTGGACCTCACCGTAGATCTGATGCTGTTGAGCCATGCTGCCTCCTGTGCATGAAGCGTCAGAGTGAAACCGGCAGGTTTCACCTGCGCCTTCAGGCTAGCCGTTGACGCGAAAGCCGGTATCGGCGCATGGCTCACCGCGTGTAGGCCGAGGCTGATGCCACTTCCCTGAGGTTTCGTTTGTGTCTTGACATTGGGGTGAACCCGTCCTAATATGTCGTCGAGCGACATATCGCCCGACGACATATCGGAGAGCTCATGCAAGCGGATCTCACGCGGGAATTGCCCCTCACAGAAGCCACCTACTTCATCCTCCTCAGCCTGGCTTCCGAGCCGCGTCATGGCTACTCCATCCTCAAGGATGTTGAGGCCCTGAGCCGTGGCCGGATCGTGTTCAGCACGGGCACGCTTTACGGCGCGCTCAAACGCCTGCTCGACCAGGGCTGGATCGAGCGACGTGATGACAACGTCGCCGATGAGAGCGGCCGGCCACGCAAGGCCTACGCGCTGACGGCCCTGGGCCGCCGCATCCTGGCCGCCGAACTCAATCGGCTGCGCGACCTGCTGCGGGTCGCGCGGGTGCGCGTGACGCGGGAGGTGGCATGAACACACTCGTTCACCGTGTCTTCGCCGGTCTCTTGCATCTCTATCCGCGCCGGCATCGTGAGGTCTTCGGCGTCGAAATGGAAGGTGTGTTCTCCGACGTGTTGGGCGAGGCTCAATCGAGTGGATCCGCACACCTGACACTCGTCGCAACACGGGAGTTGCTGTCTATCATGGGATGCGGATTGCTGGCGCGCTTCAGCGCCGCTCAGGAGGATCTGATGAACACGACTTCGACAGGCCGCGCGTCCTGGCTGGGCGCCCTGGCTTTCGGTCTGGCCTTTGCGCTGGCGCGCTGGTCGACCTTCGCGCACTGGAACGGCGGCCTCGTGATCTCGGTCGTCGCGGGTGCGCTGGGTGGCTGGCTGGTCAGCCTGATTGGCGCACCCGGGCGACGTCGGCTGGCACTGGCAGGCGCAGGCGCCGTTGCCTTCGGGCTCGACGACGTGCTTCAACTTGCCGCGCAGTCGTTTGCTCAGCAGAGCAACGCCGGAACCGTTGCCCCGTTCGTGGTTCTGGCGATCGTGGCCGAGTTCGTGATCGTCGGTGCCGTGTTCGGGGCCCTGGCCGGTTTCGTCGACGGCAACGTGCGCCTGGGTGCGCAACTCGCCTTCGTGAGCGCTATGGGTGCGCTTCTGGGAAGCGCGCTTGGATTGGGCGTGGCGCTGGGCGCATGGGGCGCGGCTCAGGCCGTTGAAAGCTGGCGCCAGACCGTCGGCGACGCATCAGGCGACACGCTGATCCAGACCGGTCGCGTCATCGCCTGGCTGGCGCCGATCGCCGTCGGGCTCTTCATGGGCCGATTGATCGGCCGGGCCGAGGCGAATGTACACGCCGCGCGTGTCATCGGCAAGGCGACCGCCTGATGGCCACGTTGCACTCATCCGCGCTGGCTACCCTTGGTGACCTGATCGCCGATCTGTGTCTCGATATCGAGGAGCTTCCGGTTCAGGTCAGCCGACACCAGACCGTGTCGGATCTGGCGCTTGGGCCGGGCGGCGCTGGCAACGCTCTGGTGACGGCCACGCGGCTCGGGCTCTCGGCTGTGGCGCTCGGTGCGGTCGGCGACGACTGGATCGGCGATCGCGTGCTCGCCCTGCTCGATGCCGAAGGCGTCGATACGAGCGCCGTGCAGCGACTGTCGTCCGCCACGACGCGCACGGCCGTGCGGCTGCGTTCGGCCTCGGGCGAACAAGTCTTCATGGGCAGGCCCGGCTCGCAGACGTTGTCGGCGTGGCCGACTCGCTGGATGGGCGCGCTGGCAACGGCCGGCGCGTTGCTGGTCGATGGCTGGTCGTACTTCCACGACGAGGCTCAGGTCATTGCCGACGGTGTAGAACAGGCCAGCGCGATGGGCCTGCCCGTGCTCTTCGACCCGGGCCCGCGAGTCGGCGCTATCGATCTGGGTTGGCTGCGCGGCGTCGTTGCCGCGGCCGCCGTGGTACTGGTCACAGAGCCCGAGTATCAGGCCCTGACCGCGCGTCTCGATCTCACCGACGCCGAGGCATTCCCTGCCCTGCAGGCCGTGATCATCAAGGCCGGCGCGGCTGGCTGCACGATCGTGACGCCGCAACAGCACATCGTCTGCCCGGGCTATCCCGTGAACGCCGTCGATGCAACGGCGGCCGGCGATTGCTTCGCTGCGGCTGTCGCCTGGGGCATCATGACCAACCGGCCGTGGGACGTGATCGGCGCTATAGCGAACGCGGTAGGGGCGGCCAAGTGCCGCAAGATCGGAACCGCCCTGGCCGCTCCGACGCGGGCCGAGGTGCTCGAGGTGCTCAAGGCCCATCGGCCCGAGCTGGTGGGCCTGTTGCGTGACGACTAAAGAGTCGTCACTACGTGACTCATGGGCTCATGTAGTGACGACTTCAGTCGTCACGGAGAATAGAATGCCCTGCGCCGGACATCGGCTCACCAATCACGAACGCGCCGAACGGGTTCGCGCTCGTCGCCTTGCCGGTTTTCCGCTGCATGCGCCACCTCATCCCTTTCGAGAGGCCGGTGCCTTTCTCATCACGGCCGCTACGTATCTGCATCAGCCGCATCTATCGACGCCGGAACGACGATCATCCTTCGAGGCCACTTTGTGTGCTCGATTGTCGGAGACCGACATCGACCTTCATGCCTGGGTCATCCTGCCGAATCACTACCACGTACTTGTCGACGTTCCCCAGTTTGAGCAACTCGCTGCCGTCATCAAGTCACTGCACGGCACCACCAGCCGACAGTGGAATCTAGAAGATGACTGTGTTGGTCGACGCCTCTGGTATCGCTACTACGATCGGAAAATCCGCAACGAAGCGCACTTCATGCAGGCTCTCAACTATATTCATGCCAACCCCGTCAAACACGGTTACTGCACTCAGGCGTTGGATTGGCCATGGTCCAGTCTGCCCGGATATCTACAGGTTGAAGGGGCTGAGTGGCTCGCCGATCAAGAACGCGTGTTTCGTCCCGACAAGGCTTTTGGAGATGGATGGGATGGTGACGAATACCCGTGACGGCTGAAGTCGTCACTACACGACTCGAACGCTCATGTAGTGACGACTTCAGTCGTCACGGGTACTTGCCATTCGCCTGCTTCAAAAACGAGGAAGGCGCCTCATCTTTGAGGCGCCTTCCTTCGTCATTCGTCGCTTCTACTCTTCCCTCAACACATACCCGACGCCGCGCATCGTCTGGATCAGGCGCGACTCGCCGCCGGCCTCGGTCTTCGTGCGCAGATAACCGATGTAGACGTCGAGGACGTTGTCGTTGCCGTTGAAGTCGTAACCCCAGACTTCCTCGAGCAGGCGTTCGCGCTGGACGACCTGGCGCGGGTGGCGCATCAGGAAGGCCAACAACTCGAACTCCTTGGGCGTCAGCTCGAAGCGCCGATCGCCGCGCAGGGTCTCGCGCGTGACGGGGTCCAGGTGCAGGTCGGCGAAAGTCAGCGGCTGGTCGCCGGCGCCGGCCGGATCTTTGCGGCGCAGCAGCGCGCGGATGCGGGCAAGAAACTCGGCCGGTGCGAACGGTTTGACCAGGTAGTCATCGGCGCCGCTGTCGAGCCCGGCGACCCGGTCTTCGATAGCGTCCTTGGCGGTCAGCATCAGGATCGCGGGACCGCGGGCCGTGCCGCCGGCGTGCAGCCGACGCGCCACCTCGACGCCCTGAAGCCCGGGCATCAGCCAGTCGAGCACAATGACATCCGGGCGAGCACTCTGGGCCTGTACCAGCGCCTCGTAGCCGTCGGCCGCCGTGACCACTTTGTAACCTTCGTAGGTCAGGGTCCGACGCAGCATGTCGACGATCTTGGCGTCATCGTCGGCAATCAATACGGTCGTCATGGAAGACCTGGTTGGGATCGTGGAATCGTCGATCAGCAACATGTCCATTTTCGCACACCTTTTCTAATCCGCCGGTGATCAGACTAACCGGTCGTTCTGAGAAAACGCTCAAAAAACAGGGAGAGGCGGATGAGGAGCGCCGTCATCCTCGACTGACACAGCCGCTCTGATCCTGCCGACAGAGCATCGATCGACAGGCCGACAGAGCTTTCAGGCTCATTTGCATACGATCAGACAGGTAAGGCGCAGACCGATCGAGCGGACCAGACGCGTACCGCCGAACCCCAGAGAGGAGCTTCGCTATGAGAATCAAATCCGATGCTAAAGTGTTGACCGCTGACGGCGAGGATGTGGGCCGTGTGGACCGCGTCGTGATCGACCCGGGAACGCGCGACATCTCACACCTCATCATTCGGCAGGGCTGGCTGTTCACAGAAGACAAGGTCCTCAAGTACGACCTGATCGACAGCGCTGGTGAGAACGACGTCCGTCTGAAGTTGTCACGGAATGAACTCGAGCTCGACCCGTTGCCGCCTTACCAGGAGACGTACTTCGTGCCGGGCCGGAACGCGGATGCCGGCTTCGCCGCCCCGCTCTACTACTATCCGCTCGGCGTGAACCCAGGGCCGGTGACTCAACCTGATGTGTATCTGGATCCGACTTTTGTGGCCAGTTCGAAGTCGAACATTCCGGACGAAGCCGTGGCCTTGAAGAAAGGCGCACGTGTGGTCTCGGCCGACGATGAGCATGTCGGCGACGTCGATCAGATCGTCACGAACCGCGACACGGGCCGCGCCACGCATTTCGTGATCGAGAGCGGCATCCTCAACAAAGAGCACCGCTACATCCCCTACCACTGGGTGTCGCAGGTGACCGAGGATGAAGTGCGCCTGGCCGTCAGCGCCGACGTCATCCGCAATCTGCGCGATCAGGGCACGTTGACACGCTGAGCCCAGACCGACATAGGAAACCAGGCGAGCCGGGTATGCACCCGGCTCGCCTTTTTGTTTCTGTCGCAGACAGATGAAAGCGGCGGCCAGCCGACGTCTCGGTGCTGGCCGCCGCGAGGGGCTCCGACGCAGGACGAACAGATGCTACTTGTTTTTGGAGCCGTTGCGGGACGAGCGTGCGGGCTCTTGAGAGCCTGCGTCGGAGACATCGGGCACTTCCTCGCCAAGTGCCGTGGCAAGTTCGATCAGGTGATCGCCTTCATCCACCAGAATCTCGCGCAAGTGTTCGGAGATTGCGAACTCACCGAGCGATTCGGCTTCGCGCACGCGTCGGCGGTACTGCCGGATCGTCTCGGCCTCGTTCTCGAGATCGAAGTGCAGCAGTTCGCGGGGATCGTCGGACTGTTTGACAGGCTTCGGTGTCACTGTCGGGATGCCGCCCAGGTAATCGATCTGCTTCGAGATCAGCAGGGCGTGCGCGAGCTCCTCCCCGGCATGTGTTTCGAGCTCCCTGGCGATGTGCATGTATTCGGCGCCCTTGAGGACCTGCGAATACACCACATAGGCGATGATGGCCTGGTATTCGCGGCTCAAATCCTCATTCAGGTTCTGGATCAGGTTTTCTCGTGTTGTTGTGGCATCCATGGTCCGTTCCTTCAAGGTTGATTGGTCAGAAGGCTCACGCCCGAGAGAGTTGCTCGAGGATCACCAGACAGGCCTGTTCGCATCCGCGGCAGGCACGTGCGCAGACCTGGCAGTGCGAATGGTGCTGATGATGCTCACACTCGCGCGCACAGGCCTGACAGACGACCGCGCAAGCCTGCACCTGGCTGTGCAGCACACCCAGATCGGGCTCGCCGATCCGAGAGAGCACACGTCCCGTGGCAATGCAGATGTCTGAGCAGGTGAGGTTGAGCCGCACGCAGGTCGTGAGATCGCGCGCGTCAGCCTCGCTCAGACAGGCATCAGCACAGGCGGTGCAGGCCTGCGCGGTATCAAAGCAGTGGCGAATGCAGGCCGCCAGCGCATCGCCATCCAGGTGTCCCAGGGCTGGATGGACGTTCAACATATCCTTGGCGATGGCCATCTCTATCTCCTTGCGCCATTTCTGCGCCGCCTCTGCGCCGCCTCTGCGCCGCCACTGCGGAGGAGGTGATGTCACCGTAGGACCGGACGCCTTCGCGGGCAATCGGCGTGTGGTCGGTTGAATTGTCGGAATGGGCTGACAGTTGTCAAAATAAAGAAGGTCGGGCGGTTGATCTACAACCGCCCGACCTTCGCAGACGTCGGCGAAGCACGGGGTCAGGGCTGCGACGGAGTCGGGATGACCAGTTGCTGTCCCGTTACGATCGTGGTCGAGTTCAGGCCGTTGGCCTGCAGGATGGCGTTGACCGACACGTCATACTGCTCGGCGATGCGCGACAGGTTCTCACCGCGGGCCACGACGTGGATCTGCGGAGTCGGCGTCGCTGTGGCGGCTCGAGTCGCCGTCGCGGGGCGGGCCGTTGCGGTCGCGCTGGCCGCGGCCACTGTCGGCGCGGGCGTGTCAGTGATCGGCGCGTTCGTGGGCGCCGGCGTTCGAGTCGGATTTGGCGTGACGCCCGCTGGTGTCGGTTCGTGTGTGGGCGCCAACGCCGCATTGCCCGAACCACCGGGCGTGACATCGACAAAGGCCGTCATGCCCCAACTGAGGGCGAGATCGCTCGGGTCAAGATCGACGCGGACGTTGTAAGTGACGTTGCCCTGGTACTGCGAGGCGCTCAGATCGATGCGCGCGATCCGGCCGGTCAGCACGCGACCCTCAGCGGCCGGGACGCGCACCTCCGCCAGCTGACCGACGCGCAGGGCCAGGACGTCATCCTCGCTGAGGTCAAGCGTGTCGACGTGCCAGCGGCTCAGATCGGCCACGACCAGCAGCGGGACGCCTGGGGCCGCGACCTCGCCGACCTCGACGTCGACGGCCGCGACGGTGCCCGTAAATGGCGCAAGCAGCTCGGCCTGATCCATCGTCGCCTGCGCCAGCGCCAACGCCGCCTCAGCCTGGGCGACCTGAGCGTCAGCGAGATCGATCTGCGCCGGCTCGGCGTCGTCGGGCACGAGATCGCGCTGGGCGCGCGCCGCATCGAGCGCGGCCTGGGCCTGATCGACGGCCGCCTGGCGCTCGACGGTGTCGAGGCGCACGAGCGGATCGCCGGCCCTGACCGAGTCGCCCTCGGCGACCAGGACCTCGTCGACGCGGCCGCCGGTCTGGAACGACAACCGCGCCTCACGCTCGGGTGCGACCCGGCCCTCGGCGCTGATGACCGCCGGCTCAGCGGCGGCGTCGCGGGTCGGCGTGGGCGTGGCCGGCACCGGCGCGAGATAGGTCTGGTACCCCCACCACCCCAGCGGCACCAGAAGCGCGACCACCACAACACCGAGCAGGATTTTCACGATACGCATGGGGAAGTTCCTTGAGACCGCGGACCGCAGACGGCGGACCGCCGTCTGCTCCTCAGCGCTCATCTTTCAAAGCCTCGATGATCCCGCGGCCAGACGCCTGCCAGGCTGGGCCGAGCGCGGATAGTTGCGACACCACCAGCGCGATCAGCGTCGCCGAGATCAGGGCCGACATCGGAAGGATGTAAGTCAGGGTGTAGCCGGCCAGCACCTCGATCACGCGGATGAACATGCGCGAGGTCAGGAGGCCGAGCGTGAGACCGAGGCCACCGCCGAGGATGCCGATCAACAGCGCTTCACCCAGGACCATTGACCGGATCTGGCCACGCGTGAAGCCCAGGCTGCGCAACGTCGCGATCTCGGCGCCGCGCTCGAGGACGCTGATCGTCATCGTGTTGATCACGCCGGCGGCCGACACCGCCACCATGATGAAGGCCAGCGTGTCGAACAACGCGAACGACTGGTCGTTGATCGTGAACACCGCGGCGAGCAGATCCTGCACGGTGTCGATCGACAGGTTCAGGCGCTCGCCGAAACGATTCTGGAGCGTGTCCGCCAGGGCCTCAGCCTGGACGCCAGGCTCGGCCGCGATGATGAAGCTATCCGCGTCACGGATGCCGAAGTAGCGGTTGAGGTCGTTCCAGCTGCCATAGACCATCAGGCCGTTGCCGGCGAAGTCGACCACCTCGGCCGCGACCTCGAAGGCATGAGTGCCGCGCGGCGTGTCGAGCGTGAAGGTGTCGCCCGGATGAAGACCGTAGCGGCTGACGACCGTGCTGGCGACGAAGATCGCCCCGCCCGCTTGCAGACGATCAAAGGCGGCTTCGGAACCGCCCGGCGGCGTCTGCACGAAGATGAAGTTGCTGATCTGGCGCCGCGTCTCAGGTTCGATGGCGGCGAAGATGAGTTCGTCTTCCTGGTCACCGGTGTGATAGACCTCGACGAAGCGCTCGCTCGTCAGGGTAGCCACGCCGGGCACCGTCTTCAGGCGCTGGGCGGCCGTTGCGTCAAGGCGGACAGCTGATTGGACGATGAGATCACCGCCGGTGGCCGCCTCGACCCAGCGCCCGAGTTCGTAGCGAAAGCTCCGGCCAAGCGACGTCGTGCCGATGCTCATCGCGATGCCGAGCATCAACGAGGCCACCGTGACGATGACGCGCCCTTCCGAGCGGCGCAGGTTCTGGGCGCCAAGGCGGCCGGCGTAGCCGTACAGGCCACTGAGGAATTCGAACCGGCGCGAGATCGGCCGGAACACGGCGCCGGCCAGCAGAAGCGCGCCGGCCACGAAGATGAGCAGCGCGACGTTGACGACCGTGAACGCCACAGATTGACGCAACGGCACATCCATGAAGATGAAGTAGCCGACCGCGAAGAGGCCAGGCCCGAAGCGCCAGCCGAGCCTGCCCCAGGGCGACTGGTCGGTGCGCGAGCGCGCCTTGATCGCCTCGAGCGGCGTCACCCGCGAGGCCTCGATGGCCGGCCAGAGCGCCGAGACCAGCGTGACGATCAGGCCGAGGCCCAGGCTGCGCGCGAAGGCGGCCGGCTCGAGCCGCATGCCGACCGGCGCCGAGCCGGCGATGATCGCCAGGAACGACGACATGCCTGCGGCCATCACGAGCCCGATGAGCACGCCCAGGGCCGAGCCGATGGCGGCCAGGAGCAGGGCTTCGATCAGCACCGTCGCCAGGATCTGGCGGCGCGTCAGCGCGATCGCGCGCAGCACGCCGAAGGCACGGGTGCGTTCAGCGACGCCCATCGCGAAGGTGTTGTAGATCAGGAAGCCGCCGACGATCATCGACACGAGGCTGAACATGTCGAGCCCGAGGTTGTACGACGTCATCCGCTTCGAGAGCTCCTGGCCGCGCGCGCCGGGATACGTGACGTTCACGTCGAAGTCGGCCAGCTCGGCCTCGAGCCGGGTTTTGAGGTCGGCGAGGGCGTCGGGCGAGTCGGCGATGGCGCGCTCGACAACCAGGTCGACGCGATCGAGCTCGGCCGCGCGGCCGGTCAGGTCGTCGACGACGGCGCGCGGCACGAACGCGACGGCGCCGCCGTTGAGCAGTCCGGCGCCGCGTTGCGCAATCAGACCGATGACACGCAGCTTGAAGGGACCGGTCGGGCTGAGCAGCACAAAGTCATCGCCGAGCCCGAGGGATTTTTCGGCAGCGTAGTCTTCGACAAGGACGGCCGAGTAGCCCCTGTCGCGCGGTTCGAGCAGGCGGCCAGCGACGAGTTCGTAATCGCGGACCGTCGCATCGACGGCCGGGTCGATGCCCATCAGCACGAGGCGCGCGCCGGCGCCGACGCCGGTCGGCCCGATGCCGTCGTCCCAGCCGACGCGCTCGTCGGCCGGCAGGCTGATGGTCTGAGCCGACGGCGCTGCAGCGATGACGCCGTCGACGCGCCGGGCGGCGGCCAGCACCGAGTCGTCGAAGCCCTCGCCGCCGCCGCGGGCGCGAGTCGTGACGGCGAGCTGTGCCCGACCGCCGGCCTCATCGAAGACGGCGTTGAATGATTCGAGCAGCGTCGCGTTCGTGATGTTGACGGCCAGGACCGCCGCGATGCCGAGCGCGATCCCCAGCGCTGTCAAAGCCGTCCGCCCTTTTCGGGCCAACAGGTTGCGCAGCGTGAGGGTAAAAATCAGTGACATGTTTGTGTCATCAGACGCACATCATCGGCATCAACCCGCAGGGGCGGCCCTTGTGGCCGCTCTGTCCGCCCATGTTCGGCTGTCGGCCTGTGCCGTCGCGGCCGACCGGTCCATCGAGCGCGTGTGGGCGTCGATCACGTGGGATCCATCCGCCTGTCTGCATTCCCTGAAACGCCGCCGTACAACCGGGTGATGTCGAACGGCCTGCGCGTCGGCGGGAGGACGGCCACAAGGGCCGCCCCTACCCTTCCAACGCTGCCATCTGCTGGGCAACGCGGACAACATCATGGCCGTCGCGGAGGTTGTCGATCTGGATCTCGATCTGGCCGTCCTTGAGATACACGACCCGGTCGGCGAACGACGCGGCGCGCGGGTCGTGGGTCACCATGACGATCGTGGCGCCGAGACCGTCGCAGATCTTGCGCAGGGTCTCGAGCACGATCGTGCCCGAGCGCGAGTCGAGATTGCCGGTCGGTTCGTCGGCCAGGACGATCTCGGGATCGGTGGCGAGTGCCCGGGCGATGGCCACGCGCTGCTGCTGCCCGCCCGAAAGCTGGTCGGGCCGGTGCCCGCGTCGATCACCGAGTCGGACGAGCTCGAGCAGGTCGCGCAGGCGTTGCTGTTCGGAACCCTGGATGCGACGACCGTCTGCGAGCAGCGGCAACGCCACGTTCTCCTCGGCCGACAGAGTCGGGATCAGGTTGAAGCTCTGGAAAATGAAGCCGACCTTGCGGCGGCGCAGGATCGTGAGGGCATCGTCACTGAGGCGTGAGAGCCGCTCACCGGCGAGCACGACCTCACCCGACGTCGGCCGGTCGAGGCCGCCGAGCAGGTGCATGAGCGTCGACTTGCCGGAGCCCGACGGGCCCATGATCGCGACGAACACGCCGCGCTCGACAGCAAAGTCGACGTCGCGCAGGACGGGCACGTCACCGTCACCCATGCGATAACTCTTGTTCAGCTTCTGACAATAGACGGGCGTCTCAGCCATCATGGCACCCAAAAAGGCCCGGCCTTCCGGTGCCGGTCCCCCCTTCACTTTAGCGTCGTGGCGACTCTAAATATGTAAATCAATCGTGAAATGTTGACATCCGGATTTCCACGGGCATGGCGTTAGAGTTCGGTTCGCTGTTCTCAACGGCGACTGGTTACGCCTGACTCGCGCGCCGTGATGGTCGCTGTCTGCGCCTGGATGATGGAGCCAGGCCCACGCTGCCCCTGCTGAGAACTGTCATCGCACAAGCATGACCCCTCGTACTGGCTTCCACTCCGAGTAAACCCCTACTCTGAATCCGATCCTGTCACCCTGACTTCATTGATGCGGCCGTGTGTCGGCCCGGGTTAGATGCCATGACGATCTCCGAATCACCTTCACCCGCTCTGCGAATTCTGGCAATCACTCAGGCGCTCTGGGGTGAGCGAATCGCCGAGACGGTTCGCCGGCTGAGCCCGCCTCACTGGTCGGTCGCCATCCACGCCCTGCCCCGCGTCATCCCGGCCGTGGTCGACGACCCCGATGACTTCCTGCCCGCTCAACTTCCCCAGGCGGATCTGTTGCTCGCGCTCGGCGAGACGCCTGGCGCCGCCACGCTGATCCCGGACGTCGCGCGGTTGTGCGGCGCAGGCGCCGTGATCGCGCCGATCGACCGCAACGAGTCACTCCCGGCCGGTCTGGTGCGTCAGGTGCGCGCCTGGCTCGGCGATCAGGGCGTGGCCGTCGTCTTCCCCAAACCGTTGTGCTCGTTGACCGAGACAACCGTCAACGGCGGCCCGATCCTCGAGCGTTATGAAAATCCCTGGATCAGCGCCTTCGCCGCGCGGTTCGGGGCGCCGCGCTTCACGTTGACCGTCGACGTCGACCGCGTGATCCGCGGCGTCGAGGTCGAACGCGACTCGGCCTGCGGGTGTGCCCGGCACGTGGCTGACGGCCTGATCGGTTGCCCGGCGGCCGACGCCGAGCAGCGCGCCGGCCTGCTCCACCACCACTTCCCCTG
Source organism: uncultured Anaerolineales bacterium (assembly GCA_964480865.1). Taxonomy (GTDB): domain Bacteria; phylum Chloroflexota; class Anaerolineae; order Anaerolineales; family UBA6663; genus UBA6663. The sequence continues at coordinate 10,367 of CAYZRP010000015.1, read as the reverse complement.
CCTGGCGAGCATGAACCAGGACACTGACTACCACGACACCTTGATGCACATCTCCGGACATATCCTGCGCGGGGCCGTGAAGTCACAACTTCGGGACCACGTTGACGTGGCGATGCTGCGGCCGGGCGGGCGCGTCGACAGCCAGTAGGCCGCTTTGGACGCACAACGGGGACGGCCAACCCGACCCGCAACTCTCCCGGTCGGGCCGGTTATGCCCAAATGTCATCCTCGTGCGTCAAAGTTCCATATGGAACTCACGTCGCGTTTGTGATTGTTTTCACTATCCGGGTGGGCCACCCTGCTCCTATCCTGATCCTCAGCCCCACTATTTGAAGGCGGTCGCGCGTGAGTCCCCAACGCGCGGGCTGTCCGAACACGGCGCGGGCCAAAGGCGAACTCAGGCGGATGCGATGTGCACCCGCTTTCATCTCAGGTTGGAGGACACATGAGCCAGATTGTCGTAGATCTAGCCGTCGCCGGCGCAAAGGCGGCCGTGGGTGCTCTGGATGGCCTGTACACCCAAACACTGGCCGAGCACGGCCCAGATACGCCTGTTGGCTTTCCGGACACGGCCTATCGGCTGCCCCTCATCCTGGGCATGTCGGGTCAGGCCGTGGAGAAACTGGGCGATCTCGGGGCGGTGTTGGAGTCGGCCAGGCAGCTTCTGCCGAAGAGCGACCCGGGCCTGGGCGAAGCGTTGGACGCCGGCATGGCCACGCTTTACGCGGCCGAGGCGATCCAGGCCATTCGCTTCCTGAAGAACGATCAGCCTGAGGTTGTCACCGGGGTCAAGGGCCACGACGCCGGCTACAAGGCCATCGGGCCGATCTCGGACGTGCAGTTGCGCGCCTGGGGCATCCAGCTCGTCGACGGCCGCATGGCCGGCGCGGCGGCCATCATCGGCTGCGCCAAGTCGAACGAAGTCGCCGTCAAGATCGTGCGCGAGTTCCAGCGCCGCAACATCCTCTGCCTCCTCTGCGGCAACGTCAACGGCCGCAGCATCATCCATCAGCTCCTTGAAGAAGGCGTGGAGCTGGGCTACGACACCTACACCGTGCCCTTCGGCACCGACACCGTCAGCGCCATCTACGCCCTCGGCTTCGCGGCCCGCGCCGCGATGACCTTCGGTGGCATGAAGGGCGGCCAGAAGCAGCAGATCCTTGAGTACAACCGCGCCCGCGTCCCGGCCTTCGTGCTGGCGCTGGGCGGCGTCGACGAACTGAAGGTGTCGGCCGCGGCCGGCGCCCTCAACTTCGGCTTCCCGGTCATCTGCGACGTGGCCGTGCCCGAGATCCTGGCCACACCCGTAACCAAGTACGAGGCGCTGGTCGGCATGCCCTTCGACGAGATCGCGGGCAAGGACGACATGGAGCGTGCCGAGAAGCTCGTGCAGCGCTGCGTCGAAGTGCGCGACATCAAGATCCGCATCACCGACGTGCCCGTGCCCGTGGCCTACGGCTCCGCCTTCGAAGGCGAGGTCGTGCGCAAGGCCGACATGCGCGTCGAGTTCGGCGGCAAGAAGGCGCGCTGCTTCGAGTACCTGCGCATGCGCGACTTCGACGCCGTCCAGGACGGCCAGGTGACCGTCGTCGGGCCTGATTACAGCGCGGTGCCGGTCGGCGGCGCGGTGGACATGGGCATCCTGGTCGAAGTGGCCGGACGCACGATGCAGAAGGACTTCGAGCCCGTGCTCGAACGCCAGATCCACCACTTCCTCAACGGCGCCTCCGGTGTCCAGCACATCGGTCAGCGTGACATCACCTGGCTGCGCGTCAGCAAGGTCGCGGCCGAGAAGGGCTTCGACCTGCGCCACTTCGGCGACGTGTTGCACGCCCGCTTCCACTCCGACTTCGGCGCGATCGTCGACAAGGTCCAGGTGACGATCTTCACCGAGCCCGCCGCCGTCGACAAGTGGCTGGCCACCGCCCGCTCCGCCTACGACGAGCGCAACGTGCGCCTTGGCAACCTGGTTGACGAGAGCGTCGACGAGTTCTACTCGTGCACGCTGTGCCAGTCGTTCGCGCCCAACCACGTCTGCGTGGTGACGCCCGAGCGGCTCGGCCTGTGCGGCGCCTACAACTGGCTCGACTGCAAGGCATCGTTCCAGCTCAACCCGGCCGGCCCGAACCAGCCGATCACGAAGAGCACGACGCTCGACGAGTCGAAGGGTTACTGGACCGGGACCAACACTTTCATCGACAGCGCTTCTCACCAGCAGGTCAAGGAAGTCGCCATCTACTCCATCATGGAGAACCCGATGACGGCCTGCGGCTGCTTCGAGTGCATCGCGATGGTGATCCCCGAGGCCAACGGCGTGATGATCGTCAGCCGCGAGGACACGAGCGTGACGCCCACCGGCATGACCTTCTCGACCCTGGCGGGCATGGCCGGCGGCGGTCAGCAGACGCCGGGCATCATGGGCCACGGCAAGTTCTACATCCTGAGCCCGAAGTTCATCTCGGCTGATGGCGGCTTCAAGCGCGTCGTTTGGATGTCGTCGATCCTCAAGGAGCAGATGGCCGACCAGCTCAAGGCTGTCGCCGCTCGCGAGGGCGACGCCCATCTGATGGACAAGATCTGCGATGAGCGCATCGCGACCGACGTCGACGGCCTGGTGGCCTTCCTGACCGAACAGGGTCACCCGGCCCTGGCCATGGACCCGCTCATCTGACAGGCACTTGATTCGGTTTTCTTTGCCGCGGATTTCGCGGATTACGCGGATGATCAGAAACAATCCGTGTAATCCGCGAAATCCGCGGCAAAGAACAAAAGAAACGATAGCAAGAGCCGGTATGCAGTGACCCGAGGAGTTGCGTAAGCTAACTATGACGACCACGATTGCGTTTGCGGGCAAAGGCGGCGTTGGCAAGACGACGCTATCGGCCCTCACGATCCGCTACCTCGCCGGTCTGAAAGCTGGCCCGGTGCTGGCCGTCGACGCCGACCCGAGCAGCAACCTCAACCTGCTCCTTGGCCTCGAGCTGGATGCCACGGTCTCTGAGCTGCGCGAAGACATGCTCGAGCAGGTCAAGCAGACCCTGACTCAGGGCGGCGCTGCCATGGGCACCCTGCCCGGCGGACAGACCAAGCGCGACTATCTCGACCTTGGCATCCGCAACGCCCTGGTCGAAGGCCAGGACGTGGATCTGGTGGCGATGGGGCGCGGTGAAGGCCCCGGCTGCTACTGCGCCGTCAACCACAACCTGCGTGAAGTGCTCGACGCCGTCGCCCGCAACTACGCCTTCGTCGTCATCGACAACGAGGCCGGCCTCGAGCATCTCAGCCGGCGTACGACCCGCGGCGTGCAGCACCTGTTCATCGTCAGCGATGCCGGCCCGCGCGGGCTTGTCACGGCCGAGCGAGTCGCCAACTTCCGGCATGAGATCGACATCGCCATCGAGCGCGCGCACCTGATCATCAACCGCGCGCCGGCGACGCTGCCTGCCGCGCTGACCGACAGGATCGCGACGCTCGACGTGCCACTTGCGGGCGTGGTCCCGGCGGATCCAGCGCTCACCGAGCTCGAGCTCGCCGGGCGGCCCGTCTGGGACGCAACGCCGGACATGCCAGCGGTCGCGGCGCTGACGACGTTGTTGGATGGGGTCTTCGGGCGGAAGGCCCAGACGAACTGACGAACATGAGCGTCCTCCTGGTGCGCGACGTGATGACCATCGGGGTCCCGATCTGCGAGGCCGAAGAGCGCTGCGACGTCGTGAGCGCCCGGCTCGCAGGTCTGCCTGGCCAGCCGGAAGTCGCTGTGGCGCTCGACGAGGACGGCATGGCCGCTGGCTGGGTAAGCCGCGCGCGGCTCGAACAGGCCGAGCCCGTGAGCACCATCGGCTCGGTGATGGATGAAGACATCCCGGAGTTACCTCCGGACATTCCCGCCGCGGCCGCGCTACAGATGATGCGCGATCGCGGCGTGACGCACGTGTTTCTCATGCACAGCTGGCCGGGCGAGCCTCGCCCGTCGGCCGTGTTGGCGCTCAGCACGCTGGAGCGCCTGGGTTTGGAAAAAGACTAGCCGCGGATTTCGCGGATGACGCGGATTTCCAGAATCAATCTGTGCAATCCGCGAAATCCGCGGCAAGAATCCACCGGCCTTGAGAGGTGATATGCCGACAGTAGACATCGTCAAAGAGAAATGGGCGGGCTCGGTCCGCGAGGTGACGATCGGCGCCACGGCCGCTGACGGCGGCACGCGAGCGCAGACGCTCACGCTCGGCGGCGAACGGACCCTGCCCGGTTTGCACTTCGAAGGCGCGCTGCCGCATCCGACGGCGCTGGCCGTCGAGGTCCGCGATCGACGGCCCGACGACTGGTCGCCGCTGCTGCGCCAGGCCTGGGGCGCCGCGATGGACGACCCGGCCGCATGGGCCAAGGCCGCCGAAGCCCTCGGCGCGGATCTCATCTACCTGACGCTTTCGCTGACCACCGCCGACGGCCAGCCCAACACGCCCGAGAACGCCCGTGCTGTCGTGCGCAAGGTGCTCGCGGCAACGGGGTTGCCGTTGGCCGTGATCGGGCCCGGCCAGGCCGATATGGACAACGCGTTGCTCGTGGCTGTGGCCGATGAGGCCAAGGGCGAGCGCCTGCTCCTCGGCAGCTGCGAGGACAAAAACTACCGCACGCTTGTCGCGGCCGCGATGGGCAACGATCACCTCGTGACGACGAAGACGCCGATGGACGTCAACCTGTCGAAGCAGCTCGTCATCCTGGTACACGACATGGGCCTGTCGCTCGATCGCGTCGTGATCGACCCGACCACCGGCGCGCTCGGCTACGGCATCGAGTACGGCTACTCGGTGATGGAGCGCCTGCGCCTGGCCGCGCTCGGCGGCGACAGCATGACTCAACAGCCGATGGTCGTGACGCCCGGCGAAGAGACCTGGAAGACCAAGGAGTCGAAGGTCGGCGAAGGCGTTCCGGCGGCCTGGGGCGATTGGGAGCGACGCGCGATCAACTGGGAGACCCTGACCGCCAGCTCGCTGATTCAATCAGGCGCCGACCTCGTCGTCGTGCGGCATCCCGAGACGCTCAAGCGGCTCAAGCCCTTGATCGCGTCGCTTTCGGCGTAAGCAGATTCTGGCCGCGAATTTCGCGAATTGCGCGAATTTCGTACGTTAGCTCTCTTAAAGCGCCCTGAGTTTCGATTGATCAATTCGTGAAATTCGCGCAATTCGCGGCAAAAAAACGGTCATGCCGCGCAGACCTGACCGGAGGACACCATGGCCCTGACGGGACTCCAGATTTACAAACTACTGCCGCAGACGAACTGCAAAGAATGCGGCTTCGCCACATGTCTCGCGTTCGGCATGAAGCTCGCCGCCAAGCAGGCCGAGCTCAAGCTCTGCCCGTACGTCACCGATGAAGCCCGAGCTCAACTCGAGGCGTCGTCGGCCCCGCCGATCCGCCTGATCGCTTTGGCCAGCGACGGCGCGAAGCTCGAAGTCGGCAATGAGACGGTGTTGTTCCGCCACGAGAAGACCTTCCTGCATCGGCCCGGCCTGTTCGTCCGGATCGATGATCGCAAGGGCGTCGACGCGATCACGGCCCAGGTGGCCGAAGCCGACGCCTACATCGTCGACTATGTCGGCATCAAGCTCGGGCTGGACGGCTTCGCCATCGATGCGCGCTCGGGCGATGCGTCGACGTTCGCCGCCGCGGTCAAGGCGGCGCGCGAAAAGACTCACAAGCCCCTGATCCTGATCACGAACGATCCAGCCGTGATGAGCGCCGGCGTTGAAGCCGCCGCCGGCCTGCGCCCGCTGCTGTGCGCCGCCGACGCGACCAACTGGGCGGCGATGGCCGAGCTGGCCAAGGGCGCCAAGATGCCGCTGGTGGTGCGCGCCGAGACGCTTGAGGCGCTGGCGACGCTGGCCGAGCAGGTCAAGGCTGCAGGGGTCGAGGACATCGTCCTCGATCCAGCTGTATCGGGTTACGCCGACTCGCTCACCACCCTCACCCATCTGCGCCGCCTGGCGTTGAAGAAGAACTTCCGCACGCTGGGTTACCCGGTCATCACGTTCCCGGGTGTTGCTGGCGACGTCGATGAGGGCATGCTGGCCGCCGAACACATCGCCAAGTACGCGGGCTTCATCGTGCTCGAGGCCTTTGACCCGGCGACGCTCTACCCGCTGCTGGCGCTGCGCCAGAACCTGTACACCGACCCGCAGAAGCCGATCCAGGTGCAGCCGGGTCTGTACGAGATCAACGCGCCGGACGCCTCAGCGCCGCTGATGGTCACGACGAACTTTTCGATCACGTACTTCGCCGTCAACAATGAAGTTGAGAGCTCAGGCCGGCCGGGCTGGCTGCTCGTGGTCGACGCTGAGGGCATGAGCGTGCTCACCGCCTGGGCCGCCGGCAAGTTCGATGCTGAGCGGATCGCCAAGGGTGTAAAGGCCAGCGGTGTCGCCGAGCGGATCAACCACAAACGCCTGATCCTGCCCGGCCAGGTGGCCGTGCTCTCCGGCGAGCTCGAAGACGCGCTTCCTGGCTGGCAGATCATGGTCGGCCCGAAAGAAGCCGTCGACCTTCCGAACTACCTCAAGCTGATGTGGAATTAGTCGGGTCGTCAGGTAATCGAGTCGTCGGGAAGGTGTCGCCGGAAGAGTCATGAGCACGCACGCCGTAACGTTCCAGCCGTCCAACGCCACAGTCGCGGTGCCTACCGGCACGCTCGTCTCTGAGGCCATGCATCAGGCCGGCCTCGAGGCCAATCAGCCCTGCGGCGGCCAGGGACGCTGCGGCCGCTGCGCCGTGCGCGTCGAGAGCGGCGCGGTGCGCCGGCGGTCGGCGTTGCGGTTGTCGCCCGAAGACGTGGCGGCCGGCTACGCGCTGTCCTGTCAGACCGTGGTCGAGGGCGACGCCGTGATCGAGGTGCCGGAGCAGGAAGCTGTCGAACGCCAGCTGACGACCGACCGGGCGGCCAGCGCGTTCACTCTGCCCTTCGCCTATGACCCGGCCCGCGACCAGACCATCCAGGTCGTGCCGCTTACCCTGCCGCAGCCGACGATGGCGGACTCGCTCGATGACGTCGCCCGGCTGCAGCGTGGCCTCGCCGCGAACGGGTACCCTTCCGTCGAACTCCCTCTGCCGTTGCTGCGCGCCCTCGGGCCGCAACTCCGCGATGCCGAGTGGCAGATGGGCGCCGTGATCGAGGGCGACACCTGGCTTCACCCTGATGGCCCCCCTCGGCTCATCGGCCTGACTCTGCAATCAGCAATCAGCCATCAGCGATCAGCAATCCTCTACGGCGTCGCCATCGACATCGGCACGACGACGGTCTCGGTGCGGCTGATCGACCTCGACCATGGGAGCGTGATCGACGGCGCCTCCGAGTACAACGGCCAGATCGCGCGCGGCGAAGACGTGATCTCGCGCATCATCTCGGCCGGCCGGGGCGAGAACGGCGCCGGTCTCCATGACCTACACGCGCTGGTGCTCGGCACGATCAACACCCTGCTCGGCCGACTGCTCCAACGCCAGCACCTGCGCGGCGAGGACATCGTGAAGGCCGTGGTCGTCGCCAACCCGACGATGATCCACCTGTTCCTCGGGCTGCCGCCGGCGTCGATTCGGTTGTCGCCGTATGTGCCGGTGGTTAACCACCCGCAGCCGGTCACGGCCTTCGAGGCCGGCCTGCACATCCATCCGCTCGCGAGCGTCGACTGCCTGCCGGGAGTGTCCGCCTATGTCGGCGCCGACATCACAGCCGGGACGCTGGCGGCCGGCCTGAACGCAACTGACGCGCTGACGCTCTTCATCGACGTCGGCACAAACGGCGAGATCGTGCTCGGCAACCGCGAGTGGCTCGTCTCGTGCGCGTGCTCGGCCGGCCCGGCCTTCGAGGGCGCAGGCGTGGTCGACGGCATGCGCGCGACACGCGGCGCGATCGAGGAGGTCTGGGTCAACTCGACCACGCACGAGCCGACGGTACGCGTCATCGGCAACGTGGCCCCGCGCGGCATCTGCGGCTCGGGCCTGATCTCGCTCCTGGCCGAGCTGTTCATCACCGGCGTGATGGACCGCGGCGGCAACTTCAAACTCGATCTTGGCTCGTCGCGCGTGCGTGTCGGCGCGCACGGCCCGGAGTACGTGGTCGCCTGGGCGAACGAGACCTCGACCGGGCGCGACATCGTCCTGACCAAGGTCGACGTCGACAACCTGCTGCGCGCCAAAGCCGCGATCTACGCCGGTTTTACAGTACTGGCGCAGAGCGTGGGTCTCGAGCTCGACGCCGTTGAGAAGTTCCTGATCGGCGGGTCATTCGGCCAGTACATCAACATCGAGAAGGCCGTGCAGATCGGGCTGCTGCCGGATCTGCCCTGGGAGCGTTTCGAGTTCCTGGGCAACACGGCCGTCAAGGGCGCGGCGCTGGCGCTGCTCTCGCGCGACGCTCGCGCCGAGGTCGCGGCCATCGCGTCACGCATGACCTACCTCGAGCTCTCGGCGGACAACACGTTCTACGACGCGTTCACCAACGCCCTCTTCCTGCCGCACACCGACCTGAGCGCTTTTCCGTCGGTGGCGGGGTTGATCAATGGAGGATGAGGTACGGGTGGATGGCCCGGGGCAAAGCCCCGGGCCATCCACCCGTACCTCATCCTCCCTCTAAGGAGACACCATGCTCATCATCGGCGAGAAGATCCACATCATTTCCCCGAAGGTCAAGGAAGCCCTGGCCGCGCGCGACAGCGCCTACTTCGCGGAGTTGGCGCGCGAACAGTTGGCGGCCGGGGCCACGGCGCTCGACCTGAACGTCGGGCCGCAGAAGAAGGCCGGCCCTGAGGTCATGAGCTGGCTGGTCGACGGCATGCATGAAGCCGTCGGCGACGTCATGCTCTCGCTCGACACAACCAACCTGGCCGCGATCGAGGCCGGGCTGGCGCGCCAGCAGGCGCATGGGCGCGTCAACGCCATCATCAACTCAACGTCGGCCGAGGACGAGCGCCTCGCGCTGGTGCCACCGGTGGCCGCGAAGTACGGCGCCAAGCTCATCGCGCTGACGATGGCCAAAGGCGGCATCCCGGTCACGGCCGACGCGCGCGTGTCGATGGCGCTCGAGACGCTCATCCCTCGCGCGGAAGAGGTCGGCATCCCCATGTCAGACCTGCTGATCGATCCGCTGGTGCTGACGGTCTCGGGCTGTCAGGAGTACGTGCCGCAGTGCATCGAGGCGGTGCGGATGCTCAAGATGGTGGCGGATCCGCCGCCCATGGTCAACGTCGGGCTCTCGAACGTATCGAACCAGGTGCCCGCGCCGATGCGGCCGTTGATCAACCGCGTCTACATGGTCATGCTCCTGGCCGTCGGCGTCGACGCCGCGATCCTCGACCCGCTCGACAAAGACCTGATGGACGCCATCCGCATCGTCGAGTCGCGCGACGACTCGACGGCGCTCGGCGCACTCTACCTCAAGCTGTTCGACGCTGTGGCCGCGGGCGGCGAGCTCGAGCACTCCGACGTCGACCACTCGGATCCGGCGCAGGCCGAGGTCTGGAAGACCGTGCAGGTGCTGCTCAACAAGGTGATCTACACGGATTCGTATCTGCGACTGTAAGGCTACAGACGAAGGACGAACGACGAATGACGAAGGCTGACGCGTGATTCAACCTTCGTCGTTCGTTGTTTTCCTTTGTCTGTCATCGGCCATTTTGCGCCCGCGCTGTTGTCGTTCGTCTTCGTCGTGTTCCTTTGGCATTGGTCACTCATTGGCTGCGTAGTCGTCGTTCGTCGTATTCGCTATCAATGGGTCATTCATCAACTGCGCAGACGTTGTCCGTCACACGTCCCTCGTCATCCGTTTAGGTCATCCAGAGTGCCCGGCCACCGCGTCGCGTGTCATCCAGAGCGCCCGGCCATCGCGTCGCGTGTCATCCAGAGTGCCCGGCCCTCGCGCGCCGCGTGTCATCCAGAGTGCCTGGCCCTCGTGCGCCGCGTGTCATCCAGAGCGCCCAGCCCTCGCGCGCCGCGTGTCATCCAGAGCGCCTGGCCACCTTTACCCAAAGACCAGCCGAATGAGCGCGAAGGATCTCCCGTCGGACACATAGGTCCGGGGAGGATCCCCTCCGAGCACCTGTGCGCCTTCGGAGGAGATCCTTCGCGCTCATTCGACGGGTCCGATGGCTCGAAGGGTTAGGCGCTCTGGATGACACGCGACGCGGGGCTGCTCGGGCATGCTCGGCGATGGCAACAACTACTTGGGATGACACGCGACGCGGGGCTGCTCGGGCACGCTCGGCGATGGCAACAACTACTTGGGATGACACGCGACGCGGGGCTGCTCGGACATGCTCGGCGATGGCAGCAACTACTTGGGATGACACGCGACGCGGGGCTGCTCGGGCATGCTCGGCGATGGC
>CAYZRP010000014.1:79704-83663 GCA_964480865.1 uncultured Anaerolineales bacterium | reverse complement strand
CCCTAGTGAAGCGTGGCGTGCCATCATTCGATGTGATGGGTCCGACAGTTCACGTTTCGCGAAGACCACTACCACGGATCCCACACGTCTTAGGCGCCGATGATCTCACGCTTCGTGGCGAAGTGTTCGGGTTCATAGCTGCCCGGCTCGTCCCGGAAGGTGATGGCGAAGCGATTCCAGATATTGATGATCGAGATGCCGATGAGGAGCTTGACGAGTTCCTCGTCGCTGAAATGGCGGCTCGCTTCGGCGTAGACATCGTCTGTCACGCGCTGGGTCGCGATGAGCGTGACGGATTCTGTCAACGCCAGGGCAGCGCGCTCACGCTCCGTGTAGTACGGCGCTTCACGCCAGACGCTCAGGCTGTAGAGGCGCTGCTCGCTCTCGCCTTTCGAACGCGCGTCCTTGCTATGCATATCGACGCAGTAAGCGCAGCCGTTGATCTGCGAGGTACGCAGCTTGATCAGTTCCAGCAGCGGCTTCTCGAGCCCGCAGTTGGCGCTGTACCGGTCGAGGGCGTTGACGGCGCGCAGGCCTTCGGGCAGTGTCTTGCTGTAATCCAGTCGCGGTTCCATGTTCGGCTCCTGTGAACGTGTGTGATGGACTCACTATGGGGTCGAACCCTGGTTGCCACAAGAACCAGATTATTCCATTTTGTAGGTACCAGTTGCCAGTGACAATCCCCGGACCGGCGCTCAGCTCCTCAGTGCCTGTGCCAGCCGGCGCGCGCCGGCTTTGATCTCCGTGGGAGAAACACCTGAGTAGCCCAGAAGAAGACCTGGCCGCGGGCGCGGCGCGAGGCTGAAGCGTGAAAGCGGCGTGACGTCGACGTCGTGCTCAACCGCGGTTCGGGCGACAGCGCGATCATCGACCCCGGCGGGCAACCAGCCGATGCAGTGCATGCCCGTGTCGGATGCGTATGGCTCGAGCGGCAGGCCAGAGAGGGCCGTCAGGAGCGTGTCGCGTCGTTCGGCATAGAGTGCGCGCATCCGCCGCAGGTGCCGCCCGAAATGCCCATCGGCGATGAAGTCCGCCAACGCCCCCTGCTCCAGCCCGGGCGCATGCACGTCGATGCGCGCTCGCGCAGCCACGAAGGTATCCACGAGGGCCTGCGGCAGAATCAGATATCCAAGACGCAGGGCCGGATACATGACCTTGCTGAAGGTCCCGGCGTAGATCACGCGGCCCGCATCATCCAGCCCCTGCAACGCCGCCAGCGGCCGGCCGCTGAACCGGAACTCGCTGTCGTAGTCGTCTTCGATGAGGTAAGCCTGAGCCTCACGCGCCCACTCGAGCAGGGCAAGCCGACGGCCCAGGCTCATCGTGACACCCAGAGGGAACTGGTGCGACGGGGTCAGATAAGCCAGGCGAGCCGCCGGACTGCGCTTGCGACCGACGTCGACGCGCAGGCCCTCCGAATCAATCGGCACCGGCACGATCCGCGCACCCGCGCCGAGGAATGCGCCGCGCGCGCCCAGGTAGCCTGGATCCTCCATCCACACGGGATCGCCCGGATCGACCAGCAGACGCGCCACGAGATCGAGCCCGCCCTGCGATCCCGCCACGACCACGACCTGATCGGCCGTGCAGCGTACCTGTCGTGACACCGTCACGTGGGCGGCGAGCGCCTCGCGCAACGGGCGATACCCGGCCGGGTGCTGATAGTCGAGATCCCTTTCGTTCGCGTGCCGCGCACGACGGGCCACGAGCCGAGCCCACAGGCCGAACGGAAACGCATCCAGGGCGGGCAGGCCCGCCCGAAACGCCCGCGGTCGGCGAGCATCCGGGTCACCCGAGGTCATCGCCGGGGTTCCGTCAAGTGTTCGCGCCAGAGCCGACCAACGCGGTTGTGTGTGTTCGCCTGACAATCGCCGCCGTTCAGGCTTCGCGCCCTGTGGCACTGTCATCGCCACAAACGTTCCGGTGGCCGAAACGCTTTCGAGATAGCCTTCGGCCAGGAGCTGATCGTAGGCGTTGAGCACCGTGTTGCGCGAGACGTTCAGCGAGGTGGCCAGTTCACGCGAGGACGGCAGCCGCGCGCCGCGCTGCAATCGACCGGTCAGGATGGCAGAGCGAAGATTGCCGTACACCTGACGGTAGAGCGGCTCAAGTCGTGAGGGGTCAGGCGGCTGCACAAGTGTATCGGTCATCCCGGGCCTCCGGCGCTCGACCACTAGTGAGCGCCGGAGGCATTGTAGGAGATGCCGGGCCGTTTCGCAGGCCGAGTCGGATCGTGCGATTGTTATTTGTGAAGCGCCGGGATCTGCAGCCGATATTGCGCGGCGGACCCATCGGTCACGCGGATCTCCAGCCGTGCCCCCGGCCCGAGATCGTGGTCGACGGTATAGGCCATCGTCACGCCATCCGGGGCCACATGGCTCCATTCGATCACCGCGGCGCCGGGCTCCAGGCGTGTCAGGTTGCGCCGGCTCAAGTCCGATAGACCGATCGAATAGAGATCGTAGGGGGCCGTGGGCTCCTTAGCCGGGTCGAGCGCCAGGGCGATGAGGCGTTGACCGTCTCCGGAGAACATCGGCCACGACGCCACACCGAGTGAGAGTGCGCTGCCTCCGCCGATGGGCAACCGATAGACATCTTGAGCCACCGTATCTCGAAAGATCACCCATTGGCCATCCGCACTGACATAGAGCGTGCCGATGTCCACCAGTCCCGGCTGTGTGACCAGGGTCTGCCGGTCCGTGCCGTCCAGTTTGACCGATTGGATTTCCGGCGCGAGTAAGTCGAGCAACTGATAGTTCATGACCACTCGTTGACTGTCGGGTGTTACGGCAAACTCAATCACATCCGCGCCGTACGAGGGATCCGCCGCAAGGCTGAGCGGCGTCGAGGAACCGCCTGCCGTCGGCACAGCGTAGAGATCGCCACGCGTGTGCGCGCCGAGCGCCGGTCCGGTGCGGATGCCGTAAACCACCTTTGAGTGATCCGGCGTCAGGTGGTGGCTGACGACTTCTTCACCGGTGTCCAGGGCCACATTGAGTTGCACAAGAGCGCCGCCGGATGTCGCGTTGCGGTATAGATGTCTTTGCGTCGATCCGTTCGGCGCTGCCGTAAACACCACCATGGCCGCCGCTGGATTGGTCTCGATGTCAGAGTAGGTATATCCACCTACCGGGCTGAGCTTAACGACTGTGCCGCCCGCCAGGGGGACACTGTACAGCTCGTAGCGGTTCAGGTCCTCGGCATTGGCCAGGTATACGACGCGCCCCCCGATCGAATCGATGTGATAGGTGTAGATCGCCGCCCCTGCGATGAGAGCGCCGCTGATCTTGACAGGCGTGCCGCCGGCAAGCGGAACGACATACAGGGCTGGTTGATCCGACACCGCCTCATGAGCCGCGTAGACGACCGATCCGGTGATCGGATCCAGGTCGAACGAGTCCACCGAACTGTGGAGTGAGGCGTCGCCGCTGAGTTGCACCTCCGCGCCACCGCCGATCGGAACGCGGTAGAGCTTCTGCAAGGCACGTGAGTTCAAGGCCGCGCGGTAAACCACGGCCTGGCCATCAACCGACAGCTTGAAGCCGAGCACGTCGCCCGTCAATTCGAGATCGGGATTGAGCCTGAGCGGTGTCCCGCCGGCGACAGGGGCGGCGTACAGATATTGGACGTCGTCCACTTCGGCATCGGCGAGATACACAAGTGTCTGACTGTTCGGCGTGAACTCTGGAAGCTCCGACACGCTGTTGGTGAAGGTCGGGAACCAACCGGTCAGCGTGTGCCAGTCGCCATGCGCCATCGGGGCCGGCGACAGAAGACCGCCGGCGCCCAGCAAGATCGCTGTTGCGATCTGGACGAAACGCCTCAGTGCATGGCCATCGATGATCATCTGGTCTCCTTCATCGGATGTCGGCCGGCCGCCACGAGGGCAGTCCAGTCCGGAAATGGCAAATGAACAGCCCAACGCGCAGACGCCAGGGTACAGTCCTCGCGAGCTGTCG
>CAYZRP010000014.1:52448-79604 GCA_964480865.1 uncultured Anaerolineales bacterium | reverse complement strand
GCCAACAGGAGCCGACGGATGCGGCTGGTCAACGGAGCAGGCCGCGCCACGCGCGCCCCAACAGGCGGAGCATCGCCTCCAAGAGGACCCATCGCCGCGGCCTGCGGTGTGCAAAACGCAACCACATCATCACACCTCGAACAACAAAAAGCGGCGGGCAGGGTACCCGCCCGCCGCCAGGAGTTCATCAGTCAACCTACAGCAACTTGGCGATCAGGTCTTTGTGCGGCGACGGGATCACGGCGAACGAGTCGAGCACGCCCTCGTCCTTGAGCGCGGCGACGGCCGCGTCGACACCGCTGCGCACCGCGCTGACTTCACCCGTGAAGATCGCGAAGGCCTTGCCGCCCATGGCGAACGGCAGCCGGATCTCCATCAGCTTGAGCGGCGCGGCCTTGACGGCCACGTCGGCGGCGACGATCGATGCGGCAAGCGTAAAGGTCTCAATCACGCCGACCGCCTTGACGTGGTCGATCTCGGTCGTGGCCGTGAGGGCCGGAAAGATGCTCGGGTGGACGTTGGGCAGGACGAAGTGATCGACGACGACCTCGGGCGCGACCTGCTGTCCGGCGGCGATGGCGGCGTTGACCTGGCTGACGGTGCCGGCGACCAGGATGATGTACTTGCCAGGGCAGATGACGTGGGCGCGCAGCAATTCAACTTCGCCGGCCTTGAGCAGGGTATCGGTCGTCAGCATGCCGCGCGCGATGCTGCGCAGTTCGATCAGGCCGATCGCGCGCTTGACGGTCGTCACGCGGGGCAGAGTAGCTTCAGGCAACATGGCGTTTTCCCTCGATCACGACGGCATCCGCGCGGATCTCCACCACGGTCCCGTCGATGCTGGCATGAACGGCCGCGCCGAGCGCGCCCTCTGGCACCGCGGCGACCAGATCCCCGGTCGTCACTGCCTGCCCCACTGCCACGGCGGGCTGGGCGGCGACGCCAGCGTGCTGACGCAGCAGAAGCGTCACGCGGTCATAGTGTGTGTCGAGCGCCGTCAGCGGAGCCTCGACGTCGTACTTCTCGAGCCCCAGCCGGTTCACAAGGCGGTACATCGGCACGCGCCGGAAGTCGCGGGTGGACGAGACCTCGGTCTGACGGTGGTAGGGGTTCTTGATCCCGGCTTTGACCAGGTCGCGCTTGATGTTCAGGGCAATGTCGCCCGGTGCGAGATGCACTGGACAGGCGTAGTTGCAGGTGCGGCACTCGCAGCACAACAGCGCGCCGGCCATCTGCGCGTCGGTCATCGGCACGCCCGACGCCAGCAGCAGGATCAACTTGTGCGGCTGGATGGCGTGGCCTTGCGCGTGGCGCGGGCAGAAGTCGGTGCACATATAGCACTGATCGCACGACGCAATCGCATGTGTATCGAACACCTCACGCGGCGTGCGCCGGCGAACGCTGAGTTGATGGTCGTACGGCAGCACCAGCAGGATCTTGGTGCGCTTGGTCACCGGCGCGTCGAGGCTGCCGGCCACCTCGCCCATCATGGCGCCGCCGTTGAGCACGACCGGGTCGGGCACGGTCGCGCCACCGGCCAGGTCGATCACCTGACGCAGCGTGATGCCGAGCGGCACGCGCACCGTCACCGGGTTCTTCACAGCGCCGATCACGGTCACGTACTTGGCCGTCACGGGCGTGCCGTCGAGCGCGGCCGCGACGTTGTAGAGCGTCTCGATGTTCTGGACCACACAGCCGACGTTGAGCGGCAGCCCGCCCTCGGGCACCACACGCCCTGTGACGTCGTAGACCAGCACCTGCTCGTCGCCGGCCGGGTAGAAGTTGCCCAGCTCGCACACGCTCAACTCGGGCGAGTCGGCCATCGCCACGCGCAGCTTCGCGACAAGGTCCGCATACTTGCCCTTGACGCCGATGACGCCCTTCGAGGCGCCGGTGGCGGCCATCACGGCCTTGAGCCCGCGGATGACCTCGGCCGTGTGGTGGTGCAGCAGTTCCTTATCGACGTGCGTCAGCGGCTCGCATTCGGCGCCATTGGCGATCACGACCTCGGCCTTGGCCTTGAGCTTGACGTGCGTCGGGAAGCCCGCGCCGCCCGCGCCCGTTACGCCAGCCTTCTGCACCGCCGTCACGATCTCTTCTGCATGCTGCACGGCATTCTCCTCAATTCGTTTTCTGGCCGCGAATTACGCGAATTTCGCGAATGGCTGATTGATGCCAGTTCGGGCTTGACATCAACCGTCCAATTCGCGTAATTCGCGAAATTCGCGGCCAAATAATCACACAGCCGAGAAAGCGCCCACCAGCGTGCAGCGACGGATGCGCGTGAAGGTGCGGGCGGTGGTCAGGCCCTCGCCGGTTCGACCGGCGATGGTGAAGCTGGTGTGGCCCTCGCCGCCAAAGCCCAGGCCCGCGTAAGACGGCGCGTTCTTGACAAACACCGTGGTGTTGATCGCGCGGCCGAACTCGCTCATGTGATAGATGTTGCTCGAGTGGATGATGGCCGAGTGGCGCAGACCGTCTTCCACCTCGACCGCCAGATCGACCGCCTGCTCGAACGAGCCCGAGCGCACGACGCCCAGCACCGGCATCATCAGTTCGTGGCGCACGAAGGCATGGTCGGCGCGCACTTCCGCGACGATGGCGCGCACATTTTCGCCGGCCGCGATGCCCAGTTCTTTCAGGATCACGCAGGCGTTCTGGCCGATGTAGGTGCGGTTCGGGCCCGTGCGTTGCTCGTTCAACACAACCTTCTCGAGTTGCGCCAGCAGGTTCGCCGGCAGCATATAGACTTCGGGCATGGCCTTGAAGGCCGCGAACAGCGCGTCAGCGATGCCGGCCGTCGCGATTACTTCCTTCTCGGACGTGCACGGCATGTTGTTGTCGAACGAGTGCCCGGCGATGATGTCGCGCGCGGCCTTGGCGGGATCCGCGGTGTCGTCGACAAGCGCCGGCGGGTTGCCGGCCGCGGCGCCGATGGCGCGCTTGCCCGAGCGCAACGCGGCGTCGACGACGGCCGGGCCGCCGGTGGCCACGATCAGGTTGATGCCCTTGTGCGCCATCAACGCCTGCGCGGTCTCGATCCTGGCCTCGCTCGTGGCCGTCAGCAGGTTCGCAGGCCCACCCGCCGATTCGATCGCCTCGTTGAGCAGATCCATCGTGGTCAACGACGACTTCTGCGAGGTCGGGTGCGGGGCGAAGACGACGGCGTTGCCCGCGGCGACCATGCTGATCGCGTTATTGATCACGGTCGCGGTCGGGTTGGTGGTCGGCGTGATCGCCAGGATCGTGCCATACGGCGCGCACTCCTCGATCGTCAGGCCGTAGTCACCATGGAAGGCCTCATTGGGCAGACACTCGACACCCGGGGTCTTCTCGGCGACGAGCAGGTTCTTCTGCACCTTGTCGGCCACGCGGCCCATCCGGGTCTCGTCGACGGCCAGCTGAGCCAGCGACTGGGCGTGCTCGATCGTCGTCTGGCGCATGGCCTCAATGATGGCCTTGCGCTGCGAGATCGGCGTGCGTCTGAAGCACGCTTGCGCCTGACGGGCAGCGGCCACGGCCTCATCGGGTGTGGCGAACACGCCCCGGAACTCCGACGCGCGCGGCATTTCGCCGGCCGGCTTGCTCAGGGCGACCATGATCTGCTGAACCAGGGCCTCGAATTCTTGGGCTGCGAGCTGTGTCGTCATTGAAGTACGGTCCTTTCAGGACAGACGAATGACGAATGACGAATGACGAATGACGAAAGGCGCCTTCGAACTTGCGCTCAACCTTCGTCCTTCGTCCTTCGTCCTTCGTCCTTCGTCGTCTATCCCACCATCGCCTTCGCCACATCCACGTCTTGCGCGACAGAGCCGCCGCTGACACCGACGGCGCCCACGACCACGCCGTTCTTGAGCACCGGGATGCCACCGCCGACGAGCGTCATCTTCGGCATGTTGACGTCGATGCCGAACAGGCTCCCGCCGGGTTGGGCCGCGGCGGCGAACTCTTCGGTCGACATGCGCACGATCGCGGCCGTGTAGGCCTTGTGCGGGGCCAACGTCACGCTGATGATCAGGGCGCCGTCCATGCGACGCATTTGCAAAAGATCGCCATTGGCGTCGACCACCGCCAGCACCATCGGCACGCCGATCTCGGCGGCGCGGCGCATCCCGCGTTGAACCATCGCTTCGGTTTGCGAAAGCGGGAGTGGCATACCACCGTCCTTTGTGCCGACGTTCGCGACGCCAGCCATCACGGATTCGGCCATGCCGCGAATCGCGCACTGTTCATCCACACGCGCGAACACGTACAGGAGATCCGACAGACGGTTGATGTACTTCAGCAGCACCGGGTTGACCGGCTCGACCCGGCCCAACGAAACCAGCCGCCGTTCCGCTCGGCGACAGATCGCGCGGGCCAGGTCGAGCGCGGCTGAACCGGGCGCCCCGCCCGGCCGGACGAACTGACCGGTGTGAAGCCACTTCGTGTCGTAGAGGTCGATCAGGCGTTCGAGCCTTTCGACCTGCTCGACGCCGACCGTCTGTCGTTTCGCGGCCCCCGCCGCTGTCACCGGCGTCGCCACCTCGGACATGAGTGGGATCAACTCGCCCTGCAACTCGATGATCTCTCGACAGAGATCGTCGTCCTGCACGGCCGTGCGGGCGACGCCCAGACAGGACGTCATCTCATCGAGCGTGCCGTATGCATCCACGCGGAGGTCGTCTTTGTCGACGCGGACCCCGCCGAGCAGCGAGGTCTGTCCGGCATCGCCGCCGCGCGTGTAGATGTCGGCCTTCATGATCACACGCCCACCGAGTCGACGATGCCGACGATCGCCGAGTCGATCGGGGCGTTCTTATGGACGTCGGAGATCACGCGAGCGCCGCCGCCGCGGACCACCAGCACGGTGTCACCGCGACCCGCGCCAAGCGTGTCGACCGCCACAAAGCGCGCGCCCTCGGCGTCCGGCCTCTTGGGGTCGAACTCCTCGACCATCAGGATCTTGAACCCGACCAGGGCTTCTTCTTTGCGCGTGGAGACCACGCTGCCGATCACGCGTCCCAGGATCATGCCAACACCTCCTGATGTCCGTTCATCACCCGCGCCCGCTGGCGCTCGAGCAGCTCCTGCGCGAGCGGGGTCAGGCGCGCACCCGCCGCCAGGGACACCGTGGCGCCCGGCGTCAGGCCGCTGAGATCGCTGGCGGTCACGAGGCCGCTCAGTCGTAAGGTCGTCGCCGTCAACATGGCTGACCGGGCTGCGGTGGCCGCCACCGGCCTCGCACCCGCCACCGCCTGTGCCGCGGCCCACAGGAATTGCCCGTCATCGACGAGCTGAATGCCGAAAGACCGCAGAGTCTCCAGATGCCCGCTCAGCATGGCGCGCAGTGCCGGCGCACCGGCGTTCGTGGCGCTGAACACGCGCCCACCGCGTCCGTTCGGATCCGCGCCGGCCGACACGGCCACCACCGGCTTGTCGGCCAATCGCGCGCCGAGGATCAGGGTCGTCAGCAGCGAGTCCATCAGCCCCAGCGCCAGATGCGCGGCCGTGTTCATTGACAGCGTCGGCACGAGCACGACGTCGCTCTCGCCAATGACCTTCGGCGCGTTGAGCCAGGCATCAGGCCCACTGATCTTCTCGGCGCCGGCCTTGCGGACGTTGTCCTCGCCGATGACGTGCACGGCCGAGGCCGAAAGCACCACATGCAGGGGGTGTCCGGCCCCGCTCAGCATCGTGATGGCTTTCAGCCCCGCGACGTACCCCGTGCTGGCGCCGCTGAAGAGCATCAACACGCGACACGACGGCGCGCTTGCGATCTGGCGCGCGGCCAGGCCCTCGATGACGCGCGCGACGATGACTTCAAGTTCCTGCTTGTCCATGATGTTCGTTGACCGCGGACCGCCGACCGCAGCAGTTGCCGACATGTTTCAGGTGTCTTAGCCCAGAGATCTGCGGTCCGCCGTCCCTCTGCGCCCTCACCTCAACGGAATAATGAGTGTCCCCGTCTGCCCGTTCCGAATGCCGACGGCGTTGCCTTCGTCGGTGTCGAGATGGATCTCGTTGCGCCAGCCGGCTTTGACGCGGACGAGGACCCCGTGAAGCGTCGTCGGCCGGGCGCCATCGATGAACAGGTCGAGCAGATCGCCGTTCTTGACGCCGTAGCGTTTGGCCGCGACGTCGCTCATGTGCACGTGCCGGCGGGCGATGAACGCCCCGCCCTTGCCGCCGCCCGGGAGCGTCACGACGCCGTTCGGGCCGACCAGCGTGATCGGCTTACAGGCCGGGTCGGAACCTTCGGTCGCGACCGGGAGCTTGAGCCCGAGTTGCAGGGCTTCAGTCTGCGCGAGCTCGACTTGCGAGTACGGCCGGGTCGGGCCGAGGACGCGCACCGTCTCGATGCAGCGCCGCTTGCCGACGACCATGACCTGTTCCTTCGCGGCGTAGTAGCCCTTCTGGTAAAGCTCGTTGAAGACCGTCAGGCTGTGGCCCTCGCCGAACAGGATCGCGACGTGCTCGTCGCACAGGTGCAGATGGCGCACCGAGATCCCGATCGGCACAGTCAGCTCGAGCCGGCCATTGCGCTCGACCGGCGCCGGCGCCTCGTCATCGGACGCATCGATCTGGGCCAGGCGGGCCATCACGGCCAGCGAGATCTGGTCCAGGTTGAGCGTGCCGTTGCGCAGTGTCATCCGTTCCACGTTGGATCTCCTGCCCTACGTCGATCGGTTTAGCGCCGCTTCGCCCCGCGCGGTTTGCTCCTGCCGCGGGTGGGGTTGATCGGCGCGCTCGCCGATCCGTCCGTCGTCGCCCCATCGGCCTCCGTCTCAACCGGCGGTGTCTCCGCTTCAGGTTCAGTCGGCGCGTCCACCGTGAGCTCAGGCATCGCGGCCGTTGGTTCGGGCTCCGGGCATGGCTCGGGCTCGACGACCGGCGCGGGCGCGACGGGCTCGGCCTTCGGCGCTGGAGCCGCGGGCGGCGGCGCGGGCTTCTGTCCGCGGGCCACCGTCGCGATCAGGGCATCGATCTCCTCGCTTGGGCGCGGGATGACGAGCTTGCTGTAGACCTTGCCGATGCGCTCGGCGGCGGCCACGCCGGCCGACACGGCAGCCTGAACGGCACCCACGTCGCCGACGACCTTGACCGTGATCTTGCCGCCGCCCTTCGTGTTCTCGTAACCGAGCAGCGTGACGCAGGCCGCCTTGACCGCGGCATCGGCGGCCTCGATGGCGGTCACCAGCCCGATCGTCTCGATCAACCCCAGTGCTTTCTTCATCGGATGCCTCTTTCGCGAAGTCGTTCGACGACGGCGGCGACCAATCGGGCCAGGTCCGCCGACTCCAGGTCGTTATCAACAGCCGGCTCGACAGGCCGCTCTGCGACCGTCTGCGGCGTTGCCCTCACCGGCGCCGGGCCGTGTGCCTCTGGCTCGGGCAGCGGGCTCAGGTGCAGCGGCCGGCCAACCAGCAGCCGGGCCGCGTTGGCGCCCATCGCGCGACAGGCCGACTCGGCGCGGCCGCCTAGCTCAAAGCGCAACACGGGCTGCGGCGCGGGCATGTGCATCTCGTGCAGCACGATCGCGCTTCGGTCGAGCCCCAGGCCGATTCCGAAGCGCGAACTCGAAGCGGCCTCGTGAGCGGCCGTCAGCGCGGCGCTTTCACCGCTGGACACGAGCCGGCAGGGCACACCCTCTTCTTCGGCGCCGATCTCGAGCGCGCGAACCAACGTCGCGTCGGCGCCCGCCGCCAGGGCGATGTGGATGCATGGGCGCTCGCGCATCGGGTCGCTCATGGCTTACCGCTGCCCCACACGCTGCAGATACCCGAGCACCAGGCCGGTGGCCACCGCGTTGACAGGCCCCAGGCGCGCCTGGATGTTGGCCGTGCCGATCACGGTGCCGAACTCGGCCAGCTTGTGCATCAGCATCTGCGAGATCTCGAAATCCAGCCCCGATCCGCCGACGATCGCCACGAAGTCGATGTTGCGGATGTTGCCGAGCGGCGCGACCTGCTGCAGCGCGCGCAGGGCGTTGCGCAGGAAGACCCGGCGCTTGGCCTCGCGGCGCACCTCGCGGATGCGCTCGAGGGTGTGCTCGGTGGCGATCGGGGTCAGGCCGGTCTCGGTCACAAGGGCCACGCGCCCGAACAGCTTCGGGTCGAGCGGATCCTTGAAGAACGTGACCGAGTTGTCCTCGTTGCGCACGTGGAACAGGCTCTCCACCTTGCACAGCGGGTGACGCTTGATCATCTCGGCCAGGTCGACGGTGGCTTCGGCCGGCAGGTTGAGCTCGCGCTGGATCAGGAGCGAGACCATGTTGCCGGCGCCGGCCAGGTGGATGCTTGTGACGCGGCCGTCGCTTGTCATCAGCGCCGCGTCGGTCGAGCCGGCCCCGAGGTCGAGCACAGCCAGCGGCACGGCCACGCCCGGCGTGGTCAACGTGCCCAGGATGGCCATGTTGGCCTCGACGCCGCCGAGTTCGACCCTGACGCCGATCTCGCGCTCGAGCGCCTGGGCCAGGCGCTCCATCAACAGGTGGTCGGTGTTGACCATCGCGGCCAGGCCGACAGCGTTCTCGAGCGTGAACTCCTTGGCCAGGCCGCCCGTGACGCGCTGCGGCACGAGGCAGTCGACGGCCAGGATGTCTTTGATGCGGATGCCCGCGATCGGGCGCTCTGTCACATCGCTCATCGTCTGGCGGACGCGCTCGATCATGCCGCCGACGTTGGTGCCCGGCTCGCCCTCGACGTTCTGCAGCTCGCCGACCAGGGCGCGGGCGTCCATGATCGCGTCGGCGCCGGCGTCGACCTCGATCACGGCGTTCTGCGTCGGGCCGATCAGGCGCAGGCTGCCCGCGCGGATGCGGCGCGAGCGCACGTCACCGGCCGGCGTGCGGATGACGACCGCCGAGCGCAGCCCGATCAGGGCCTTGGCGATCGGGATCACCAGCGCCGTCTCCTGCGGGGTGAGCGAAAAGACCGTGGCGATGCCGTACGGGTTCGAGAGCTGGCGGATGACCTGCCCCGACACGGCCACCTCGACGGCGGCGAGCATGTCGAGCGGCACCTGATCGATCAGGCCCACCTCGTCGACGAAGGGCAGGGTCTTGCTCAGACGATTGGCGATTAACACGCCGTCGTCCGACTGGGCGATGCCGCCCTGGACGTCGACGCCGGCCGCCAGCGCCTGGTTGATCAGGGCCGCGGTCTGTTCGAAGTCATAGCCGTTCGGGATGACCAGGATGACAGCGTCGCCCTTGCGCTTGCTCGCCAGATCCTTGATGTGCGTGGTCTGGCCGACGCCGATGCCCTGCCCGCCCGGGGAGCCCGGGTTGTGCCCGATCATCGTCGACTCTGTGATGATCGTCTCCGTGATCGTCTCCATGGCGATGTCGCCGATCACGGGCGTGGCCTCGTTGAGCAGGACGCGCTCGATCGCGTTGATCGAGATGCCGGCGGCCTCGACGGCCTCGTGCAGGCTGCGCAGCATGCCCGGGACGTTCGGCAGGGTGCCCTTGATGCCCGTCGTCGGCACGCGGCTCGCGCTCAGGAAGCGCGGCTTCGCCCCCGGCGAGTCGATGGCGGCGATCGCCACCTCGGTCGTCGAGTTCCCGACATCCATCCCGGCCAGATACGTGGTCACTGTCGTTTCACCCTCATGGGTGTGTTCAGACGTGCGCGAGGGTTTGTACGCGGATTCCACGGATGCACGCGGATGGCGCGGATCCATCGAAATGTTCCGCGTCATCCGCCCACATCCGCGCGATCCGCGTACAAACCCGTTACCGGTCTCAGTCCTTGCGCAGGACGCCGCGCGCCTCGTAGACGGCGGCCGCCTCGCGCACGAAGGCCGCGCAGACCTTCGCGCTGAACTTCTGATCGAGCTCGTCGGCGATCGCCAACAGCTCGGCCTTGCTCGACCGGTTGGGTCGCAGCAGGTTGTAGATCTGGAGCATGCGCTCATCGGGCACGCGCGTCAGCTCGCCCGCACGGCGCATGTTGCGCGCCGACTGCGGCCGGGAGATGCTCTCAGCGATCTGGGCCTGGTACTCCAGAGTCTGCGGCGTGATGCGGATCTCCTCCGCCTTGACCGCGCCGGAGACCACGGCGTCGAGGGTGATGTCAGCCAGGGACTTGCCCGTGGACGTCTTCACCAGCTCGGGGTGCTTGGCGGACATCGGGTAGTCGCTCTTGTAGTGGAGGGCGCCGCTCGTGGTGGCCGGTGCCCCGCCGTTCGTGCTCTTGCCGCCGTTGAGTTCGGCCAGCACTTCGCGCACGATCGCGGCAATCATGTCTTGTTGGGCCATGCCTGTGCTCCTTCGGCTGAGGGTTTGCCCTCAGCTGAAACGGACCTCAAGGTCCATCGGCTTCTTGTCGGGGTTCACAAACTCGGTTTCCCGAATGTGGAACACAGCGGCAATGGCCTGGTACTTGGGGCGCGCCATCTGGTCGTTGATCTGCGCCACGGGGGCCGGCGAATCGCCCTTGCCATACCGCGCGGCGTTGCGGCCGATGTTGCGGTAGGTCTCGAGCGTGAGCACCGGGGCCTGCGGGAACAGTTCGATGTTCTGCAGCGGGAACAGGTCGCGTTGATGGATGACTGTGGTGCCGCGCGACTGGATCCCGATCGAGATGCCCGAGCCGCTCAGCTCGGCGCCTCGTTTGCCGGCGAAGGCCACGTCCGACGTGTGCGAGATGCGGATCACGCGCGGCGTCATGCCTTCTTCTTCGATGCCGGCCATCAGCTCGCGCAGGACAGCCGCGTGCGGGATGCCGGTGATGGTGCGCTTCTTCAGCTTGTCGCCGAAGGCCGGGGCCAGAGCGATCACCACTTCCTTGGGCGACGTGCCCTTTTTCGCCTCGCCGACTTCACGGAGCGTCAGCTCCTTGGTGTCACCGGCCGGCGTGTAGGCCGGCGCGGCGGCGCCATTCGTAGCGCCGTTAGCCGCGACCTGGGCGAGGATTTCCTTGACGACGTCGCGAACCATGGCTTCGGTAATTTGCGTCATGGAACCTACTCCTTAGATATCCTCAGGCCGCATGGCGTTGCGGATATTGGCGATCTCG
Source organism: uncultured Anaerolineales bacterium (assembly GCA_964480865.1). Taxonomy (GTDB): domain Bacteria; phylum Chloroflexota; class Anaerolineae; order Anaerolineales; family UBA6663; genus UBA6663. The sequence goes on along the minus strand of CAYZRP010000014.1, from coordinate 68,598 downwards.
GCCCAGCGCGCGCCTTGCAGGCGGTAGCCGGTGCCCGGACCCTGGTAGTCGTTCAGGTCGTTGACCGCCGCGAGGACGTTGAAGTCCTTATCCAGGATGGCCGACGTGTGCAGGTAGTCGCCCGACACGCGCTGCTTCTGGATGTTGAGGACGGCATTGGCCACGTCGGTGTACCCGCGCTTGGCCAGCGCCTTGACCACGTCGACGCCGGTGACGCCGCGCTTGAGCATGTCCTGCGCCGCCTTGGTGTCCTGCACCTTATCGCGCGCCGGCATGTCAGTGCTGTCGTGAGCGTACGTGGCAGCCTCGACCTCTTCGTCGGTGATGCGCGGCAGGCCGAGCTCTTCGAAGACCGACTGGAGCGCCTTGGCCGCCTTGTTGCGGATCGCGATGACCGCGTCCTCACGGACCGGGCGCAGGCCGCCGTCGACCTTGAGGTCGCGCTGCAGCAGGAGGTAGTCGTCGTAGTCGTCGGTGTCGAAGTTCGAGCCGGCGAAGACGTTGTCGCTGTTCGGGGTCGCGCTGTAGCCCGAGAAGATGAAGTCGGTTCCGGGAAGGAACTGGCCCATCAGGCGGGCGGTGCGGCGGAACGGCGAGTGCGAGAAGGTCTGGTCGTTGCCCGACGCCACCTCGAGGTCGAGGCAGGTCGTAACCAGGTTCTCGGCGATGACGGCGCGGATGCCGCCCGGCACGCCGCCGGGCACGCCGATGCAGCTGATCGAGCCGTTCTGGAGACCCTGAACACCAGCGCCCTTGGTGAGCATGATGCACTTGATCTCGAGATACAGCATCGACTTGCCTTCGGCGTAGGCCATCTGCACTTCCGAGCCGGTGCCCGAGGTGAAGCGCATCTTCAGGCCGCGCGAGGCATAGGCCGAGGCCAGGAAGGCCTTCGACCACGGCGTGTCGTCGCCGTCGATGAACACCTTCTCGGTGCCGTAGACCGACACCGTTTCGGCGTAGGCCGTGAGGCCGCTCAGGCCGAGCTGGAGCTCGGTGGCTTCCTCGAGGGCGTCCTGGCTGAGCACGCCCGGGCGTCCGGTCTGACCGCCGACGAGCAGCGACAGGGCGTTGAACGGGCCGTAATTGAACACGGCCACCGTGGTCTCGATCTCATCGAAGCCGTATAGCGTCGCTTCGGCAGCGTCAGCCGCGAGCAGGACGGGATTATCCTGAACGTTCGTGACGTGAGCCTGGATGCTCGGCGTGCGGCGGGCGCGCATCTTCTGCATGCCCATCATCATCTCGACGGGATTGAGATGATCCATCACCTCAGCGATCTTGGCCGGGGTCAGACCCGAGAAGACCTTGACCACCTCGGCGCGCGGGCAGTTGATGTCGACGATCTTGCGGGCGATCTCAACCGACGAGAGCGCCATCATCTGCTCGGCGACGTCCTTGTTGATGGAGTAGTTGGCGATGAAGAGTTCGTTGAAGTCGAACTCCGCGCGCTTCCTGCCATCCATTTCGGTGACGACGCCGTTTTCAACTTTGATGCTTGGGCGCGGGTCATTCGGGCTGCCCATGGCGATCAGGCCGACTTCCGGCCATTCCGTCACGAAACCGTCCTTGTTGACGTCCCGCGCGTCCAAGACCTCAAATCTCTTTTGTCGTTTTGCCATCGTGCCTATCCTCCTGAACGGAGTGCAAGGGTCCTGGAACGGTTTAGATGTAGGGGACGCCCAGGCAGGCCGGCGCGGTGCCGAGCGAGCCCAGCAGGCGGCAGCCCACTTCGCGAGCGGTCAGGATCGCCTGGCGCACTGCGCCGGCGTCGCCGCTGAACAGGCCGACCACTTCGTTCGTGTAGGACAGGCCGGTCGTCGGTCCCAGGTAGCCGATCATCTCGACGTCGGCCGACTTGACAGCCGCATCGACCATGAGCACGCCGATGCCCGCGGGGGCGCCGACGCACAGGCCAAAGGCCTTGCCGACGGGGGCGCCGAAGGCCTTGTTGCAGGCGTAGCTGGCGCGGGCCGTGTACTGCAGCTCGACGTGGCCGGCGTCATTGGCGTAGACGTCGCCGAACGTGCGGCCGAGATCCTTGAGCGCGACTTCGATCGCGCGGCGGGCGTCCGAGACTTCCTCGGCGCCGAAGATGATGAGCGAACCGTGGCCAGCACCGGCCTTGGTATCGCGCGGCAGCTGGATCGAGACGACCTCGGTGTTGGTCGCCTTGACGGCTTCGTCGGCCGCCAGGATCTGCGGGCCGGCGCCCGTGCGGCCGCTGAGGATGCCGATCGAGCGGTACTTGGCCTCGAGGCCCATCTTCTCGCGGACGGCCTTGTCGACGTTCGCGATGACGATGCCGATCGTGTCGCCGAACGCGGTGCCGACGAACTCGGTCATGCCGGGGTTGGCGAAGGCCTTGGCCGCGGGGGCCGCGCCGTTGCCGTTGCCGACCTTGTCCATGACTTGCTGGACAATCGCGTCAATAAGCTTTTCTTCCATGGAAGTAACTCCTGATGGTGAGAACGTGTGTCTGTGAAAGGTGATTGACGATTACTTGGCGCCCGGCAACAGGGTCTCGGTGTCGGCATGCGGCCTGGGGATCACATGGATCGACACCACTTCACCGACGCGCTTGGCCGCGGCGCAGCCGGCATCTGTGGCAGCCTTGACGGCACCCACGTCGCCGCGCACCATGACCGTGACCAGCCCGGACCCGATCTTCTCCACGCCGACCAGGGTCACGTTGGCGGCCTTGACCATCGCGTCGGCGGCTTCGATCATCGCCACCAGGCCGCGGGTCTCGATCAAACCCAATGCCTCTCCTTGCTCTTTGCCCATGACGTCACTCCTTGGAAGATACGATCTGGCCCTGAAGGAGGTCCCTGAGCTCAGAGATCCCAGCGCCAGTCACTACGGACACAGGAAAAATGCTCCCCGTGATTCCGACTTCTCTCAACAAACCGCTCGCCCGTTCCACGTCCGCGCCGGGCAGGTCCACCTGGGTGACCACGCCGATCGTGTCCTGGTTGAACATCAGGAAGTAGTTCGGCGGGAACACCGAGCGCGTGCTGGTCGACAGTTGCGCGACCACGAGCACATCCGCATCCACCACGACCGTGACGAGCGCCCGTCGCAGGTGGCCCAGCTCGCTGTACTCGCCCGGGGTGTCGATGCCCCAACCCGAGTAGTCGATCATCTGGGTCTTGATCGCCTCGGCCCCCTCGCGGTGTTCGAGGGCCGCCAGCAGACTCGTCTTGCCCACACCCGTCGGACCGATCAGCATGAACCGCCAGCGGCGGCCCTGTGCCGAGTGCCCGAGCCCATGCAGTTCCACCTGCGAGCCCGGCTGGTGAGGCCTCATGTCCGCGTCACCGGCGCCGGATAGAAGCCGAGCACATCGTGCAGGCCGCGAACGGCCGACTCAAGCGCCATCGCCACGCTCGACAACCGCCCACTCACCACCAGCGTGCCGCTGAACCGATCCAGGAAACCGATTTCGACGTCGGCAGCTTTGAGGGCGAGGTCGCCGGCGATGATCGCGCTCTCACCGGGTGTCACGGTCATGATGCCGATCGCCTCGGCCTCTTTCAGGCCGACGCGCTGACACAGCGGTCGGTCGGGGTTGGCGATGATGTGCGCGATCGTCACCTGCCGGCCAGGCACGTACTCTTGAATGACACGCGAGGTTGCGATTTCACGGTCCAACGGAGGCGTGCCTGGCGCGGCATTTGACATGGCGCAGTCAGCTTACCGATCCAGGCGTCGGGGTTCAATTTTCAAAACAATCGCATGTGTACAGATTCCAACTGTGTTGGCAAGAACGATCACCCGCCGCATCATCCATTCGGGCCGATTCGCCACCACAAAACGGGGATCTTAAATCGAGGGATCACGGATTCGTGTATACAGAGCGTCGGTTTGGACATTGCCGCTCACCAAAGCGCTTTTTATGATCTAGGCGCCATGATCCTGACCATCAACTGCGGCTCATCGACCATCAAGTTCCAGCTCTATTCGGCCGATCTGACCCGCGTGTTGGCGCGCGGCGCGGTCAATCAAATTGGAGAGCCCGGCTCACATCTGTCGTACCGCATCGACGGGCGCACGCTGCACGATGCGCGGCCGTTTCCCAGTCATCACGAAGCCTTCGAAGCAGCAATCGCGGCCCTGCTGAATGAAAGACACGGAGCCATCAAGTCGATCAAGGAGATCGAAGCGGTCGGCCATCGGGCCGTGCATGGCGCCGACCTGTTCGTCGAATCCACGTTGATCGACGAGGACGTGATCGCCAAGATGGAGGAGTGCGTGCCGCTGGCGCCGCTCCACAACCCACCCAACCTGATCGGCATCCGTGAAGCTCGCAAGCTGCTGCCGGGCGTCCCGCAGGTCGCGGTGTTTGATACCGCTTTCAATCAGACGCTGCCACCCAAAGCCTATCTCTACGCTCTGCCCTATCGCTTCTACCAGGAACACAAGATCCGCAAGTATGGCTTCCATGGCACATCGGTGCGCTACGTCAGCGCGCGAGCGGCCGAGGTGCTCGGCAGCCCGATCGGGTCGCTCAAGACCGTGGTCTGCCACCTCGGCAACGGCGTGACGATGACGGCCGTCGATGGCGGACGCGCGGTCGACACCACGATCGGCTTCGCCACGTTCGGCGGCGTGATGATGGGAACGCGCTCGGGCGACATCGACCCGGGCCTGATCTTCCATCTCAACCGTTCGCTTGGCCTCAGTTTGGATGAGATCGAACGCATCATCTATCGCGAGAGCGGCCTGCTGGGTCTCTCGGGTGTCAGCAACGACATGCGCGACATCACGGCCCAGGCCGAGGCCGGCAACGAGCGCTGCCGGCTGGCCATGGAGAAGTTCGCGTACATGATCCGCGGCTATATCGGCTCGTTCGCGGCGGCTATGGGCGGGCTGAACTGTCTGGTCTTCACGGCCGGCATCGGCGAGAACAGCCCCGAGATCCGGGCGATGGCGTGCCAGGGCCTCGAGTTCCTGGGCATCCGCATCGACGAAGCCCGCAATCGCGCGGCCATCGGCGGCAAGGAAGCCCTGCCCATCAACCCGAGCCACTCGCCCATCCCGGTCCTCGTCGTCCCGACGGACGAAGAGAAGATGATCGCCATGGACACCCTGCGTCTGGCCCTGCATGGAAACGGGATTTAGCCGCGAATTTCGCGGATTACGCGAATTGGCTGGTTGATGTCAACTTTGAATTGACGACAAACATCCCCTTCGCGTAATTCGCGAAATTCGCGGCTAAAGAAAAGTATCGGTCGACACTAAACTATGAACCCTGAGCTCAACGCGATCCTCGAAGAGGCGCATAAGGTCTTCAACCATGAACCGGCGCGCAGGCACTACAAAGGCCCGGTCAAAGTCGGCGTCGATCTGGGAACGGCCTACACCGTGCTGGTCGTGCTGGACGAGCACGGTCGGCCGCTGGCTGGCCGCTACCAGTTCGCCCAGATCGTGCGCGACGGCCTGGTCGTCGACTTCATCGGCGCCATTCAGTTGCTCAAGCGCATGAAGGCCGAGCTCGAGAAGGACCTGGGGTTCACACTCGATCACGCTGCCACGACGTACCCGCCGGGCGTGCCGCGCGCCGAGGTGCGCGCCACCCGCAACGTCTTGATCGGCGCCGGCCTCGAGTGCACGGGCTTCGACGACGAGCCGACGGTGGCCAACGCCCTGCTCGGCCTGCGCGACGGCGCGGTCGTCGACGTCGGCGGCGGCACGACCGGCATCGCTGTGGTGCGCGACGGCCAGGTGGTCTACACTGCCGATGAGCCCACCGGCGGCACGCACTTCTCGCTGGTCGTGGCCGGCGCGCTCAATCTTCCTTTTCTTGAAGCTGAGAAGGTCAAGACCGATCCGAAGCGCAGCCGCGAGATCGGCACCATCGTGTATCCCGTCATGCAGAAGGTCGGCAGCATCGTGGCGCGGCACGTCAAGGTGCATCCGGTCGACTCGATCTGGATGGTCGGCGGCACCAGTTCGCTCAAGGGCCTCGACGAGGTCGTGCACGACATGACCGGCGTCGCGACCTTCACACCGCCCCACCCGATGTTCGTGACGCCCATCGGCGCCGCATTGTCTGATCCTGGCCTGAACGGAGCCATGCCCTTCGAACCATGAGCACTCGCCTGGTCGTCCTCGGCGGCGTGGCCGCCGGCATGAGCGCCGCCGCGCGCGCGAAGCGACTCGACCCGGATCTCGAGGTCTGCGTCTTCGAGCGCTCGGGCTATGCCAGCTACAGCGCCTGCGGCCTGCCCTTCTACATCAAAGGCGACGTGACCGACCGTGCGCGCCTGATCGCGCGCACGCCCGAGCGCTTTGCCGCCGATGGCATCCAGCTTCATCTACGCCATGAGGGCGTCGCCATTGATCCACCAGCCAGGACGGTGACCGTGCGCGATCTCGTCTCCGGCGCTCAACGCGACGTCGCGTACGATCGACTGATCCTGGCGACGGGCGCCGAGGCCACACGACCGAACGTGCCCGGCGCGCATCTGCCCGGCATCTTCACATTGCGCACGGTCGAGGACGCTGACGCGATCAAGGCCTGGCTGGCGACGCACGAGCCGAAGCACGCCGTCGTGATGGGCGCGGGCTACGTCGGCATCGAACTGGCTGAGGCCATCCACGCCCACGGCATCGACGTGACAGTGATCGAAGCGCAGGGCCAGGTGCTGCCCGCGCTCGACCCGGATCTGGCGGTGGCCGTGCAGCTTCGCCTGGAAGCCGCCGGGATCCACATCCAGCTGGGCACCTCGCTCACGTCCTTCGTTGGCGCCGGCTTTGTGGAAGACGTGGTCGCGCGCGTTCTGGACCGGCTCGAGCCAACGTCGCTTAACGGCGACACGTTGCGCGTGCGCGGCAACACCCTACGGCTGCGCGGCGACACACTCCGCATGCGCGAGGTCGTCACGGACAAGGGTTGCCTGCCTGCGGATCTCGTGCTTCTGGGCGGCGGCGCGCGTCCGGCGTCCCGACTCGCTCGCTCGGCCGGCATCGCGCTGGGTTCGACGGGCGCCATCGCCGTGGATGCTGAGCAGCGAACCAACCTGCCCGATGTGTATGCCGCCGGCGCCGTCGGCGAAACCTATCATCGGCTGTTGCAAAAGCCGATCTACTTCCCGCTGGCCCGCGCGGCCACGCTGCAAGGCCGGGTCGCGGGCGTCAACGCTGCGGGCGGCAAAGCCTGCTTCCCCGGCACACTTGGCACGTCAGTGGTGAAGGCCTTCGACCTGACCGTCGCAATGACGGGCCTGACCCTTCGCCAGGCCATTGCCGCCGGCTACGACGCGGCCACCACGACCGTCACCTCGACGTCACGTGCCGGCTTCATGCCCGGCAGCGAACACATCCAGACGCGTCTTGTGGTCGAGAGCGGCACAGGCCGCCTGCTCGGTTGTCAGATGGTCGGCGGCGATGAAGTGGCGAAGCGCCTCGACGTCGTTGCTGTGGCGCTGCAAGCCGGTTGGACAGCCGAAGAACTTGCCGAGGCCGACCTGACTTACACGCCCCCGGTGGCGCCGTTGTGGGATGGCGCGCTCTCGGCGGCCACGTTGGCTGCGAGGCAGGCGGGGGCCCTCACCCGCGTCGCCGCGAAGGGTCGATAACGTTCAGGTGCCCGGGCGACGCTGCCCTCTCCCCTGGCGGAAAGGGGCGGAACGGGCTCGATCTATTGGTCGGCTCAGGGAAAGCAATCAGCCCATGGGAGCACCCATCGGCCGATGACTTTGACCGAGCCATCTGTCTTTCGAAAAGCCAACACGCCCCCCAGAGTGACGGCTCTCCTCACCAGGCGAAGCATGCGGGCACCGAAATGGTGCTGGGTGGAACACCTCCGTTCGGCCGTCGATAGGCCGACCCGCCTTCCAGCGCCCGGTAACCTCCCCCTACGGGGGAGGTCGCGCCGCCCAGACTCCTCAACGCTCGCGCGCCTCCAGGCGGCGCGGGTGGGGGCGGGGAACAGCAATCGACGCCCCGCCGATCACCCGCCTTGCTCTCGATGAGCCGACCCGCCCTCCAGCCCCACTTCCCTTCCCCTCCGGGAAAGGGTGCGCCGCCACGACTCCTGTGCTCTCACGCCCCTCCAGGCGGCGCGGGTTAGGGGCCCGTTGCAGCCGGCGTCGGAGACGTCGCCGATTGGCGGAAGGCAGCCGGGGTGAGGTGCGTCTGGCGTTGGAAGTGGCGGTAGAAGTTCGTGACGTTCGGGTAACCAACCTGCTCGGCGATGGCCGTCACGCTCGAATCAGTCGTGCGTAGTAGACGCTTGGCTTCTTCAATGCGCAGCTGAGTCAGATACTTGACGTAGCTCATGCCCAAGGCCGTTTTGAACATCGAGCCCAGATAAGACGCACTCAGGTTGACAGCGTTAGCGACATCCTGAAGCGAGATCTCGGACTCCTGATAGTGCGCCTGCAAATAGGCGACGGCGCGCTGGATGACATCGGAGTTGCGTGACCGCGACGGCACGATGGCCATCAACTCCGCCAGGCTGTTGTTCGTCCAGGCGCGCACCTCTGGCACCGTCTTCCAGGCCGGCAGGTTGTGCACCTGATTGTGGAGCACTTCGAGCGCCGTCCGCTCATCGGTGCCGGTGCCGATGACGGCCCACGACACAAGTGTGATGATCTCGGCGCAGTGATTGCGCAGGACCTCGATCGAATCATCTACCGATCCCGACAGGAAATCGACAAGCTCGTTGATCACCTCGGCCGCGCGCCCCTGCTGGTTGTCGCGCACGCAGCGCACGAGTTCCTGTTCGAGCTGGACGCGGTACGGTCGGGCGCCCTTGGCCTCGTCCGTCAGCGCGTGGACGTCGCGGATATGGATGACTGTGTTGCGGCTGAAGACGTGCTGATATCGCCGCGCCAGGTTGGCCTCGGCGTACGAGAACGGCATCGCCATCCAATCCTTATAGGCATTGCCGATCCCAACGGTCACGGTGAAGGGGAAGTGTCGACACACCGCGCTGCGGAATTGCTCCCCAAGCGCCATCATCGACTCGTAACTGGTGCGAGCGGCGTCACAGGACACCACCGCCACCACACGGCCCGGGTTGCTGTAGCCCAACACCGCGCGATGCAAATCAGGTAGCTCGGCTTTCACGGTTTCGAGCAACTCCGCGTACAACTGCTGGAGTTCGCTCGCCGACTTGCCCTGAGCGACCTCGTCAAAGTGATCGATTCGACAGACAATGACGGCCGGGTTTTCGAGCAACTTCCCCAGGAATCCCAGGGCCTCTTCGACGCTGGCGCTCTCCGGTGATGTGCCGCGCACGAGGTTCTCAACCAGGCTCGTTTCGATCACGGGCAGGCTTTTGCGGAGCGAGCCCTTGACGATCTCCATCGTGCGCTGCTCGCTTTTCTCCTGCTGGATCTCGCGCGCGATCTCCTGCAACAACTCCACAAGACGTGTCGAACGCACCGGTTTGAGCAGATAATCGCGCGCGCCGAGCTTCAGAGCCTTCTGAACGTACGAGAACTCATTGTGGGCGGTCAGCATCACGACCTTGACGGCCGGATGCTCGGCCTTGATCTGGGCCGTGGCCTGCAGACCCGTCAGGTTCGGCATCTTGATGTCCATCAAGATGAGATCCGGCTGATGACGGCGAGCCAGGTCGACGGCCTCCTGACCGTCAGCGGCCTCGAGCACCGGGCTGAAGCCCAGTTGGTTCTGCTCAAGCACACGCATTATGCCGGACCGGATCACCGGCATGTCATCGACAATCAATATGCCAGGCATATCGGCCTACTGGGGACAGGCATCGATTGGCTCGAGCACGATGTCCACGATGGGAAGATCCACGCTATGGTCGTTGCCCGACATCTCCAGCGGCGCCATCGCATCTTCAAGGACGCCATCGAGATCGGAATCGAAATCGAGTTGGTTGCCGACCAGGTTTGAAGCGGCGCCTTTGAACAACCCATTTGCGCGGTCTGTGGGATCCTCCTGGCCGCCGAGCGGCAACAGCAATTGCAGGCGCGTACCTTCGTCGGGCGCGGCCCACACCGAGGCCGCGAAGTTGGGCCCGTACTCGCCGACCAGGCGCTGAAGGACGTTCTGCAGACCCAGCGACTCGCTCCGGCTGGCGTAGTCGCCGGCATTGATCTGCTCGACGATCTCATCAGGCATTCCAACGCCGTCGTCGCAGACCTCGAGCACGATCTGGCCGCCATCGAGCCAGGCCCTGACCTCGATGTTCACAGGTCGGCTGAGCGGCTCGGCGCCGTGCAACACAGCGTTCTCCACCAGCGGCTGGATGATCATGCAGGGCACTTCGAAGCGCTCGAGATCCGGCGCCAGATCGACCTCAAAAGTCAGTCGCTCTCCAAAGCCCACCTTCTGGATCTCGAGATACTGGCGGATCATGGCGAACTCTTCGCCAAGCTCCACCTGCGTCGAGATGTTGCGCAGGCTGTAGCGCAGCAAATCGCTCAAGTCGTAAGCGATCCGTTCCGTGCGCGGCGCAGCCTCTTCGAGCGCGGTATAGCCGAGCAGCGTCAGTGAGTTGAAGAGGAAGTGCGGATTGATCTGGGCCTTGAAAGCCCGCAGTTGAGCTTCTTGCAGCGCAACCTTGAGAGCCGCCTGTTCTCGGGCCCTGTGGAGCAGTTCGGTCTGCGCCAGGCGGGCCACGCCGATCTCGATCACGTAGTTGGCCGTGATCGACAACATCTCAACGGCGGCTGTGAAACGCTCGCGCGGCAGCGGCGTGATCTCACGCGCCGCGCTCTCGATCTCGTCGGCCGGGAGGCCCAGGGGTTCATTGTGATGCACGATGCGGCGCACATAGTCGTCGCGCGCGTCATCGGGGATCGCCTGCCCGCACAGGATCGACCCGACATAGTGGCCGTCAATCAGGATCGGCGCCGCCGCGTCCATCAACCCGCCGGCGCAGTTATAGGCAAACGGCCGGTTGAGGATCAAGGCGCGGCGCCCGCCAGCAGCATCGCAGGCCTGACAACGGCGAAGGCCTTCCGGCGTGGATCGGATCAACAGGCAAAGTCGGCAGAAGTTGCTCGTGCGCGTGATCGGCTTGCCATCCCGATCGACGGTCACTGCCGCGACGCCCATCGCCTGGGCGAACGTGTCTTGAATGCGTTGCAGGACGTTGAGATCGACCACGTCCGCGATGGTGAGTTCAGTCGTGTTCATGATGACAGACGGCATCTCCAGCCTCCAACGCGTCGTGCTCGTGTGGCGAGCTGAATGAAACGAAAGCAGCCTGATGGGCCGCTTCCTCCGCGAGAAGCTAGGATGCCGAATGTCAGGGGATCTGGCTTGGCCGTGCGAGGAGGCGCGGCCTCACAGTTGCGGGACAGCACCGGATTGGTCGGCTGGTTTGCCGACGCCACCGGATTTCACCCTGGGTCAGACGAGTGACTGGACCTGGCGAAATCGTTCGATCTGGAACCGTCGTGTAACCTTTCTGGAACAAACTATTCTACGTTTCTTCCGGTAAGTCTCACCGATGACGTTCCTCCTAGATTCATCCCGATAGATGTAATCCGGTCCGGGTTGACTTATTCCGCCGTTCGTTCGACGACAATGGTGCCTTTGGTCACAAGCGCGGCGATGGCGCCCAACGCTGCGAGCTGAGGCGCGATGAGGGCGCCGACCACACCAACGGTCAGGGGGATATCGATCAACGTCTTGCCATCTTCATCTTTGATGACAATCCGGCGCACGTTCCCGGCGTGCAGGAGTTCCTTGATCTTGCTCATTAAGGCATCGCCATCGAACTTGAATTCCTCGAAACGGTTCGGGTTGTCGCTCATAGCACCTCGGTCCCTTATGGGCTGGCTGCGGATTATCAACGAGCATACGGCGAATCGCCCGGCGGTCAAGAGCCGCGTCCTCGGTCGGCCTGCCATTCTCTATCCGCGATATCACTGAGGTAGCGAGCGCCGTGTCGGTAACGCCCGCCACCGACGTCAGGCAATTCTGACGGGTGATTCAGCAGCCTACCGATAACCGGGTCCCCGGGGGTTCATTACCATACAGGCATCAATGTGATTCACTTGGCGCAATCGACTTCGTGAAGTCCTTGGTGCCATACCTGTGGAGGTCCCTATGCATCACACGAAGGACGAGATGTACGCCGCCGAAGAGGGCGGTGCCGGCTTCCTGTCCGGCCTTCTGGTGGGCGGCGTGATCGGAGCTGTGGCGGCCGTGCTGCTCGCCCCGAATTCCGGTCGAGCCACCCGCGAGCAATTGCGCGAGAAGGGCTACGAGATCCGCGATCGGATCCAACAGGCCACCAGCGACCTGCAAGGTCAAGCACGTGCGGTGACCGAGGACGTCAAGGAGAAGGCTCAACACTTTGTCGACGATGCGCAGACCATGATGGATCAGCGTCGCGACCAGGTCTCCCGCGTGGCGGACGCCGCCCGTGAGACCTGGGAGAAGAACGAGCCACCGATGAACGACAAGAAAACCATGCCATAGAAGTTGGACTTCTGTGTCTTGAACAAAAGGCCGGTCGTGAATTCACGACCGGCCTTTTGTTCGGCCTGGCTGTTCAGCTCATCCGAGAAGATCAGGTGGAGAACGGGTGCTCACAACGCACCCGTTCTTCGCGTCAAGACCTCGTGCTCAACGGTGTTGGGCAGCCCGGACCTGGATCTGGCCGTTGAGCACCCGCGTTTCGAAGCAGGGTTGTGGAAAGGCAGACGGTCCGTTGAGGACGCGCCCGTCCTCGAGCGAGAATTTGGAGCCGTGCCAGGGGCAGACGACGCCCTCCCCTTCCACCTTGCCTTCGGAAAGCGGGCCACCCAGATGCGCGCAGCGCTCAACCATGGCCGTGATGTTCCCCCCACGTCGGAAAAGTAGCACCGGCACGCCTCTGGCCTCAGCGCGGCGCACTTGCTGGTCCGGAAGATCTTCGAGCGCCAGGACATTCACGAAGTCACGCGGGAGCTTGAGGTCCGCGGTTCGATCTACGCCGATCTGTTTGGAGACCAGATGGCCGCCGAGATAGGCGGACCCGAGCGACGCGGCCAGGCCCAGCCAGCCGAGCAGCCTGCCCGCCGCCCTTTGCCGCGAACGCCGCAAGAGCCACGACAGCAGATAGATACCTGCGACGGCCACGTTCCAGACGCCATGTGCCGCTCCGACGCGCCGGGTCTTGCCGGTCAGGTGCTGCCAATCGACGATGCCGCTGGCGGCGGCACCGACCGAAGCCGCCAGGCCAACGCCCACAGCTGCATCGGCGCCCTTTCGATAACCGCGGCGGCCGATGGCCTCGAAGAAGTCGAGGATCGCGGCCAGGGTCCAGGCCCCGAGAGGCACCGTCACCAACACCGGGTGCAAGGCATGCCCGAGCCACGTGCCATGCAAGGCATCCTGAACGGGCCGACCCGAGGCGGGCAACCGTTCGAAGAAGGCCTGCATGCCTTTTGTGAACTGCTTGGCCGGCTGGTCCAGCCAGGTCTGTCGTTCGACGGCCGAGACAAACCGCACGGGCAACTCGGCTTCGGTAGGCTTCGGGGCGGTTACGGTCATGAGAAGCTCCCTTCGTTCAAACAACAAGGTAAGTGAATGGATTCATCGCGGCTGCAGCAACCGACGCAACTGCACCCAGGCCACGAGCAACAGAACAACGCCAAGCCCGACCAGGCCGGTCATGTAAAGCCAGTTGGGTGTGACACCGCGCAACATCACTTCCTGAAGCAGGTTCATGCCATAGGTCACGGGCAGCAACCAGGAGATCGCACGCACCGGTTCCCATAGCAGATACGGGCTGACGAAGAGCCCCCCCAGGAAGATGGCGGCCAGCAGCACCAGCATCGAATACTGCACAGCCTGGCTTTCAGTCTGCGATGACAACGAGATCACGAAGCCCATGCCGAGCGACGTAAACAGCAGGGAAGCCATGATCAGCACATAGTCACCCCAGCGCCCCAACATCGGCACGCCGAGCCCATACACGAGCAACGCCGTCAACACGGCGGCCAGCGTTCCCCCGAACATCAGGTTGCTGAGGTACTTACCGACAAGGGCTTCGACAGCCAATAGCGGCGATACGCGGAACAACTCGGTCGTGCCAAGCCGTCGTTCGCGCACGATCGACAGGGCTGCGAAAGTAACCGACAGGTGCTGAAGCAGAAGCGCGAGCACCGTCGGCGCGAAAAAGTCGATCATGCGTGGCTGCACCGGCAAGATGCTGTGAGCCTCGCTGCGGAATGGGCTCACGACGACCTCGGGCGACACGTTCTCGAATTTCGTGAGCGTGGTCTCGAGCTCGTCGAGGCGCTCCTGTATCTCGCGCACCTGCTGGGCCTGTTGGGCGCAACTGGCGCACCCGGTTGTGACGTCGCCAAGCGCGGCCGAACGCTCTCGGACATCGCTCAGTTTGTCGAGGATGGCCTGGGTCTCGGCGTCGGGCTCACTGCCCTGGGCGCCGGCCAGGCCAGCGAGGACGGCCGCGCTGGCGCCGACGGCCAAATCGAGTTGGTCCAGATCATTGCTATAGGCCGCACGCTGCGTGCGGGCCTCTGCTTCGTTGCCGCTCTCCAACGCCGCCAGCAGCAAGTCGCCCGACTGTCGAACCTTCGCCAGATCCTCTTTGGCGCCGGCTGCCTCCACCTGCCCTTCCTGTGTCAGGTTGCGCAGGACGCGACGATTGAACTCCTCCACGAAAAACTGACCGACGAATTCGACGTAGCTGGCCTGTAGCGGATCGATCTCGTTGTGATAAACCTGGAAGGTCGCCTGCTCGTTGCTCTCGAGCGCCGACTCGGGGCTGCCCGGGGCGATGACCAGCAGGTCGACTTCGCCGCGGCGCAGATGCTGTTTGCCTTCCTCATCGTCTCGCACCACGCCCGAGTACACGAGACTGGGGCTGAGGTTCGACGCATATGTTTCGACGAGCCCAGCGGTCTCGTCGTCGTGCGCTACGAACAGCGTCCGCAACACGCGCGGTTCGTTGCGATAGCCCACACCGACGAGTAGCAGGATCAGAAAGGGCCCGAGGATCAGGGTCACGACAAGGCGCGGTTGGCGCAGAACCTCGAAGACCTCTTTGCCCAGAAAGGCCGACACACGCACAGGAAAGCGGAGCAACTCACGCATGGACAGTCTCCCGGCGGATCAATTCCACGAAGACGTCGTCGAAAGGCGGCTGGTACTCTTCGATCGCCTCGACCTCGATCTGGTTCTCCTCGAACCAGCGCAACAGCTGTGGGATCGCCGAGGCCGCCTGATCGACGACCACGCGCAGGTGCTGATTGCCGAGGACACGCAGGTCTGCACCGACAAAAGGCAGCGCGCGCAGACGCAGTTCCTGATCGCCACTGAGGTGATGGCGCAATCGCACATCAACAAGCTCGCCGCCCAGAGCGCGATGCCGCAGGCCGGTCGGTGTCTCGACGGCGATCAACTGGCCGTCGCGCATCACGCCAACTTGATCGCAATAGGCCGCTTCCCCCACGTACTGAGTCGTCACGAAGAGCGTCCGGCCACGCGATCGAAGCTCGCGAAAGTAATCCCAGAACTTGGCGCGCAGCACGGGGTCGATGCCGGCCGTGGGCTCGTCGAGGAACAGGACTTCCGGATCGTGGATCAGCGTGGCCGCCAGGCTCAGCCGCCGTTGCATACCGCCCGACAGTTGCCGGGCCAGCTTGTGGCGGTGCTCGGTCAACTCGACGAAGTCGAGGAGCTCACGCATCCGTTTGGCTCGGCCGAAACCCAGGCCATACAGCGACGCCACGAAGCTCATGTTCTCCCAGACGCTCAGGTCCGGATACAGGACGAAGAGCTGTGGCATGTAGCCGATCCGTTCACGCAGTGACGAAGGGAATCGATCAGGGCGCACACCGAGAACGGTCAGTTCACCGCTCGTCGGCTCGGCGATGCCCGTGAAGAGACGGACGGTCGTCGTCTTGCCGCTGCCGCTCGGGCCGATGAAGCCGAAGATCACGCCGCCTGGTACATCCAGGTTGACGTCAAGCACTGCCGTCTGTTCGCCAAAGCGCTTGGTCAGTTGCTGGGCATGAATGAGTGCATTGCCATCGGTTGAGGTGATCGCGGGTGGAACGGGCTCCGTCTGAACGACGGTTTCATCCGGCAACATTCCGGGTGTGTTGTTCATGTGTGAAGACCTTCGCAGACTTGTAGCGAACGATTCTCGATTTGGACGTGACAGACCGGCGTGATCGACATCCGCTCTTCGGATGTCGAT
>CAYZRP010000014.1:15357-52438 GCA_964480865.1 uncultured Anaerolineales bacterium | reverse complement strand
GCATCTTTTTCGCGAACTTTTCGCTTTGGGGTGGTCACCGCCGGGCGTTAGCGACACCCCCTGTTCGGTTGTCTACCACGCCGGCTTGCCCCTCTGACGCCGGTGTCGGCGTGGGGGCAGAGCGTTACTGGCTATCCGTACTGATGTGGCGATGCGTGCTGCTCGTCGTCGTGTAACTCCGGGCGAACAACACATTCAGCAGTGTGACAAATGCCCAGGCCGCCACGGCGTAGACCAGCATGGCGATCGCGGTCGTGATCTCGAACACTGTTGCGCCAACCGTCGGGTTTGCGAACAGCCCCTGGAACGGAAACAGGAACAGGTCAGTCAGACGGTAGATCCAGGTGGGGATGGCCGCTGACTCGCTGGCGCCCAACAACTTGAGCAGAAAGCGCAACGCCAGCATCGCTTCGAGAAGGCCGGCCATGAGCCACACCAGCTGACTCACCCGCGCCAGCGCCGAACGCTGCTGCGCTACGACGTCTGACACCACAGCCTCACGCTCGACATAGCCGGGCTCGTGACGCTCGACGACTTCTTCACGGCGATCAACCGGGTCCGTTTGAATGCTCATAGGTCCTCCTGTTTCAACCTTCGTGACGACTGCCAACGAGGCAGCCTTAGGATCGCAACACCGACCCGCTCACCGGCCGGGCCGGCCGGGTGTCGGCGGTGCCGATGTTGCGCACACCTCGGAGACGAATGCCGGCGACGATGAGCAGAATGCCGAACGCAATGGCATAGCCGCCCAGAATCCAGACCAGGGCCAGGCCACCTGTCGCCGGTTGGAACATCACGAGCACGCCAAAGAGGATCGAGAGCAGGCCGCCGATGCCCAGCGCCCATTCGTTCGTGATCTCCTTGCGCAACTGCACGGCCGATACGATCTCGAAGATGCCCGTGATCACGGCCCAGGCCGCGATGAGATAAATCAACGCCACAGCGACGAGGCTCGGTAGCAACAACGCGGCGACACCTACTCCGACGCCGAGCAGGCCCTCGACGAGGAAGGCCCACCCGCGGCTCGAATGTCCGAGTCGGCTGATGCCCGTCACCACGGCGAACACGCCATCGATCAGGGCGAATGCGCCGAATGCCATCACGAGCACGAGGCCCGTCAGCCCGGGCCAGATGAAGGCCACGACGCCGAACAGGATCGCGGCGATGCCTCTGACGATCAGGATCCACCAGCTGTGGCGCGACGATTGGGTCAACATGCTCACACCTCCCGCCGTCGTTGCGACGGCGCACAAACGCTTACAGGTTTTCGCGCAGCCAGGCGATGGCTGGCTCACTCACCTGCTCCAGATCCGGATACGACACTTCGTGGTCAGCGCCCGCGATCGGAATGACGGAGACGGGCGAGTTCAGACGCATGGCGATCGCATAGGTCGATGTGAAGTCGCAGACGCTGTCGCGCGTGCCGTGCACAAGGGCCACCGGGCAATGAATGTCGGGCGTCACGTCCCGAAGGTGAAAGTCATGGCCCAGGCGCACGAGGTCGTTCGGGGTGGCGGCGCCGGTGATGGTCGAAAAGTTGTGGACGATGCCCGGCACCATGGCCGGGCCCAGCGCGCCGAGGTCGAACGGCGTCGCGAAGGCGAGGCAGGCTTTCACCAGGGGCGAGAGCGCGGCGACTCGAAGCGCGTAGAACGCGCCCAGGCTTCCGCCGAGCACGCCGATCCGATCCACGGCGATGTCGACGTGATCGGCGAGCGCCTCGAGCGCCAGAAGCCCCACCCATTCCGAGTCGGCCCGCAGTCGCGGACCCTGCTGCAGCTCGCCATGAGCGGGCAAGTCCACGCAGAGCGTGGCGTAGCCGGCTTCACGGTAGTGGCGCAACGCGTAATCGAACGTTTCCTTATCGCTGGCGAGCGGATGCAGGCAGACAAGCGCCGGCACTTTCGCCGAGCCGGGCTCGTGGCCGGGCGGGAAGTGCAGGACGCCCCAGGTGTGGCCCTGCGTCGATCGAAGGTACATGCGCTCGGTGTGGGCCTCGCTCAATCGGCAATCGAGCGCATGCAGGCGGCGCCGGAGCGCATAGGTGGTCTGGCGCGTCTCCATCGTCCCGTAGAAGTACAGGCCGTCGCCGCTCATGCCGATGGAGAGCATGAGCAGGGCCGCGCGAATGGCGGTGCGAGCGGCCTCGCGCTCATCACGGGCGGCACAACGCTCAGCCTCCTCGACTTTGTCGCGTGCCAGGCCTTGCCAGACGTCGAACCACTGGCTTCGATTGCGCAGCCGCTTCGTCACGATGGGCAGCGTGGTCTCGTCGAGGCCCATGCTCGCGATCAGCGCCCGGTTTTTCGGGGTGTCGAAGATCCAGGGGCCAAGCCCCAGCCACAGCACGAGGTCGACAAGAGAGGTTGGCGGGCCCGAGATCACGGGCTTGGGCCTCGTGGTCACCGGTTCTGTGAGGTTCAGCGAACGAATGTAAGCGGGAAAAGAAGAGACATCCAACATACCCCTGACAGTACCGGGTCGGCCTCAGGGGTGGTATCGGTCGACCACGACGCGCCCTTTCGGAGCGGGCCGGGCGAGCTGTCGGTGCCAGGCCGACAACGTGTCCGAGTTATCTGGCAGAAGCAGCGGAACGGGGGGGGAGACGAACTCACGCCGGCGATCAGGCCGGCGCCGCGCCCTCTCCCGTCGGGCCGTAGCGCCGCGCCGCTCGGGCCCGAGCGCGAGCTGCCTCGACCTCGCGATCGCGCGGCGGCGCCGACGTCTTCAGGCCCTCGAGCAGCCGACGCGACGCAGCCGCCACTTCCTCGACGGCTGCCGCAAACACGGCTTCATTGGCCTGCGACGGCTTCGCAAACCCGCTGAGTTTGCGGACGTACTGCAGCGCCGCGGCCTTCACCTCGTCTTCGGTCACGGGGGGCTCGAAGTTGTAAAGGGTCTTGATGCTTCGGCACATGTCTCCACCTCGATCGTCCGGCACCGTCGGTGATCGGCGGTGCCGGACGCGAATGTTCCGTGGTCAGGGCATCTTGAGCGCCTGAGCCAGCGCAGCCGCCTGCGCATCCGACAGTGGATAGCGCGCCAGGCTGGCCGTTCCCGCCAGCAGTTGCGGCAACTCATTATCGATCTGGCCCTTCACGCGACTGTCGAGCCTGACCGCCTTGAGCAGCGCACGAACGGCGTCGGCGCGACGATCGCGCGACGCCTCGAGCGCGCCCTCTGCGGCAGCAAACTCGACGCGTGCTCCTCGCGCCGCCACGTCGCTCACCAGGAGCGTGAGTGTTTCGGCCTGCGGATCATAGCGCCAGGCGTCTGCGTTGACCGGTCGGCCATCGACGGTGACCGCTGCCGCACTTACGCCATGGAAGACGAGTTCATAAGTTCGACTTGCCGGAACAACCGAGGCATCGCCGTCAATGGGCAAGATCGTGAGCGTCGCGGCCGAAGTCGACCAGGCCCAGTCGAACACGGTGCGCGCCGAAACGCCCTGGCGGTAGGCCAGGCTCTCGCCATCGTCTTCGTAGAGCGTGAAAGTGTTGCTCGCTCCCGCGAAGATATTGATCGAGAGAGCCTTGGGATTGCCGACGCCGCCCCACCCGACTCTTGGGGCCAGCGGCACGATGGCGCCGGCTTTGGCGAACACGGGCGTGTCGGCCAGCCCGCCGTAGACGATCTGCCAGCCGCCGCCGTAACGTCGGCCGCTGAAGAAGTCGAACCACTCGCCCTCGGGCAGCCAGAGGCGCTGTCGACTCAGGCGCAGGTCCTCGATCAGCGGCGACGTGAAGGGCGCGGCGATCAACTCGCTGCCGAACCAGTACGCCGACGGTGTCTCGTAGGCGTCGGCGGCCTCGGGGTGGCTGTAGTACAGGGGCGTGATGAGCGGCAGGCCGGTCTCGGTGTTCCGCCAGGCCATCGAGTACAGGTAAGGAATGAAGGCATGCCGAAGCTGCATGGCAGCCCGGGCATGTTCGGTGATCGTCGGATCCCAGCCCCAGGGCCGCCGCTCCGAGTACAGGTCTTTGGTGCTGTGCAGACGCAGGATCGGGCTGAAGACTGCGTATTGGACCCAGCGCAGATAGAGTTCCCCGTCCTCGATGCCCCACATGTGCCCGCCGATGTCGTGGCTCCACCAGCCGTACGCGACGTTGGCCGCTGTGGCCGTAAACGTCGGCTGGAAGGCCAGCGACTCCCAGCTGACCACACTGTCGCCCGAGAAGCCGATCGGATTGCGATGGCTGCCCAGCCCGCCCCACCGCGAGAAGAGGAACGGCCGTCGCTTGCCGTCGCGCGTCAGGTCGAGCGAGTGCAGGTGGTTGAGCCAGGTCAACGGGTCGAGGCCCTGGAGCCGGCTCTGAGTGCCCTGCTGCCAGTCCATCCACCAGAAGTCCACGCCCATGGCTTCCATCGGATGGTGCAGCACCCTGAAGTACGCCTCGGTGAAGGTGCGATCGGCGATGTCAAAGGGCACGGGCTCCTGCGTGGCCGGGTCGATGCCGACCGCCTCCGCCATCGCGGTGTAGCCCTCTTCGTGTGGGAAGATCCCGTCGGCCGGGTGGAGGTTGAACGCCGTCTTGAGCCCTTTGGCATGCAGCCAGCCCAGGAAGGCCTCGGGATCCGGGAAGAGCTCGCGGTTCCAGGTGTATCCGGTCCATCCGCTCGAGGCGTTTCCGGTGCGCGTGATATGCCAGTCCATATCGACGATACAGACTGAGAGCGGCACGTCGTGCGCCTCAAAATCACTCATCAACGCTTTCAGTTCATCGGCCGAGTAGGCCCAGAAGCGGCTCCACCAATTCCCAAGCGCCCAACGTGGGATCAGGGGCGTCGGGCCACTCAGTCTCTGAAAGTCCGTCAGACAACTCACGTAGTCGCGGCCGTAGCCGAAGAAGTACAGGTCGAGGTTGTCGGCCGCGCCCGAGCGCGTGTTGACCCAGCCGTCGGCGCCGAAGACCAGCGAACGCGAGTCGTCGACCAGAGACCAGCCATTGCGAGCCATGAGCCCCGGGTCGAGCCGGATCGCGCCGTTGGCTTCGTCGAGCGTACGCGCGGTGCCCATCAGATTGCCAGCCTTGAAGAAGTGGTCGCCGTAAACCCAGGTCGCTCCGGTGGCTTTGACCAGGATCGACAGGGTCACGGGTGTGAAGCCGCGCGGCGTCGACGTGTAGCGCAACAACAGGTGCTCGGTCTCGATCTCGAGGTCGTCGCCCGTTCGGCGGGCCTCGAACGCCGGCACCGGCTGGCGACGAAACCAGAAGGCCTGGCTGGCGCGATCCTCAAACGTCTCCGTCGGGCTGTGCTCGAGCCGGATCAGGCGCGAGGTCAACACCGTGAAGCGAACATGGGGTGCATGCACAACCGCGGCCGGGTCGGCCACAGGCTCGAAATGCAGGCGAAAGTGCTCTAGCGACATGAAAGTCCTCCGTCCAATGACGGCGTGGCGAAATGGGGTCAACGCAGCCCGCTGTGTGTCGGGCAACCGAAAGAGGAGTCTAGCATGACGGGGCTGTTGCCCGCTATCAGCAGTCAGCTATCAGCCATCAGCAATCAGCCATCAGCGGTCCGCCGTCTGCGATCTGCGGTCTGCCCATCGGCTCATGCTGGGCTAAGCATTGCGCTGTAGGCTGCGCCCACCGCACTCGCCAGGAGATCCGTATGGTCCATCGGTTCCCTCGTTGGCTATTTGGCCTTGCCGCCATCGTCGTCATCGCCGTGCCGGCGGTGGTCGGCTGGTTCGGCTGGAGCACATGGCGATCGTCCCCGGAGTATGCCTTTCGAGACGCCCGGGATCAGTGGCAAAGCGGGCGGGTTCTTCATTACCGCATGGAAGCCAATTACTCCACAGGCTTCGCGCAGTGCCATTACGACATCGAAGTGAAAACGCGCACGGTCATCCGCGTACATGGCATGACGTGCCTCAGCGCCGCGACCACGAACACTCTGACGATCGAGAGCATCTTCGAGGTGTTCAGCCAGTACGTCGACGATCGGATCTGCGGACCAAATGGCTGCTCGTGTGAAGGCGCCTATGTCGTCAAAGCCACGTATGATCCCGAATATGGTTACCCGCGAACGATCTCGACGACCCTGCAGCGTAACCTTCTCGAAAGTGTGCTGAGCACTGACGAAAGCTCGATCAATTGTCGGCGAGCACGCGGTCGCATCGACCGCATCGAGATCCTGGCTTTCACGCCCCTGCCTTGAGGGATCGACCCGATGCGACACCCTGAACTGGCTCAACGGCTCCCTGACATCCCGCGCTGGATCGAGGTGCGCGATCTGCTCCTCGCCGGGCTGGGTGAGATATCCGGCCTCAGACAGTTAGGCAACGCCGACGAGTTGTCATTTGTGTTGAGAGATACCGAGTCGAGCACCCTCTTCATCGTCGGCGAAGTCGTTGCGACAGAGTTCGACGGCGTCGTCGCGACGACTTTGCGCGATCGAGCGGACGTCGTGGCGCCGATCGCGTTGACCGCCCGACTGACCGCGGCTTTGCCGACCTGGTCGGCCTCGCGGCTGATCGTCCACACGCTGACAGATCCTACGGTGCTGGAGCGACTGCCGCTCGGAGAGACAGGCTGGGCCACGTTGGACGAATTGCGTTCCTGCGCCCTGCCCGACGAGTTAATGGCTGAGTTGGAGGTGGGCGGCGCCAACTCGCCGATCGCGGTCTCGCGCGTCGCCGGCCAGCCCGTGTCGTTCTGTTATGCGGGCAGTCAGACCGAGACCCTGTGGGACGTCTCCATCGACACGCTCGAGTTATTTCGACGTCAGGGACACGCCGCGCGCAGCGCTGCTCTGATGGTCCGCCACATGACGGCGTTGGGCAAGCGCCCGGTCTGGCAGGCGCTCGAGAACAACCCGGCTTCGTGGCATCTCGCCGCCCGGCTCGGCTTCACGCCCTGCGACGAGCTTGTGATGCTCGAGGCGCCGGACGATCAAGAGGTCTGAACGCTGTTAGGTTGAGGCGGCTCAAGGCGTTCGCCACAACTCGATGGTCGCCTCACACGCGGCGCGCAACGCCTTGCCTTGCGCCCAGAGATCCACGACTGTACGCCTACCGGCCCCTCAGGCCCTGTGTCGGCCACGTCGCGGTTGACGCCGACTCTGGCCCTGCCTTGGGCTTCATCGACGACCCACTCAACGGGTCCATTCATGTCGCGCTCGACCGCCTTATGCTGATCGGCGAGCCGTGAAAGCGCGGCACAGCGAACGAGCCGAAGAAGGTCAGCGCTACAGTGAGTGCGTCCCACGCCACCCGAGGTTTCAGGCTCGTCCCGTTCCGGATGGCAGAGAAACGCGTCCCGATACTCTGGGAAGACCCGAACCGAGGGTGAGCGCAGCAAATCGCAATTCTAGGACGCCGACGCTACACCCGGCCCTGGCAAGAGCGCGCCAGTGCGGGCGCGATATCGCTCGTAGGCGCCGCCGAAGCGCGCGACGAGATGCGCCTCCTCGCGCGGGATGACGATCAGGCGGAAGACAGCCGCGCCGCTGGCCCAGATCAGCAGCAGGAGAGCGTTGGCAGCCATGAGCCCCAACGCCAGGAGCGCAAGCAGAGCCACGGCGTAGAGCGGATGTCGCACCCAGCGGTATGGGCCGTGCATGACAAGCTGGTGATTGGCCTTCGTCAACACCGTTTCGGAGATGTTGCTGCCGATGGAGGTGAAGACCCACAGCACCCCAAGCGGCAGGACCGCCAGGATGAATGCGGCTGATAGTCGAACCGAAACCGGCAGCTCGATCTGCGCCCAGTTCAGCCAATCCGGCGCGAACAGATACAGGCCGATGATGGCTACGGCTGGCAAGGTCATGAGCAATCGCAACGCCACGGCGAGGGGTCCTTCGGCCGTACGCGGGATGGTGCCGCTGATTTGTCGGGCGCGATGGCGGAAGTAGCTGGAGATGAGGATGCTGGTAACCATGACCAGGCCAAACGTCCAGCGGAAGAGCAGATTGAGGTCCATGTCATTTCTTTCTCTGAGGCGGTGCGACCTGACGGTCCGGCCAGATTGCACACAATGAATTTAGGCTAACCTAATTTCAGGGAGTCTACTTTAGGTACCCCGAAACGTCAACCCCCTCAGCTTCCAGGTGTACAGGCCGGAGCAGTCTGACGCCCTCGAGAACCGGCCGGGTCTTGGTCGTGGATGTCGCGGTTGGTGACGGACCGCGCGGAATCGTCTCGAATTCGCTCAGCGCCATCCGTGAGAGTCCCCATGACCCGCGGCCAGGTCCGGCCACTAGGGAAACGATCTGACAACACCAATGCTGACGCAGCCCGCGGCTCGTGCGCGCCCCAGGCGGTTACTAACCGACATCTCTGTCGCACTGGCCTACAATGAATGAGTTGCCGGGCCAGCGCCCGGCCGCGCCACCAGGAGGCCAAATGATTGAGGCAACCACCCCGCTCGAGCGTGTCAGGCCTGAGGCCTGCGGTGTCCGTTCGGAAGGCATCCAGGCATTTGTGGAGGCCGTGGCGCACGATCCCGTGCGTCTGCACAGCCTGATGCTCCTGCGCCACGGCAAGGTCGTCGCAGAGGGCTGGTGGAAGCCCTTCAGACCCGACCACAAACGCTATCTCTATTCGCTCAGCAAGAGCTTCACGGCGACAGCCGTGGGGTTGGCGATCAGCGACGGTCTGCTGGGCATCGACGATCGGGTCGTGTCGTTCTTCCCGGATGACCTCCCGGCGACGATCAGCGACAACCTGGCCGCGATGCGCGTCTGCGATCTGCTGACGATGACGACCGGCCATGCCACCGACACCACCCCGGCTCTGTTTACGCCTGGCCTCGTCAACTGGGTCCAGGCCATCCTGGCGCTGCCCGTCGACCACGCACCCGGCACACACTTCGTCTACAACAGCGGCGCCACGTATCTGCTGTCCGCGATCGTCCAGGGTCGCACCGGTCGGACGTTGCTCGACTATCTATCCGAGCGCCTGATGGCACCGCTCGGCATCGTCGACGCGACCTGGGACGCCTGCCCGCGCGGCATCCATGTCGGCGGCTGGGGGCTGAGCATCACGACCGAAGCCATCGCGCGGTTCGGCCAGTTCTGTCTGCAACGCGGCCTATGGAACGGCAAGCAACTCGTGCCAGCCTCGTGGATCGATGCCGCCACTTCGGCGCAGGTGCCAAACAACGGCGTCGATCGACAGAACGAACCCATCGACTGGCAACAGGGGTATGGCTATCAGTTCTGGCGCTGCCGTCACAACGCTTATCGCGGCGACGGTGCTTTCGGCCAGTACTGCATCGTGATGCCCGACAAGGACGCGGTCCTTGCGATCACGAGCGAGTCGCCCGACATGCAGATCGTCCTCGACCGGGTCTGGGCCCACATACTGCCGGCTCTCACAGACGACGATAGGCTGTCACAGGGCGCGGCAGCAACGGCGCTCGCGGAAACCCTGGTTGCCCTGCACCTTGAGACACACGCGCCACAGGCGGTGCCCGCGATCCGGCCATCCCGGTTGAGCCAGACATTTGTGCTGGAGCCGAACATGACGGGCCTGCGCTCGATTCGGCTCGAAGCTGACGGCGACAGCTACTGCTTGCGCGTACAGGATGAATTCGAGGAGCACGCCGTTCACTGCGGCCTCGGTGAGTGGATCCAGAACGAAAGCCGGATGCCGCTCTTACTGCCTACGATGATGCAGCTCGGTCATTTCGGCACCTATGCCAAGCCGATCCCGCTGGCTGCTTCAGCAGCGTGGACGGCCGCCGACACCCTGACGTTGACGTGGCAATATCTGGAGGCCCCGCATCGTTCAGCGATGACCTGTCTATTCGGCCCCGAGGGCGTGAGCCTGGAACTTGCCCACAGCGTGCTCGATCCGAACAGCCCGTTCTACGCTGCGCGCGAACTTCGATTCACGGGGCGGCCGGCCTAGGGATCGGGGTTTGAGAAGGCACTCAGTCGTGAGCGGCGCCGTCACGCGACTGGATCTCTTGCGCGAGCGCTGTCACGCGTTGGTGAAGGCTGAGCGGGTACGGGTAGCCGAGCCGCTCAGCCACCTGGAGCCCGGCAGCGCGAAACAGATCCAGCGTGTCGAACAGGGCCTGCCAGTTCGAAGATACACGCGCATCGCCGTAGGTCGCCTCAAGAGCCGCCCAGAGCTCGGGCGCCAGGCGTTTCTTGAGGCCCTTGCCGAGCCAACCCACTGGCCTGGCCCAACCCGACTCTGAAGCAGCGTGCCATTCGAGCATCTGACGCAGATAGACGTGTTTCATGTCGGCGTCAAGACACCAGCGCGCCGGCAACAACTCACCTCTCCACAGTTGCTTGGCCACGAATGGCACATCGCTGTAGAACTCTTCGACCCACTTTGCGAACGCTTCAGCGCTCGGCCGCTCAGGCACATAGACGTGATAGGTGGGCGGCGGCAGGCGAGCAGCCAGGCCATCTCTGTCGAACAATACGCGATAACCGTCGTCGAGATCGCCGAGAAGCCGTCCCGCGTCGCCCGCGTGGCGCAGCAACGCCGTCGGCCAGAGCGTGAAATCGATGTGCAGCCCGTCGACGTACTGGGTCACGATCCCGAACGTTTTGAAGCCAGCTCCATGCGGCTCCTGCAGCGGGTCCTGGTAGAGCACCAGCACGTCGCCAAAGGCGCCCAACCAGGCGCGATCGGCCGCGTAGGGATGGATGTCGTCAACGACCAGCACGATGTCATAGTCTGAGAGTGGATCGGCGGCGCCGGTTTTCGCGCGCGTGCTCGTCACCCAGACGGCGCTCACGTCGGGGTGGCTCTCAGCCCACCTGACCAGGGCCGCGAGCACCGGATCGGCCTGCGTGTCACTCACGCAGCGCCCTCCCCGCTCACCCAGCGCGCGACCTCCGCCACGAGTTCATCGACGGGGCGCGCGACGTCGAGAACGAGCGCGTCGTCGGGCTCCTCGAGCGCGGCCATCTGCGAGTGAAGCATCTGGGGCTTCATGAAGTGGCCGCGTCGCATGGAGAGTCGTTCCATCAGGAGATCGAAGTCGCCGCGCAGGTACACCACGCGCACGTCGACCAGATCGCCGGCCAGCACGTCGCGGTAGCGCTGCTTCAAGGCCGAACTGGCGATGACGACGGATCGGCCGTCGCGGTCGGCCTCAGCCATCAACTCATGCAGGCGCCGTAACCAGGGCCAGCGATCCTCGTCTTCGAGCGGGATGCCGGCCGACATCTTGGCCACGTTCGCCGGCGGATGATGATCGTCGCCGTCGATGAACGGCCACCTAAGCGCCTCGCTCAATCGCTGGCCGACCGTGCTCTTTCCCGATCCGGCAACACCCATCACCAATATGGCGGTCACGCGGATGTCTCCTTCCGGCGAATAGCGGCGCCATTCCCACCCTAGCCAAAGGCGTGACGCCATCCGACTCCACACCCGATCCGTCAGCTTTCTTTGGCTTGAGGTCAGCGTTTCATACTCAACCGACCCTGATTGTACGTTGTCGCGCGAGCCGGCGACGCGCCCAAAAATCCCCTTAATTGCGTGAAAAGGTGTCGAAACCTGCGTAGACTTCACCGCCGGTTTACTGAAACTCGCTTATGGAAGGAATAAGGTGGAGGCGGATCGGGCCCGCGTCACGGCCAATGTCTGGCCGCCCGGGCGCGGAACCGGGGGAAAAATAGACATGAACCCGCTCAAGAACATGAAGGTCAGTCTGAAACTGACTCTGGGCTTTTCGATCGTGGTGCTCTTCACGATCGCCATCGCCATCGTCGGCTACGTCAATTTGCGGACGCTCGATGCCCAACTGGCGGAACTCTACCAGTATCGGGTGGTGCCCCTCGAGAACCTCGGCGAGGTCGACACGACGATGTTCAAGTTGCGCGGCGACGTGTACAAGTACATCCTGCTGGAAGACGAACGCCAGACGACCCTCGAAAGCATCAAGACCGACATCGAGACGCTCCACACCCGGCTCGCCGAATTCCACGATCTGCCGTTGACGGACGAGGAACAGGCGGCGCTCGACACGCTCGATCAGGATCTGGCGACCTACCTTGCCTTTGTCGACGGCATGCTCGCCGACACCGACGCCGGAAAGATCGACGCCGCCATAGACAATCTTCGCGATGGCAGCCCTGCATCAAATGCCCGCAAAGCCGTCGGTGAAGCCGTGGACGTCTTGCTGGCTCTCAACGTCGATCTGGCGGAGGCCTCGCACGAACAAGGCAGGGCCGCGTTCGACCAGGCGACTCTGATCATGGTCGCATCGACGATCGTGGCCGTCCTGCTGGCCGGCATCCTCGGGTTCCTTATCACGCGCATCATCGTCGGCCCGCTGGCGGTGGTCAACCGCGCGGCCAAGGGGATCGCCGAGGGCGATCTCGACCAGGTGATCGACGTGACCTCGCGCGACGAAATCGGCGAGATGTCGCTGTCGTTCGGTCAGATGATTGTCTATTTGCAGTCGATGGCTGACGTCGGTGAGAAGATCGCCGATGGGGATCTGACCGAAACCGTCTCGCCGAAGAGCGAGAAGGATCTGTTGGGCAATGCTTTCGCGCACATGCTGGCGAACCTGCAGGGCCTGATCGGCCAGGTCTCCGAAAACGCCGGCCATGTCAGCGCGGCCTCGACGCAGCTGTCCTCGTCGGCCGCTCAGGCTGGCCAGGCGACGAGCCAGATCGCGGCCACAGTCCAGCAGGTCGCGCGCGGCACGACTCAGCAGACGGCCAGCATCACGCAGACGGCCAGTGGCATGGAACAGATGAAGCGCGCCATTGACGGCGTCGCGCGCGGTGCTCAAGAGCAGGCTTCCGCCGTCGCAGAAGTGGCGTCGGCTGTGGAGCAACTGCGCAATGCGATCAAACAGGTGTCGGGCAACGCCGACACCGTCAGCCGAAACTCGGCGGATGCGACAGAGGCCGCGCGCAATGGCGCTGAGACGGTGGCCAACACCATCCGCAGCATGGAGGCCATCCGGACGAAGGTCGGGTTGTCGGCGACGAAGGTGCGTGAGATGGGCCAACGCTCCGACCAGATCGGCACGATCGTTGAGGCCATCGACGACATCGCCTCGCAGACGAACCTGCTGGCGCTCAATGCCGCGATCGAAGCGGCGCGCGCCGGCGAGCACGGCAAGGGCTTCGCCGTCGTCGCTGACGAAGTGCGCAAACTGGCCGAACGAGCATCGTCGGCCACGAAGGAGATCGGCAGCCTGATCACGAGCATGCAGAGCACCGTGGCGGAGGCCGTGCGGGCCATGGACGAGGGCGGGCAGGAGATCGAACGCGGCGCATCGACCAGCCAGCAGGCGGGCGACGCCCTGGCGAAGATCACGCGCGCGTCGCAGACCGTCCATCAGCAGGCCGCCGCCGCGCTCGAAGCCACAGGCAAGATGAGCGGTTTCTCCAATCAACTGCTTGAGGCCACCGAGACCGTCAGAGCGGTGGTTGAAGAGAACACGGCGGTCACCGAAGAGATGGCCGCCGGCGCCGGCGAAATCGTCGGGTCGATCGAAAACGTCGCCAGCGTCTCCGAGGAAAACGCGGCAGCCGTCGAGGAGGTCTCGGCCAGCTCGGAGGAAATGAGCGCCCAGGTTGAAGAGGTCTCCAGCGCGGCGCAATCGCTGGCATCGATGGCTCAGGATCTCCAGCGCGTCGTCGACCAGTTCAAGTTGTCGACCAAAAACGCAAATGCCATCGAGACCATCCCGGTGCGCGCGCAGCGGCCTGTGCCCGTGCGCTGACACAGCCACTGCACCAAACGGAGAGAGGCCCGACGCTGTTGCGTCGGGCCTCTCTGTTTTCGCCGAACCTCAACTCACTCCGTCGCTGCCGTTTGAGGAGATCGGCTCAACAGCCGGCCGGCTCCGAACATGGCCAGCGCCATCGTGGAGGCGACGGCGAACAGCAGGTACAGCGTACTGAACCCGAACCGGTCATAGATCACGCCGCTCGCAGCCGAACTAAGGATGTTGGCCAGGTTGAGCGACGAGGTCATGAACCCCTGAGAGGTAGCGCCAAGACCCGGCGGAGCCAGCCGCGCGACAAGGTAGATGGCGCTGTTCCAGGTGAAGACGTACCCGGGACCGTTGAGCATATTGATCGCGATGGCCCACTCAGGGATCCGCATCTGAGAGAGCAAGGCAAAGCGCACAGCCTGGATCAGGAGCCCGACCGCCAGCAGGCGCGACGGCCCAAAGCGTTTGATCAATCGCCCGCTGAAGGCCATGAACGGGAGTTCGATCACGGTGCCGATGACTGTGGCGTACGAGATCAATGAGTCGGACGCGCCCATCGTCTTGAGGATGACGCCGTTGAAGGCGAAGGACGCGCTATAGCCCGCCCAGAACACGAAGAGGCTCGCAATCAAGATCAGCCATTCCGGGCGGCGGATCATCTGTCCGATTTGCTGCTTGCCAGAACCGACAGCGCGGGTGACGCGCGCCGGCAACAGGAAGGTGAACCCCACAAAGATCAGCATCACCGCGGCGAATGCCGCGAACATCCACTCATACCCGACGCGGTCGTACAGCAGGCCAGCGCCGACGCCACCGATGATGAACCCGAACGACCCGCCTAACCGATACACGCCGTACCGATGCCGCTGGTCGCCGAGCATCGCTACAGCTGTGCTGTCGATCAAGGTCGTGATGGATGCGTTCATCAGGCCGACGAACGCATTGATCACCACGTACCACCAGAAAGCGGGTTGAAGCCCATTGACTGCGACAAGCGGGATGAATTGGGCGCCGACCAAAGCGCCGAGCGCGCCCAGGGCGAGCATCACGCGCGGCCGTCCGGTGCGATCAGCCAGATACGACCACCCGAAGGTGCCCAACATGGTGAGGATGCCCACAACCATGCCGTTGAACCCGATCTCAGCGCCGGTCAGTCCCTGTGCCTTCAGATAGACGTTGAGAAAGGTGAAGTACAGGCCGAACGCCACATACTGAGTAAAGAAGAGCGCGGCTGTCACCCACAGGCGAGATCTGGGAGAGGCGCCCGCCGTGGGGCGGATATCAGGCGAGACTGTCGAGTCGCGACGCATGCGTATACCGTGGTCCGTGAGGTGGAAGCGCAGCAACCGTGCGTCGCTGCGTCGGGTTGATGCCGGGGCGTGGTGGAAGAGGTGCCCAGCGTGAGCACGTGCAACAGCAACGGAGAACTCGCCAGCCGTCCGGGTGGTCTGAGTGTAGCACGGCGACACGATGCCACTCAGGACGATCGCCACGGCAAACGACTGACAGCTCACACGCGTTGACGCACCCGGCACGCCGCTCTCGCGGTCACAAGGCGCCGAACAGCGCTTCCCAACCGGCCCAGGCCGAGGCCATGCCTTCGTCGGAGGCCGACCATGGCACCACACAGGTTGACCCCGGCGGCCACACGCCCCCGACGGGTTCGAGGCACCGATTTGCGAGTTCCTCCGAAATCGTCAGACGCTCCCGGGCATCGACGGTTCTCATAGCGTTTTGAAAGAGACGCAGGTAGTCCGGGTCCGCAACCTGTAGATGTCGGATCTGATCCTTTTCGCCGCGCTGTGGGAGATCACGAAGGAGAAAATACGCGTGCCAGAGATCATTGAGGCAGTATAACAATCGAAGCTCGAGCGCCATCGCGTAGACGGGATCAGCCGAGCTCGCCATTCGCCGATTCTGAATGAGGTTGTAGTTGATGCTGAACCAGGTTGAGTATCGCCCTGCACCGTCAACGCCGGGCAGCTCACTACGAAGCAGCGCCCGATCCTGAGCTTCGGCGAGAAGGCCGGATCGATCGAACAGGATGCGGCCCGAGCGCAGCCAACGGCCGAGCGTCTCCGCGGGCCACGACTGGACGCCGACAGGATCCGGCCAACACTTTAATGCATCGACCTGCACAAAGAGCAGATCCGCCACAACGCCGTCGATGACCGACAACGCCAGGCGCGGAACGCCGCGACCTGGCTCGACGATGATGACCAGATCGATGTCGCTCGAGTCGTTTTGCTTTTCACTGCCAGTCGATCCGATGGCGAGCAGACCGTGCACCGCTGCCCGCTCCCGCAACATCGCCACCACTTTCTCGAAGGGCCAATCCGCTGTCGCCGCAAGCCTGGCCGAAAACATTGACCATCTCCTCTCGTTCTCACCATTGTCCCGCGATCGGGCCGCCACGCCTTGTCTTTCGGGCGATGCGTGAACGACCATGGGTCGGGGAGACTGACCGTGGATTTCGCGGATAGCCAGATTGGGTTTTGGCCAGCCCACGTACATCCCGACCGCGACGGTCATCCGCGACATACGTGCAATCCGCGGCCACACCCTCTGAGGCAGCGTGATCGAAAGCCGATGACGGGGTGAGCCAGGCAAGGCTCGAACCCTGGCAAACGCCGTTGTGCCCCTCGGACCAGGAACTCGATTTGGAACATTTGTGCGAAAACGATATGGTTTTGTAGGCTTTTTCGAGGCTGATGTACCATGGCCCTGATCATGGAAGCCCTGACCGGGACCGTCGAACACATCACGTTCTTCAATGCGGAGAACGGCTATACCGTGCTGCGTCTGCTGCCCGATGGCGTGCGCTTCAACCGCAACCACCGCGATGACGAAGCGCTCGTCACCGTCGTCGGCAACCTGCCCGAGATCCAGCCCGGCGAACACCTGACGGCCCACGGTCACTGGGCCGCCCACCGCAGCTATGGCCGCCAGTTTCGCGCCGAGCGCATCGAGCAGACCCTGCCGGCCTCGGTCGACGGCATCCGGCGCTATCTGGGCTCCGGGTTGATCAAGGGTGTCGGGCCGGGAACGGCCGATCGCATCGTCCAGGCTTTCGGCGAGCAAACCCTGACCGTCATCGACACGACGCCGGAGCGCCTGCGCGAGGTCTCGGGCATCGGCGCCAAGCGCATCGCCCAGATCCGTGCCGCCTGGAGCGAGCAGAAGGCCATCCACGAGATGATGGCGGTGCTGCAGGGCTACGGCATCTCGACTCGGCTGGCGGTCAAGATCTACAAGCAATATGAGGGCGCCAGCCTCGAGGTCATCACGACCGACCCGTACCGGCTGGCGCGCGACGTCTCAGGCATCGGCTTCAAGACCGCCGACCGCATCGCGCGCGCCATCGGCCTGCCCGCCGACGCACCCTCGCGTCTGGTGGCCGGGCTCGAGTACGCGCTGAACGAGGCCACCGACGACGGCCACGTGTACCTCCCCGAGCCCGAGCTCCTCGAGCGCACCGGCGAGTTGATCGCCCTGCCCGGCAAGGACTTCAAGACCGCGCTCGACGAACTCGAAGCCCTCGGCCGCGTGCGTCGTGAGGTGCTCGTGCACGGAGAACCGCCGGCAGTGTACCTGATGCCGCTGGCCCAGGCCGAGATCGGCGTCGCCACACGGCTGCGCGCCTTGATCGGCAAGCAGGATCTATTCGGCCCTGTGTCGCGCATGAGCGCGTCGTTCGCCAATGTCGTCTGGGATCATCTGCTCGCTCGCGATCCGATGACGCGCGGATTGTCTGAGGAGCAGGCGCGCGCGGTCCGCCTCGCGCTGACCTCGAAGGCCAGCGTGCTCACCGGCGGCCCGGGCGTCGGCAAGACGACCACGCTGCGCGCCGTCGTGGCGCTCGCGGAGGAGCACGGCCACACGGTGGCGCTGTGCTCGCCAACGGGTCGCGCGGCCAAGCGCCTGCAGGAGGCCACCGGCCGGCCGGCCAAGACCCTGCACCGCCTGCTCGAGTTCAATCCCGTTGAGGGCAGCTTCAGCCACAACCAGAACAACCCGTTGCCCGCTGATATGGTCGTCGTCGACGAGGTGTCGATGCTCGACCTCGTCCTGGCCAACCACCTCTTCAAGGCCATCGATCCCGCCGCGCATGTGTTGCTCGTGGGAGACATCGATCAACTGCCGTCGGTCGGCCCCGGCGATGTCCTGCGCGATCTGGTGCGCAGCGGTGCGATGCCCGTCGCGCGATTGACGCAGGTGTTCCGTCAGGCTGCCCAGTCGGACATCGTGGCCAACGCGCACCGCGTCAATCACGGCGAGGAGCCGTTGTTCCCGCGCGAGTCAGAGGATTTCTTTCTCTTCGTCGAGGACAATTCCGAGCGGGCCGCTGATCGCGTCGTCGAAGTGGTGTCGGAGCGCATCCCGCGCAAGTTCGGGCTGGATCCCTTGCGCGACGTCCAGGTGTTGACGCCGATGCGGCGCGGCGATGCCGGCGTGATCCGGCTCAACGAGAAGCTTCAGGCGACTCTCAATCCACCGGCGTCGAACAAGATCGAGCGGCTCGTCGCCGGGCGGACGTTCAGGGTCGGCGACCGGTTGATGCAGATCCAGAACGACCATCGCCAGGGCGTCTACAACGGCGACCTCGGGGTGCTGATGGCCATCGACCTCGAGGCCCAGAACCTGACGGTGCGTTTCGACGGCGAACGCGACATCGTCTACGAGTTCGCGGACGCCGATCAACTCGCGCCGGCCTATGCCGTCTCGATCCACAAGAGCCAGGGGAGCGAGTATCCGGCCGTCGTCATCCCGTTGGTCACGCAGCACTATCTGCTGCTGCAACGCAACCTGCTGTACACAGCCATCACGCGCGCCCGCAAACTC
This sequence comes from uncultured Anaerolineales bacterium, assembly GCA_964480865.1. GTDB lineage: Bacteria > Chloroflexota > Anaerolineae > Anaerolineales > UBA6663 > UBA6663. The sequence continues at coordinate 33,947 of CAYZRP010000014.1, read as the reverse complement.
TGCGTCCTGGTCGGGTCACGCCGCGCGATCACGATCGCGGTGAACAACGCCGAGCAGGCACGCCGGTACTCGGGCCTGGCCACGCGGTTACGCGGTTAACGTGGCGCGGGCCGCAGCGATCCAGACCAACACAAAGCGGGATCCAGGGCCGATTGGATCGGCCCTGGATCCCGCTTTCCTCTGCGCACAGGTTGGTTGTCAGCTCAGGCCATACGCCGCGGCGCCCAGCAGGCCGGCCTTTGAGTTGAGGATGACATGCACGGGCACCTGGGTCAGCAACTCGCGGAAGCGGCCCTTTGCGCGCAACGCTTCGAGAAACGCCGGCTTCTCCAGGTACGGCAGGATGCGCGGCGGGATGCCACCACCAAGGTAGATGCCGCCCGTCGCCAGCACCTTGAGAGCCAGATTGCCGGCCTCAGCGCCCAGGATCTCGACGAACAGATCCAACACAGCGCCGGCCAGGGCGCATGGGCGCGCCGGATCCTGCGCGGCATTGAAGATCACGGGCGTCGGGTCGTCGCAGTTCGCCAGCTGTTCGGCCAACCACGCCGGTTCTTCGGCGTGCTGGATCGCCTTCAGGTAGGCGTATAGCAGCGGAATGCCCAACCCACCCGAGCACACGCGCTCGAAGCTGACGTGCGAGTAGCCTTGCTGATTCAAGTAGCGCAACAGCCCGATCTGCAGCTCGCCGACCGGTCCGAAGGAAGCATGGCTGCCTTCAGAGGCATGAGCCGTGTACTTGCCGTCGACGCTCGTGAGGAAGCCCTCGCCCAGGCCAGTGCCCGGGGCGATCACGCCGACGCTGCCGCCCGATACCCGCGTGCCGGCACTCAGCGTGTGGATGTCTTCCGGGCGCAAGATATCGACAGCGTGCGCCACGGCCTCGAGGTCGTTCAGCAACGCGACCTTGCTCAGCTTGAACTCGGTCGCGAGCCGCTCGGAGTCGACGATCCACGGCAGGTTCGTGATCTGCGCCCGGCCGTTGACGATCGGGCCGGCCACGCCGAAGCACCCGCGTTCGACGGGCAGTTGCACGGCGGCGAGGAATTCGGAGACAATCGCTTCGAACGTCGCGTACTGCCCGCTGTGATACGTCCGCTCGACGAGCGGCTCGTGCGGCCCCTTCTCCGACGAGAAGACGGCCAGAATCGTTTTCGTCCCCCCAATGTCACCGATCAGGGCATTCATGATCGCGTCCGTTTGCTTCAGGCGACCTTGACCGCTTCGCCCTGGGCGGCGGACCGATAGATCGAGTCGAGGATGCACGTCACAGTGTAGGCCTGCTCGGGCTTGACGACGAGTTCGGCCTCGCCGCGCACAGCCTTGACCCAGGCCTGGGCTTCCTTGAAGCCGCCATTGAAATCCTCAGGCCGGCCGCCCGGAATGAACGCCGCCCCCATGGCGTAGTTGTTGACGAATAGCTTGCCGCCGTGCTCGCCGTTGACGCGCACATTGTAGGTCGCGGCGCCCTGGAAGTCGGCCGCGCGCAGGACTGGGCCGCCGGGCGGGAACATGTCGGCGCCGGCCTTGGTGCCGCACAGCAACGTCAGGGCTTCATTTGTCTGGAGCATGTTCAGCGCCCACGACGACTCGATCGTCACCGTTGCGCCATTCTTGAACCGCACGAGGCCGAACGCGGCGTCCTCGACCTCATACTTCGCCGTGTCCCAGGGCCCGCCGCTGTTGGCCGGGCTGCCGATCTTGGCCAACTTGTCGAAGGTGGAACCGAGCACGACATCGGGCTCGTAGTTGTCCATCATCCACAGGGTCAGGTCGAGCGCATGCGTCGCCAGATCGATCAGCGGACCGCCGCCCTGCTTCTCCTTGTCCATGAACACGCCCCAGGTCGGGACGCCGCGGCGGCGGGTGGCAAATGCTTTGGCGAAGTAGATCTCGCCCAGCTGGCCTTCGTCGCACAACGACTTCAGGAACAGCGAGTCCTCACGGAAGCGGTTCTGATAGCCGATCGTCAGCAGCTTGCCTGTCTCGCGCGAGGTGTCGAGCATGGCCTTGGCCTCGGCCGCCGTCTTGGCCATGGGCTTCTCGCACATGACGTGCTTGCCCGACTTCATCGCCGCGATCGAGATCTCGGCGTGGGTGCTGTTCGGCGTGCAGACATGCACCATGTCGATGTCCGTGCGCTTGAGTACGTCCTGGTAGTCGGTGCAGACCAGAGCGTCCGCCGTCCCGAACTGCTTGGCTGACGCCTGCGCCCGTTCGATCACCAGGTCGCAGAACGCCACCACTTCTACGCCTTCCTGTCGCACCAGGCTCGGCAGGTGTTTGCCGTTCCCGATGAAACCGCATCCAATGATGGCGACTTTGAGCTGCTTCATGGCCGTGTTTTTCCTGTTGTTGGGGTGTTTGTTTGGGGGGCGTATGCCCAATATGACGCGCGCAGTCGGTCGGATTGCGCGCGATTCCCTGGCATTATAACGACGGGTCGGGCCTTGTCAACGCTGCCCAGCGGGCGCGAGAGCGCGCAGATAGCAGACGGTTCTGGCCGCTGTTGGCGCGATTTGGCGGAGGAATGTGTCTGGAGCGCGTCGATATCCGGCCATTTCCGCCATCGGGCGAGCGGGGTTGCCAACATCAGCGGGTCGCGTGTGCGCCCTGCCCGCCACTTACGGCGCCGTCGCCCCGACAAGCGGCCCAGGCCCCAGCGGCAGCCGGTCGAGCGCTCTGGTCCCGAAGCCGGGGCCTCTCGAAAATGCCAGTCAGGGGACGGGCGCCGGAACTCCGACGCCCGTCCCCGTCAGGGCCTATTGCCGCCGCACCAGAGGCAGATCGATCCAATACAGCGGCTGTCCGGCCGTGAAGCTGTCCATCGCCACCGGGCTCCACAAACCGCCGACGTTACGCGCCTGAACGCTGAGCCAGTAGGTCTGACCCACCGTCAGGCCAAGGCCGTTTCGAGAAAGCCATAGGGCAGGTGTCTCGGTCCAACTGACGACGTCGGCTGTTCCTGGCGCCGTGCCGATGGCGTAGCGGTAGCCGGTGATTGCTGAGTCAGAGTCTGCGCCGCCCCAGGTGCCCATGATCGAGCTGGCGCCGGCGGGGCCGGCACCTGCCACGACAGTGGTCATGCGCGGCGCCGTTTGATCCGTGATCTGGCCCGCATAGTCGATGGTGACATGGAAGCGGGTGTCCGGCGCAATCTCGACGCCGTCGGTCCCACGAGCGGTCGTCACGCTGACGGTGTAGGCGCCACGCGGAACCAGCGAACTGACGTCGAAGTAACCTCGCCAGATCCTGTCAGAGTGCCAGGCCGCCTGGAGCATGACGGGATACGCCGTGTACGGTGGCGTTCGGCCAAACGTCACGATCGGGTCGACGCTCGTATCCATGGGTCGGCTGAAGTCCACTTCGAAAGTACCGCGTTGAATGCCCAGCGTGTCATCGGGTGACACGTTGATGTTCGTGACAAAGGCGGGAGCATCTGGCGATGGCTCCGACAACGGGCTCGAATAGGAAACGATCCCGCGCCCAAACACGTCCATGCCGTCGACAATGAGCACGCCAATGTCGGCGATCGAAGTCGTGCCCCACCAGTTACCCTCTGCTGCTGCAGCCCCGGCATTTTCCAGTACGTAGGCCGATTGGCCCGTTGCCGTGAGGAGATTGTTGCCGTGAACCTCCACGGTGGTGTTGTTCATTGAAGCGAGTGCGGTGCCGCTATTGCCGGTGATCGTGTTGTCAGAGAATGGCCCGGTGCCGATCATCAATCCCGTCCCGCCGTTAGCAATCAGGTTTCCGGTCGCCAGGGTCGTCGCTGACAAATACCCGCCGAATGGGCACCCGACCACACGATTGTGGGTGATGACCGTGCTATAGACGCGAAGAGCTGTATTCGGGCAATTCGCGAGTGAGTTGCCGCTGACCAGGCCTTGTTCCGAAACGCTGAGTTCTCCACCCTCAATCGTATTGTCCAACACGTATACCGGCGGGGGGCTGAATACGGCCCCACCGATTTCCATTCCGCTGCCGTACAACCGGTTGCGAGCCACTAGAGTCGGCCGCGTCAGATTGCCCCAGATCCGCACGCCGTGGGTTATCCCCGCTGAACGCACTTCGTTGTCCGTAAAATACGGCGACGAGTCGTTTCCATATATAGAGCCAGGGCCCTCGATGAGGGTGTGGCGAATGATCGATCCCGATACGTAGTTCAGGTCCTCATCAAACTCACCCGAAACACTTGTGCCCACCAGTACGATCCCAAATCCATTTCCTGTATCGGGATCCGGATGATGCAATGCAAACCTGATCGGTGTCGCAGGCTCACCATCGGCGATCAACGTGCCTCCGATGTAAAGGGTCCGGTTTGGATCAAGCAACACCGTCGTCCCTGCCTGTATGGTCAGAGTCACTCCCGGGTTCACGCCGACGTTGCCAGTGACGTGATAGACGTGCGATCGGGTCCATGTGGTGTTCGCCGAGATGATGCCAGAAGCGGTCACCTCTCCCGCTTCGACCTGGAGTTGGACGGTCAGGTCAAGGGCATACCCGCCGGCAGCAGTGAGCGTCAAGGTCAGCGGTACAACCTGCCCATACGGAGCGGAGGAGGACACGTTGGCCGTGAACGTGGTTGTCGCCGTCGCCCCGCTTGGCAATGTGCCGTACGCTATGGGCGAGCCCGTGATCGTGACGTCGGAATTCGTTGTCACAAGCGAACCGCTCAGAGACTGTGCGACACCCCAGGTGTTCTTTATGCTGACGGCGATGGAGGTTGATCCGCCGTGTTTAAGGACACCGTTCAGTGCGCCATCGATGACCACTCCGATTAATCCGAGCTCAGGCATCGATGGCGTATTCATGGCGGCGGCCGCATCGATCCGGCCACTTCCCAGTTGCCCGACCCGGCCCGGGTTCGCGCCGTCGACGCTCACGGCCGTGTGAGTGATCTGCGCGCGCACGAGCGCGGCAGACCAGTCGGGGTGCTGGCTGCGCAACAGGCCCGCCAGGCCCGAGGCAAAGGGCGCCGCGACTGACGTGCCCGAGGCGGCGCCGTAGCCGCCGCCCGAGAGCGTGGTCGTGATCGCTTCACCGGGAGCCGTCACGTCGACCCAGGCGCCGTAATTCGACGTTGCCGTCTTGATGTCCGAGGCGTCCGTGCCGGCGACGGCCAGCGCGTCATCGTACGCCGCCGGGTAGAACGGAGCGCTGGCATTGTCGTTGCCGGCGCCGCCCACCACAACGGCGGTTTGAGAGGCCGCCGCGACTGCCGCCCGCAGCGTGGCCGAGTCGCTGGCGCCGCCCAGGCTGAGGTTGATCACCTCGGCGCCCTTGGCCGCGGCATAGGCGATGCCGGCGGCGATGTCGGAGTAGTTCGCCACGCCGCCGGGCTGCGTGACCTTGACGATCATCAGCCGGCAGCCCCAGCACACCCCCGCCCCGCCGGCTCCGTTGTTGGCCGCCGCGGCGATCACGCCCGCGATCTGCGTGCCGTGGCCGGTCGTGTCGCTCAGATCGGCGTTGTTGCCGTAGATGTTCCAGCCGTGGATGTCGTCGACGTAGCCGTCGTTGTCGTCATCGATGCCGTTGCCGGCGATCTCGCCCGGGTTCACCCAGAACTGGCCCGCCAGGTCCTCGTGCCCGAGGTCGACGCCTGAGTCGATCACGGCGATGGTCACGTTGTCTGAACCGGGCGTGCTGGCCCATGCGCCGGGCGCCTGTATCTTTGGGAGTCCCCATTGGCCGGCATACAGCGGATCGGTCGGCGGGTCAGCCACGAGACGAGCCAGGGCATCGCGCTCGGCGAAGACCACGGCCGGATCAGCTGTCAGCGCCGCGATGGCGGCGTCGGCGCTGGCCTCGTCGGGCAGCAACAGACGATAAACCGCGACAGGCCCGGCCACTCTCTGTGCGGCCTCGACCTGCGCCGGCCGTTCCTCGCCCGGAAGGTCGAAGAGCCGGCTCACCGCCATTGCGCCGATGCGCCCGGCCAGTTCGTTGATCGAGGAGTCGCTCACGGCGACGCCCTCGCCCTGTGTATCAGCGGTTGTTCGCAGTGCGACCAGCACCGGGATCGCGTTCGCCGATGCCGTGCTTGCAGGATAAGGAGTTGGTTCCGCGGCGGTAGCCGCGGACACGGGCCCCGGGCCCGTGAGGAGAAGTGCGAAAAGCAACGCCACGCGCGTCAGCCCGGAGAAGGGATCATGAGTTTTCATATATATCAACCTTGTACCAGCGCGAGTCACTCACGCGCCTGATGGCGACTCAAAACGGGATTGGTATCGGCCCGTCATGGCCAGACTTCATCCGCACACAGGAAGCACTTTGCATACCGGAGACGATCAGACCGAAATCGCGTTTTCGGATCCCGTGGGGACCGGCTTCGCCGCGGGGAGCGTCAGCGTGAAGGTGCTGCCATGCCCTTCCCCCTCGCTGAAGAGCTCGATCGAACCGCGCATGCGTTCAGCCAGCTTGCGCGAGATGGCGAGGCCGAGGCCCGTGCCGCCAAAACGGCGCGCGATCTCACGGTCCGCCTGGACGAAAGGCTGGAAGAGGCGATGCTGTTTGTCGGGAGCGATGCCGATGCCCGTGTCGGTAACGCTGACGATCACGGCCTTGCCGTTCGGAGCGTGCTGCACGTTGACAGCGATCCGGCCCCTGTCGGTGAACTTGATGGCGTTACCGACCAGGTTCAACAGGATCTGGCGCACCATGTCGGCATCAGCCCAGGCATACGGAGGCCCATCATCTGGAAGGTGCAGGTCCAAGGTGAGCCCATGATCGGCGGCAGGGAAGCGATAGAGGTCGCACACTTCACCCGCGAGCGTTGTGAGGTTCACGGCCGTGTGCTCGACTTCGACCTTGCCCGCCTCCAGCCGGGCGATATCGAGGACGGCATTGACCACCGTGAGCAGCCGCTGTGAGGAGTCGTGAGCGATCTGGACGAACCGGCGCTCTTCATCCCGATCCTCGCATTGCCCCGACAGGACCAGATCGAGCGACCCGATGATGCCGGTCAGAGGCGTGCGCAGTTCGTGTGACGTGGAGGCGAGGAAGTCGCTCTTGATCTGGTCGGCCTCCTGCGCGACGGCCGCCATTTCGTTGGCCCGCACGATAGCCGTCGTCAGCTGCTCGTTGATCGCGACGAGCGCGGCTTCGGCCTGCAAGCGGGCACGACCGGTGCGGTACAACACCTCGCACACCACAACCACCGTCACGAGCACCAACACACTCGCCCGCAGGTTCGATCCGATGTCTTCGGGATGGTTGGCCAGGTTGACGGTCCAGTAAGCCGCGCCCAACAACAACGACATCGGCCAGAAATAACGCGTGGGCTTCGACATCACAAGGATCGGGATCGGGATCGTCAACAGCGTGATCCACGCCGACGAGATGCGCAGGCCCACGATCAGGGCGCTGACCACCAACACCCAGGCGATGTACACGATGAACCAGGTTCTGGGTTGTAAGTCTCGTAGTTTGCCGCCCAGGTTCGCGACCATACCATCACCTGACCGGGGCCGCCTTGACGTGGCTTCGGCCCTTCATCTCTTCTTGGAGTCTAGGGCGCGCGCGGGTTTCATACCATAAAGCACCGGTGAAACTATCGGTCTTCACAAATCCAGTTGGCCTTCGCTGCCCTCGAGGTGGGCAGCCAGGACTTTGTCGGCCAGAGCGTCGGGCGTTAACGCGTTTTTGGGGAGCCGGAACGGCACGTTTCGCCAGAACAGCGTATCGACAGCTCCAGGGCGCACGACGGTGACCCGTTTGCCGCGTTGTTCTTTGCGCAGGGCGTCCGCGAAGGCTTCGAGGCCCGCCTTGGCGGCTGCATAAGCCGTGAGCCCTGGAAGCCGCAGGCGTTCGTGGACGGCGCCGATGAAGATGAGGTGCGCGTCGATTGCCAGTAACGGCAGGCTGTGGTGGGCGGTCAGGTACGCGCCCGTCAGATTGGCATCGAGGATGCGCCGCCATTCCTCTGGTGGCAGGCTATCGCAATCGGCCGCCACGATGTCGCCAGCAGCGTAGATCGAGAGTTGGATGTCCGACACAACCTGAGCGATCTCGAGCACCGCGTTGTGAACGGCAAACGAGTCAGCGACGTCGGCTTCAACAACCTGCGCGGCACCGTCAATGCGTACTTGGGAGCGGCATACGGCATGCACGTGCCAGCCAAGACTGGCGAGTTGCTTGGTGAGTGCGCGGCCGATCCCGCCGGCCGCGCCCCAGACCAGGGCATGGGGCATGGAGTCCTCCTGTCAGGATAAGTGTGGAGGCGAACTGTAGTGCCGGTCAGCGCTACGGATTCGCTTGTCGCAGGCTGATAGCTTAGCGTTTCGTGAACATCGGACGGTACAATCCGATCCTCCGCGGAGGTCCGACATGCCACCGTTGACTCGCTGGTACATCAAGACGTCCCTTGTCTATTTCGTCGCGGCTCTCGTCGTGGGCGTCGCGCTTATGCTGCGCCTGACGATGGATCTGCCGCCGTTCGTCGCCGCGCTGCAGCCAACGTACTTCCACCTGCTCATGCTCGGCTGGGTGGCGCAGTTGATCTTCGGCGTCGCGTTCTGGATGTTCCCGAAAGTCAGCGCATCGAATCCGCGCGGGAGCGAGCGCCTGGGCTGGATCACGTACGGATTGTTGAACGCCGGCCTGCTGCTGCGCGTTTTCGGCGAGCCACTGGCAGCCGTGCAGCCCGGCTCGTTCGCCGCCTGGGCCCTCGTGCTCTCCGCCACCCTGCAGGTCCTCGCCGGCTGGCTGTTCGTGCTGAACACCTGGCAGCGGGTCAAGGAGCGCTGAAGTGCCTCGCCTGTCGGTGTGGATGATCCGGGCAGCGTTGCTCCATCTGGGCGTTGGGTTCAGCCTCGGTGCCCTGCTCCTCGCGAACAAGGGCCTGCCCTACTCCAGCCTGATCTGGTCGCTGCTGCCCGTGCACATCGAGTGCGTGCTCATCGGCTGGACCTTTCAACTGGCGCTGGGCGTGGCGTTCTGGATCCTGCCACGCTTCCTTCACGGCCCGCCTCGCGGCGACGAACGGCCGGTTCTCCTCGCGTTCGGTTTGCTTAATATCGGGGTGCTCCTGGTCGGCCTCGGCCAGGCCGTCGGGCTGCAGGCCACCTGTCCCCTGGTCGGTCGCGCGCTCGAAGGCCTGGCAGCGGCCCTCTTTGCTTGGCACGCCTGGCCTCGGATTAAGGCCTACGGCGTGTAACCGGAATCGGGCCGGCGCGCATCTCCACCATTTGACCGAGGTCGATCGGCATCGGCTGACAGGGATCTCGGGGTGATCCGATACCGGCGTTGAGGGGTCCGACCTACCGTATACGGACTGCGATGCTCGCCTGACTCGAGCCGTCGTGGGAGGAACCCTCATGCACTATCGCCTCAACGCGGCCGTCCATGGCCTTGGGGGTGACCCGGTCGGTCACCTCAATCGCCTGGTTGTCAGCCCATCAGCGCAAGAGATCACGCATCTGATCGTTCACACAGGCGGTCTCTTCGGCGACGAGCGAGTGGTGGCCGTCGATCACGTTGAGCAGGCTGTCAGCGACGTGATCACGCTATTTCGCACAGTCGACGACGTCGGCCAGCTGCCGGTGTGGACCGACGTTCCCGTCGAGGGATCGGAACTTCACCACGCGGTCTGGTCGCGGCCCGAAGGCGAAGATGACGCGACGTCGCCGCCAAACACAACGTCCGCCACGTTGAGCGCAATCCTGCTGCGCGAAGGCGTGAGTGTGAAGTCGTCAGACGGGGTAGATGTGGGCGACGTCGAGACAGTGGCGACGGGTTCTGACGCGACGACGATCACGTTTCTGCATGTCGCCCGCGGGTTGATGACGCGTGAGCGTCATCTCGTGCCGATCTCGTGGGTCAGCCGCATTGGCGATGACGTCGTACATCTCAACGTCACGCAGAGCACTGTCATCGACACATTGACGCTCTGAACCGAATTCTGGTCGACTACATCGCGCCCGTCACAACCCAAGGCTCGGCCCCGTCAACAGCGGCAACGCCTCGGCGAGGTGACAGGCCGAGAAGTGCCCATCGGCCATCGATCGCAACGCGGGCGTCTCAACCCGACAGCGCTCCTGTGCCCATGGGCAACGTGGATGGAAGCGACAACCCGGCGGCGGGTTCAGCGGGCTCGGCACATTGCCTTCCAACGTGATGGTCGGAGCCGGTCGGTCGGGGTCGGGCTCCGGCGTGGCGGCCAGCAGTGCCAACGTGTACGGATGCTTTGGCGCCCGAAAGACCGCCTCGGTCGGCCCCGTCTCTGCCACGCGCCCCAGATACATCACAAGCAACCGATCCGCCATGTGTTGTACGACGTCGAGGTTGTGCGAGATAAAGAGATAGGTCAGACCGTACTCGCGCTGCAGTCGCACCAGCAGGTTGAGCACCTGCGCCTGCACCGACACATCCAGCGCCGACGTCGGCTCGTCGAGGACGATCAGCTTGGGCCGGAGCGCCAGCGCCCGCGCGATCGCAACGCGCTGAGCCTGCCCACCGGAGAGTTGTCGTGCTCGTTTGCGCAGGTCGTCGGATGAGAGCCCGACCGCTTCGAGCAACTCGACCACACGCCGTGTCAGCGCCTCGCCACGCAACGGCGAGTGAGTCACGAGCGGCTCTGCGACGAGATCATGCACGCTGAGCCGCGGGCTGAGCGACAGATACGGATTCTGATAGACGATCGCGAGTTCACTGCGGCTCGCACGCAACGCCCGGCTGTCGAGCTTCGCCAGATCCTTCCCGTCGAACACGATCGCACCCGCCGTAGGCTCCGTGATACGCAGGATGCAGCGCGCCAGCGTCGTCTTGCCACAGCCGGATTCGCCGACCAGGCCCAACGTCTCGCCCGCGTTCAAGTCGAAGCTGACGTCATCGACAACGCGTGCCCACTGGCGCTTGAAAGCGCCCGACCGGATCGGGAAGGCCTTGCTCAGACCGCGCACTTCGAGGAGGGTCATGGCGCGTCCTCCACCGGTGAATAGAGGTGGCAGGCGACGCCATGACCGGGTGCCGCGTCGAGCAGGGACGGCCTGACGCTCCGGCACGTCTCGAACACGCGCGGACAGCGCGCCGCGAACGGGCAGCCAGCGACGGCGGCGATGCCTGACGGCACCTGCCCTTCGATCGCCGCCAGATCGGTGCCGCGCGAACCCGGCCGCGGAAGAGCCCCGAGGAGGCCCTGTGTGTAGGGGTGCTTCGGGTCGCGAAACAGCGCGCTCGTCGTCGTGGTTTCGACAAGCGTGCCGGCATAGAGCACGCCAACCCTGTCGCAGGTCTGCGCCACCACGCCCAGGTCGTGCGTGATCAACAGGATCGTCAGGCCATGCGTGTCGCGCAGGCGTTTGAGCAGGCGCAGGATCTGCGACTGGATGGTGACGTCGAGTGCTGTGGTGGGCTCGTCGGCGATCAGGAAGTTTGCGCCCGACGCCAGTGCCAGCGCGATCATGGCGCGCTGCTGCATGCCGCCCGAGAGTTGATGCGGGTACGCGCGCAGGATCCGCTCGACATCCGGCAACCCGACGTCGGTCAGAAGCTCGACGGCACGTTTGCGGGCGGCGACGCCCTTCAATCCCAGGTGATGACCGCTGACGTGTTCGAGTTGTTCGCCGAGCGTGAAGGTCGGGTTGAGCGACGCCGCCGGATCCTGGAAGATCATGGCCACGCGACGGCCGCGCACGTCGCGCCAGGCGCGTCGGTCGAGCAGATCAACGCCGTCGAGCGACAGCCGCGCCGCCGTCACCTGCCCGGGTGGTGGCACAAGGCCCATCAACGCCAGGCTCGTCACGGTCTTGCCACAGCCCGACTCACCGACCAGGCCGAAGATCTCGCCGCGCTCGATCGCCAGGTCCACGCCATTGACGGCCCTGAACCGCCCGGCATGGGTCTGGAACGCGATCCGCAGATCCTGAACCTCAAGGAATGCCATCTCGTCTGTAGTTTCTACACGGTGGCTGTACGCGGATGCCGCGGATCAGAACGGATCACGCGGATATCCGCGACATCCGCCTTCATCCGCGTGATCCGCGTACAAGACACACGCGCCATCATGAGTTCGCATCCTGCACACTGTCGCCGAGCAGATTGAAGGCCAACGTCGACAGGAAGATCGCCAACCCCGGGAACGTCACGTACCACCAGCGCTCCGGAAAATACAGACGCCCGTTGCTGACCATCTGGCCCCAGTCGGCGGTCGGCGGCTGCACGCCAAGGCCCAGGAACGACAACGCCGCGCCAGTCAGGATCGCGGAGCCGAGGTCGAGCGTGGCCTGCACGATCACGGGCGAGAGCGTGTTGGGCAGGATGTGCCGGCCGATGATCACAAGGTCGTTGACGCCCATCACGCGCGCGGCCTCGACGAACGGTCTGTCGCGCAGCGCCACCACCTGCGCGCGCACGATGCGCGTGTACCACGGCCACCACGTGAATGCGATCGCCAGCGCGGCGTTTGTCAGGCTCGCCCCGAGCGCCGATGCGATGAAGATCGCGAGCAGCAGCGGCGGAAACGCCAGGAAGACATCGGTCAGCCGCATGATGATCTCGTCGACCCAGCCGCCGAAGTAGCCCGCGACCGCGCCGAGCGGCACACCGACGGCGACCGCCACCGCCACGACCAACAGGCCCAGGGTCAGCGCCGTGCGCCCGCCGAAGAGGACGCGCGCATACAGGTCGCGCCCGAGGTGATCGGTGCCAAACGGATGCTCGGCCGACGGCGCCAGCAGTTTGTCCGGTGGGTTCGGCTCGCCCTCGCCCTCGGCCGCCCGCGACGTCAGCAGCGGCGCAAACACGGCGCCGGCTACGAACAACAGGATGATGAGGCCGCTCACCCAGGCCAACGCATCGCGACGCAGCCGCCCGGGGATCGAATCGGGCGCAAAGCGCGCCCCAAACCAGCGGGCGACGAGGGTCATCGCAGCACCACCCGTGGATCGAGCCGCGCCTGGATCAGGTCCACGGCCAGGTTGATCAACACGTAGAAGACCGTCACGACGAGGGTCACCGACACGATCACGGGGAAGTCCGCGTTGAGGATCGAGTCGGTGACGTACTTACCGAGGCCCGGCCAGGAGAAGATCACCTCGACCAGGAAGGAGCCCGTCAGCGAGAACGCGAACGACAGCCCGAGCACGTTGAGCGCCGGCACGATCGCGTTCTTGAGCGCATAGCGGAACAGCACGTCGCGCTCGGGCAACCCCTGCGCGCGCGCCGCCATGATGTACTTCTCGCCCAGCACCTCGACCATCGCCGCGCGCGTCATGCGCAACGTCAGGGCGATCGGATAGGTCGCGAGAGTGAACGCCGGCAGGATCAGGTGCAGCAGCGCATCGCGCCAGGCAGCCCAGTTGCCCGTCACGGCCGCGTCGATCAGATGAAAGCCCGTGACCGTCTGGATCGGGTACAGCACGGCCACTTCGTTCGACGTCCGCGATGAGAGCGGCAGCCAGCCCAACGCGCCGAAGAAGATCAACTGCAGGATCAGGGCGAGCCAGAAGGCCGGGATCGACACGCCCGCGATCGAGAGGACGCGAGTCGCCTGATCGAACCAGCCTCCGCGCCAGGCACCCGCCAGGACGCCGGCCGGGATGCCGATCAGGAGCGCCAGCGCGATGCTCACAAGCACGAGCTCGAGAGTCGCCGGCAGGAAGGTCGCCAGGTCGTTCGCGATCGCGTGCTTGGTCTTGTACGAGATGCCCAGGTCGCCGCTGAGGACCTCGCCCATGAACTTCGCGTACTGCACAACCAGCGGCTGATCGAGCCCCAACCGCTCACGCGCCAACGCGATCTGCTCCTCCGTCGGGCGCTGGCCGGCATACAGCGCCGCCGGGTCCGACGGCACCACACGCGAGATCAGGAACGTCAGCGCCGAGACACTGAACAGCACCAATCCCGCGAGAGCGAGTCGACGGAGGAGGTAGAGGGTCATAGGAGGACGGCAGACCGCGGACGGCGGACCGCAGACCTTCAGGCCGAGTGGGCTGCCAGACGTCCTGGCGATCGAGCCACCCACCGCGGTCCGCGGTCTGCCGTCCGCGGTCTTTTCTTACCTCGTCAATTGGTACACAAACACCACGTGCGGATACGCCGGATTATCCACGTAACCCTTGATGTCGTCACGGATGACGTGGATGTTGCTCTGGTCGAAGAAGAACAGCGCCGCGGCGTTGTCGATCAACATGCTGTTGGCCTGCTTGAACATCTCCTCGGCCTTGGCCTTGTCGCCGCCGCTGACTTCGTTCGCCTGATCAATCAGGGTGTCAAAGGCGGGGTCGCTGTAATAGCCGAGGTTGAACAGGGTCGACTCTTCGGAGTGGAACAGGTTGAAGAAGAAGTCGTAGGGCGTGACGTAGCTCGGCCACCAGTACATCACGAAGATGTCCTGCGCCTTCGACGGATCGCCCTTGCCGAGGTCCCACTGCGCTTCCCAGGACATCGGCTGCAGGTTGAGCGTGATGCCCAGCTTGGCAAGCTCAGCCTTCCACAGTTCGCCGGCCGCCTGCTCCACCGTGTCGCCGATGGCGTAGGTCATGGTCAGCTCGAGGCCTTCCTCGACGCCGGCCTCGGCCAACAGCGCCTTGGCCTTATCGAGGTCGGTCGTGTACTGCATCGCGGCGGCATCGTAGCCGAACATACCCGTCGGGATCAGGCCGCGCGATTGCGTCGCGTAGCCTTCGAGCGCCGTGTCGATGAAGACCTGGTACGGGAACGCGTACGACAGCGCCTGGCGCACTTTGACGTTGTCGAGCGGCGCCTTCTTGACATTGAACTGTCCGACAAGGTTTTGATAAGCCGGGTTCGACAGCACTGTCACGCCAGGCTTCTCATCCAGCGTTGCGAGGTTCTCGGTCGGCAGCTGATAGGTCCAATCGGCCTCGCCCGATTCGATTTTCTGCTGGCGGACGGTCGTGTCCTCGACGACCTCCATGACGACCTTGTCGATCTGGCCATCCTTCCAGCCGCCCCAGTAGTCGTTGAAGCGAGTCAGCACCACGCGCGCGCCGGGCTCGTACGACTCGATCATGTAGGGGCCGGTGCCGCCGTCGTGGCCCTCGTTGAACCAGGCGCCGTCCTTGTCGACCACCGACGGGCTGAAGATCCAGGCGGCATAGCCCGACGACGCCACGAGATCGAGCGGCGTGGCGTAGTCGAGCTTGAAGACGACGGTGTAGTCATCGGGGGTCTCGATCGTGTTGACCACGCCCCAGATCCACGACGCGCCGCCGGCCAGCGTCTTGGTGCGCTCGATCGACGACTTGACAGCGGCCGAGTTGAAGGCCGTGCCGTCATGGAACTTGACGCCCTCGCGCAGCTTGAACGTCCAGCTCAGGCCATCTTCCGAAGAAGACCAGCTCGTCGCCAGGCCAGGCGTGAGCACGTCTTTGCCACCCGGCGTGTACCAGACCAGCGGCTCGTACACGTTCGACGTGACGGCGTTGTCGTTCGAGAACGACGTGCTCGGGTCGAGGTCCGGGAACGTGGTCGGGTAGGCGATGGTCAGGATCTTGGGCGTTGGCGTCGCCGTCGGTCCGGCCGGCGCGGCGGGGCCGGCGCAGGCCGCGAGCGCCACGGCGGCGGCCGTGAGGGCGCTCAATGTCATGCTTCGTTTCGCGGGCATAGCTCTCTCCTCCTGAAGAATGCTTGGTTCCAGTTCCAGCGGGAGATTCCGCCGCGAATTTCGCGAATTACGCGAAAGGGTCGGTTGATGTCAACTCTGCCATGACGTCAACCATTCAATTCGCGTAATTCGCGAAATTCGCGGCAAACTCCTGATGCTTCACACTCTCACACCGTAATTGGCCAGCGCTTGCTCGGGCGTCAGGTAGCCATTGCGAACGTCGTCGCGGACGCGCTCGGGGTCGCGCTCGGATGGGTTGCCCCAGCCGCCGCCGCCGGTCGTGCTGACGACGACGCGGTCGCCGCTGTGCAGCGGCCCGAAGTACGAGACCCGCCGGGTCAGCGTCTGCTCATGATCGGTGCCGGCCCAGACCACGGCTTTGCTCACGCCTGACCCCTCGCCGCCGTACAGGCCCCACGGCGGGTACAGCGTGTTCTCGTTCATCAGCTGCATCAGGATGTTGTCTTCCAACATCTCGTACTCGCGGATCACGCCGAAGCCGCCGCGGTGCTTGCCGCGCCCCGCCCCTTCCGGGTTGATGGCGTAGCGATGCATCAGCAGCGGATAGCGCGTCTCGACGATCTCGGCCGGCGTGTTCGGGCAGTCGCCGTCGCCGACGAAGATCAGGCCGCTCGGCCCATCACCATGCGGGAAAGCGCCGCCGCCACCGTCAACCGGATCAATGTAAATGAAGGGCTTGCCGAAGCGCGGGTCCGTTCGGAAGAAGTACGGGCCGAACATCTGATACGAGCAGGCCGGGCAGCGCTCGGGTATCGCCTGCGACAGCGCGCGCACAACCAGATGCATGGCCATCTCGGCCACGTAGCCGTACGAGTCGCACGGCGCCGGGTACAGCGGGCTGACGATCGTGTTCGGCGGCGCCGTCACCACCAGCGGCCGCAGGTGCCCCTCGTTGAGCGCGTCGAGCGGCATGGTCAGCGACTTGAGGATCGTGTGGCACAGCGCCTTGGTCTCGACGAACGGATGGTTGACCGGCCCGGCCGCGACCTCGCTCGAGCCGGTCCAGTCCATCCACATCTCGTCGCCCTTGACCGTGACCGTCACCCTGATCTTGCGCGGCAGGTCGAGGATCACGCCGTCGTGATCGATGTGGGTCTCGGCCGTGTACACGCCATCCGGGATCTCGGCGATCTTGCGGCGCATCATGGCCTCGGCCTGCGCGAACACTGTCGTCATCGCGACGTCGAGCGCCTCGGCGCCGTGCTTGGCGCACAGCGTCTGATAACGGCGCGCGCCGGTGCGGCAGGCCGCGATCATGGCGTTCATGTCACCGCGCACGAGATCGGGGAAACGCACGTTCTTGAGGATCATGCGCTCGAGCGTGGCGTTGATCTTCCCGGCCTCGATCAGCTTGAGGTGCGAGAAGATCATGCCTTCCTGATGCACGTCGGTCGTGTCGGGGCACCAGCCGCCCGGCGTGTGTCCGCCGATGTCGGCCCAGTGCGCCATCACGCTCGAGAACGCCACGAGCCTGCCCTCGTGCAGGATCGGCATGTAGACCACGACGTCGCTCAAGTGCGTGCCGGTGTCGTCGGGCTCGTTGGTCAACAGCACGTCGCCGTCAGCGAAGCCCTCAGGGCCGTATAACGCCAGCCCGCTCGCAATCGCGGCCGGCAGACAGCCGATGAAGCCCGGCAGACCCGAGCCCTCGGCCAGCATCTCGGCTTTGTGATTCGTCAGCACAACGCCGAAGTCGTGCACCTCGTAGATCAGCGGATTGTGCGCGGTCTTCACAAGGCTGATCTGCATCTCATCCGCAGCGGCCTTGAGCGCGTTGCGGATGACCTGGATGGTGATGGGGTCGACGGTTTGCATGTCGGCTCTCGAGCTGGACGACGAAGGACGAATGACGAAGGACGAAGGTTGAACGGCCATTCAACCTTCGTCCTTCGTCATTCGTCCTTCGTCGCGTGTGATGATCAGATCCCCGTACGAATCCACTTCAAGCGTCTGTCCGGGCAGCACCAGCGTGGTCGAGGTCCATTCCTCGACGATGACGGGCCCGGTCAGGCGCTCGCCAGCGGCCAGCTTCTCGCGGTCGACGATCGCACAGGCCATCGGCTCGCCGCCGGCGACGATAATCGAGCGCGTGCCCTTGAGGGCCTGGCCGGGCTCGCGCTCGGGCAGCGCCTTCATCTCGGGCAGATGGCTCAGGCCGATCAGGGCCAGCCGCAAATGCACGAGCTCGACGGCCTGGCCCGGCAGCGCGTGCGCGTAGGCCTTCTCGTGCAGGGCGTCGAACCGAGCGCGCAGGGACGTGAGAGTCGAATCCGCCGGATCCGCAGGATCCGCAGGATCCGCGAGATCGGCTGGCTCGATCGGCACGCGCACCGGATGCTCCTGGCCGGCGTAGCGCAGGTCAGCGAAGCGCTCGACGACGCGCGCGTTCGCCTGCACGCGGTGGCTGTCGAAGCGCGCAGCCGCCTCGGCCTCGAGGGCCGCGAAGGCGGACCTGAACTCGGTCAGCGTGGTATCGGCCAGCGGCTTGACGAACGTGCGCGCCAGATCTTCGCGGTAATGGGCGTTGAGCAAGCCCCAGGCCGAGAAGGCCGCCGGGTAGACGGGCACGATGGCGTGCGGCATCTCCAGTTCGTCGAGCAAGAAGCCCGCGAACAGACCGCCGCCGCCGCCGAAGCACGCCAGGCTGAAGCCGCGCGGGTCATGGCCACGCTCGATCGTGATGTTGCGAATCGCGTTGGCCATGTTGCTGGCCGCGATCTTCACGATCCCGAGCGCGGCCTCGCGCAACGACAGCTTGAGCGGCGCCGCGATGGCATCGTTGATCGCGCGCTCGGCCGCAGCACGATCGAGCGTCATGCGCTTGCCGAGGTAGTAGCCGGGATCGAGATATCCGAGCACGACCTGGGCATCGGTGACGGTCGGCGCGGTGCCGCCCAGGCCGAAGCAGGCCGGGCCGGGGTCGGCCTCGGCGCTCTTTGGCCCGACGCGCAGCCCGCCCTCGTCGTCGAGCCAGGCGATGCTGCCACCCCCCGCCCCG
>CAYZRP010000014.1:0-15347 GCA_964480865.1 uncultured Anaerolineales bacterium | reverse complement strand
GCCAGGACAAACAGGATGGCGATCGCTGCAATCGCCAGCACCCCCGCCCCGATCGAGACGATGTCGAGCGTCGGCTGCAGCACCGGCCTGCGGTTCACGGTCGTCTCGCCCTTCTCGAGCGGCCGACCGTCGGCGATCAGGGCCACGTCGAAGGTCGTGCCGCCCACGTCCGCGGCCACCAGGTCTGGCAGGCCCAGCTTGGCGCCGAGCGCGGCAGTGCCGATCACGCCGCCGGCCGGCCCCGATTCGAGCGTGCGGATCGGCGCGGCCTGCACGGCAACGCTCGACGTCATCCCGCCCGACGACTGCATGATGTTGAATGTGCCGGCATAGCGCCGTTCGCCGAGCCCGGCGTCGAGCGCCTTGAGGTACGCGGTCATGCGCGGCTTGGCGTACACGTCGAGCACGGTCGTCGACGTCCGCTCGAACTCGCGCCACTCGCGGACGATGTCCGACGACAGACTCACGACGGCCTCCGGGAAGACCTCGGCCGCCAGCTCGGCGACGCGGCGCTCATGGCACGGGTTGGCGTACGCGTGCAGGAAGCACACAGCCACGCCGGCCACGCCCTGCGCCTTGAGCGCCAGCAACGCCTCGCGTGTCGCGGGCTCATCGAGCGGCACGAGCTCCTCGCCCAGTCGATTGAGTCGCTCGGGCACCTCGAGCCGCAAATAGCGCGGGATGAGCGGCGGTGGCTGCGTGTAGAACAGGTTATAGATCTGGGCGCGGTTGCCGCGGCCCAGTTCGAGCACGTCACGGAAGCCCTGGGTCGTGATGAGGCCGACGCGCGCGCCCTTCTCCTGCACGATCGTGTTGATCACGGTCGTCGAGCCGTGGACGATCGACGCCAGATCCGCCAGGTCGAGCCCCAGTCGCTCGAGGCCCTCGAAGAATCGCTTCTCCAACTGCCCCGACGATGGCACCTTCTCAAGCGTGATCGCGCCCGTCGCCTCGTTGAACAACACGAGGTCGACGAACGTGCCCCCCACATCCACTGCCAATCGATGATCAGCCATCAAAAAGCCCCCAGATGTTTGGCCGCGGATTTCGCGGATTGATCTGGGTCAATCTGCCAATCCGTGTAATCCGCGAAATCCGCGGCAAAAGAATCTCCGCTATCTCACGACAGGCTCGGGGTCGACGTACTCCCCGAGCGGCTGGTAATCCACGTCGTAGCCGAAGGCGCGCGGGCCGACGACCGCCAGCGCCTCGGGCGTGCGGAAGAGCGGCGTCGCCGGCAGGCCGAGCACCGCGATGCGCAGGCCGTAGCGCGTCTCCTCAGTCGAGATCGGCCGCCCGGTCTCCGAGTCGACGATGCAGATCAGGTCAGGCACGGTCGCCACCACTTGATCGCCGTTGCGCGCGATCAGGTTCTCGTTCTGGAACTCGATCGAGAGCGTCTGGGCGCCGAAGTCGCCGAAGCCCTCGACCTCAACTTTGCCGCGCGCGAAGCCGCCCGTCGTCCAGCGCTTGAGGTCGACGACCTTGCCGCGGAAGAGCAACTTGCCGTGCTCGTGCGCCAGGATCTCGGCCACCGGGTCGCGCTTCTCGGCCCGCGCCGTGAACACGGCCCTGCCCAATCGCCAGGCCTGGCTGACCGTGTGCTTGACGCCGTAATCCTTGATCTGCTTGCCCGTGATCGGCGGCAGCGCGAACGCCGCCGTGCAGCCCATCGCAACAGTACCGGCGCGCGCCAGCTTCTCGAGCCACGTGGCCGAGGCGACCTCGTTGAAGACCACGACGTTGCCCTTCTCGTCGCAGAGCGCGCCGGGCGCGGGCTTGACGCCGTAGATGAAGAAGGTATTCATTTGCAACTCGGGGAAGGCGCGGCCCATGCCGTCGGCGTCGACCATCGGCAGATCGGCCAACGCCGCCGCGATCATGGGCTCGATCGCGTTCGAGCCACCGATCTCGTCGGTGCCGAGCGCCGTCGCCTTGCGCCCGATGGCCTGCTCGACGGCGCGCACCGCGCGATAGCCTTCGTCGCCGGCTTCCATCTTCTCGTTGCCGACCGTCGGGGCGCCGATGCCGCCGACCACGATCACGACGTCGTCGTCCTTGAGCGAGGCGGGCGAGATGATGCGGATCCGCCGACCGGCGCGCAGCTGTTGCCAGGCGCGCAGCTTGCCGAGGTAGGCGTTGCCGCCCCCACCCGTGCCCAGGATCGCGGCACCGAGTGCCACGTATTCGACGTCTTGCTCGTTCAGGGTCCAGACCCCGGTCTCGGGGTCGACGTTAGCGGACATTCAGATCCCCCACAGCCTTCACGCGCATGCGCACGGCGTTGCTCGGCAAATACACCAGCGGAATGTCCTCGACGTCCACGATCTTAACGGTCTCGGGATCCGCCCCGGCTGCGACGGCGCGCTCGACCGCCTCACGCTTGACGAGCGTCAGCGCCTGCTCGCGCGTCTGGCCTTCGAGCGCCACCACGCGGTCGACCTCGCCCGAGATCTGGGCGATCGCGGCGCCCACGGCGTTAGCCACCTGATAGTGCGGCGGCCTCACGACGGTCGAGGCGCCCTTGAGGTTCGTGTCATCGACCAGGATGCTGCCGCCGCCGACCAGCACCACCGGCACCGCGTCGCGGCTGAGCTTCATGCGATCGACAGACTCTTCGACGCGGCGCTGCATGAACGCCAGGCCGGCCTGAACAAGCTTGGGATCGAGCGCCCTGACGCGGCTCGCGTCGCCGAGGTCGGCGCGGCCACCGGCCACAGCCAGGTCGCTGGCCGTCAGCGTGTCGCCGCCGAAGACGTGAGCCTTCGTGCGGATCTCGTAACCGACCGAGAGCGGGCCGACGCGCACGTCGGGGCAGTCGCCGAGGACGAGGCTGCCGCCGCCGAGGCCAAACGAGAGCACGTCGGGCATGCGGAAGTTCGTGCGCACGCCGCCGACCTCGACCTCGACCGAGGCCTCGCGCGGGAAGCCGTGGGTCAGCGCGCCGATGTCGGTCGTCGTCCCGCCGATGTCGATGACGACCGCTTCTTGCAGGCCTGAGAGGAAGGCCGCGCCGCGCATCGAGTTGGTCGGGCCTGAGGCGAAAGTGAAGACCGGGAACTGCTCAGCGAAGTCGGCGGTCATCAGCGTGCCGTCGTTCTGCGCCAGATACAGCGGACACTTGAGCCCGAGGTCCGTCATCGCCTGACGGAAGGCCGCCAGCGTGCGCGCACCGAGCTCGCGCAAACAGGCGTTCATGATCGTGGCGTTCTCGCGCTCGAGCAGGCCGAGTCGCCCGACCTTGTGTGAGACGCTGATCGCGACGCCCGGCAGTTCCTCGGCCACGATCTCGGCCGCGCGTTCTTCATGCGCGGCAGTGACCGGCGAGAAGACGCTGCTGATCGCGACGCTGGTCAGGCCCAGGGCCCGGATCTCGCCGCAGGCGGCGCGGATCGCGGCCTCGTCGAGCTCGACCAGCGGCTGGCCGTCGTATTCGACTCCGCCGGCGAGGAGCGCCACGTAGCCTGAGACCACGTCGCGCAGATCCGGCGGCCAGTCGACCATCGGCGGGAGCGAATGTGTCGCCGGCCCGCACAGCCGCAACACTGCGACGCGGCTGAGGTGTCGGCGCTGGACAACGGCGTTGACGAAGTGCGTGGTGCCGATCATGACGGCGCCGACGGTCGTCGGGTCGATGCCGGTCTCGCTCAGCGCGCCCGTGAGCGCGTCGACCACGCCGCCCGTGACGTCGCCGGTCGTGGCGCGCTTGGCGTAGCCGACCACGGCGCGCCCGTCCATCACGACGGCGTCGGTGTTCGTCCCGCCGACGTCGATGCCGATGCGGTAGTTACTTCGTGTGGACACGACCGTGCTCCGCTCGCAGCTTCTCGAACGCCTGCGTGGTGTAACCGAACGTCTTCAGGATCATGGGGATGACGATCACCTCGGTCTCACGCACGCCCGGGATGGCCCGGATCGTGTCGACGAAGGCATACAGGGCCGGGACATCTTCTGCCCCGAACTCGAGCATGAGCTGGTAGTGGCCCAACACGGCCGAGAGGTAGTTGATGTTCTCGAACGCGACAAGGCGTTCGGCCACCGGCACGGTCTGGCCGGGCTCGACGCTGACCATGACCTCGGCGAAAACCTTGAGGCCGAGCGCATTGGGGTCGGGCAGCGCGCCGATATGGATGAGTTTGTGCTCGATCAGGGCGTTAAGGCGGTTCCGGATGGTCCGCTCGGAGACGTCGCCGATACGGTTGGCGATCTCGGCCGCCGAGAGGCGGCCGTTTTCGACGAGCAGGTCGATGATCTCAAGGTCCGTTTCGTCTGGCAGGTATGAATCAGCCATGATTGTTTCCGAATGGGTTCTTTCATTATAGGAAGTGTGCCGATCAGGTACAGCCTAAAACGGGGTAATTTCCGTTTCGGAAATTGGGTGATCCGCACGAGGCGGCGGGTTTGATGGCTGAAG
The DNA here is from genome assembly GCA_964480865.1 of uncultured Anaerolineales bacterium. Taxonomy (GTDB): domain Bacteria; phylum Chloroflexota; class Anaerolineae; order Anaerolineales; family UBA6663; genus UBA6663. The sequence continues at coordinate 10,933 of CAYZRP010000014.1, read as the reverse complement.
CCGCGGCGAAGTCGGCACAGGTCGCCTTCGCGCGGCAGGCCGGCGCACCCAGGGCTGGCGAGGGCCGGCATCGCGAAACTCGAGAAGGCCCGCGTGTGCCGCGAACGCGGAGTGTAGCCCTTGCCTCTCAGGCCGGCGTCGCCCTGCGTCCGGTCGACTTCAGCCGGCGCGCCGGTGCATCTACGATGACCTGCGCTATAGTGGTGGTCGATGGCCGCTCCCTTACTGGTCACGAAGCTCTTCATTCCGCCTTCGCGACGAGAGCTTGTCCCCAGAAGGCGCCTCATCGAAGCCCTGTCGAGCGGGCCTTATCGCCCACTGACCTTGATCTCCGCGCCCGCCGGGTTCGGAAAGACCACGCTGGTCACCGAGTGGCTGAATACCCTCTCGAATGGCGGCGACGCGCGGGTCGCCTGGCTTTCGCTGGATCCTGAGGACAATGATCTCCACCGCTTTCTGACGTACTTCGTAAGCGGGTTGAGTCGAGTCGCAGAGACCGACGTCGCCGGAGAACAGGCGCTGGCCTGGCTGCAAAGCGCCGAGCCGCTGTCGGCGGAGGCCCTCCTCACGCCGTTGATCAACCAAATCGCAACAGGCCTTCACGATGCCTACTATGTGCTCGACGATTATCACGTCATCGACTCGCAGGCTGTGAACGACGCCGTCGCCTTCCTCCTGGATCACCTGCCCCCACAATTGCATCTGGTTATCACGACCCGTGAAGATCCGTTGCTGCCTCTGCCGCGTCTGCGCGCTCGTGGCCAACTGATGGAGATCCGCGCGGCCGACCTGCGGTTTTCGAGTTCCGAGAGCGCCGAGTTCCTCAATCAGGTGATGAGCCTGGGCCTTGGGGCGGACGACGTCGCGGCCCTCGAAGCGCGAACGGAAGGCTGGATCGTGGGGCTGCAACTCGCAGCGCTTTCGCTGAGGGGGCAAGCCGAACCTTCAGCAATGGTCCGGGCTTTCTCGGGCAGCCATCGTCTGGTATTGGACTATCTGGTCGAAGAGGTCCTGAGCCGTCAGAACCAGTACACCCAGGATTTCCTGCTGCGAACGTCTATCCTGGATCGGCTCACTGCCCCGCTGTGCGACGTGATGATGGGCCGGACGGGCAGCCAGGACGTGCTGGAGGCGCTCGATCGCGCCAACCTGTTCCTGGTCCCGCTGGATCACGAGCGCTGCTGGTTCCGCTACCATCACCTGTTCGCGGAATTGCTGCGCCAGAAGCTGCGCCACGGGCAGCCGGGTGTCGTGCCCGAGCTGCACCAACGGGCCAGCCTCTGGTTCGAGCAGGAAGCGATGTCGTCCGACGCGATCCGGCATGCCCTGGCCGCGCGAGCGTTTGGCAGGGCGGCCGAGCTGGCCGAGGCCGCCTGGCCCGACTGGGATGGAGGCCATCGATCGCTGCAGTGGCTCGACTGGGTCAAGGCCCTGCCGCTTGACATCCTGCAAAGCCGTCCCCTGTTGTGCGTCCATTGCGCTCAGGCCCATCTGAACGGCGGGCAGCTGGAGGCTGCCGAAGCGCGGCTTCAGGATGCCGAACGTTGGCTGGCACACGCTTCAGAGACGCACGACCCAGGGACATCAGAGCCCACACGCGCGGATGACGCAGCGTATCCGGCATTGCCGGCCCACCTGGCGATGACGCGCGCCTACCTGGCCCAGGCCCGCGGCGATGCAGCCGCAACGATGCGTTGCGTCAACCAGGCGCTGGCTCTGTTTCCTGAAGACGATGAAGCCAGGCGCACCACCGCCTATCTGCTCCTCGGCCTCGCGCAATGGACCCAGGGCGATCTCGTGGCCGCCTACGACGTGTTCTCCACGGGCCTGGTTCGCAACGACAATGATTTCATCAGCGGAGCCTTTGCATTGGCTGACATGCAATCGGCGCTGGGCCATCTGGGGGCAGCCGAGGCGCTTTGCAGGCGCGCACTGATGCTCGATCAGCGACAGGGGCCGCCCCCCTTGCACGGCGCTGTGGACGCCCATGTCGGCCTGAGCCACATTCACCGCGAGCGGGGTCAACTGGATGCGGCGGCCCTCGACCTCGATCACGCTCAAGCGCTCGGCGAACAGGTGCTGCTGCCCGATTGGAAGCACCGCTGGTTCATCGCCCGGGCGCGGCTGTGCGAAAGCCTGGGCGAGTTGGATCGGGCCCTCGATCTGCTGGACGACGCCTTGCGCACGCGCGTACGCACGCCGGTGCCCGAGGTTCGCCCCATCTCCGCATTGCGGGCCAGAGTGCTGGTGAAGCAGGGCAGACTCACCGAAGCCCAACTGTGGGCCCACGAGGCCGGCCTCTCCGCGCAGGACAGCCCCAGCTATGGCCGCGAATGCGAGCATCTGATCCTGGCCCGGACACTCATCGCGCAGAGCCAGCAGGATCGAGATCCCTCCCCGGTGCACGCCGCGCATGACCTGCTCGACCGTCTGGCCGCGTCCGCCGAAGGGGCAGGTCGGATGGGAAGCCTGATCGAGATCCTTGTGATGAAAGCACTGGCTTACGAAGCCCAAAGCAACCTACCGGCCGCCCTGAAGCCGCTGGAAAAAGCTTTGGCCCTCGCGGAACCAGAGGGTTACGTCCGGGTGTTCATCGACGAAGGCCCGCCAATGGCGCATTTGCTTTACGAAGCCCTGGCGGCGCGGCATTCCACGAAATACGGGCAGCGTCTGCTTGATGCATTTCCTGAGATGAAACGGCGCCTGACGGCCGCCGCTGATGAGACACACGCCGATGGGCTGGAGCCTCTGAGCGAACGCGAACTCGAAGTCCTCCGGCTCGTGGCCGATGGTATGAGCAATCAAGATATCGCGGATCGGCTGTTCCTCGCGCTGAACACGGTCAAGGCCCACACGCGCAGCATCTACGGCAAGCTGGGCGTGAACAGCCGCACGCAGGCGATCGCCCGGGCACGGGCCCTGGGCGTGCTCGACTCGAACTGAGCGGTCTTGGCGGCATTGTCTTCGGGCCGAGACACGAATCCGTACACGGATGTCACGGATCGACACAGATGACACGGAGCATTCCCAACACACTCCGTGCTATCCGTGTCGATCCGTGACATCCGTGTACGGATTCATCCAACAAATACCGGCGTCCCCACCCTCACGACGCGATTAACACCACGGTGGTATGACACCGTTTGCCTTTCGGACCATGCTCTGGGCACTTCGTTTGACAGCCCGGACGACATCCGGAAGGAGATTGAGAGATGAAACCCTATCGAATGACAGCGCTCATCGTCGGTGTCCTCTTCGTCGTGGGGACCGTGGCAGGCGCGTTGAGCCTGGTCTACACGGCGCCTGTGTTCGGCGCGGCGGACTTCCCGGCGAACGTCGCTCGCGAGGCCGATTCGCTCGTCATCGGCGCGCTGCTCGTGCTCACGATGGCGTTCTCGCTGGCGATGATCCCGGCCGTGCTCTTCCCGCTGTTCAGGCAATACAATGAGGTCCTGGCGATCGGGGCCGTGGTCTTCCGAGGGATCCTGGAGCACGTCGGCTCTTTCGTCACCGTTATGAGTTGGTTCGGGCTGATTGTCCTGAGCCAGTGGCCTGGGAGCGCGACCGGCGCGGAAGCCGAAATGCTCGCGACCCTGAGCGGCCTCATGCTGAAGGTGACGGACATTATGGGCATGGTGGCGGCCATCGCGTTCAGCCTGGGTGCGCTGATCATCTATGCCTTGTTCTACCGCGCGCGCCTGATCCCGCGCTGGATCTCCGTGTGGGCCCTGGTGGGAGCGGTGCTCTACATCGTCGCCCAGGTGTGGGGGATGTTCGAACCGCAGCAGCTGCCGCTGACGCTCGAGCACGGCATCGGCATGCTGATGATCCCGACGGCCATCCAGGAGATGTTCATGGCCGGATGGCTGATCGTGAAGGGGTTCAGCCCGACGGCGCAGATCCCGGCGCAGGCGCCCGGAAGCCGCGGGCTGGCGGCCCCGGCTCACTGACCCAACTCACAGTCAGGATCCTCGCAGGGTGCCCGTCGCTTTGAAGTCGACGGGCACCCCCTTTGCCTCCACTGGCCCCCGAGATCACAGACCCTCGATCTCGGAGTACACTTACGCGGACCGCATCCCCGCTGGACACAATCGAACAACCGCTCTGGCGCATGGCGACATCGAGAAATGCTGGCATCGAACGATGGTCGGCGACTCCAGGTTTCGCAGTGTTCATCCTGCGCGGCTGCTGACGCCTTCGATCATGAGGACGCGGATATGCCCGAACCGATCCTGACCACAAAGCTGTTCCTGCCGCCTCTACGGCCTCATGCGGTCAGGCGTCCTCGGCTGATCGAGCGTCTCAGCGATGGGTTGCGCGGCGACCGGGCGTTTGCCCGCAAGCTCACGCTCGTGTCGGCGCCGGCCGGCTTCGGAAAAACCACGCTCTTGAGCGCCTGGATCGAGTCGATAACTTCCGTGGCCGAGCCGCATGGCCTGAGGTTCGCCTGGCTGTCGCTCGACGAGAGCGACGACGACCCGATCCGGTTCCTGGCATATCTGGCGGCGGCAGTTCAAACGGTCGCGCCCGAGACGGGCCTTGGTCTGCTGGCTGCGCTCGAGGCGCCTCAGCCGCCAGCCGTCGAAGCCCTGTTGGCCGCCTGGCTCAACGAACTCGCCGCGCTTCCTGATCCCATCTGCCTGGTGTTGGACGATTACCACGCCGTTGACGCGCAGCCGGTAGACGAGGCCCTGACGTTCCTGCTCGATCACCTTCCGCCACAGGTCCATGTGGTCATCGCCTCGCGCGAGGATCCCGACCTGCCCCTGCCGCGCCTGCGCGCGCGCGGCCAGATCGTCGAACTGCGCGCCGCGGACCTCATGTTCACGACAGGTGAAGCCGCGGACTTTCTCAACCAGACCATGGGCCTGGGTCTGACCGCTGCCGCGATCACGGCGTTGGGAACCCGCACCGAGGGCTGGGCGGCCGGCCTGCAACTGTCCGCGCTCGCGTTGCACAGCACGCCCGGCAGTGCTGGACAGCCTGACCGCGAGCGTCTCATCCAGTCCTTCACCGGCAGTCATCGCTTCGTGCTCGACTATCTCCTCGAGGAAGTGCTGAACCGCCAGCCCGAGCACATCCAGAGTTTCTTGCTGCGCACGTCGATCCTGGACCGGATGTGCGCGCCGCTTTGCGAGGCCGTCGTGCGGGATCCCGCCGCTCGGGGGCAGGACACTTTGGATTATCTGGAACGGGCGAACCTGTTCAGCGTGCCACTCGATGCCGAGCGCCGCTGGTATCGCTATCACCGGCTCTTCGGCGATCTCCTGCGCCAACGATTGGGGCAACTCGACCGCGGCGATGCCTCTGAGTGTCATCGCCGGGCGAGCGCCTGGTACTCTGAAAACGGATACTCGATCGAAGCCTTCCAACACTCTATTGCAGCCGGTGATATCGATCGCGCCGCGACCATCGCGGAACTGGCCTGGCCCTCAACCTTTCGGAGCTATCGCCAGAACGCCGTGTTCCTGAACTGGATGAAGGCGCTGCCCGAGGACGTGATCCGTGCTCGCCCCGTGCTTTGCGCCGGATACGCCTGGGCGCTGCTCGACTTCGGCGAGCTCGAGGCCGCCGAGCCGCGCCTGCAGGACGCGGAACGCGGGCTCGACTTGCCGCATCGAATCGTCACCGATGACGCAGAGTTCGCGACATTGCCGGCCACGCTGGCTCTGGCGCGCGCCACGCTTTCGCTGGCTCAGGGCAACGCGCCCGAAGCCGTCGAACACTCGCGCCGGGCCCTGGCCACGTTGCCGCCCGATGACTTCTTCCGCGGCGCCGGCGCGGCGGCCAACCTGGGGGCGGCCTATCTGCTCATGGGCGACCTCGAGGCTTCTGCGGATGCGCTCGTGGAGGGAATGGACCGGGTCAAGAAATCCGAGCAACCCGCCTTCGCGCTGAGCGGCATCCCGGTCCTGGCCGATCTTCGCCTGACCCAGGGGCGTCTGCGCGAGGCCACGGCCCTGTACGATCAAGCGTTGCTCGAGACGACTCCGCCTGGCGCTGCCGCGTTGCCGGGCGCGACCGACATGGCGCTCGGCCTGTGTGGGCTGGCACTGGAGCGCTACGACCATCAGGCCGCCGAGCGTTTTTTGCAGCAGGGCCTCGCGTCAGGGGAGTCGGCCGGGCTGCCGGGATGGGCCTATCAGCTGCGACTGCGGCAGGCGAGCTTGGGCGAGGCCGTCGGAGATCTCGAGGGCGCGTTGGGCCATCTGCAGGAGGCCGAGCGACTCTACTTCCCGACGGCCGTGCCTGAGATGCGACCCGTCGCGGCTCGACGGGCATGCGTCTGGATCAAGCAAGGTCGCGTCGACGAGGCCCTCGATTGGGCAAAGAAGGCCGGGCTCAAGCCTGACGACAGCCTCAGCTATCCACGCGAGTTCGAGCATGTCACGCTGAGTCGGGGGCTTCTGGCCACGGGCCTGCTGCGCCGCGACGCCGCGGTCTTACAGGAAGGCGCCGAGCTTCTGGATCGACTCGCTCAGGCCGCCGAGGCCGGGAGCAGAGCGCGGAGCCTGATCGAGATCCTGGCCCTGAGGGCTCTGGCCCTTCAGGCGCTCAACCGCAAACCGCAGGCGATGGCGGCCCTCGATCGAGCCGTGACCCTGGCCGCGCCCGAGGGTTTCGTCGGTGTCTTCCTTGCTGAAGGCCCGGCCATGCAGCGCCTGCTCGACGATTACGGCGTCTGGCGAGCACGCCAGGCTCAGCCTGACCATCGCCCGGCGGATGCGTTCGTCTATCGACTGCAAACGGCCTTTGCGCAAACTGCATCGCCGCAGACCTCGCAGCCGGGCCTGCTAGAGCCCTTGAGCGAGCGTGAGCTTGACGTGTTGCGCCTGGTCGCCCTGGGCCTCTCGAACGCCGAGATCGCCTCGCGCCTGAGCGTGGCCGTCAACACGGTCAAGGGCCATAACCTGCGCATCTTCGGCAAACTCGGCGCCAGGACGCGCACCGAGGCCGTCGCCCGCGCCCGCGACATGCGCCTGCTGTAGTTCGTCGCGGGGGCCGAAACAACACCTCGATTAACACTTTCGGTGCTACACGGCGATACCGCTCGCCGTGTAGGGTGTCTTCGCGCTGAGACAGTCCGGCCCGGCCGGCGCTCTCGGCCCGGATGCACCATGCCAAACGACACCCCCAACCTGCCCCCCTTGCACCGCGCCAGGACCTATCAGATCCGGATCGGCGGCCGCCTCAGCGAGAACTGGGCCGAGTGGTTCGACGGACTGTCGATCACGCACACCGAAAACGACGAGACCCTCCTCACCGGCCTTGTCGCCGATCAGGCCGCTCTACAGGGCCTGTTCAAGAAGATCCGCGACCTCGGCCTGCCCCTGCTCTCGGTCAACCCCGTCGAGCCCAACGCGCCCCGTGAAGGCGACGCAGCTCACGATCCAACACCCAAGGAGTAAACCATGACTGCGATCGCCCTTCCCCGCGTCGACATGCGGTCCAGGCTCTCGGCACTGTGGACCTTTGTGTTGATCAACATGATCTTCGCCGACATCTTCTCGTTCATGCTTCCAGACAACCTGCGCAACATGCTGTCTGGCAACGCCGACGGGATCGTCGTCACCCCGGAGTTCATGCTGCTGGCGGCGGTCATGACCGAGATCCCGATGGTCATGGTCATCGCCTCACGGTTGCTGAAGTACCGGCTCAACCGTTGGGCCAACATCCTCGGCGGCGTCTTCACGATCGTCTATGTGATTGGCCTGGGCTCGCTCACGCCGCATTACATCTTCATCGCGTCGATCGAAGTCCTGTGCTCGGCCTGGATCGTCTGGCTGGCCTGGCAGTGGCGCGCAACCGACGACCAGGGCTCATAACAACAAACCAGTCGAGGGTCGGGGTGCTCCGGCCTCCGGAGCACCCCGTCCCTCGCCCCCAATCCCGCTCGGCGGGTTCAGCACACAGACGACAACAGGGAGTCAGAAAATGAGCAACTTACAGAAACTTGGCGGCTGGGCCGGCTTATTCCACGCGCTGGCCTATGTGGTGGCGATGGTGCTGATGGTGGCGTTCGTGCTGCCGGCCCGGGACGCAGGGCTGGACTCCTACGTGGCCTTTGTGTCGGGCAATCGCGCCGTGGTGGACGTGCTGAACTTCGTCGGCTACTGGGTGGCGGCCGCGACGCTGGTGCTGATGGTGCTGGCGCTCTACGAGCGGCTGAAGAACCGGACGCCGGCCGGGGCACAGGTGTCCGCCGCCTTTGGCTTGATCTGGGCTGCCCTCATCATCGCCAGCGGCAATCTGATGCTGCGCGACAGCGGCGTCATCGCCGAACTCTACGCCCACAACCCCACCCAGGCGGCTTCGACCTGGGTCATCCTTGAAGCCATCGAGAACGGCATCACGAGCGGCAACGAGATCGTCGGCAGCCTGTGGGTGCTCCTGGTCTGCTGGATGGGTTGGCGCACCGGGTTGCTCGGGCGGGCGCTGAGCGGTTTCGGCATGGCCATCAGCGTGGCCGGCCTGCTCACCGTGATCCCGTCGCTGTTCGGCCTGGTCGCGGTCTTCGGGCCCGGCATGATCCTGTGGTCGATCTGGGTCGGCATCACCCTGCTGCGGAGCCAACCGGCGGCGGTTCGACAGACGATCCCGGTAATGGCCTGAGCTTGTAAGGAGTATGGGCGAAAACGGGGTGCCCCAAGGCTTGGGGCGACGCCCCGAACCTTGGGGCACCCCGTTTTCGCCTGACTCTTCCAGCAGATTGGACCGCATCTTCTGAAGCCGGAGACGACATGAAAGCAATCACGTACGAAAAGTTTGGCCCGCCCGAAGTGTTGCAGCTTCAGGATGTGCCCCAACCCACGCCCAAAAGCCATGAGGTCCTCATCCGTATCCACGCCTCGACGGTCTGCAAAGAGGATCCGGACATGCGAGCGACGCCGGGCTTCAACGGCCTGCTCAAGCCGGCCCATCCGATCCTGGGTCAGGAGTTCGCTGGCGAGGTGGTCGAGGTAGGCCAGGCGGTTACTCACTTCAAGCCAGGCGAGCGAGTCTTCGGCATGGATGCCTTTGACGCGTATGCCGAGTACAAGTGCATGGCCGAAGCCGGGGCACTGGCGCCGATGCCGGCCAGCCTGACCTACGCCGAGGCGGCCAGCGTGCCGAACGGCGTGCTCACCGCGCTGCCGTTTCTGAGGGACACCGGCAAGATCCGCAAGGGGCAGCGCGTGCTGGTGTACGGCGCATCGGGGTCGGTCGGCACGGCCGCGGTGCAGCTGGCGAAGTTCTATTGGGCCGACGTAACGGCGGTCTGCAGCGGCCCCAACCTCGACCTGGTGCGCTCGCTGGGCGCCGACGACGCCGTGGACTACACGCGCCAGGACTTCACCCAACTCGGGAAGACCTACGACATCATCTTCGACGCCGTCGGAAAGCTGTCGTTCTCGGCCTGCCGGAGTGCACTCACCAGCGACGGCGTCTTCCTGACCGTGGTCCCAAGCGTCGCCGCCCTGTTGAACTTGCCCTGGGCCAGGCCGAGGGCAGGGTTTGCGGCCACCGGGCTAAGGCCCGCCAGCAAGAAGGTCGAGGACCTGCGGTTCATCACGCTGCTGATCGAGAGCGGCAAGTTCCGACCCGTCATCGATCGCAGCTATTCGCTCGACCAGCTCGCCGACGCGCACCGCTACGTCGAGACCGGTCGCAAACGAGGCAACGTCGTCATTCACGTGAACTGAGAGACCCGCCCGATTGGATCGAGAGAGTCACCCCGCAGGGAATCACGAATGGAAAACCGGTTGCTGCTCATCGGCGCGCTCGGAGCCTTCTTTCTGGCGACGGCCGCCACCATGGTCTCGGACATGCACGGGATCGGGGACTGGTTCATCTCCTCTCTGCAAGTCAGGAAAGCGGCTTTGAACCCGGCGCCCATCTTCGGCGCGCCGTACGCCATCGCCGGCTTTTTCGGCGAACCGCTGCTCGTCGTGTCGATCGCCATGCTGACCGTGGGCCTGTACGGCGTCTGGCTGAAGCACCACACACCCGTCGCGTTGGTCGCGTTATCCATCGGCGTCCTGTACATGCTGGAACGAGCCTTCTGGTGCTACGTCACGATCAACTTCGCCAACGCGATCCAGGCTCATGGGACGATCAGCGACTACTCAGTGTTGACCCAGGCCGGCTTCCTCAAAGGGCTTGGCGCGCTCTTTGGCGGTTTGATCGGCGGCTTCGGGTTCTCGGTCGCTCTCACGGCGCTCTTCGTCAATCTTCACAACCCGTACGGGATCGCCGGCGGCGTGATCGTCATCGCCTCCATGTTGATCGGCATGCCCGCCAAGATCTACTTCATGAACCATGTAGACGTCACGATCCTGACCATGTTCGTCATCAGCATGGTGATCAAGAACTTCGGGATCATCTTCATGGGAGTGGGCTTATTGATGGAGGCCCGGTGACGGTTCAGCATCGTTGATCACCGTAGCACAAGAAGGAGCCGAGGATATGAAACGACTGACCTTACTCACGATCGCTTTGTTGGCGCTGACAGCCTGTGCGCCGCTGTCGCCCCAGCCAGAACCCGCAGCGACGGGCACGCCTGAAGCGAACCTGCCCAACCCCGCGTCGGTCAATTGTCGGGAGAGGGGCAACACGCTCGAGATCCGCACGGAGGCCGATGGCAGCCAACAGGGCGTGTGCGTCTTGCCCGATGGGACCGAATGCGATGAGTGGGCCTACTTCCGAGGCGAATGCAGCCCGCCTACCCCGCCCGTGGAAGCGACCCAAACGCCGGGCAGCGCCGATGACGTCAACGACTGGTGGGGCGTGATCAAGAAGACCGAAGCGGGCGCGCAGTTCGACGACTACTTCGAACGGCAGGATCTTGGGCAGCCGATCGACTTCGGGATCGACTCGCGCGACCCCGCCGTAAAGGCCCAGATCGAGACGCTCCGCGACACCGGCACAGTCGTGCATCTCTACGGAACGCTGT
>CAYZRP010000013.1:83941-85263 GCA_964480865.1 uncultured Anaerolineales bacterium | reverse complement strand
GGGTGGCATGGGCCGGGGCAAAGCCCCGGCCCATGCCACCCCCTCGTTTTCTCGGCACTTTTCAACTGAGGCGATGAAGCCACGTCCTAATACGATTGCCCTGACCCGCTGTGTGCATGGGCGAGTTGTCAGGCCGTTTCAGGCCAGTAAGCCTTGTACGCGGATCGCCCGGATCGGCACGGATGACGCGGAGCGAGTTTCGATGGATTCCGCGTAGTCCGTTCCGATCCGCGCCATCCGTGTACAGGAACCGGCACCGATCTTCAGGCGCCTGACAACTCGTCACTACCCGCTCACCCGTGCCTGAAGGCCTGGGGACAGAAAGGGATAACGAACGTGCTTCTTACCGCTCAACTTCTGCCGCGCCCTTGAGGTGATCCGATCGGTGCCAATCAGGTCAGAAGCATACGGGTCATTTCGGGAAGAGGGACGAGGAGTGTTCGATTCCTCGTCCCTCTTCGGTTTTCGCTGCTTACGGGCGGGGCGTCGACGTCGGGCGGAGCACCGCGAGGTCGCCGACGTCGGCTGGGCCGCGCGGCTGGATCTGCCAGCCGGCCTGACGCGTGGTCGTAGCGGATTGGACGATGACGAGGCCCGTCAGAGTGATCGTTTGGCCGCGCGTCACGCTCGGGCGTTTCAGGCCGTTGGCGACGCCAAACGGGACGCGCACCGCGCCGCTGCCGTCGTCGATCCAGATGGCCGAGGCTTCAAGTTTGACGACTCGACCTGTGACGGTGACAACTTCGTAGGGATGTTGAGCGGCAACGCCTGTCGCGATCGTCGTCGGCGGCGGAACGGTACCCGGCGGCGAGAAGCTCGCTTGCGGAAGAAGTCGAACATAGAACTCGATCGCCCCACCCCGCAGCCGGGTCAGTCCAAGCGCGTGAAAACCATTGCCGGCGATCAGGCCCTGCGGCCAGGCGCCGCGGCCCAAGTAGACCGGCATCGTGCCTGTCGCGTCCTGTACCACGATCACACGCGCGCCGAGAGGCCCCGGTGGAACGATCACTGTGGCATCGAGTTCTACCCAGGCTCCGAGCGGCCAGGTCTTGAGGACCGCGATCGGCACGGGCGTGACCGTTGGCGTCAGCGTGGCCGTGGGCTTCGGCGTCTTCGACGGCTTCGGTGTTCGAGTCATGCCCGGAGTCCGGGTCGGGCTCGGTGTCCGGGTAGAACTCGGTGTGCGTGTGGGGCTTGGGGTCCGCGTCAGGCTCGGCGTGCGAGTTGGGCTTGCCGTTCGAGTCGGGCTTGCCGTGCGCGTCACGCTCGGAGTCCGGGTCGGGCTCGGTGTCCGGGTAGAACTCGGTGTGCGTGTGGGGCTT
>CAYZRP010000013.1:83606-83841 GCA_964480865.1 uncultured Anaerolineales bacterium | reverse complement strand
GGGGTCCGCGTCAGGCTCGGTGTGCGCGTGAGTGTCGGCTCTCGCGTCTCGCTCGGCGTGCGAGTTGGGCTTGCCGTACGAGTCGAACTCGGCGTGCGCGTCACGCTCGGAGTACGCGTTGGGCTCGGCGTGCGCGTCTCGGTCGGCGTGCGTGTCTCACTGGGCGTTCGGGTTGGGCTCGGCGTGCGCGTCTCGGTCGGCGTGCGTGTCTCACTGGGCGTGCGAGTCGGACTGG
>CAYZRP010000013.1:76151-83506 GCA_964480865.1 uncultured Anaerolineales bacterium | reverse complement strand
GGCGTGCGCGTCTCGGTCGGCGTGCGTGTCTCACTGGGCGTGCGAGTCGGACTGGGCGTTCGGGTTGGGCTTGGCGTGCGCGTCTCTGTGGGCGTGCGTGTCTCACTGGGTGTGCGAGTCGGGCTTGGCGTCCGCGTTTCGCTCGGCGTCCGCGTCGGGCTGGGTGTTCGGGTCTCCGTTGGCGTGCGCGTTTCACTCGGCGTTCGGGTGGGACTGGGCGTCCGGGTTTCAGTGGGTGTGCGAGTCTCAGTCGGAGCGACGGTCTCAGAGGGAGTCCGTGTCTCGCTCGGCGTTCGCGTTGGGCTGGGCGTTCGTGTGGCCGTCGGTGTGCGTGTTTCGCTGGGTGTCCGCGTCGGGCTTGAGGTGCGTGATGGCGTTGCCGCGGTCGGCGTGGTGAGAGCGCTGTCGGTGGCTGTACTGGTCGGCGAAGCTGTGGCGGAGCTTTCATTGGTCGGCGTGACGCCCAAGTCAAGGGTGGGGCTCGCCGTGGCGTCTGGCGCGGTCTCGCTCTGCGTGGGTGCCACCGTGTTCGATGCCGTGGCCGTCACATCAGGTGTGGCCGTCACGTCTGGCTCGATGGTCGACGTCGACGTAGGCGCCGGCGTGGCCGCTGTGCCTGTTGGATCGATGGTGGCCGTCGTGTTTGGTGTTCGCGTTGGACTGGCGGTACGTGTTGGGCTCGGCGTGCGGGTTTCAGTGGGTGTGCGAGTCTCACTTGGCGTGCGCGTCGGGCTCGCGGTACGTGTCGGACTTGGGGTTCGAGTATCGGTGGGAGCTCGCGTCGGGCTCGGCGTGCGAGTCGCGCTCGGCGTGCGAGTCGCGCTCGGCGTGCGAGTCGCGCTCGGCGTGCGAGTCGCGCTCGGCGTCCGCGTGGAAGTTGCCGTTCGATCTCCCGTCAGCGTAGGGATCTCAGTTGGCGTGTCTGTCGCGGTGCCGGTGGCGGTCGCTGCGATTGACGTCGACGTCGCTTCCACCGTAACGTCAGTGGTCGGCGCTTCTGTGGCGCCGCTGTCCGTCGTGGTCGACGGTGGATCAGTCGTGCCGAGGCAATCAGCGCCGCAAGCTGTGGCGGTCTCGGCGTCATCGGCGAAGACCTGGTGTGACGTCCATGGCGCGATCAGGTTCGCACACAAAGCAACGATCAAGAGACAGGCCAGGGCCATCCCGGCCAACGGTCGGTGTTTCGACGTGTGCATCGCTCCCCCCTTGAGCTCTGCAGCGTCGGCAGGTGGCAAGACTCGGGCAGATACCCTGACTCTCCGCCGGTTTCACGTGATCGGCGCGACGCTTGGGGGCAGCATAGGGCTCAAAACCTCGCGCGAATCCTCGAAGCGTCCTCCGGCCCAAACGGGTGAGCATCCTTTGCACCCTTGCCAATTCTGGTTTGGTTGGTGATAATGCGACATTCCAGATTCGGAAGTGCAACCGAGCGACCAAAGGAGGTGAGCCTGACGACCGAATAACATTCGAGCCATCGGCTCGTTCCAGTCGTTAATGCCCCTGTCAGCTATGTCCGGAGGAGAGAGAATCATGAATCGCACTTCCTACGCATTGTTCTCGGCGGCTTCCGTTGCCGCCCTGGTGCTGGCCGCCTGTGCGCCCGCGGCCGGCCCGACCGCCGCACCCGAGGCCGAAGTCAGCACGGTTCGCATCTACTCGAGCCTGCCGCTCACCGGCTCCAGCGCCGGCCAGACCACCACGATCGTCAACGCCATCAACCTCGCCATTGAGCAGCAGACCCAGGGCGGGTTGGTGTGCGATGGCAAGATCAAGATCGACTACGTCTCACTCGACGACGCCACCGCCGCCGCCGGTCAGTGGGATGCCGCCAAGGAGCAGGAGAACGCCAACAAGGCGGTCGCCGATCCTGAGACCGGCGTCTACATCGGCACCTTCAACTCGGGCGCCGCGCGCGTGTCGATCCCGATCCTGAACGAGGCCGGTATCGTCATGATCAGCCCGGCCAACACCGCCGACGACCTCACCGCCGGCGAGGACACCGCCAAGTACTACCCGAACGGCGTCCGCAACTACACGCGTGTCGTGGCCCGCGACGCTTACCAGGGCGCCTTCGCGGCCAAGTGGGCGGCCAAGCTCGGCGCCAAGAACGTGTACATCCTCGATGACACGCAGATCTACGGCAAGGGCGTGGCCGATCAGTTCGAGAAGAACACCGAAGCCAACGGCCTGACGGTCGTCGGCCGCGACGGCATCGACGGCAAGGCCGCCGACTACAAGGCCCTCGCCACCAAGATCGCGGGCACCAACCCCGATCTGATCTACTACGGCGGCATCACCCAGAACAACGCCGGCCAGCTGCTCAAGGACATCCGCGCGGCGGGCATCACGGCCATGTTCATGGGCCCGGACGGCATCCTCGAGAGCGCGTTCATCGAGGCCGCCGGCGCTGACGTCGCCGAGGGCGTGTACGGCACGATCGCGGGCAACCCGCGCGCCAAGCTGCCCGAGGCCGGCCAGAAGTTCTACACGGACTATCAGGCCAAGTTCAACGCCGAGCCCGAGGCCTACGCGATCTACGGCTTCGAGGCCGCCAGCGTGGCGATCAAGGCGATCAGCACCGTCTGCTCGACCGACAAGGCCGCCATCCTGAACGCGGTGTACACCACCAAGAACTTCGCCGGCGTGCTCGGCACCTGGTCGTTCGACGCCAACGGCGACACCGACCTGTACGCCATGCTCGGCAACGTCGTCAAGGACGGCAAGTGGACCGAAGCCCCGGCCGACATCCTGCCGTAACCGGCGCGATGTCGACCCGGAGTGCTGTCGTACCTGACAGCCTGTAGCGAGTCAGTCAGAAGAGGGAGTGGAGTGGTTTCGCTCCGCTCCCTCTTCGTTTACGCCGGTCGCCTTCGCGGAGAGTTATGACCGACACGAATCCAAACACCCGCCGCGCCTTGCGTCTCGTCTTGATCGTGGCCATCGGCTACCTGGCCCTCCTCGTCGGCCAGCCGGCTGGCCTCGACCTCGGCCGGATCGTGACCGACGTCGCGACCACGCCGACCAATATCATCCAGCAGTTGATCATCGGCCTCGCCAACGGTTCGATCATCGTCATCATCGCCCTGGGCTACACCCTGGTCTACGGCATCATCGAGCTCGTCAACTTCGCCCACGGCGAAGTCTTCATGCTGGGCGCCTTCACGTCGCTGATGGCCCTGTCGCTCTTCACGACCACCACCTCGACCGGCGGTCTTGTTGCACCCTTCTGGGCCGCGCTGCTCGGTTTCATCCCGGCCATGCTGGTGTGCGGCCTGCTCAACGCCGGCATCGAGCGCCTGGCCTATCGACGTCTGCGCAACTCACCCAAGCTGGCCGTGCTGATCAGCGCCATCGGCATGTCCTTCATTCTGCAGAACGTCGGCCTGCAGTTCGGCGCCTTCGGCAAGCTCACCCAGGTCGGCCCCGAGTTCTCGGTGTTTCAGGTGCTCGGCTCGAACAACGCAGCGCCGAAGAGCTTCCCGGTCGTGCTCAGCACCGCCAACCTGCTCGGAGACTTCCCGATCCGCATCACTCAGGCCGACGTGCTCGTCATGGCCACGGCCCTTGTGCTCATGCTGGCGCTCAACTGGTTCGTCCAGAGCACGCGGCTGGGCAAGGCCATGCGCGCCACGGCACAGAACCGCGACGCCGCGGCCATGATGGGCATCAACGTCGATCAGATCATCGCCCTCACCTTCCTGATCGGCGGGGCGCTGGCCGGCGCGGCCGGCATGATGTTCGGCCTCTACAACGGCACCGTGGTCTTCACCATGGGCTTCACCGCCGGGCTGCGCTCGTTCACGGCCGCCGTGCTCGGCGGCATCGGCAACATCCGCGGCGCTGCGCTGGGCGGCATCCTGATCGGGCTCCTCGCAGCCTTCAGCGATCAGTACCTGGCCGTGCGCTGGACCAACGCCTGGGTGTTCCTCATCCTGGTGCTTGTGCTGCTCTTCCGGCCCACCGGCCTGCTGGGTCAAGAATCGGGGGACAAGGCCTGATGAAGCAGAAGATCCTCTCCAACGCCGAGATCATCGGCATCCTGCTGATGGGCTTCGTCGCCCTCATCACCGGCGGCTGGTCGGTGATCATCCTCGTGATCCTGATCGGGGCGCTCGTCGGCGTCAACACGCCGGCCGAGCCGGGGGCGTGGCGCAAGGCGCTCATCCCCGGGTTGATCAGCGCCGCAGCCGTCGTGCTTATCACTGTGTTTCACAACACCGTCATCCTGAGCCTGCCCCAACAGGAACCGATCCCGGCCGCCTCGACCTCGATCTTCGTCTATCTCGGCTCGATCGTGCTCGGCACGGCGATGGCCGTGGCCGTGGCCGCCCTGCGCACCGCCCCCGACGAGCGCGTGCGCCGCTACGGCCTGATCGGCCTGCTCCTGGCCTGCGCCGTGGCCTTCCCGTTCTTCGAACAGTTTGCGCAACTCTTCTGGGCCAACGCCATCATCGTGGCCATGATCTTCGCCATGCAGGCGCTCGGCCTCAACATCGTCGCCGGGTACGCGGGCATGCTCGACCTCGGCTACGTGGCGTTCTTCGCGATCGGCGGCTACACCATCGCCTTCCTCAACTCGCCGCAGTTCAACCTGCAGATCTGGTTCTGGCTTGTGATCTGGGTCGCTGCGGCCGCTGCCGCGCTGTTCGGCCTGATCCTCGGCGCGCCGGTCATCCCGCTGCGCGGCGACTATCTGGCCATCGTCACGCTCGGCTTCGGCGAGATCGTGCCGATCGTGTTCCGCAACCTGAACGCCATCAGGATCATCGAGCCGATCTCGGGTCTGATCGGGGCGCTTACCGGGAATCCCGACGCCGGGATCTGCCTGGTGGGCTGCCTCGAGCCCTTCAACCTGACCAATGGGACCGACGGCATCAACCCGATCGGCCGCCCATTCTTCCCGGGCGTTCAGTTCGTCACAGGCCAGTACATCCCCTGGTACTTCTTGATCCTCGTGCTGCTGATCGGCTCCGTGTTCTTCATCTCGCGCCTCCGCGGCAGCCGGATCGGTCGCGCCTGGGTTGCGATCCGCGAGGATGAGCTCGCCGCCAACTCGATGGGCATCGACCTGGTGCGCACCAAGCTGATCGCGTTCATGCTCGGCGCGATGTTCTCGGGCTTCGCCGGCGCGTTCTATGGAAGCTACGTCTCGTTCATCTCGCCGGATGCGTTCGACTTCTCGATCTCGGTCATCGTCCTCTGCATGGTCATCCTCGGCGGCACCGGCAGCATCGCCGGCGTCATCCTGGGCGGCTTCATCATCAAGGTGACCGACCTGCTGCTGCTCGATAAGTTGCAGGTGGTGATGGGCGGCCTCCTGAGGGCGACGGTCTTCCAGGGCATCGAGAACCAGGGCATGCAGAACTTCCTCGAGAGCCTGCTCAATGCCAGCCAGTACAAGCTGCTGCTCTTCGGCATCATCCTTGTGACGATGATGCAGTTCCGGCCGCAGGGCCTCGTGCCCAGCACCTCCGAAAGGAAGGCCTAGGCCATGGGCGACCTGCTCGCAGTCAACAACGTCACAAAGGCCTTCGGCGGCCTGATCGCTGTCAACGGCGTCGACTTCCACATCGCGCCGGGCATGATCGCCGGCCTGATCGGCCCGAACGGCGCCGGCAAGACCACGCTGTTCAACAACATCACGGGCCTGTACACGCCGACCAAGGGCGAGATCATCTTCGACGGCCAGCGCATCAGCGGTCTCAAGCCGCACGACGTGCAGGCTCGGGGCATCGCGCGCACGTTCCAGAACATCCGCCTCTTCGGGCAGATGACGGCGCTCGAGAACATCCTGGTCGGCATGCACAGCCGGCTCAAGGGCAACATCTTCGAGGCCTTCTTCAGGCCGCCGCGCGTGCGCCATGAAGAGGAAGCCGCCGCCGCCAAGGCGCTCGACCTGCTCGACTTCGTCGGCCTCGGCCGCAAGTTCTCGGACTGGCCGGCGCGCAACCTGCCCTACGGCCTGCAGCGCCGGCTCGAGATCGCGCGCGCGCTGTCGTCGGACCCCAAGTTGCTCCTGCTCGACGAGCCGACCGCCGGCATGAACCCGGCCGAGACCAAGGACCTGACACAGTTCATCCACCGGCTGCGCTCGGAACGTGGTTTGACGATCCTGCTGATCGAACACGACATGCGCGTGGTCATGGGCATCTCCGATCGAGTGACTGTGCTCGACCACGGCGAGAAGATCGCCGAGGGCCTGCCCGCTGACGTTCAGAACGACCCGACGGTGATCGAGGCCTACCTCGGCAAGGGCACCGCCGCGACGGGCAAATAGGTGCAGCCATGGCCATCCTCGAACTCAACGACGTCCACTCGTACTACGGCAACATCCACGCCCTCAAGGGCATCTCGCTGACGGTCGAGAAGGGCGAGATCGTCACGCTCATCGGCAGCAACGGCGCCGGCAAGACGACCACGCTGCGCACGATCCAGGGCCTGATCCGCCCGCGGGTCGGCTCGATCACGCTCGAGGGCGAAGAACTGACGAAACTGCCCGCCCACGAGGTTAACAGGCGCGGCATCTGCCAGTCGCCCGAAGGCCGCCTGATCTTCCCGCGCATGACCGTGCTCGAGAACCTTGAGATGGGCGCGTTCACGCGCACCGATCAAGGCAACATCGGGCAGGATCTCGAGCGTGTCTTTGGTCTGTTCCCGCGCCTCAAGGAGCGCGTCAGGCAGAAGGGCGGCACGCTCTCCGGCGGCGAGCAGCAGATGCTGGCTATGGCCCGAGCCATGATGGGCAATCCGCGCCTCCTGCTCCTCGACGAGCCGTCGATGGGCCTCGCCCCGCTCCTGGTCGAGACCATCTTCGACACGATCGTGGCGCTCAACAAGCAGGGCATCACCATCCTGCTCGTCGAGCAGAACGCGCGCATGGCGCTCTCGATCGCCAACCGCGGCTACGTCCTCCAGACCGGCGAGATCCGGCTCCAGGGCGACGCCGCCAAGTTGCGCGACGACGAGGAAGTCCAGAAGACCTACCTCGGCGGGCATTGACGCACGTCCGGGTGATCGACGACTCGAAGGGCGGCCGGTTGGCCGCCCTTTTTCGTTGGCACGGCGGGGCGGCGGCCCTTGTGGCCACCCTGCCAACGCTGTCGATACTCTGCCACTGCCGACGCCTGGCCAACGTGCTCCCGTGACGGCACTTTGACGTACCGGCTTGGAGGGCGGCCACAAGGGCCGCCCCTACGGTCGATCCGGCGGGCGCGCCGGCGGGCCCGCAAATCCATCGGGGGCAACCCGCCGGGGGCAACCCACCGGGCGCAAACCACCGGGCGCAAACCACCGGGGGCATATCCCGGCGGCCATATCCCGGCGAGCACTCCTCCTCACCAAACCGGGATTCATCC
>CAYZRP010000013.1:55032-76051 GCA_964480865.1 uncultured Anaerolineales bacterium | reverse complement strand
ATCCCGGCGGCCATATCCCGGCGAGCACTCCTCCTCACCAAACCGGGATTCATCCCATCTCATCCCCTTTTCCAAATGCACTACAATCGGGGCGTTCTGCCCCTGGGGCATGGATATTGCATGCATTCTGGGTGGCACCCGGGCCCCTTTATGTTGCGCGCCGTTATCGGCGGCGGCCAGGCCGGGTCAATCGAACGAGAGAAAGGGATCGGGTGAGCTGTTCGCATGGATGCCAACACGCTGCATGAACGCGCGCTGGTGGCGATTCGCGCCCGGAATTTGATCGAAGCCCGGCGCCTGCTCGTCGAGGCCGTCCGCCGTGAGCCGCGCCACGAGAAATCGTGGCTCGCCCTGGCGTCGGTCTTGAGCGACATGAGCCAGGCGATCGACTGCCTCGAGCGCGTGCTCATCATCAACCCGGCCAACGGCACAGCCAAGGAATGGCTGAACCTCGCGCGCCAGGAGCAACAGGCGCGCAAAGCAACCAGCGCTACTCTCACCGACCTGCTTGACGACGACAAGGCCGACCCCGCCCTGGGCGAGATCAAGATCGACGAGCCCGGCGACCAGGATCGGCCCGTCCCGCGTCTGGGCAAATTCCTGATCGATTACAAGTTCATCAGCGAAGAGGAACTGCGCGTCGCCCTACTGGCGCAACGCAAAGCCGCCTCGACGGGAACGCTCAGGCGCCTCGGCGACATCCTGGTCGACAAGGGCATCCTCACCCGCGAGCGCCTCGAGTTCGCGCTCAAACAGCAGACCCGCACGTTCTATAACTTCATCGAGTAGGCGATAGTTGCCGAGGCTGTTTTGTGCGCGGATGACGCCGATCTTCACGAATGCCGCGGATCGTTTCGAAGCTGTGAGATCCGTGCGATCAGTGCACGAACTTCCCCCACGAGATCTACAGAGGCCTGACCGCGATAGAATCCTTCCCCAAACCGTATTCGCCTGGGTTCGCAACCGGGCCCGGTGACCAACGTATAATCCTTCTGACGTTTGTTTTGGGTTATCTCGCAACTCAGGCAGGAGGTTGTGATGGCCGAAGAAAAGCGCAACTGGCTTGGACCGTACATCCCGGAGGGCGGATTCTTCCGTGAGGCCCTCCAGCAGGTCAAGCTGGCCTACAACTTGATGCTCGACCCGCGCGTCCCGGTGGTCACCAAGCTGATCCCGATCGCGGCCCTGGCGTATCTGATCTCGCCGATCGACTTCTCCCCAGATGTCATCCCGGGTCTCGGTCAGGTGGACGACCTGGCGATCGTGTTCCTGGGCCTGCGAACGTTCCTGGAGTTCGCGCCAGTGTCGGTCGTGCGCGAACACCTGCGCCGCATCGCCAGCGCCGGGCACTGGTCCAGCGATACCGACAAGACCGAGGGCGATGTGATTGACGGGAACTTCCAGGAAGAAAAGTGAGCAGGCGGCGTCAGGCGTCAGGTTTCAGGCGTCAGTGACGCTGCCGTGTCTTCGCACGGGTTGGTACAGAAAAGGGGCAGAGCCGATGGGCCTGCCCCTTTTCTGTTTTCAATCCACATGGCACAGCACATTCGCGTCCCTGACGCCTGACCCCGGATGCCTGACGCCCCCTACAGGACTATCGTCCCCGCCGCCGTCTCCACAGTGCCCGTCAGGTCGTACGCCATCGCGCCGGAGATGCGTACCGGCACCATTTCGCCGACAGGCACTTCGCCGTCGATGATGACGAGCCCGTCGACCTCAGGCGCGTCGCGGTAGCTGCGGCCGACGCTGATGCCGTCGTTCTCGCCCTCGACAAGCACATCCAGCACGCGCCCGACCTGCGCCTGGTTCTTCTCGAGCGAGATACGCTGCTGCGCTTCCATCAACTGCTCGCGTCGGGCCTGCTTGACGTCTTCAGCAACCGGGTCGCCGTACTGGGCCGACTCGGTGCCGGGCTCGTACGAGAACGTGAAGGCCCCGATCCTGTCAAAGCGCTGATCCTGCACGAACTTCACGAGCGCATCAAATTCGACGTCGGTCTCGCCCGGGTAGCCGACGATGAAGGTCGAGCGGATGGCGAGATCGGGCATCGCGCCGCGCATCTTTTCGAGCGTGCGATAGACCCAGTCGATGTTGGCCGGGCGGCGCATGCGGCGCAGCGTGTCGGGATGGCCATGTTGCAGCGGGATGTCGAGGTAGTGCGCGATCTGCTTGTGAGTGGCCATTACCTCGATCAGGCGGTCGGTGACGTAGCCCGGATAGGCATACATCACGCGCAGCCAGTCGATGTCGGGCACCGCCGTGGCCAACGACTCCAACAGCGTGGCGAGGCCGTCCTTCAGGCCGAGATCGTGGCCCCAGTCAGTCGTGTCCTGCGCGATCAGGCAGAGTTCGCGCACGCCGGCATCGCGCAGCGCGCGCGCTTCGCTCACGATCGACTCGAGTGGGCGCGAGACCGCCGTGCCTTTGATCAGCGGGATGGCGCAGAACGCACACGGCCGGCGGCAGCCATCGGCCACTTTGAGATACGCGCTGGCGCCCTGGATCGCGGCGCGCACCGCCCCGCCCTCGTCGACGCCGACGGTCTGGGCTGCTTCAGGCAGATGGTAGAGCGGACCCGGCGTCCGGTCCTCACGCAGGCGGTGGACGAAGTCGACGATATCCATCCAGCGCCGCGTGCCGATGATGCCATCGAGCGCGGGCACCCACTCGAGCAGTTGCGAGCCGTAGCGCTGCGACAGGCAGCCCGCCGCGATCAGCAACTGGCCACGCTTCTTGCCGGTGGCCAGTTCGTTGAGCACCCGGATCGACTCCTGCTTGGCCGGCCCGATGAAGCCACACGTGTTGACGATCAGCACCTCGGCGCTCTTGGCCGACTCGACCGGCGTCATCCCATCCTCGCCGAGCAACTGCGCCATCGATTGGCTATCGACCAGGTTCTTGGAGCAACCCAGATTCACCAGATGGAACTTGCCCGCGCGGGCGTTGGAAGAACGTGACATGCAGGTACCTCAGATTGACCGCAGACCGCAGACGGCGGACCGCAGTGGTAGATCGAACGACGAGTAGACTCTTGCGGCGGTCTGCGGTCCGCCGTCGGCAGTCTTATGGCGCCGGCGTCGGCGTGGGCGCGCTGGCCCCATCGGGCGTAAAGACGCGGATGACGTTGTCGCCGTAACCGCCCAGGCTGCCCTGGTCCTGACCGTTGTACAGGATGCGAGTGCCGCCGGCGTTGGCGGTCCAGATTTCGACCTTCTGTACGCCCGCGATCTCGCGAAGCTCGCCGGGAGGCAGCAGGCCCTGGAATGTCTCGGCGCCATCGACGACGATGCGCAGCCATGTGCGCTGATCGACGCGCAGGACGAGGTTGACACCAGACGTGTTGGGCCGCGCGGTCGGCAGCGGCGAGTCGGTGGTGGGCGTCATCACAGGCGTCTGCGTGGCCTGTGTGATTATGGCTGTCGCGTCGCCCAGCGCGACGCCCGAGCGAGTCGGTGTGGCCAGCAGTTGGTTGGTCAACTCTAGCTCGGCCGCGCCCCAGAACAGGAGCATGCCGAGCGCGGCAGTGACGAGCACGCCCAGCAGCGTGTCGATCGACCAGAGCCGCGACCAGCGAAACCGGCGCGCGGCCTCGGGTGAGACCAGACGCTGGCCGACGGTCGACCCTCCCCGAGCGCCGGTTACCAGGGATGGACGGGATGCCGGGCCGGCGTTCTGCGCCGGCTTCCCATTCGATGACTCCTTCTCCTCGGATTTCGCGGCAGGCTTCGGCGTGGGCGGACGCAACGTTTGGAGCGGAGCCTTGGGCCTGGGCAGTTGGGCGCCCGGCGCGATCACGGGCTTGGCTTTCGGCGGAACGACCTGAGCGATGAGGTCTTTCGAGTCGAGGCCCAGATACTCGGCGTAGTTCTTGAGAAAGCCGCGAGCCTGAATCGGAGAAGCCAGGCTCTTGTGATCGTCGCACTCGAGGGCGTTCAGGTATTTGGCGCGGATGCGTGTGGCCCGCTCGACATCTTCGAGCGTCAGGCCCCTGGCTTCACGCGCCGCTCGCAACTGTTCGCCGGGAGTGCTCATGGCACCACTTTAAGCGAAAGGGTGAACGGGCTCAGCGTGGCGGCCAAGTCCGTTCACCCCTCGACGTTTCTGCGCTGACGCTCAGGCCGCGCTGGCGGCTTCCTCAGCTGGGGCAGCGGCTTCAGGAGCAGCCTCAACCGGCGCTTCGGCCTCAACGGTCGACAGCTTGGCCGCCTCACCCTCACGGTGCACAGCCACCGTAACGGTCGGCACGAGATCGGCCGTCAGACGCACCGGCACCTTGAACTCGCCAAGTTCGCGAAGCGGCTGGCCGCCGACGTTGCGGCGATCGATGTCGAGGCCCGTGGCCTCCTTGATCTTGGCCGCGATCTGCGCGCTGGTGACCGAGCCATACAGCTTGCCGGTCTCGCCCGCCTTCGACGGGAAGAACAGCACCACGCCGACGAGCTTATCGGCAACGCCCGAGAGCTCGGCATTGAGCTTGGCTCGCGCAATGGCCGCGTTCTGACGCAGCGTCTCGGCGCGCTTCAGCGCCTCGGCAGTGGCAGGCACAGCAAGGCCTTGCGGCAGCAAATAGTTGCGGCCGTAGCCATCGGCGACCTTCTTGACATCGCCGGCATGCCCGAGTTTGTAGACGTCCTTCAGGAGTAAGACACGCATGGGTCTAGCCCTTTCCTCTCTTTGTTGACCGGGCGAAGGGTACAAACGCCCGATATGCGATTACGGACCGACATTATACCAGATCCAAAAGCGGGATTTTTCCGGGAATCTGCGGGTGTGAGCCGGCGAGCAGGCAGGCGGAGGGTTCTGCAGCGAATATCGCGAATGCTGGCCCTTGCGGATGGCCCGGCCCCTGAAGCCGCCGTGCTCGCGTTCAGTCTGAGCCTGAGGCAGACTTCTCCATCTCGAAGCCGTCTTCGCCGCCGACGTAGTAGCGCGGGATGCGCCGGGTCTGACGATAGCCGGATTGCTCGTATAGCCGCAGCGCGATCACGTTTGAAGGCCGCACCGTCAGGCGCACAATCGGAGTCGCCAACGTGGCCTCAGCGGCCCGAAGTAACTGACGGCCCAGGCCGCGCTGTCGAAACCGAGGATGCACACCGAGGGTCGTGATCCAGCCGACGCCATCACGATCGCGGCGCTCACCAAACACATAGCCCTGCACCAGCCCATCCTCGAGGGCTTTGAGGCGCACCGGCGCAGTTATGAGTTGCCAGCCCAGTTCGACCGGGTCCCAGGCATCGCGACCGAAGGTGACGTTTTGAAGGAGCCAGATGGCCCAGAAATCGCGCCAGCCGGCCGGGAGGAGTTGCATCAGTGAGACGTGGAGCGTGGAGCGCAGAGCGTGGAGCGAGTCAGTCGCTCGACGCCGTACGCTCCACGCTCCACGCGCTTTCAGTCTTTCTTGATCACGCCCTGGATCAGCGACGTGAACTCCATGGGGAAGATGTACTTGGTCGACGGGCTGGCGCCGAGCGATTTGAGCGCCTCGAAGTACTGGAGCGTCATCGTCTTCTGATCGATGTTGGCCGCTGAAGCGTAGATCGCCGCCAGCGCGGCGGCGTAACCCTCGGCGCGCAGCTGCTGGGCCTGCTTCTCGCCCTCGGCGCGGAGGATGCTTGATTGCCGCTCGCCTTCAGCCTGCAGGATGTTGGCCTGCTTGGTGCCTTCAGCGCGATTGATGGCCGCTTCCTTGTCGCCGGTTGATTCGGTGACGAGGGCACGGCGCGTGCGCTCTGCCGACATCTGCCGGTTCATCGCGTCTTGCACGTCTCGGGGCGGGATGATCTCGCGGATCTCAACGTTCGTGACCTTGACGCCCCAGCGCTCGGTGACCTCGTCGAGCTTGACGCGCAGAGTCTGGTTGATGTGATCGCGCTGAGAGAGCACGTCGTCAAGCGCGATACCGCCGATGACCGAGCGGAGCGTCGTGGTGGCGATGCCGGCCGCTGCCATCTCGAAGTTGCCGACCTGGGTCACGGTCAGCACCGAGTCGATGACTTTGTAGTACCACAGAAAGTCGATCGAGATCGGGGCGTTGTCCTTGGTGATCGAGGTCTGATGGGGCACTTCACGCACCTGCTCGCGCAGGTCGACGATGCGAGCCTGATCGATCACGGGGAAGAGCAGGACAAGGCCCGGGCCCTTCTGCCCGAGCACACGGCCGAGTCGCAGCACCACCAGGCGCTGGTACTCGGGCACGATACGGACTGACGTGACCAGCAGAAAGACGATGGCCAACACGACGATGGCGCCGATGCAGAGGAAGAGAGTGCCTCCGGCGAACAACGAATCCATAATGTCCTCCGTGAACGCTGACGACGGAAATGAAGCGCAACAATCTGCAGCTTGATTTCCAACGATTATAGTCACGCCGGCCCGTTCCGCTTGTGAGCGCCGGCTGGCTGGCCTCTGCCGCACGATTCGTGCCGGGTGTGGAGCAAGCCTGACAGGAATTACGCCGAGGCAACGGACCTGGTTGCGCGATTCGTCCGCGCCCTCTCCCGCGCCGCGCTGGCGGGCGATAGGCCGCCAGGTTGGAGAGCGGCGCTGCCCTCCCCCCGCAGGGGAAGGGCGCGCCGCCACGGCGCCCGGGTCATTGCGACAACGGTCGGCGGCGCGGGTGGGGGCTTATTGCCTTTTCCGAATCGAGACTCTACAATCGGGCCCGTGATGTCCAGTTGGGCCCTGTCGGCGCTGTACGGCTTCCATTTGCTCGCCACCGTGATCTGGGTCGGCGGCCTGTTCGTGCAGGCGCTCATCGTCTGGCCGGCGGCACGCGGCGCGCTCGGCCCCGGCCTGCTCCTGGCCGACGTGCAGGCGCGCTGGCGCCGGGTGTTCAACCCGCTGGCGTGGATGAGCCTGGCCATCCTGATCGTGACCGGCCTGTTCCAGATGACGGCTGACCCGAACTACCATGGCACGCTTGTCATCGACAGCCCCTGGAGCGTGGCCATGCTCGTCAAACACGGCGCCGCCGCCGGCATGGCCGTGATCGGCGCTGTGTCGCAGGCCTTCATCGAACCGGCCCTGGCCCGCGCTCAGCTTCAACTGCGTCGCAGCCGGCCCGAGGCAGACCTGACCGGCAGCCAGGCGCTGGAACGCCGCGAGACTCAACTGCTCTGGCTCAACCTGGCCTGCGCGGTCGTCGTGCTGATCTGCACGGCGGTCGCCACGAGCCAGTAAGGCGCGATGGAGGCGATGCCCATGGATGTGCTTCCCCGCGACACCGTGCTCGAAGGCGACTGCATCGAGCGCCTGCGCGAGTTGCCCGATGGCTCGGTCGACCTCGTCTTCGCCGACCCCCCCTACAACCTGCAGTTGCAGGCCGATCTATATCGCCCCAACATGACGCGCGTTGACGCCGTCGACGATGCCTGGGACAAGTTCAGCTCCTTCGCCGAGTACGATGCCTTTACCCGCGGCTGGCTCGGCGAGTGCCGACGAGTCCTCAAGGACACTGGCACGCTCTGGGTCATCGGCTCGTATCACAACATCTTCCGGGTCGGAACGGCTGTGCAGGATCTGGGCTACTGGATCCTCAACGACGTGATCTGGGTCAAGCACAACCCGATGCCACAGTTCCGCGGCGTGCGCTTCACGAACGCTCACGAGACCCTGATCTGGGCGCAGAAGGTGCGCGGCGCGCGCTACACGTTCAACTACAAAGCCATGAAGGCGCTCAACGAAGATCTGCAGATGCGCAGCGACTGGTACCTGCCGATCTGCACCGGTCAGGAGCGTCTTAAAGAAAACGGTCAGAAGGCCCACCCCACTCAGAAGCCCGAAGCCCTGCTCTACCGCGTGCTCCTGGCCACGACCCGGCCGGGCGACACCGTCCTCGATCCGTTCTTTGGCACCGGCACAACTGGCGCGATGGCGCTACGGCTGAAGCGCCACTTCGTCGGCATCGAACGCGAGCCGCGTTATGTGCGTCTGGCGCGCGAACGTCTGGAGGTCGCACAACCCGACCTGATCGAAGACGACACGATCTTCACCTTCCCTGATGCCCGCCCTCCGGCGCGCATCCCGTTCGGGCAATTGATCGAGAACGGCCTGCTCCAGCCCGGCCAGACATTGTTTTTTGGACCGCGCGGCCAGGCCACCGCGATTGTGCTGGCGAACGGCCAGATCCGCCACAACGGCCTGACCGGCTCGATCCACATGGTCGGACGCACCATCCAGAACGCGCCCTCCTGCAACGGCTGGGAACACTGGTACTACGAAGATGGCGACGGCCAACGTCGGCCCATCAACAGCCTGCGCGATCAGTTGCGCTCCGGGCCGGCTGAAGTCTGACCACCAGGACCTCAGCACCCCGTCAGGGGGACCTTCTTACCAGATCGGGCGCCCTTGGTCAGGGGTATAATCACGACCAGTGTCGGCTTAACCAAACCCGTAGCTACGTTAGCTTCGGCAAGCCGCCCATCACAACCATTATCTACAGTCGAATATCGGTTTCATGAATCCCGTGGCCTGTAAGTTGCCAAAGTGGATTGTCTCTATCCGATGACCTGGTCAGGATAAGAGGAGCACCGCAATGATTTCTCGCTCTCATGGGAATGGCCACCGGCGAGCCTGGTCAGCGCTGTCGATCTACACAGCGTTGGCGCTGCTGATGGCTGCCTGGCCGACGTCGATGCCCGTCGCCATGGCTGCAGGCACGATCACGGGCACCGTCTATCGCGACTTCAACCTTAACGGCCTGCGCGAAAGCGGCGAGGTCGGGGTCGCGGGCGTGACAGTCTCGGCGTTCGACTCGGCCGGGGCGTCGCAGGGCACGGCCACGACCGGCGCCGATGGCACGTACTCGCTCGCAGCCGGCGGCACCGGGCCGTACCGGGTGGAGTTCACGAACATCCCCGCGCCCTTCAAGCCCGGCCCGCATGGCGCCAACAACAACACGACGATCCAGTTCGTGCCGGATGGCAACAGTGGCAGCGTCGATCTCGGCGTCAACGATCCGGCCGAGTACTGCCAGTCGCTGCCCTTCCTCGCCACGTCGTGCCAGGCCAATGGCAATCCGCTCGGCGGCGGCACAGCGGGCCAGCACTCCTCGGTTTATTCAGTTGCCTACAACGCCTCCGGATCGGATCCGAGCCAGGCGACGAGCGTGTCGCTAGGCACTGAGATCGGCACCGTCTGGGGCCTGGCGTATCAGCGCGCGACGAGCACGCTCTTCGTCTCGGCGCTGCAGCGTCGCCACAGCGGCTACGGGCCGCTCGGCACCGGCGGCCTGTATCGTGTCCAGGTGAACCCGGCCACCGGCGCGCGCGTCTCGGTGGCGCCCTACGTCGACCTGAACGCGATCGGGATCAACACCGGCGCCGACCCGCATGTGGGTCTGCCGACCGCCGCTGATCAACCGAGCAACGATCCCGCGTCGGTCGACGCGGTCGCCAAGATCTCCATCGGCGACATCGAACTCTCGGAAGACGAGCGCACGCTGTACGTCATGAACCTTAACGACCGGAAGGTCTACGCCATCCGCGTCGCCGACGCAAACGGCGCCATCATCACGCCAACGGCGGCCGACGTGACGAGCTTCGACGTCCTTCCGATGCCGGCGGGTTCGCAGACCTGTGCGGCCGGCGATCTGCGGCCGTGGGCGCTCAAGGCCTACAACGGCGGCATCCTGATCGGCGTCGTCTGCTCGGGCCAGAGCACTCAGAACATTGCCGACCTTTACGCCTATGTCGTGCGGCTCGATCCGACCAGCGGTGCGCGCACACTCGTGTCGCAGTTCCCGCTCAACTACCCACGCGGCTGCGCGAGCCGTGTCGGCGGATCGTGCTACGACGCTGAGTGGCGGCCGTGGACGGCTGATCTTCGCTCGATCTGTGTCGATCAAAACGCCGATACCGTGTGCGAACTTGCCTTTAGCAAGCACCTGATCTACCCGCAGGCTGTCCTCACGTCGATCGATGTGGATGTCGACGGCGCCATGGTGATCAGCCTGCTCGATCGCAACGGCTTCCAGACCGGCTACCAGAACTACGACACCGGCACGCCGCCCATCCTCATCTCCCTGGATGGCTCGACCCTGCCTGCGGCGCCGAGCCCGATCACGCGCTACGACGGCGCATCGGCAGGCGACATCCTCCGGCTCTGCCGCGCGGGAAGCGGCTACCAGCTCGAGAGCAACGGCAGCTGCCCGGGTCTTCCGGCGACGGCCGGCGCGAACGAAAACCCGGCCCAGGGTCCGGGCGGGGGTGAGTGGTTCTGGCAGGACAATCACCCCGTGAACGGCGGGCCGCTCAACACGAGTGTGCACGACGAGACGGCCGTGGGCGCCGCCAAGGTGATGCCCGCGGTTGGCGATGTGGTGGCCACGCTTTACAACCCGCTGGGCGCCGTCAACACCGGCGGCCTGGGCTGGTTCGTCGCCGCGGACGGCACTCGCCCACGCTCCTTCCAGCTCTTCGACGTCAGCGTCACCGGCAGCTTCGGCAAGGCCGGCGGCCTCGGCGACCTCGAGCCGCTCTGTCTGCCCGCACCGATCGAGATCGGCAATTACGTCTGGCTCGACAGTGATCGTGACGGCGTGCAGGATCCGCAGGAGACGCCGTTTGGGAATGTGGTCGTGCGGCTGTACACACCCGGGCCTGACGGCAACTTCGGCACCGCCGACGACGTCCCGGTCGCGACGACCACGACCGACTCGGTCGGCCGCTACTACTTCACAAACCTGCTGCCGCAGACCCGCTATCAGGTGCGCATTGACACCGCACAGGCGCCGCTCATCGGCTACCTGCTGACGGTGGCGGACGCCGACTCGACGCCGAACGGCGACAGCCGCGACAACGACGGCCTGCCGCAGGGCCTCGACGCCGTCATCACCCTGACGACGGGCCTGGCCGGCGACAACAACCACACCTACGACTTCGGCTTTGTCGAAGCGCCGACCAACGCCGAGCTCGAGTACTTCCGCATCGACAGCGCGTCGGGCGGCAAGGTGACCCTCGCCTGGGAGACCGTGTCGGAGACCGATCACTTCGGCTTCGAACTGGTGCGAGCAAGCTCCGCCAACTTCGCAACCGCTGAGGTGATCTACTCGGTTCACGAGTCGAACCCCGACGGAGCGGTCTACGGCTACGTTGACGCGCCGACTGGCTCGGGCCCATGGCACTACTGGCTGATTGAGGTCGGCACCGACGGCAGCCGGATCGTGGCCGGGTACGCCACGACGGCGTTGACCGGCCAGGCTTCACCGACGAAGTTGTTCCTGCCGGCACTGCTCAGGCGCTGATCAGCGCCCCGACGGCGATCAAAACGGGGGACCGAATGGCTATTCGGTCCCCCGTTTCTTTACCGGTGTTTTAGGTCGGCTCCGACCGGGCTCATGTTATGGTCATGCGGTCTTCAGCCATGAATACACTTCGACCCACTCTGACGGGCAGCCTCGTCCTGGCAATTACATTTGCCAGCTGGACGGTGCCCAGTGCCCAGGCGCGGCCCATGGCCGATGCCGGGGTCACGCTAAACTGGAACACTCAAGCGCTCGAGGCCGTTCAGGGCCTCGACGGCGCCACCTCCCTTTACCTGCCGGGTTTCGAGACCCTGCAACGCCCCGGCCAACCCGAGATCCCTTTCACATCCGAGCTGATCGCCCTGCCCCCGGGCAGCGAGCCGACCCTCGACATCGTGTCGGCGGATACTCATCGCGAGGCGCTTGCAGCGTCGCTGGCCATCGCTCAGGCGCCAGGCTCGGTCGAGCGTGACAGCGCCGGCGATATCGTCGCCGGTCTGTACGACGCGCCGGCGGCGGCACTAGAAGGAACGTCGGCGCTCCCCGCTGGCGACCCGGCAGCCCCGGCTGTGCTCGAGCGCATCGGCCGGATGCGCGGCGTCGACCTGGCGCGGGTCGTGTTCTACCCCGCGCTGCCGGTTGATGGCGGCCTCGACGTGACCACCGCGATCCAGGTGCGCGTGAACTACAACGCCCCGGCCGGCGCTCGCGTGACTCTGCTGCCTGGCGACAGCTTCGGCGACGTGCTGGCGGAGCGCGTCGCGAACCCGGAGATCATCGAGCGCCTCGGCCCGGCCACGCCGATCACGACGGCCGAGGCCGCTCAGGCGGTCGGGCCCACTGCCCTCATCGAGGTTACCGCTCCCGGCCTGACAGCGATCACGTACGAGGCCCTGACGGCCGCCAGTTTCGGCGGCCTGGGGGCGGATCCAGCCAACCTGCAACTCATGCGGGCGGGCGTCGCGATACGCATGCAATGGGAGGGCGACGGCGACGCGGTCTTCGAAGCCGGCGAGCGTTTGTTGTTCTATGCGGACCCGCGCTTCAATCGCTACACAGCTCGCGACGTCTATACCCTGAGCATCGCCGGATCGGCGGTACAGCGAATGGCCACGCGCCCGGCCTTGACGGCGATCAGCCAGCCAGGTCTCGTGACAGCCACAGAGACGATTGAGCAGAACGCTGTCTATATGCCGCAGTGCGCGTGCGGATTGCTGCCGGCCGGCCGCGATGGCGATCGTTGGGCCTGGGAAGATCTGCGTCTTCCCGGTCGCCCCAGCGTGACGCTGCCTTTCACGCTCACGGGAGTCGTCGCCAATCAAACGGCATCGCTCACGGTCTGGCTGATCAGCTACACGACGCTGGCCGCCAACCCTGATCACCGGCTCGCGTTGTCATTGAACGGCTCGTCGCTCGGCACTTTCGACTGGGATGGCCGGCAGGCGATCACGCAGACCGTGTCGGTTCCGGCGAACGTGCTGATCAGCGGCGGCAACAATCTGACCCTGACGTTGCCAGGCCTGCCGAATGTGACGCCCGAAGGCACATGGCTGGATGCGTTCCAGGTGTCGTACGCCAGTTCGGGTGGCGACACGCGCGCGACGGTCGTAAGCGAAAACGCCGAGCGCCTGAACTCGGTGACGCTCAGTACGACGAGCGGCGGTGTCTACGTTTACGACGTCACGACACCGGCGACGCCCACGGTGTTGACGAGCCCGACCATCAACGGCACGGTGATTTCCTTCAACAACACGGCTGGCGGCCAACGCCTGCACGTGTCGTCGGGTGTTGGGATCCGGAGCCCGGCTGCCGTGAGGCTGCCCGTCGCGATGAGTGGCGTCACGGGCGCGGATTATCTGATCATCAGCCATCCCGATTTCCTGAGCAGTGTGACGCCGTTGCGCGATTGGCGCGCGGGCCGCGGGCTGCAGGTGGCTGTCGAGAACACTCAGGCGATCTACGATGCGTACGACGAAGGCCGGCCGAGCGCTGACGCTATCGCTGCGTTCATCGCTGACGCCTATGCCCACTGGTCGCCGAAGCCCCTGTACGTGCTGCTCGTCGGCGACGGCACGTATGATCCCAGGCGCTATCGCGCCAACAGCACGACGACGTTCATCCCGCCGTATCTGGCCGTGGTCGATCCGTGGTTAGGCGAGACGGCGGCCGACAATCGCTATGCGACGGTCGATGGGAACGATGCGCTGCCGGATCTCGTGGTCGGGCGGCTGCCGGTCAACAGCGTGGCCGAGGCGCAGACCGTCATCGGCAAGGTCGTGTCTTACGAGCAGAGCCCGGCGCCCGGCTTCTGGAACATCCAGACGCTGTTCGCGGCCGACAACCCGGACGGCGCCGGGAACTTCCATGCGGCGTCCGATGCCGCCATTACCGCCCATCTCTCGTGGCCATTCCGTGGATCGACGGCGTACTTTACGTCAGCTACAGCCCTAACCGAAACCCGACAAACCATCTCAACAACCGTCAGCCTCGGGGTGGGTCTTCTCGTCTATAATGGCCACGCTTCCATGCGCCAGTGGGCGGGTGAGCGCCTGTTCCACATGGACGACGCCAATCTAACGACAAACGGTGGACGACTTCCGATCGTGCTTTCGATGACGTGTTTCACGTCCTCGTATCACGATGCCGGATTGTCGACCCTTGATGAATCTCTGATCCGGCGGAACGGCGGTGGCGCGGTCGGCTCCTGGGGCCCCACGGGCCTGGGTATCGCCAGCGGTCACGACGCCTTATCCGACGGTTTTCTGACCCGTGTGTACGTGAATCGGCAGCCCGACGTGGGCGCCGCGATCCTGGCCGGCAAGTTGGAATTGGCCAATCGAGGGCAATTCCTTGACCTGATCGACACTTTCACATGGCTGGGCGATCCCGCGACGCGCGTCAATCTCGCCACGCCCACATCGATCGTGACTCTGCCGGTGATCCGGCGTTGAGGGAGTGCTCATGAACAAAACGATTCGCCTCTGGACCCAAAGACTTGCGGCAGTTGCATTGGTGGCCATGGTAGCCCTGCTCATGTTGCCGCGACTGGCTACGGCCGACGAAGGCCCGCAGGCCGTGACTGAAACGCCTACCGACACCGTCACACCGGTGATCGGGTCAACCGAGACCTCAACGCCCACTGTGACCGCCACAGTGACCGAGACACCGGTCATCACCACGACGGTCACCGCGACTCCCAGCCCGACCGCGACCCTGCCCGTCGCGTCACCCACCCCCACGGTGACGCCCACCACCCCGCCGCAACAACCACAACCGACGTCAGTGCCCGTGATCAACCTGGTCAAGCGCATCAGCCAGGACCGTGTGGTCATGGGCAGCGTCGTGACGTACGAGTTGATCGTCACAAACCCGAACGACGTTGCGATCGATGACGTGGTTGTTCAGGACGCGCTCCCGGCGCAGGTCGACTATGTGGGCGCGACCAGCCCGGTCGGCACCGTCAGCTATGACGCAGCTACGCGCGCCGTGACGGTGTCACTAGGCACCCTGGCGGCCCATCAGGAAGTGGTCATCGCGATCCAGGCGCGCATCAACGCCAATGCTGCGACGCCGAGCCCGATCATCAATCAGGCCACGATCATCTACGGCCGCACCCGCGGCACTGGCTCGTCGAACACCGTCACCGCGGAGCTGGTGCCTGGCAACCTGCCGGAAACCGGCTTCGGCCCTGGCCCGCGTGAGATCGTGACCTTCTCGCTCATCCTGGGCATGGCCGCCCTGACGGCGCTCGCGCTGTACGATCGCTCGCGCAAGCCCGAAACCCAGGAACAGCCTGAGATCATCAAGAAATAACCGGCCGAATACCCATGTCTGACGCACTGGCCGGCCTGGAAGGGCCGGCCAGTGTGCTTAAGCGAGTGTCAGCAGCTTTCATGATCCGACCGCCCTTTCGCACGGCGGCCCTGCTTGTCGCCTTTGTGCTCGTCGGCTGCACGCCGCCTGATACGGCGCCGACGCCCGCCAGCCGACTGACCGTGCTTCCGCGTCCGACCGGGTCGATCACGGCCTCGCCCCCGAGCTCGACAACGTCAACCGCCACAGCCCCCTCTCAACCCGCAGCCACACCGTCCGTTCAGGCCAGCCGGGTCAGCGGGACCCAGGCGCCGGGAGATCCGACGCCCGAGGCCGAGGACGCCCGCCTGATCATCCCCGAGATCGAGCTCGACGCCGAGATCATCGATGTGCCGATCGTCGACAACAACTGGAACGTCGATGACCTGGGTGAACGCATCGGCTGGCTGGCGGGAACCGGTGACGCGCCCGGCGACGACTACGCGCCGGTGCTGGCCGCACACGTGTCGACCAACACCGGTGTCGCCGGCCCCTTTGGTTATCTGTGGAGCCTGAGCCTGGGTGGCACGATCGATCTCGATATCGGCAACCGGCGATACACCTACGAGGTCGTTGACCGGCGAATGGCGAAACCCGGCGACGTCAACAAGGTCCTGATCCCGGATGGAAACCGCCTGGTGCTGCTCACCTGCGACGGCTGGGATCTGACACGCCTGACCTACGACGAGCGCCTGCTCGTCATCGCTGAACTCCGTGGGACATCATCCAGGCCTTGAGGAACCGAGGCGGGAGAAGAGGGAGGCTTGACTCTCGATCCGGTTCTGTGATATCAATGCACACACAACCGAGAACAAAGACGTCGACGAGGACGAGTACACGACGTGAAGCGGCCAGAGAGCCGGGCGATTTGGTGGAAGCCCGGTCCGTGAATCGGCGTGGAATGGACCTCCGAGTTGCGCAGCGAACGGCATCTGCCCAGTAGCCTGCGCCGGATAAGCCACCGTTAGCGGGCTGAGGCGATTAATGGCTGTAGAGCCAGCGTCGCCGAAAAGTGAGGCTGGCCAACACCTGTTGTCATCACAACAGGTTTTTTGTTTTTGGGCGTACAGCTTCAGAACTTGGGTGGCACCACGGAAAGCTCCTCCGTCCCAAAACGTGAGGAGCTTTTGTATTGGTCATTGAGCTATTTGCTATTGGCTATTGAACTCCTCAATAGCCAATAGCAAATAACACAATAGCCAATGTCCGGAGGTGCCATGCTCGCGAAATCCCCCGTGGCGCTGCGCCCGCTGACGCGCGAACTGCCGGCCGATCTCGAGACGCCGGCCAGCGCGTACCTCAAGCTGCGCGGCAACGGCCCCTCATTCTTGCTCGAATCGGTCGAAGGCGGCGAACGCGTCGCACGCTACTCGTTCATCGGCGTGGCGCCGCGCGCGCGCTATCTCCTGCGCGGCAAGACCCTCACGCGCGAAACCCTGAGCGGCGCCGAGGCCGGTCGCGTCGACACGCTGGCCGGACCCGGGCAGGACTTCCTCGCCGCCCTCCAGGCCGAGATGGCAGCGATCCCGCCGATTGACACCGAAGGCCTGCCGCGCTTTGTCGGCGGGCTGGTCGGCTACCTGGGCTTCGAGACTCTGCGCCACTTCGAGCCGGTTCTCGACACGCACCTCGGCCAGGGCGCCCTGCCCGACGCCGTCTTCCTGCACACCGACACGCTGGTGGCCTTCGACCACGCCCGCTCGAGCCTGCTGCTCCTCACGCACGCCCTCGACGGTGACATCGCCGCGGCGACGGCCCGGCTCGATGCGATTGAAGAGCAGCTGCGCCGGCCGCTGAGCGAACATCCGCGAACGAACAGCACGACAAACGGCGCCGGACCCGCAACGTTTGAGAGCAACCTGACGCAACCCGAATTCGAGGCCATGGTGCGCGCCGCCAAGGAGTACGTCGCGGCCGGCGATATCTTCCAGGTGGTGCTTTCGCAGCGCTTCAGCCGGGCGCTCAAGGCCGAGCCCTTCCAGGTCTATCGCGCGCTGCGACGCCTCAACCCGTCGCCGTACATGTTTTATTTCGAGTTCGGCGAGGTCGAGATCGAAGGCGGAGCGTCAGAGCCCCTCACGCTGGTCGGCGCCTCGCCCGAGATGATGACGCGGCTCGAGATGACCGACTCAGGCCCGCGCGCCTCGGTGCGCCCGATTGCCGGAACACGGCCACGAGGCAAGTCGCCGGCCGAGGATGCCGCGCTCGAGCAGGAACTGCTCGCCGACCCCAAAGAGCGCGCCGAGCACGTCATGCTGATCGACCTCGGCCGCAACGACCTGGGCCGCGTCTGCCAGTACGGCACCGTCTCGGTGCCCGACTTCTTCGTCGTCGAGCACTACTCGCACGTCATGCATATCGTCTCGGCGGTCAAGGGCACGCTGCGCCCGAACCTCTCGGCCTTCGACCTGCTGCGCGCCACCTTCCCCGCCGGCACGCTCAGCGGCGCCCCGAAGGTGCGCGCCTGCGAGATCATCGCCGAGCTCGAGCGCGGCCCACGCGGGCCGTACGGCGGCGCCATCGGTTACTTCTCGTATGGCGGCGCGATGGACACGTGCATCGCCATCCGCACGCTCGTCTGCCAGGGCGAGCGGGTCAGCGTGCAGGCTGGCGCCGGCATCGTCGCCGATTCGGACCCCGCGACCGAATATCAAGAGAGCGTCAACAAGGCCAAAGCCGTGATGAAGGCGGTGGAGGCAGCGGAAGCGACGGCGGACCGCAGACCGCAGACCGCTGCGGAGACCGATAGGAGCTAGAGATCCGCGGTCCGCCGTCCGCAACCGAAGGTTGCGCGCGGTCCGCGGTCAGAGAAACCACCATGACCAAACCCCGACTCCTCACCGGCGACCGGCCGACCGGCCGCCTGCACTTGGGACACTACGTCGGCAGCCTGAAGAACCGCGTGCGCTTGCAAGATGAGTACACGTCGTTCTTCATCATCGCCGACCTGCACACGCTGACGACGCGTCCGCAGCGCAACTACGTCCGCGAGATCCCGGGCTTCATCCGCGAGATGCTGCTCGACTACCTCTCGGTCGGCATCGACCCCGAACGCAGCACGCTGTTCGTGCAGTCAGCTATCGCCGAGACGTATGAACTCAACCTGCTGTTCGAGATGCTCGTCACGGTGCCGCGTCTCGAGCGCCTGCCCAGCCTGAAAGACATGGTGCGCGACGCTGACCTCGACGCGATGCCGTTCGGCCTGCTCGGCTACCCGGTGCTGCAGGCCGCCGACATCTTGCTGCCGCGCGCCGAGGTCGTGCCAGTAGGCAAAGACAACCAGGCCCACGTCGAGCTGGCGCGCGAGATCGCGCGGCGCTTCAACCTGTTGTATGGCGAGATCTTCCCCGAGCCGCAGGCCCTGATCGGCGACGTGCCCACCCTGATCGGCACCGACGGCAAGGCCAAGATGAGCAAGAGCCTCGACAACGCGATCTATCTCTCCGACGACGCGGCTTCTGTCGAAGCCAAGGTCAAGATGATGTACACGGACCCGAAGCGGCTGCGCGCCACCGATCCGGGCACTGTTGAAGGCAACCCGGTCTTCGCCTACCACGACATCTTCAACCCGGACACGGCCGAGGTCGACGACCTGAAGGAGCGCTACCGCGGCGGGCGCGTCGGCGACGTCGAGGTGAAAACCAAGCTGGCGCAAGCGCTCAACGCCTTCCTCGAGCCGCTGCGTGAACGTCGCGCGTTCTATCTGGCGCGCCCGGCGCTGACCCACGAGATCCTGGCCGAGGGCACGCGGCGCATGCAGGCCGAGGCGCACGAGACCATGCGCCAGGTGCGCGATGCGATGGGCCTGGCCTACGTCACCGAGATGATCCGACCCAACGGGCCGGCTCTGCGGGGGTACTGAGATGCTGGCGTTGATCGACAACTACGACTCGTTCACGTACAACCTCGTGCAGTACTTTGGCGAACTGGGCGCCGACGTGCGCGTCTTCCGCAACGATCAGGTGACGCTCGAGGAACTTGAGGATCTCGCGCCCACTCATCTCGTGATCTCGCCCGGCCCGGGAACGCCCAACGATGGCGGCGTGTCAAACGAGGCTATCCGGCGGTTCTCGGGTCGCATCCCTGTGTTTGGCGTGTGTCTGGGACATCAATGCCTGGGGGCCGTCTACGGCGGCAAGGTCGATCGCGCGCCGCGCTTGATGCACGGCAAGACCTCGCGCATCTTCCACCACGGCACGGGCCTGTTCGAGGGCGTGCCGTCGCCGTTCGAAGCCACGCGCTACCACTCGCTCGTGGTCTTCGAGCCGGTGCCCGAAGCGCTGGAGGTGACGGCTTTCACATCGGACGGCGAGGTGATGGGGCTGCAGCACCGCGAGCACAAGACCTTCGGCGTGCAGTTCCATCCCGAATCGATCCTGACCCAACACGGCAAACTGATCCTCAAGAACTTCCTTGAGATGGCATGAGTAACCCGCGAGCAAAAGTGGAGGCCCTATGATGAAAGAACTCTATGCCAAGGCCGTGCATCGCCAGAACCTGACGGCGGCCGAGGCTGAAAGCGCGATCGACGAGTTGATGAGCGGCAACGCCACGCCGGCGCTGACCGGCGCGTTCCTGACGGCGCTGCGTATGAAGGGCGAGACCGTCGAGGAGATCACGGGCGCAGCGCGTGCCATGCGCGCCCATGGCGTCAAGGTGCCGGTGGCGGGATCGAGCCGGCCGCTGTTCGACACCGCCGGAACGGGCGGCGATGGCACGCACACCTTCAACCTTTCGACGGCAGCGGCATTCGTCATCGCCGGCGCCGGGCGCAAGGTCGCCAAGCACGGCAACCGCGCGGCCTCGAGCAAGTGTGGCAGCGCCGACGTCCTCAAGGAACTGGGCGTCAACCTGGATCTTTCGGCCGAGCAGGTCGGCCGCGCCATCGACGAGGTCGGCATCGGCTTCATGTTCGCGCCCAAGTTCCACCCGGCCATGCGCCACGTCGGCCCGATCCGCGCTGAGCTCGGCCAGCGCACGATCTTCAACCTGCTGGGGCCACTGACGAACCCGGCCGGCGCCGAGGTGCAGCTGGTGGGCGTGTTCAGCGATGCCCTGACCGAACCCCTGGCCCGCGTCCTGGGCGAACTGGGCGGCGAGGCGGCCATCGTCATCCACGGCGCGGGTGGCGCTGACGAACTCAACCTGGCCGGCCCCACCCGCGCCAGCGCCCTGCGCGACGGCACCGTGACGACCTACATCATCGACCCGATGGAGCTCGGCCTGTCGGCGGCGCCGATCTCGGATCTGGCCGGTGGCGCGCCTTCCGACAACGCCGATCTCATGCGCCACGTCCTCGGCGGCAACAGCACGGCCGCGCTGCGCGACGCCGTCCTGCTCAACGCCGCCGCCGCGCTCTCGGCCAAAACCGGCGACCTCGCCTCCGGCCTCGCCGAGGCCCGCGAATCACTCGGCTCTGGCGCGGCCCTGAAGAAGATGGAAGGCCTTGTGGATTTCAGTCGGAGCGTCAGCGCCTGAAGGAGATTGCTGATTGATGATTGCTGATTGGCGTCCAATCAGCAATCATCAATCAGCAATGGTCATGATGTCACGATTACTCGAGATCCTCGAACACAAACGCACCGAAATCGCGCGGCTGGATCTGGCCGAGGAGCGCGCCAAAGCCGCCGATGCGCCACCGACCCGCGACTTTCTGGCTGCGGTGAAGCGCCCGGCCGGCACAGCGATGCCGGTGCGCACGGCGGGTCCAACTGGACGGGTCCGCCTGATCGCCGAGATCAAGAAGGCCTCGCCGTCGCGGGGCGTGCTGGCACCGGGGCTTGACGTGGCCGACATCGCGCGGATCTACGTCGAGAACGGCGCCGCCGCGTTGTCGGTGCTGACCGATGAGAAGTTCTTCCTCGGCAGGCTCGACTACCTGCGCGCGCTGCGCTTCGAACAGCACGTCGCGGTGCCGCTGCTGCG
>CAYZRP010000013.1:0-54932 GCA_964480865.1 uncultured Anaerolineales bacterium | reverse complement strand
TCGACTACCTGCGCGCGCTGCGCTTCGAACAGCACGTCGCGGTGCCGCTGCTGCGTAAAGATTTCATGCTCGCGCCTGTGCAGCTCTATGAGGCGCGATCCGCCGGGGCCGACGCCATTCTTCTGATTGTGGCCGCGCTCGATGACGCGACGCTCTGCGACCTGCATGCCCTGGCCCGCTCGCTCGGCCTCACGGCCCTGGTAGAAGCTCATGCAGCCGATGAAGTCGAGCGCGCGCTGCGCATCCCGGGCCTGCAGCTGCTCGGGGTGAACAACCGCAATCTGCACACGTTCGAGGTCCGGCGTCAGACCGCGCTCGAGCTTCGTGGCCAGGTTCCGGTCGACATCGCGATGGTCAGCGAATCCGGCATCTTCACAGCCGAACACGTCGCCGAGGTGGCTGCCGCCGGCATTGACGCCATCCTGGTCGGCGAGGCGCTCGTCACAGCGCCCGACATCGCGCAAAAAGTGAGGGAATTAGTGAGTTAGTCGGATAGTCGAGTAGTCTTCTAGTCGACTTCGACGACCCGACTGCCTGATCAGCCGACCAGCCGACTACCCGACTACCCGACGACAAGACTACTCGACTACCCGACTATGTTCGTAAAGATCTGTGGACTGACGTCGTTGGAAGATGCCCGCGTGGCGATGGAGGCCGGCGCGGATTTGCTGGGCTTCACGTTTTATCCGCCGAGCCCGCGCTACATCGAGCCCGAGCGCTGCGCCGAGATCGTGCGCGGTTTGCGAGAGAACGCTCTCCGCTCCACGCTCTCCGCTCCTCGCCTGGTCGGGCTATTCGTCAATGTGCCTGCCGAGCAGGTGGCCGCGGTGCTCGAGCGGTGCGGGCTGGATCTGGCGCAACTGCACGGCGATGAAGATCCGGATGTCTTGAAGGCGCTGGGCGGCCGGGCCTTCAAGGCCTTTCGCGGCAACGGCCACGACCACGACGCCTTCGCGGCAGCCGGTACGGGCGATCCCGCGTTCCTGGTGGACGCGGCCGTCGCCGGCAAGTTCGGTGGCACCGGCAAGACCGGCGACTGGGATGGAGCAGCCGAACTCGCGCGCCGCTACAGTCTTCTGTTGGCCGGCGGCCTGACGGCCGACAACGTCGCCGAGGCGGTCGCCCGCGTGCGTCCCTGGGGCGTCGACGTCGCGTCGGGAGTCGAAGCATCGCCCGGCAAGAAAGATCACGCGAAGGTGAGAGCCTTCGTGGCCAATGCAAAGATGTTCATTGCTGATTGATGATTGCTGATTGTGGTTTCAATCAGCAATCATCAATCAGCAATCTCCGGAGGGGTTATGCCTCGTCTGCCTCATAAATTCGGACCTTACGGCGGCCAGTTCGTGCCCGAGACGCTGATGCCGGCGCTGGATGAACTCGAGGCCGCTTACGTGGCTGCTCGAGAGGATCCGACCTTCGAGCAGGAGTTGGCGGCGCTGTGGCGCGACTTCGTTGGCCGGCCAACGCCGCTGACCTACGCGAAGCGGTTGAGCGAGCAACTCGGCGGCGCCCAGATCTATTTGAAGCGCGAGGATCTGGCGCACACGGGCGCTCACAAGATCAACAACGCGCTGGGGCAGGCGCTGCTCGTCAAGCGCATGGGCAAGAAACGCGTCGTCGCGGAGACAGGCGCCGGCCAGCACGGCGTGGCCAGCGCGACGGCCAGCGCCCTGCTGGGTCTCGAGTGCGTGGTCTACATGGGCACCGTCGACATCGCCCGCCAGCAGCCGAACGTCTACCGCATGAAGTTGCTCGGCGCCGAGGTGCGACCGGTCGAGTCGGGCTCGAAGACCCTGAAAGACGCCATCAACGAGGCCATCCGCGACTGGGTCACCAACGTGCGCGACACACACTATCTGCTCGGCTCAGCCCTCGGGCCGCACCCGTACCCGACGATGGTTCGCGACTTCCAGTCGATCATCGGCGTCGAAGCGCGGCGCCAGGTGCTCGAGATGACCGGCAAGCTACCCGACACGCTCATCGCCTGCGTCGGCGGCGGCTCGAACGCCATCGGGCTCTTCCATCCGTTCCTGCATGACGAGCAGGTCGAGATGATCGGCGTCGAGGCAGGCGGATCGGGCGTGGCCAGCGGCAAGCACGCCGCTCGCTTCGGCGATCCCGAGAAGGGCCGGCTGGGCGTGATCCACGGCACGCGCACCTTCGTTCTTCAGGACGAAGACGGCCAGATCGCCGACACGCATTCGATCTCGGCCGGCCTCGACTACGCCGCCGTCGGGCCCGAGCACGCCTATTTGCGCGAGACCGAGCGCGCCTACTACACGTCGGCGACGGACGACGAGGCCCTGGCCGCGCTGCAGACGCTCTGCCGCACCGAAGGCATCATCCCTGCGCTCGAGTCATCACACGCCCTGGCGGAAGTTGTCAAGCGCGCGCCGACCATGCGGCCCGATCAGATCATCGTCGTCAACCTCAGCGGTCGCGGCGACAAAGACCTGAACACCATCATCGAGAGCCTCTAGCTGGTCATTGTTGATTGTTGATTGTTGATTTCTGATTGCTGATTGGCTCGCAATCAGCAATCAGAAATCATCAATCAGCAATCATGGGAGTTGCCATGTCTCGCATCACCGAAGTCTTCGACGGCCGCCCGGCCTTCATGCCGTATTACCCGCTCGGCTATCCCACCCTGCCCGATTCGATCGACGTGATCGAGGCGCTCTGCCGCAACGGCGCGGACCTGATCGAGGTGGGGCTGTCGTTTTCGGATCCGCTGGCGGACGGGCCCGTCGTCCAGCAGGCGACGCAGACCGCCCTGCAGCAGGGGATCACGCTGAAGAAGTCGCTGGCGGCCGTGCGCGAGTTGCGCAGCCGCGGTGTCGAGACGCCGTTCGTGCTGATGGGCTACTACAACCCGCTGCTGGCCTATGGGTTGGAGCGGCTCGCGCGAGACGTCATCGACGCCGGCGCCGACGGCTTCATCGTGCCGGATCTGCCGCCCGAAGAGAGCGCCGAGTTCGAGGCGGCCATGGCGCCGCTTCCACAGATCCGGATGCTTGCCCCGACCACGCCTGATGAACGCCTGGGCCGCGTCCTCGAAGGCGCAACCGGCTTCGTGTACATGGTGTCGGTGACCGGCGTGACCGGCGCGCGCGCCACGGTCGCCGACGACCTGGGCGACTTCGTTGGGCGCGTGCGGGCCGTGACCGACCTGCCGCTGTGCGTGGGCTTCGGCATCGGCACACCCGAACAGGCACGCGACGTCAGCCGCATCGCCGACGGCGTCATCGTCGGCTCGGCGACGGTCAAGGCCGTCGGCGCGTCCGCCCATCCCGCTGCCACCGCGGCCGAGTTCGCCAGCGCCTTCCGACGCGCACTCGACGAAGGCAGAGGCGTCTGAACGTTCATCACAAGTTGCGGACACGGATATGCCGGATTTCGCGGAAAAGGCAGGAGGATGGCCAGCTGATGGCCCACGGCTTTACCATTTAGGCCTCCGTGTGATCCGTGTACAGACGGTCGCCATCGCCCATGAAGACCGTGGCGGTTGTGTTAAAGTCGGAAGCATCCAACCACTGAACGAGGAACGCAATGACCACCACACCGCTCGGGAAGGCGACCCTCACGCAGGTCGCGATCATGGTGAAGGACATCGAGGCCGCCGCTGAGGCGTGGGCTGCGCTGTTGGGCGTGGAGCGCCCCAACATCATCGTCACGGACACAGTCGACGTGGCGCATACCGAATACCGTGGAACGTCCACAACGGCGCGCGCGAAACTGGCCTTCTTTCCGCTGGGGCCGATCACGCTCGAGTTGATCGAACCGATCGGCGAGCCGAGCACCTGGAACGACCAGCTGGTCGGCCACGGCCCGAGCCTGCATCACGTCGCTTTCGAGGTCAAAGGCATGCAGGATCGGCTCTCCGAACTCGCCGAGCACGGCCTGCCCCTTGTCCAGCGCGGTGACTACACAGGCGGCCGCTACGCCTACGTCGACGGGCAGGATCGCGTTGGCGCCGTCATCGAGCTGCTCGAAAACGATTGACCCTTTGAGCGACGGTCGGGCGAGCCTGTCAATCGGCTGACCGTCG
Source organism: uncultured Anaerolineales bacterium (assembly GCA_964480865.1). GTDB lineage: Bacteria > Chloroflexota > Anaerolineae > Anaerolineales > UBA6663 > UBA6663. The sequence continues at coordinate 50,884 of CAYZRP010000013.1, read as the reverse complement.
CCCGTTTCGCCAGAACAGAGTCGCTGTCACGGCTACGAGCAGGACCAGGGTCACCACGAGGCCGCCCTCCGGCCCGAACGCTCCGCCGGTCCACAAGGCTGAGCCACTCAAGCCAAAGCGGAAGAAGGTCGGGCCGGATGCGCCGCCGCCGCTGACCGATAGACCAAAAACGTTTCCCTGCATCCAGTTCCAGGAGCTGTGGAATGCGCACACGCCCCACAGCGAACCTTCCCGTAAGGCGTATAACGAAGCGAACAACGCAAACAACGCCAGGTTGATCAGCGCCAGCGGCCCGATCCCGGGGTTGAGGCCATGCATGAACGCGAAGAAGATCACGGACCCGAGCACACCGGCCCAGAGCCGCGAACGCGCACTGACCACGTTCATCAACCAGCCGCGGGCGACAACCTCCTCGGCGGCGCCCTGGATCACCCAACCTGCCAGCACAACAAACGAGCCGAGCACTCCAGCGAAGCCGGCACTCGCTGTCCCACCCTGACCCAGGACGAGTTGGCCGCTCAGGGCCAGCGCTCCCACCACAATAGCGAAGAACGCGGCACCGATCGCAAAGCCACGCGCGTACTTGAGGAACCATGCTGCGCGCACAAAACCGAGCGTCCAGAAGGGGCGCTTCTCGAAGAACCGCACCCAGAGCCAGGTTGCCAACAGGGCTGGCGCAAACGAGAGAACGAGGACGCCGCCGGCGGCCAGACCACCCAAAACAGGTTCGCCAGCCAGACCCGAGGCCGTGCCGCTGATCAGCGCCGCAACCCGGTCGGGTCCCAACGCCAGGCCGAGCACCATGATCACGGCAGACAGTGTGACGATCGGGCCGCTGAGCAGAAACGCCACAGCCAGTGGGAACGCTGCGGCGACGGGCGGCAGGCGTTTGGCCGTGCGCGCGAGATCAGCTAGAGTGGAAGGGAGATTGAGTGCGAGCATGCCGACCTTACGCTTCTCCGTTCGCCCCAGTTGCAGACTCACGGGCTTATGACGGCCGAGCGGCAGACGAACCCGCGCAACGGAGTCTACTGCCCTGTAGCGCCGGAGGAAAGTCATGTCACAAAGCAAGAACGTTTCGAACGCGGGCTATGTCGCGAACCAGTATCGAAGCCCCGTCAATCTTGAGATCCGCATCCGAATGCACCAACGCTACAGCCTCAACACCTATGGCTGGCAGCGCTGGGTATTTGATCAACTCGACCTGAGCCGAGCCCCGCACGTGTTGGAGTTGGGCTGCGGGACCGCTCAGTTCTGGACCGAGAACGCCGTACGGGTCCCTGGCGACGTCGTCCTCCATCTCACCGATCTGTCGGTCGGAATGCTCAGCCAGGCGCGCGAGGCGACGGTCGGCCTGCGCCGCACCCTCCACATCGTGAACGCTGAGGCGATCCCCTTTCTGGATCGAAGCTTCTCGCTCGTCGTGACCAATCACATGCTTTACCACGTCGCTGACAAAGGCAGAGCCATCGGAGACATCCGACGCGTGTTGAGAGCGGACGGCGTCTTGTGCGCGGCGACCATCGGGACGGCGCATCTCAAAGAGATCGCTGAACTGGTACGGAGCTATGACCCGACCTTGATCTGGTGGGGCGCACAGATGGCGGATTCATTCACGTTGGAGAACGGTGGCGGCTATCTGGCGCCGTGGTTCGAGTCAATCGAAACGCGCCGGTACGAGGATGCCTTCGTCGTGACGGAGCCCGATGACCTCGTCGCTTACATCCTTTCAGGCCGGATCGAACTGGCTGACGATCGGCTCCCGGAGTTCCGTCGCTTTGTGCATCAGGCGTTCGAGAACGCCGGAGGTCACTTTCGGATTACAAAAGACTCGGGGCTGTTCCTGGCACACGGGCTACCCAATCGTGATTGAACTCGCGTCACAGGAGAGTCGGCTGCACCACGTCTGACTCATCCGCTGCATCTGGCGCAGAGAGGGGCGGCAATGAGATGTGCTCGCTGATCATGTCGTACACGTACTGTGACAGCACAGGGGAATTGATATCTTCAGGCATGTGGGTGAAAAAGAAAACGTCATCGCCAGCCTTCAGCCATTCTGCGATGCGCTTCGCCCAGGGCTCCAGGAAGGGCCTGTTATCCGGCACGAGCGGTTGACCGACGAAGCGGATGAACGCAAACCCGGCCGTGCGCGTCGCCCGAACCGGGTAGCGTGGCTTCTTCTTCTGTGCACCAGCCACTAACGGGCTGTGCGAGCTCGGCAAGGCGAACAGCGCCGACGTGTCGAAGACGCCACGCGCGACACCGTGCTTCACCAGAAGCTCCTCGAGCCGCTTCTCGGCCCAGGCGTTGTTGAAAAAATCGGCATGACGTGGCTCGACGGCATACCGGAAGTCTTTGGGTAGCGTGCTCAGGTATTCGTCGAGCCTGGGCAGATGAGCCCCTGAAAACGTGGGCGGCAACTGCAGAAAAGCCGGGCCGCACCGATCCTGAAGCGTCAGCAGCACCTCGAGGAATGCCTGCGTCTCAGCCTCGCAGTGCATCAGGCGCTTGCGGTGCGAGATCTCCTGCGGAAATTTCAGGCAAAACCGGAAACCAGGCGGCGTGGCGTCGCGCCAGCCGGCCGCTTTCTCGGGCGACGGCAGAGCGTAAAACGTCGTGTTGCCTTCAACTGTGTTGAGACGCCGGCTATAGGCATAGAGCATGTCTTTCTCACGCGTGCTGACAGGCAGAAACGTGCCGATCCACTCCTTCACGCGCCAGATGGGGCAGCCGATGTAGAGAGACATCCAGGTATTTTATCGAGAACGCCTTCCATCGCCCACCCTCCTGTATCATCTGCAGGGCAATCGCATCAGAAGTGCCTGATCTGATTCTTCCGAGAACATGAGGCGATGAAGCCACTTCCGAATGCGATTGCCCTGGTATCGGCAGGGACACAAGCGATCTCGGGCTTCATTACCTGCACATCGTCCCAGGGTGCCGTGTCTGCGACGATGCGGAGCGGTTTCGTGGCGGCAACGCGTGGCCGGCCTTACGCCGAGTTTTTCGAAACGCGGGAGCGCTTTCCGTGGATCTTGTCTCAAAGACTCAGCGGAATCGGCGCAGTCTGCGGCCAACGATTAAATGCGAAACGCCGCCGGGCGTGTGGGAATCCCGACGGCGTTTGCGTGGAGGGCGCGCTGCAGGTCAATCGTGTACGAAGGACCGCGGAATGCCGTCGAGATGGCCGGTGGGATGCGGCGCATACACGACCTCGTGGTCATCTTCGATGCCCTGAGTGAACTGCGGCGCCAGGCGCGACAGACTGAAAGCCGAGTTGGTGATGATGCTCATCCCCTCGCGCTCGAGCACGCGTTCGAACGCGGCGATGACAATGGGGTCGAACTGGGCGCCGGCCTGCGACTTGACTTCGGCCATGATGCGCGCGGCGGGCTGGGCCGGGCGGTACGGACGATCCGACGCCATGGCCTCGATGGTGTCGGCCAGGCTGAGGATGCGAGCCTCGAGCGGGATCTGATCCCCGCACAGACCCTCTGGGTACCCATGCCCGTCAAAGCGCTCGTGATGATGGCGGATGAAGGGCGCCAGCTCGGAGAGCGGCTGCAGCTTCTCGATCAACTCGGCACCAAGCGGAGCGTGCCGCTTGATGAGCTCGTATTCCTGGCGGGTCAGCCGACCAGACTTGAGCAGGATCGCATCCGGGATGCCGATCTTGCCAAGGTCGTGCAACAGCGCCGCGCGCCGCACGCGCTCGATCCGCGCGTCATCGAGGCCCATTTCGCGGGCCGTCATGACGGCATAGCGCGCGACCTGCTGCGAGTGGCCCTCGACGAACGGGTCACGCAGGTCGATGGCCTGTGAGAGCGCGCGGATCAGGCCCTCGTTCAACATGGCCAGCTGGCCGCTCGTCGTGACGAGCTCGGCGTTGGTCTTGCGCAACTCGGAGACGAGCAGGGCCGTGCGGCTGATGTATTGTGCCTGGCTCCAGCGCAGGAGCACGAGCGGAACCAGCATCACGAAGACGCCCAGCAAACCCGTGTTCGAGTAGCCGTACACAAGTGCGTAGGCGACCACACCGAAGCCGATGTAGTACGACCACAGCCAGCTGAAGTTCTCGCTCCAGACTTTGCGGATCGGCTGGCCGGTCGAGAAGCCCATCACGAGCGACACTGTCGTCGTGTTGACGGCGTAGACCAGCATCGACACCACCATCATCACCGGCAACTGCACATACGCCGGTTGAGCGTGGAAGTCATTGAAGACGCTGAGACTGGCGACCACGACCGAGCTACACAGGATGTAGTTGCTCAGGTTGAAGATCGCGCGGTAGAGCGGTGCGCGTCGGCGGAACAGCGCGGGCAGCAGGGTCACGACCGAGAGGACCACGACCGCCGGGACGCCGAACAGGGCGGCGCCCGAGATCATGACCACCGCGCCAATCGACACTGTCGTCCCGCGCGAGTACAACTCGATCGCGGCGAACTCCAGCGCGATCGTCAGGGCGGCGAAGACCGCGAGGCCGAGCCAATCGGTGGTGAATGACGTCGGCCAGGTCAGGGCGAGGGCCGCGGTGGCCAGCACCACCAACAGACCGATGTACCACGGCGTCCAGCGGCTTGGTCGATAGACAGGTGCAGTCGTCGCCACCGGGGGCGGCGTCGTCTGCTGCGCCGCCACCTTGATCGTCACATCGAGCGACGGCAGATCGGGCAGCAACGGCATGTTCGCGGCGCGCGCGGCATCGGCCAGAACGATCCGGTTGCGACCGGAAAGCTTGGCCTGGTAGACCGCGACGTCAGCGGCGTGCATGATCTCCTGCGAGGTCTGGCGCGGATGCACCCGCCCGGCCACGCCGAAGCTCATCGTCACCTGGATCGGGGTCGTGCTCGTCGCCACCTCGAATCGGGCCGACTCGATTGCCTGGCGGATGGCCTCGACACGCTCGAGCGCGTCCTCAGGAGCCATCTCGGGCATCAAAATCGTATACTCTTCGCCGCCGAAGCGTGCTACGACATCGTACTCGCGCACCATCGCTTTGAGGATGTTGGCGACGCCGACCAGCACCTGATCGCCGGCCAGGTGGCCGTAGGTGTTGTTGATATTGCGCAACAGGTCGAGATCCGCCACCACTACCGTCATCGGATGATTGGAGCGGTCGGAGCGCGCGATCTCGCGTTCGAGTGCTTCCTGGAAGTACCGGGCGTTGTACAGCCCGGTTTTTGGATCAAGCTGTGTCTGGCGTTTGAGGGCCGGCACCTTGAGGGTGCTGTAGATCAGGTAAAGCGGCGCGATGATCAGCGCAACAGCAACCGGGTTGATGGTCCAGATCAGGGCGGCGGCGGCGCCAAGGCCGAATGTCGCCAAATCCATCAGCATGGTGAAGCTGCTTAACACGCCGGATTTCTCGAGCGTGCCGGCCTGGGTGAGTGAGATCACCCCGGCGATGAGCATGTGATTGAGAAGCGTAAAGGCGGCGGCGGCCAGCAGAAGGCCGATCGTCGCGGCCCAGGGCTCATCGCCAGCAAGGCTGATGGTGGTCGTCTGCAGCCAATTTGCGGCGCAGACAACGACTGTGAACGAACCCAGGTTAAACAGCTGTACGAACCAGGGATAGCGGTGCCACGCCCACTCGACCGAGTGCGCGACGATGATCACGGCCAGAGCGGCCGGAGCACCAAGCAGAACGTACGTAAAACCAAACACCGCCCAGCTGATGTGGAACATCGACTGTTTGGTGGCGCCTTGCACCTTAAACACCTGCGCGGCCGACGCCAGGCCGCACAAAGCCGTCAAAATCAACCCATCAGCAGGATTGATCCGCGGCAACTCGAAGCCCGCCAACACAACACCGGCCGAGATGACCAGCAGGATATAGAGTTGTGCGGCGGGCTTGTAGTTGCGCATAGTACCAATCACTCATTCGAGGCCGCTCTTTCACGCGCTCAAGAACGGCGTCCTTGCCTACTGACCTCCGCCCCAGCCGACGGAGAAGAGTGTGTAGATGGGCTTCGACGCAGGAACCACGGGGGTGGTCAGGTCGATGCTCGTCGATTCAATGGTCGTTGCCGGATAGGTCGTGCTTGCCTCGGCGACGTCCACCCAGGTAATCGTAGTCAGCAGCGCGAGCGCTGCCACCAACAGACGGATCAGGAGTTTGCGTTGGGTCTTCATGATTCCCCCATTACCCTGCGATCACTCCGACCCGCCGCCGCTCCAGGCGACCTGAACGGTCACCGTCGTGCCCGTGGGGCTCACACCCGTGCGGGTGCTCGGCAGCCAGGCCACAAAACCCGTCATCGCCACAACCGCCATGAGACGAACGCCGTACGCCAACACACTTCGCCAATTCACTGATTTCATGATGAACCTCTTTTTCGATTAGCTCTTGATGACCACTCACATGTCGTACTACCGATGTTTCGCTTGATCGTCGTTTCTTGCTGTCGTCATGTCCTCCCTTGCCGCGTTTACGTGATATTCATGCTATCGGCGAAGGAGGTTCCTGGTCATAGCCCAAAAGGGGCATCTATGGTTTGCGTTAGCAAGCCGCAGTTGGCAACGGTTGGCCTCGACTAATCTGAAACAAACCTTTCCGCTTGTGCCTTTGGTTGGGCCGACAGAATCCGCTCGAGAGTCGCCCACAGCTCACGAACCGCGATCGGCTTTGACATATACAGGTCGCAGCCGGCCGCCAGCGCGCGCTCGGCATCACCGGGCAGCGCCTTGGCCGTGATCGCCACCACGGGCAACGATCGTGAAGTTTGGTTAGCGCGCAATCGACGCACCACTTCGTAGCCGTCGACGTCGGGCAGGTTGATATCCAACAACACCACGTCGGGCCGCTCGCGTTCGACCAGGGTCAACCCGGTCAGCCCGTCTTCCGCCCCCACCACGCGGTAGCCGCGCGCCTCGAGCGCGCGGCGCACCAGCAACATGTTGTCGGCGTTGTCTTCGATGTACAGGATGGTGGCGGTCACGCTGCCTCCCTTTCAGGTGTCGGGCGTCAGGTATAAGGCCTCAGCGACACTGTCGCGCCAAATCGCGTAGCGTGAACTCACGCCTGAGGCCCGACGCCTGACGCCTTCTTCAGTCCGTCGCCGGGCCGCCGCTGACCGGCAGCTCAATGATCATGCGGCAGCCGCTGCCCGGCAGGCCCGGGCTCTCGGCCCACATCCGCCCGCCGTGCAGTTCAATCAAATTGCGGCTGATCGGCAGGCCCAGGCCCGTCCCGCCCGCCTTGCGCGTCGTCGAAGTGTCGACCTGGCTGAAGGCCTCGAAGATGGTCTCGAGCTTGTCTGGTGGGATGCCGATGCCCGTGTCGCGCACTTCGATGCGCACGCGCTCCCCGACCCGCTCGGCCGAGACCGTCACTTCGCCTGCTTCTGTAAACTTGATGGCGTTGCCCATCACGTTGATGAGCACCTGCCGCAGTCGCACCGGATCCGCCACCAGCGTCAGCGTCGCGCGCGGGCCCGTAACCAGACGGACGTTGAGCGTCTTGGCGTTGGCCAGCGAGGAGCTTAGCTCGACGACCTCCTCGAGCACATCGCAGACGTTGACGGGCTCCGTCGCGATCGTCATCGCACCCGCCTCGATCTTGGCCATGTCGAGGACGTCGTTGATGAGTTCGAGCAGGTGCCTGCCGTTCTTCTGCACCACGCCCAGATCGGTCTCCATCTGCGATGTCGTCGGTCCGTCAAGACCTTCGAGGATCACGTCGGTGAAGCCGATGATCGAGTTCAACGGCGTGCGCAACTCGTGGCTCATGTTCGCCAGGAAGGCCGACTTGAGATGGTCGAGTTCCTGCAATCGCGCAACGGTGGCCGCCTGCTCGGCGTACAGGTTGGCGTTTTGCAGCGCCACGGCGATCTGACCGGCCAGGGTCGTGTAGACCCGCACGTCTTTGTCCTTGAAATAGCCGACGCGGTCGGACTGAACATCGAGCACGCCCAGCAGCCTTTCACCCACGACGAGCGGCACCGCCAGCTGCGAGCGCGTCTCGTTGAGCAGTCGATGCGTGTTTCCGCCCGAGTCGCGCGCCAGATCCGGCGCCAGCACGGCCGTACGACCACGCGCCGCCCGGGCCGGCACCGAGCGCGAACCAGCCGAGGGGTCGCGGTCAAGCGGCACCGAACGCCCCTCGCTGACCATCTGCCGCCCGATCGGCCCCGCTCCCGCGGCCAGTTGCAGCTGGCCCGTCAGTTCGTCGAGCGCCCAGATCTGCGCGTGGTAAAGGTTGAAGCGGCTCTTGGTCAGGTCGACGACTTCCTGCAGCAGGAGATGGCGCTCCAGGATCGTCGACGACGCCACGCTCACCTGAGCCACGGTTTCGAGTTCAATCGTCAATCGTTGCTGGGCGAGCAGGTTCTCGTGCATGTGCTGCGCCAGGCGCACCCGCTCGAGCCCCTGGGTCACCTGCAACGCCACGGCCTCGAGGAAGGAGCGATCGTCGGGCGCGAGCGGGCCACGCAGATCGAGATGCACCGCCGAGGCGCCCGGGCGGTCGTCGTGTGCGCCCTCCGGATCCAGCACCAGCCGCGAGGCCAGCTGAGCGCCAAGCGCACGCTCCAGCTCTTCGCTCGCCGTGCGGATGACGGAGTCGATCGTGTTGGCGTTCGCCAGCGCCGACGTGATCTGACGCAGCGCGCCCTCGCGACGCGCTCGCCGTTCACTCTCGTGCTGCGCGGCCTGGCTGGCCAGCATCGCGCGTCGGCTGGCAACCGCCGAGCCGAGCGACTCGGCCACGCGTGGGAACAGGAAGCGCTCCTCAACGGTCAACGCCCGCGCTTCACGCCACGTCAACGTAAACAGGCCCTGCCACTCGCCGGCGCTGCGCAGCGGCATCAACACCGCCGCCCGCCAGCCGTCCTGGGCCGCCTGCTCACGCAATTCATCAGGCACACGTGGATCATCAAAGGCGTCTGCCACGACCACTAAGGCGTCGGGATCGTCGAGCCAGAAGGCCGTCAAGGCGTTCGCACTGAGCGGGATGGCCTGCGCCGAGACCGGTCGCATCTGATCGCCGCTCCACAGCGCCGCGAACTCGTACGAGTGCGGCGACCCTCCCGGCCCGACGTGCAGATGAGCCAGCGAAACGGTGTAGGCGTCGTTCAACCCGAGGTGATTGAGCACCGCGGCGACGACGTCCTCATCGGTGCGCGTCTTCGACAGTGCCTTTTCCATCCGGGCCAGCATGGCCAGCTGCGAGACGCGTCGATGCTCCTGGTCGTACAGCAGCCGCCCGTTGACAACTACAGCACTCTGCGCCGCCGTCGCACGGAATCTCAACAGATCGCGTTCGCGAAAGGTGTGCGGCGCCGGCCAGGCCAGCACCACAAGGCCGACCCATTGGTCCGCCACACGCAGCGCCAGGAAGGCCGCCGAACGAGCCGCCAGCGCCCGCAGAAGTGCGTAACGCGGCGGATCGGCCCGCAGGAGTTCGTCGAGGTTTTCGAAGATCAGGGGATCGCCGGGCGATTCGAGCCAGTAGCGCGAGAACGGCAGCCCGCGCACGGGCCAGTCGCGGTTGGAGAGCGAGGCCGCGGCTTCCGGCGGCCACACAGACTTCGGCGTGATCATCTCAGGCTGGCCGAGCGCGTCCCATCCGTCGAACAGGAACAACGCGCCGGTCGCAGCGCCGGTCGCCGTGACGATCACGTGCACGACGTCTTCGAGTTCCTGAGCCGCGCTCAGCGACACAGCCAGCGACGTGAGTAACTCGGCCTCGGCCTCGGCCTGGCGGGTCTGCTCCTGCAATCGCAGCGTCTCGAGATGCTGCCCCAGCCGCTCGGACACCTGCGCGACGACACCGGCGGCCACTGAAAGGTCCAGGGTCAACGCGGCCACGCGCTCCTCGAGCGCATGCAGTGATGCCTCGAGGCCCTCGATCCGTTCGCCGGGCTGCGGCAGCCCGGCTCGGTCGCCAGGCATGGGCTCGCCCCAGTGCTCGGGCAGAGGCCGCAACGGTGCGGTCTGTCGGGCGCTGAGGGGCGCGGTTCGGGCGACGGCACGCTGGCTGCTGAGCAACTCGGCCATGGGTCACACGACGGGGGCGCGCCAGCGCGGCAGCGTCACCGTGAACAGGCTTCCCCGACCTTCGACGCTTTCGGCCGTGATCTGGCCGCCGTGTTGATCGACTATGGCCTTGACGATCGCAAGCCCCAGTCCACTGCCTTCGATGTTCTGCGTCGCCTGGCTCTGCACGCGATAGAACTTGTCGAAGATGAACGGCAGGTCGGCCACGGGGATGCCGAGCCCGGTGTCGGCTACCGCCAGCGTCACGACGTCCGCCGACGCGCGCAATTGCACGCGCACTGATCCGCCCTCCGGCGTGTATTTGATCGCGTTGCTCAGCAGGTTCCGGATGACCTGTTTCATCCGCGTCGTGTCGGCGCTGACATCCGCGGCACTCTCGCCAAGCCCGACCTCGAGTTGCAGCCTGCGCATCTCGGCCGGCTCGCGCAACTCTTCGATGATCGTGCCGGTCAGCGCGCGCAGGTCGATCCGTTCGGCTTTCAGGTCCACCGCCAGGTCGATCCGCATCAGTTCGACGAGGTCCTGCACGAGCTCGAGCATGTTGGACGAAGCATGGCGCACGCGATCGACGAACCGCGACTGTTGCGGCGTGAGCGGCCCCATCTTCACGATCAGGTCGTTGTAGCCCATGATCGAGGTCAACGGGGTCTTCAGTTCGTGCGACGCCGTGGCGATGAACTCGTTCTTCACGCGCTCGAGTTCACGGAAGCGGCTGACGTCGTTGAACGTGATCACGCGACAGTGATCGGGAGCGGCGGCGACGGCCACCTCGACGACTCTGCCGCCGGGCCAGGCGAGCTCATGGGAGGTCCCGGTCTCGCCCTTGCCGATCAGGGCCCGGAATGGCGCGAAGCTGTCGCCATCCGGCAACAGCCCGCCAGTCGACAGCGCCAGGCCAGCGAAGAACTTCTGAGCCGCGGGGTTGAGCATCTGGATGTGATCGTCGGCATCCAGCACGAGGATCGGGTCGGTCGTGGCTCGTAGCACGGCGGCGAGGCGCTTACGCTCCTGCTCGACGCTCTCGAAGAGCTGAATGCGCTCGAGGGCCGACACGATCTGGGCCGCGAGCGTCTCGAGCAGCACACGGTCGTTCTCCTGGAAGGCGTTGGCCTTGACGCTGTGCACGCCGACCACACCGCTGACGCGCGCGTTCCAGAACATGGGCACCGCGAGCCCGCTGGCCGGCGCGCCGCCGGCAACGCCGCCCGAGATGTGAGCGGGCTGGCCGCTGGCCGCGACCTGCTGCGGTGCGAGCGCGATCTGAGCCGCCGACAGCCCGGCCTCGTCGACGCCGGCCTGGCTCATCATCCGCAGCGCCCCGCCCTGCTGCAGCCAGAAGCTGACGATCGGATAGCCCAGCGCGCGCTGGATCAGCAGCGGCAGCCGTCCGTACAAATCAGCCGACCGGTTGATCAGCGAGATCTCGCGTGACAGCGCATTCAGCGCGACGAGTTCGTTGGCACGCCGCCGCTCGAGGGCGTAGAGTTGTGCGTTCTCGATGGCGATAGCGGCCTGGCTGGCAATGGCCTGCAGCAACGTGGCATGTTCGGCGTTGAAGCGCGCCGGCTGTTCATGGCCCAGGGTGAGCACGCCGATCGCACCGCGACGGCTGAGGAGCGGCACGCACAGCGCGGAGCGCAGCGGCATGCCGAGCACCTCCGGCCAGCGCCGCTCACGCTGCGTGTCTTCCACCACGACGGCCGCGCCACGCTGCGCCACGAGCGCGCCAAGGCCTTCGCGCACGAAATCGTCCTGGAGACGCGCCCAATCCCAACCCTCTACGGCGCGCACGTTGTGACTGTGATGGATCACGGGATCGCCGCTCATCGGGAAGATCGCCAGATGACCGGTGGACGCGCCCATCGTCGCGACGGAGCGCGAGAGCAACACCTGGCTGAGCTCGTCGACATCGAGGCGCGCGCTCAGATCCTGGCCGATCTCGGGCAGCAGGCTCAGCTCGCGGTTGCGCCGACGCAGGCTGTCTTCGGCGTGCTTGACGCGCAGCTTGGCACGGACGCGGGCGGTCAGCTCACGCCAGTCGAACGGCTTGGTGATGTAGTCGTCGGCGCCCAGGCCCAGGCCCTCGCGCACGTCGCGAACTGTGGTGCGCGCCGCCGTGATCACGATCACGGGGATGTGGCTGATGGCCGGGTCGGAGCGCATCTCGGCCAGGACCTCGAAGCCGCTCTTGACGGGCATGTTGACGTCGAGCAGGAGCAGGTCGGGCTGCTCGCTGCGCAGCTTGTCGAGCGTCTCCTGGCCATCCTTCGCCTGCAGGTGCAGGTAGCCTTCATGCTCGAGCCGCGTCGCGAGCAGAGTGACATTGTCGGGCTCATCGTCGGCCACCAGGATGCGGAAGTTGGCGGCCGTCAGCAGCCCCGTCACCACCTGGGTCGGCTGATGCAGCTTGTGCAGCGCCCGCCCAACGATGTCGCGTAGCTTCTCGGGCTGGACCGGCTTGATCAGGTATTGGTTGACCTTCAGCCGGCGGGCGGTGGCCGCCAGACCGGGGCTGTCGTAAGCCGTCACCAGGATGATGTAGCCCGGCTCGTGTCCGCCGGCGCCGGCCTGCAGACGCTCGATCAACTCCAACCCGTTCATGCCCGGCATCATGAAGTCCGTGATCAACACGTCCACGCCGTTCGGCCCGGCGATATCCAGCGCTTCTTTGCCGTTCCGGGCGGTCAACACCTCGACGGGGCGTTGAAACTGACCCAGCGCGCGGGCCAGCATGGAAGCGGTGTTCGGATGATCGTCGACGATGAGCACCCGAGAGAGTGCCGCGGTAGGAGCCATGTCTGCGATTATGAACCGGGCTCTAACGTGGGGCTGTTGGCGTTGTGCCGAAAAAGTTGGTAAAAAAAGGCGGAGACGCGCCGGGCCCACGGTTATCCGTGAACCAAGCGCGTCGAGGAGGAGGTCAATCGTCCGACCGTGTGCGGACCTGCTGGTGTGCTCGACGCACGTCCAGTCCGTCCCCCGACGGGCCCCGCCCCCCGAAATAAATCGGTGGCCAGGTCAGCACAACGGCCGTCGACGACTTAGAGGTTTTTTGGGTGTGGCTATCCCCAATACCAATATGTGACCGACACCACAATCACCTCGAAGACCTGTCTAATGTAGGCCGGCTGCTCCGTTGACCCTAGTGAAGATCATCACGGTCTGAGATGTGCGATTGTTCAAACCCTATGACACCGCAGCGGCTTGCCCATGACACGTTGACCGATGCCTCAGCAGACAGTTTTTGGCCGCGAATATCGGAGTTTCTGCGCAGCCGTGCCGAGTCCCATGCAGGCTGTCAGGTCATCAATGGACGTCACAACGTCACCATTGGCGACATTCGCGGCACAGGTCACGACCTCAAGGCATCACTCTTCCGTGGGCCAGATCAACCGTACACCGTCGGGCGCGATGAAATAGCGTGTGGTGCAGCCCTGCAGCGGATTGCAGAGCGTCACGGCTGCGCAACCGTCGCAGGCGCCGGAACGTGGCCCGCCCTTGATCAATCGGCCTTTGCGCACCAGCAAATCGAGCGCGCCTTCCACGGCCGCCGGCGAGGCGTCGAGCCGGCGCGCCAGGTCCTCGACGCCCAGGCCGGTGCGCGACTCGGCCAGCAGATCGATCAGCTGTCGCATCATGGTCGCCTACCCCATCCCCAGCAACTGCCCGCCCTGGAAGACCACGAAGGCCGCGATCCAGGCCAGCGCCGTCTGATACACGGCCGACGTCACCGCCCACTTCCAGCCGAACTCGTGCTTGATCGCACCGAGCGTCGCCATACACGGCACATAGAGCAGGACGAAGACGAGCAGCGCGAAAGCTGCTAATGGCGTGTAGTGTTCGCGTAGCGCCGCGCTCAGGGCCGTGTCTTCAGGCTCGGCCGTCGCGCCCAGCAGATTGACGCCCGGGACGATGCTGGCCAGCGTGCGCGCCGCGTCCCAGGTCGCCGTGCCAAAGCCCGTGAAGACGCCCCAGAGTTCCTCGGCCGGTGTCGGCAGGTCTTCAACCGCCGCCTCCTGCCCGCCAACGAAGACCTGGCTGAAGGTGCTCACCACGACTTCCTTGGCCGCGAAGCCCGAGATCAGGGCGCCGCTGGTCTCCCAGTCACCGAAGCCGAGCGGCGCGAACACCGGGCTGATCGCGTGCGCCACCTGGCCGTAGTACGAGTCGCGTTGGTCGGCCACACCCCACGGCAGGTTGAGCAACAGCCACAGGATCAACGACGCGGCCAGGATCGTGGTGCCCGCCTTGCTGACGAATTCGCTCACCCGCTCCCACATGTGGATCAGCAGGCCGCGCACCGTGGGTCGGCGATAGGGCGGCAACTCGAGCACGAACGCCGAGGTCTGGTCAGGCTTGAGCAGCGTGCGCGTGAACACGGCGCCGGCCATCAGCGCGACGACGATGCCAATGGCGTACATCAGCCAGATCACGGTGCCGGCCTGCGCGCCGAAGAGCGCCAGACCGAAGACCACGTACACGGGCAGGCGCGCCGAGCACGACATCAGCGGCGTCAACAGCGCCGTCAGGATCCTGTCGCGCCGGCTCGAGAGCGTGCGCGTCGCGTAGATCGCGGGCACCGCGCAGCCGATGCCAAGCACCATCGGGATGAACGACTTCCCGTGCAGGCCGATCACACGCATAAACCGATCCATGACGAACGCAGCACGCGCCAGATAGCCTGAGTCCTCGAGCATCGCCAGGAAGAAGAAGAGCATCATCAGGCCAGGCACGAAGGTCAGCACGCCGCCCACCCCGCCGATGATGCCGTCGACCAGCAGGGCGCGCAGCCAGTCGGGCGCGCCTGTCACGGTCAACAGCGACCCGACAGCGTGCGCGATCGGGCCGTTGATCACGCCGTCGACCCAATCGAGGAACGGGGCCGACACGTCGATGACCAGCCGAAAGATCACGTACATGACCGCGAAGAAGATCGGCAACCCAAGCCAGCGGTGGGTGAGCACATCATCGATGCGGCGGGTCAGGTCGAAGCGATTGAGCGCTCCGCGCTTCATCACCTGGCGCGTCACGCCGCTGACAAAGCCGAAACGTCTGTCAGCCGCCATCAGGTCGACGTCCTCGCCGTAGACGGAGCGCAGATACGCGGCGCGCTCCTGTGCCAGGGCGAGCACCGCTTCGGAAGCCGGCCGGGCGCGGACCGAGTCGACGACATCGCGCTCGCCTTCGAGCAGCTTGAGCGCCAGCCAGCGCGACGGCGCCGGACGTGGGTCGAAACCCGACGTCGCGAAAAAAGCTTCGAGGCGCGTGATCTCGGCTTCGAGATCCGGCCCGTAATCCAGACGAAACGCGGCCATGTCCATCACACCTGCCCTGCCTCAACGCTCAACGTGCCGACCAACCGCAGCAATTCTCTGACAAGGCGTTCGACGCCGTCGCCACGCCGCGCCGACATCGGCACGACCACCACACCGAGTTGCTGCGACAACGCCGCTGCGTCAATGCTCAAACCCTGCCCCGGCAGTTCATCCACCATGTTCAACGCGATCAGCACCGGCACGCCCAGTTCGAGCAATTGCACGGTGAAATACAGATTGCGCTCGAGGTTCGTGGCATCCAGAACGTTCACGACGGCCGACGGTGCGGCGTTGAGGATGAAGTCGCGCGTGATGATCTCTTCAGGCGTGAAGGCCGACAGGCTGTAGGCCCCCGGCAGGTCGATGATCCGCAACGTCAGGCCGCCGCGCTTGAAATTGCCTTCGCGCTTCTCGACGGTCTTGCCAGGCCAGTTGCCGGTGTGCTGGTGCAGGCCTGTCAGGGCGTTGAACAGCGTCGACTTTCCGGCGTTGGGGTTGCCGGCCAGAGCGATGACCGGCTCGCCGGCCGCGGGCATGAGGCTCATTCAGTTCAACCCTCAAGAGCCTGATCGGTCACATCGGCCACGTGGATGAGGTCTGCCTCTTCCCGTCGCAATGCCAATCGATAGCCCTTGACCAGGAAGGCGCGCGGATCGCCCAGCGGCGCCACGCGTTCGGCCAAAATGGTCTCGCCACGCACGAGGCCCATCTCGAGACAGCGTCGCCGAAGCGCGCCGTTGCCCTCAATGCGTGTGATGGTGCCCTGTTGGCCAGGCTGGAGTCGGCTGAGTGGGATCATGTGCCTCATTTTCGGAAGATAGGACCGCTAACTGCGGACCGTGGACCGCGAACCGACCAGGAACGAACGCCGAAAGACGAAGTCTTTGCGACTGTGCGGGCGCCCTTCGTCCTTCGTCTCCTGTCATCCATGCTTCTCTGTCTGAATCGTCAACGCCAGATCGCGCCCGATGACGGCCTGGCCGTGTTCGAGGCGCAACGTCAAAGGGCTGCGTCGCGGACCCATCTCGGTGATCGAAACCACCTGACCGATCGACAGGCCCTGACGCAGCAGATAAGCCAGGACTTCGGGGTCCTCGTCGTCGAAGGCCGTGAGTTTCACCCGCTCGCCGATCTCGACGTCGCTCAACAGACGCCCCTCGCCATGCACGGCGTCGTCAGCTGATCGCGGGATCGGCTGGCCCTGTGGGCAGGTGGCCGGGTAATCGAGAAAAGCGTCCAGCGCTTCGATCACTTCGGGCGCCGTCGCGTGTTCGAGCTGGCACGCCCAGGAGATCGCCTGAGCCGGGTCGAGCTTGAGTTGATCGACCAGGAAACGCTCCCAGAGCCGCTCGCGTCGGATCACGTCCCAGGCCGTCTCGCGGCCGGTCTCGGTGAGTTGAAAGCCGCGGTACGGTTGATGGCTGACGAGCCCTTCGCGGGTCAGCCGGTGCAGCATCTCATTGACCGACACTGTCGTCACCTGCAGTCGCTCGGCAAGTTGCGCTACGGCCACCGGTTGCTTCGCGCCCCCGAGCACCGCCAGGGACTTGAGATACATCTCGACTGCTTCGCTGTGTCCAATCTGCTTCATACCCCTGCTCCTTCATTGCGATCGCGTTCGGCCCAAGTCTAGCGGGTGCCGCCCGATCCAATTAGAAGGTCAGCCTTATTTTCCTTGCGAAGGCTACCCACCGTAATGAAGCAAAGTCACGACTAGTTTTGATAAATGTCACGGGCCCACGAAGGACCGACCGCCAGGGACTACCCTTGAGTGCCTGGGCAATACCAGGCATAATTAATAAACCGATGCTCTGTTTATCAATCGAGATACCATGGCCCGTACCGCAAAACCCGAAGAAGTCATCCGCAAGCGCAGCGAGATCCTGGACGCGGCCCAGAGCCTGATCTACTCCAAGGGCTATCAGCGCATGACGATCCAGGACATCCGTGGTGCGCTGGGGATGTCGAGCGGAGCGTTCTTCCACTACTTCCCCTCCAAGGCCGCCGTTCTGACGGCCCTGATCGAACGCATTCAGGAGGGCGTCGAAGCGCCGATTCGGGCCTTCGTCGATGACCCTGCCCTATCGGGCCTCGACAAGTTGAAGCGCTTCTTCACCACCCTGGAGCGGGCGCGTGTCAGCCAGCAGGCCTTCATCGCGGAACTGGCTCAGGTCTGGCTCACCGACGACAACGCTCTGGTGCGCGAGAAGGTCGAAGAAGCTCTGGCATCGCGCCGGGCTCCGCTTCTGACGCGCATCGTCCAACAGGGCGTGAGCGAAGGCGCCCTTGACACGCCCTTCCCCGCGCAGGCCGCCGAGATCATCCTCGCCCTGGCCCGCACGATGGGCACAACCGTCACACGCCAGATGCTTGCGGCTCGCCAAAGCCCCGATCGTGACGCCGCGGTGGCCGCGCTTGTCGACACCTACGCGGCCTACGCTGACGCCGTTGAGCGCGTGCTTGGGGCCCCACCCTTCCTCGAACGACCCGATGCCGTGTTGTTCCAAAACTGGCTCTTCGCCGCTGCACCGTCGCAGCCGTGAGCGTTCTCACGCATGAAAGAGGATGACCATGTCAGCGTCTCAAGATGTTCGAACCGGACGTGTCACTGTCGACGGCGATGAGCTCTTCTATGAGGTGCGCGGCGCCGGCGTGCCGCTTTTGATGGTCCCGCCCGGCGGCGGCGATGGCTGGCAATACGCGCGCGTCGCCGACCTCCTCGCCGATCGCTTTCGCGTCATCGTCTTCGACCGACGCGCCAATGGCCGCAGCACGATGAACGCGCCGCAGAACTTCACGATCCAGCAACAAAGCGATGACGCTGTGGCGGTCCTGCGAGCCGTCGGAGAAGAGTCGGCGCACGTTTTCGGCAACAGCAGCGGAGCCGTCATCGCGCTCGATCTGGCCGCGCGTCATCCCGATCGCACGCGGGTCGTCGTCGCGCACGAGGCGCCGCTGCCGCGTCTGCATCCGAAGGCCGACCGGTGGCAAAAGTTCTTCGCCGAGGTGTACCTGACCTCGTTCCGCTTCGGCCCGACCTGGGCGGCGCTGCAGTTCATGCTCGGCGCTCAACTTCCGGTGCGCGAGTTGATCAAGGCCACGCGTGGCATCAACACCCACCGCAAGACGAGCGTCGAGCCCTATCTCAGCGACCGTGTGGCCACTGAGGTGTTGACTCGCTGGGAGTTGTTGCCTGTCACGAATTATCTGCCCGACATCGAAACACTCAAACGCAGCGGCGTTCGCTTGATCATGGGCGTTGGAGAATGGGGGGTGAAGCGACGGGCCTGGTACGTCGAGGCCGACAGGATCCTGGCCGAGCGGGTCGGCTGCGAGCTGAGGGTCTTCCCCGGCCATCACGGCGGCTTTCTGGATCAACCCGAGGCCTTTGCAGCCGCCTTGCGCTCTGCACTGAGTTATTGACACACGAAACGAGGGCCCGTGGGCCCTCGTTTCGTGTGTCAATAACTCAATCTGTCAGTCGACGATCAGGCGGTAGCCAACGCCGCGCACGTTGAGCACGTGGCGCGGGTTGCCCGGATCGGGCTCGAGCGAGTCGCGCAGCTCGTGGATGTGCCACTTGGCCAGCTCCTGGGCCTCGCGCCGATCGGTCTGATAGCCCTGGGCCTCGGTCACCAGCGTCTGGTAATCGACCACGTCGGGCGAGTGGCGGGTGAGCACCACAAGGTAGTCGAAGGCCGCCGGCGGCAGTTGCACTTCGCGCTCGGTGAACGTTGTCCGCCGTGCCTGCAAGTCGACGATCAGGCCGCCGCGCTTGAGGAAGCGATCGCTCACCGGCACCTGCACGACCTTATCGGCGAT
Organism: uncultured Anaerolineales bacterium; assembly: GCA_964480865.1. Lineage (GTDB taxonomy): Bacteria > Chloroflexota > Anaerolineae > Anaerolineales > UBA6663 > UBA6663. The sequence goes on along the minus strand of CAYZRP010000013.1, from coordinate 31,751 downwards.
GACGCTGGCGTCGCCTTCGAGGCGGCGCAGTTCATCTTGCAGGTTCGTGATCTGGCTGTTCAGTTCGCGACGTCGGCGCTCGAGCGACTGACGCTTGAGGAGCGACTCGGTCCGCGAGAGCAGGGCTTCGGGGTTGAGCGGCTTCAGCAGGTAATCGGTCGCGCCCAGTCGCATGGCTTCAACCGCGGTCTCCAGCGACGCATGCGCCGTGAAGAGCACGACCGGCATGGTCTGGCCGAACTTCTGGATCTCGCGCAGTACCTGCAAGCCGTCCATCTCAGGCAGATGGATGTCCAGGTACACCAGGTCGTACTTGGAGTTGCCCAGACGTTGCAGGGCCTCAGGCCCGTTCGCCGCGGCGGTCACCTCGGCGCCCGCTGACCGCAAGATGCGGGTGAGCGTCTGGCGCAAACTGTTCTCATCTTCAATCAGGAGTACGCGTCCGGAAATCGTCATCATTCACCTCACCGGCCTGAGCCGTGGTCAGCATTGCCGACCATCCTTGCAAGTGTCGGGCCAGAGTTGGACTTTGTTGGCGGCTGTCTCACAGGCACGTGTGCCGTGGACTGTGTCGCCCTTCCGTCAACTCCGAGTTGCTTCCCGCAATACCCATCGGCCTCATTGAACCGCTGGCTCTCATGAGCCGCCGGCTCTACTGAGCCGCCCCGACCGCCGGCAACCACACCTTGAACGTGCTTCCTCGACCGAGCTCGCTCTCGACCTCGATCCGGCCGCTGTGGCGCTGGATGATCTCGTACGTTATGAATAATCCTAAACCGGTCCCGCCCTCCTTTTTTGTAAAAAAAGGGTCAAAAATGGAGGGGATATCGGTGGGATTGATGCCGATGCCGGAGTCCGTGATCGCGGTCATGACCTCGCCGGTCATGGCGTTGAACCCGGTCTCGATGCGCAACTGCCCGCCCGACTGCATGGCCTCGACGGCGTTCAGACACAGGTTAAGGAGCACCTGCTTGACCTGATCGCGGACCACGAGCATGCGCGGCAACGACGGGTCCGGCTCGAACGCAAAGGCGATATTGCGATGGCGCAGGTGCGTGGCGATCAGGCGATGTGTCTCCTCGACCAGAGCGTTCATCGACTCGAACTTGAATTGCTCGGCGCTCGCCGGCCGGTAGGTCTCGCGCAGGCGGCTGATGAGATCGGCCATGCGGTCGGCCTCGGTCAGCGCCACCTGCAGATCCTCACGCGCCTGCGGTCCGAGCGTGTTCTCCTCGCGCACGAGGAAGAGCGAGTTCTGGATCGCCTGCAGCGGATTGTTGAGTTCGTGCGCCACAGAGGCGACGAGCCGGCCCATCGCCGCGAGCTTCTCGGTCTGCACCAGGCGGGTGCGCATCGACTGTTCGTAGTGCAACGACTTGCCCAGGTCGGCATACAGGCGCGCGTTCTGGACGGCAAGCGCGGCCGGGCCGAGGAACAGGCCGACGCGCTGCGCGTCACGGGCGGCGTAGAAGCCGGGTTGGGTCTTCTCGAGCATGATGAAGGCCACCACCCCGTCGCGCTTGGTGACGATCGGGCCGCCCAACCACGAGCGGGTCAGCGCCGAAGCCAGCTCGGGCGCCCAGTCGGGGTCGGCGTAGACATCGGCGATGGCCAGGGGCTGCCCGGTGGCGGCCAGGCCGCGCAAGACGGGCACGCGCTGGATGTCGAGTGGCACCAGGTGGCGCGGGGTCTCCCCATCGCTGGCATAGAGATACTCGGCGCCGCGCAGTTGCACGGTGCGCGCGTGACCATGCTCGACAAGCATCAGACGCACGACGTCGTAAGGCACCAGCCGCGCGATCTGCTCGAGCAGCCGTTCGAGCACCACATCGAGGTCGAGGGTCGAGCTGAGGATGTAGCCGATCTCGCCGAGCACCTCGGCTTCCTGGCGTGCGTTGCTCTCCGCCGTCAGCAACCGTGCGTTCTCGATCGCCAACGCGGCCTGGATGCCAAGCGCCTTGAGCAGGCGCTCGTCATCTTGGCCGAAAGCGTCGACCGAGTCGCTCAACACGCTGATCGTGCCAAGGCGGCGCTGCTTCGACTGTACCGGCGCCACGAGCAACGACCGGATGGTTGGCACGCGCCCGAGGGTGATGTAGCGCGGATCGCTGCGGATGTCGCCGATGTTGATCGGCACGCCTTCGCTCATCACGCGCCCGGCCACGCCTTCGCCCGGCCGCATCGTGATCTCGCTTCGGCCGGCCTTGTCGTACCCGGCCACCGCCGCCGACCGCAACGCCGACGCGCTCTCATCAACCAGATGGATGACGGCCCGCTCGGCTTTGGGGATGATCTGTCGGGCAGCGTCGACGATCATGCGCAGGATGTCGTCGAGGTTGTGAGTCTCGTTGAGCGCCTGGCTGATGACGGCCAGCGCCTCCGACTCTTGCCACTGTCGTTCGATCTGAGCCTGCGTGCGACGACGCGTGGTGACATCTTCGACGATGCCGGCCATGCCAGTCACCTGGCCGCTCGCGTTGGTCTCGAGCGTGGCGCTCAGGCTGACCCACAGCTTTCGATCGTCCTTGGCGCAACAGATCACTTCATAATCGCGCACACGACCTTCGCGGCGCAGGACGCGATCAAAGGCTTCGTACTGATCGGGCTCGAGCGAGAGTCGGCTGTTGGTTGCGCTCAGGTTCGCCAGGCACTCCGCCGCCGTCGCGTAGCCCAACATCTGGGCCAGAGCGGCGTTGACGTACATCAGGCGCCCGTCAGGCGTCGCCGTGAAGACGCCCTGCGGCGCGATATCGGCCAGGGCATCGAACGGCACAGGGCCGGGCGCAGCCTCGGGCGTCAGGGCAGCCTGAGCTGCAGGATCCGGGAGAGTCGTGGGAAGGCTGTCCATGTCCTCGGCTACGGGCGTGTCTCTGTGCCTGGCCGCGCCGCAAGAAACTTCGCGATGGCAAAGCCCTGCAGATGCGACAAAGCGGCGGAACGGCAAAAATCAGGCCAAAAAGACGGCGTCTCTTCCCGCTCCGCAGTACACGAACCGTGCCGCGGATCAGGGAACCGACGTCGGGGCCTGCACGGGCTCACCCCGTGCATAACAAATCAATCCGTCGATGATCCCCTGAGCGACCCGTTCAGGCTGCTCTGTGAGGATCGGGCGATCGAGAAACAGAAAGCCTGTTTCGATGATCGCGGCCGGCGTTTCGCCGGTGATCTCATAGAACGAGTGGTACTCGGTCATGTCGCGCGTCACGGTGTTCTCATGGAACGTCAGACCCGTGGCGACGGCGTAGCGATCGGTCAGGCAGGCCACCAGTTGCGACGACTTCTCGCGCGCGCCCGTCTCGAGCGCGCCGGCGACCTTGAAGCCCGTGGCCGTCGGCCCGTAGTCCTCGCACGAGTCGTTGTGGATCGAGACCAGCGCGACCGCCCGGAACCCTTCCAGGCGTTTGTCGAACTCGTCGAGCAACTCGACCCGGAAGCCATTGGCCTCGAGCCCGGCCTTGACCCGGATCGCGATGTCGAGATTGACGGCGGCCTCAGTCAGCCCGTCGGGGCAGACGGCGCCCGAGTCGTTGCCCTTATGCCCGGATACCAGGCCGATCAACGGTTGATCGACCGCTTCGGTCGGCACGAACGTGGGCGTGGGCGCCAAGACATCCGGCACCTCGTTCGAGGCGTTCAAGGCTTGCGCGATCTGGCCCCAGAGGTCACCGGGCGTGAATTGGCCGGGAGTCCAAATCGTAAAGATGGTGGCCAGCGCCATGCCGACGAGGACCACACCACCAAAGTGTCGGAGTGCCTGAGCGAATGCGTTCGACTGATCTCGTTGCATGGGCACTTATCGTACATGCGCCCTTTCCTTACGGCAAGTAAAGACCATCCAAACTTGATCTCGTTAACGGTTTTTTTCGGCCCACCCTATGCTGGTCATCGGGCCCGGCAATGCCGCGGCAATGCGAAAAGCACAGGTTTTTCCGTGACAAATGCAGTCACGGGCCCGTCTATCTGCGGGCCGAATCGTGACATCCGTTACTGAGGTCAATGGGGCCCTCGCATTACGCTGGTCCCATTGATCGGCGCTGGGCACAGGAGGTGCGCGCGATGCTGGGGACGATCCTGGTTCCTTTGGACGGTTCGGAGTCCGCTGAGCGTGCACTCCCGATCGCCAGGAGCCTGGCCGAGCGCTTCACGGCGAGTCTGGTCTTGATCAGGGCTGTGTTGCCCGAGCGCCTCGAGTCTGCCACCTCCATCACGGGCTCGCACTTCGAGAGCCTGGAGCAGGAGATCCGCCAGGATCAAATCGTGGCGGATCGATACCTTGATCACATCGCACAACGCCTGATCCAACAGGGAATCCCGGTACGCACGCGCGCGGTGGTGGGTTCGGCTGCCGGCGTCATCTGCAGCATCGCACAGTCCGATCCGGTCGACCTGATCGTGATGTCCACCCACGGGCGCACAGGTGCCCGCAGGCTGATCTATGGCAGCGTCGTCGACGCCGTTCTGCGGGCCGCTCACGTGCCTGTGATGTTGGTGCCGGTTCGCGGCTGACAAACTGATGTGAGTCAAACGAAGCGGGGCCGCCACGAGTTGAACGCGTGGCGGCCCCGCTTCGTTTGATGGATCGACGTCCGCCCTATTCGCCGGGGCGGAAGACGAGCATCGAATGGTGCGAGCCGTTCAGCACTCGATCGGTCACGCTGCCATAGATCAGGCGCGAGACCCCGGTGCGGCCATGGGTCGACATGGCAATCAAGTCGATGTCGTGCACATCTGTATAGCGAAGGATGGCATCGGCCGGCGCTTCCGGAGTCACGACCGTATGCATTTCGACATGCGGCCGCGCATTCGTCCGAGCGGTGAAGTCGAGATAGTCCTGCGCTTCGCGGATCAACTCCTCGGTGTAGCGCTGGCCCAGGCCACGCTCGGCCTGATTGAGCGTTTCGAGATCCGTAAGCGGCACAGGCTGGATGGCGCGCAGAAGGGTCACGCTCGCGCCAACCATCTCGGCCAGATCCAGGGTCGAGCGCAGAGCGCGCTCGGCAAGTGCCGAGCCGTCGAGCGGCACAAGGATCCGGGTGAGGTCAAGCCTGCCACGCAGGACAAGCACCGGGCACGGCGCCGCGTGCAGGACCTTCTCGGCCACGCTGCCCAGCACAAGGCGGGTCACGCCTGAGTAGCCGTGCGACGACATGACGATCAGATCGGCCTTATTGTCAACGGCAGACTCGAGGATCGACTCGGCGGCACCGCCATCGATCAACTGGAAGCGGGTGCGCACGCCCTTCGGGGCACTTTCGCGGAGCCGCAGCATCGCGTTGCGGGCTTCTTTCTGAGCTTCTTCTTGAGGGCGATCCGGCCACAGCAGACCGTAGCCGCTCAATGCATCCGGGATCAGCACGCGTTCAGGCACCAGGGCGCGCACCATAAGCACTTCGCCCTCAGCTTCCGCCGCGAGCCTGATGGCGATGGGCATGGCCCGTTCAGCCAGTTCGGAACCATCCAGAGGAACAAGTATTCGGGAAAACATGACCAAGTCCTTTCATACCGTGGCGGAAGATCAAAACCGCCTCTTTCGTCATCATCTTCCCGACTCACCCTTCTGGGCCAGTGTCGAAAATCATGGGCGACAACTTGCTCCAATGGAGGAAAATCTCGCGAAAATGCCGAGTTTGTGACACCTGGCACAATCACGCCCGAGATCTATATCACCCATTTGGGCTTTGGCACCAGCCTTTAATAAGCCGACTGTGATGATCGACACTATCTCCTCATAAGGTCGCGGCATAACCTCTGGAGTATCCAGAGTTCTACATGATAGTGGCTGCGCTCTGAAGGGGCCGGCCAGGCAAGCAAAGGCGAGCGAAGCTCAAAGGAGGCCTATGTCTGACACGAAGTGGGTGGCGATCAAACGCATTTACTGTCAACGGGCCAAAACCGACGTCGAGTTGCTGATGGAAGACACCGGCCGGCCAGACTACTTTGGCGAATTGCCCACGGAAGGTCACGAGCCGCGCAAGCAGTGTTCGCTGGGCGAGGCCTGCAACCTGATTGGCCTCAAGTGCCAGTGGTCCTACACCAACCCGGGCTACGACCCCTTCGAAGACGCCTGATCAGGCGCCATGACGGCTTAAACGCGCTCGGGCCAGGGTGATCCTGGCCCGAGCGCGTTTAAGCGTTCACGACGAGCTTGGACGCTCAACAGGCACGGTTCAGCGATACGTCGAGCAGACGCTGGACGAGGTCAGACGTGTTGATGTCCTTGAGGAGATAAGCGGCGGCGCCGGCCTTGTGCGTCACCCAGGCCTCCCATTCGCTGGCGTACGATGTGAGTACGATCAGGGAACCCACCGAGTGCTGGTTCGCGATCAGGTGAATGAGCTCAAGGCCGCGGCCGTCCTGGCGCTTGGGCTCGATCAGCAGCACGTCGGGATGCAGGCGAGCAGCGGACTCGAGGGCATCTTCGGGCTCGCTGGCCTGGCCGACGACTTCAATACTGGGCGAATTGCTCAGCTGGGTCGCCAGGGCCTGGAGCACGTCAGAATGATCGTCCACGATCATGACGCGCAGATGGTCTTCCATAAGCGACCATTCTAGGTGTTTGAGTCGGATCGGCAGAGTGGCGACTCTCACATCAACCCTCTGACAGATATCACCGGGTCGCTCCGAATTGCGTACTCCTTTGGAGTACAAGACGCCCCAACCTGGGGCCTTGAGGAGCCTCTGACAATCGACAGCCCGATTCAGGATCTATGTCGCTAGGTCTGTCCCGCGAGAACTGACAGAATGGAGCCCTCAACGGCCTTTTGGCCCCCGAGCTGACCAGGAGTTCGACGGCCCTCCTGTGTGTAGCGCCCTAGAGTCGGGGCTCCGTGGTGGCGTCAACAGGTGAAAACCTGCCAGCGCTGATTGCGGGACATGACTCTCTCCTGTGTGAACGGCCCGCGGCATCCACCGCGGGCCGTGCTCGTTGTCCCAAACGGAAATCTGACTATCTCTGCCTAATTGCACGATAGGATGGTGAAAGAAATCACTACCCGTATTTGGATGGCTCCAGTATCTTTTGGCTTGAACACGACCTTTCCGCCAATTTCGCTCGAGAATCGATATCTGGGCCGTGGAATTAGCTCCTTCGAAGGTGAACCATGCAGATAACACGACAGGCAGATTACGCAGTACGGGCCGTCTCCTTCCTCGCCCGGCTTTCGCCCGGTGAGCGCGTGCCCACGTCCCTGATCGCCGAGCGGCAGCGGATCCCGCAGACATTCCTGGCGAAGATCATCTCCCAGCTGTCAGCGGCCGGCATCATCCGCGCCACGCGCGGCGCCCGGGGCGGTGTCGCCCTGGCGCGAGCTGCCGAGCACGTCAACCTGCTCGAGGTCATCGAGGCCATCGACGGCCCGGTCCGCCTGAACGAGTGCGTCACCGACCCCGATGTGTGCAGCATGTCGGATGTGTGCCCGGTGCGCTCGGTCTGGTGCAAGGCCCAGGCAGAGCTCGTCGAGCGCCTGCAGGGGACGGCCTTCAGCCAGCTGACGGCGCCCAACATGGCGCTCGCCCAGATCGCGGCCTAGTGCGTAGATCTGATCGCGGGTGAGGGTTCCAGCAACCTTCGCGGGGCTGAGGCCTTCCTGAACGTTGCGGCAACAAGAACAAACAGGGCCAGGTCGGTGTGTCACCGAACCTGGCCCTGTTGCGTTTAACTGGACCGTTCAGTCGACCCGCGGAAAGGTCAGCCGGACCTCGGTGCCCTTCCCCAGTCGGCCCTTGATCGTCAACTCGCCGCCGATGGCAGCCGCGCGGTCACGCATGTTGCGCAGCCCGTGGCCGAAGCGTTGCTCGGTGTCTTCGAGGGCGAACCCTCGCCCGTTGTCGCGAACCGTCAGGTGCACGGAGTTGGCGTCTTTGACGATCCGCACGTCGACGCGCGAAGCCCGGCTGTGCTTGGCAGCGTTGCTCAATGACTCTTGAACCACATGGAAGAGCACCTGAGACACCCCGCCGCTCAACTTGTCGAGCGTCCCTGATTCGATCCGAAGGTCGGCCTGCATCAAGGTGTTGGCCTTGAACTCGGCCAACAACCGGTTGAACGCTCCGTTGAGGTCGTCATTCTCAAGCCGCGGCGGGCGCAGGTCGAGGATGTAGGCGCGGATGTCGCGGATCGTGCCGTTGAGCGCGTCGAGGGCAGTGTCGAGCCGTTCGGCGGCGCCGCCGACATCGCCATCCACAAGCTGAGCTTTGACGTACTCGAGGGTCAGCCCGACGGCATAGATCGACTGGATCACGCCGTCGTGAAGATCCATGCCGATGCGCTGACGTTCCTCAACGACGCTCAGCGTCTGCACGGCCTCGTACAGGCGCGCGTTTTCAATGGCGACGCCGGCATGCGCGGCGAGCAACTCGATGATCAGTTGATCTTCGACGCTGAACTCGTCGGCCGTCAGTTTGTTGGTGAGGTAGAGGTTGCCCAGGCGCCGGTTCTTGCGACGGATGGGCACGCCCAGGAAGCTGGACATCTCGGGATGGTTGGCCGGGAAGCCCACTGAGTGCATGTGATGCTTCATATCACGCAGACGCAGCGTCTGGCCTTCTCGCAGCACGAGGCCGAGGATGCCATGGCCACGCGGGCGGTGGCTGATCCGCACAGCGTCTTCGTCCGAGATACCGGTGGTGATGAATTCGGCCAGGAACTCGCCCGTGTCGTTCGGGACGCCGAGGGCCGCGTACTGGGCTTCCGCCAGCTCTGCGGCGGTTTTGACGATGCGAGCCAGGGTCTCGGCGAGGGAAAGATCACCGCTGATGGCCAGCACCGCAGTGTCTAGCGCCAGGAGTTTGCGGTTGGTCGGGTCTGGCGCAGTCTCGATGAGGGACACGATCCATATTGTACGGGATGGCGGTTCCCAAAGCCACCCCTCTGGATCGTAATTTACAGTCTGCGGGAATCTCCGGAAATATGCAGGGATTCGGGGAGCGTAGGACCGTCTCCGGGGTCCATTGTTGATCGCTTGAGTCGATAAGGATAGCCGAGTACAATCCGGCCCATGAAACAACGCATCATGCTGGTGGATGACCACGAAGTTGTACGCCTGGGGCTGAAGGCCCTGATCGAGCGCCGGCCCGACATGGAGGTGATCGCCGAGGCCGCGAGTGAGAGCGAAGCCATCACCAAGGCCGCCGCGCATCGACCCGACGTGGTGCTGATGGACATTCGCCTCGGGGGCACGAGCGGCATCGAAGCCTGCCAGAAGATCATGGCCACGATGCCCGAGGCCAAGATCATCATGCTCACCAGCTATGCGGAAGACGACCTGCTCTTCGCCGCGATCCGGGCGGGGGCGGCCGGTTACGTGCTCAAGCAGGCCGGCGGCCAGGAAGTGATCCGCGCGGTCGAAGCCGTCGGGCAAGGGCACTCGCTGCTCGACCCGGCGCTGACCGAGCGCGTCTTCGCCGAGGTCCGTCGTGCCGCGCGCGCCCAGGAGTCGGCGGCGTTCGCGCAACTGACCGAGCAGGAACGGCGCGTGCTGATTTTGGTGGCCGAGGGCAAGACGAACCGTGAGATCGCGGTCAACCTGCATCTCGGCGAGGGCACGGTGCGCAACTACGTCAGCAACATCCTCGGCAAGCTCGGCGTATCGAACCGGGCCGAGGCCGCGGCGTTCGCGATCAAGCACCACCTCAAGGACACGACGGACTAGCCTCCGTTCCGCTTGCTCAGACCCACATGAAGCCTGCCGAGCTTGGCGCGTACCTGAACGGCCTGATCGAGTCGCAGCTCAAGCTGAGCTGCATGATCTGGGGTCCTCCCGGCATCGGCAAATCGAGCATCGTGGCGCAGACGGCGGCCGCGCATCGGCTGCCCATGATCGACCTGCGGCTCTCGCAGCTCGCGCCGACCGACCTGCGCGGGTTGCCCGTGGCGCGCAACGGTGTGTCGCGCTGGTATCCACCCGAGTTCCTGCCGCGCCGCGGCAAGGGCGTGCTCTTCCTCGACGAGATCAACCTGGCCCCCCCGGTCATGCAGGGCATGGCCCAACAACTGATCCTCGATCGACAGGTCGGCTCGTACACGGTGCCAGCCGGCTGGTTCATCTTCGCTGCCGGCAATCGCAAAGAAGATCGCGCGTCGGTGTTCGACATGCCAGCGCCGCTGGCCAATCGCTTTCTGCACCTCGACGTCGCGCCGGATCTCGAGAGCTTCAAGGCCTACGCGCTGTCCCGCGGTTTCCCTGAGCCGATCATCGCCTTCCTGGCGTTCCGACCCACCCTGCTGCATCGCCTCGACGCCCAACAGCCGGCCTGGCCTTCGCCGCGCTCATGGGAGATGGCGGCCCGGCTGTACGCTGCGGGGCTCGACATCGCCCCGGCCGTCGGCACGGCGGCCATGCACGAGTTCGAGGCGTTCCTGAGCCTGCTCGGCGGCGTGCCGGATCTGGAACAGATCCTCGACGGCAACGGCGACGCGCTGATTTTCCCGACCGAGCCCTCGCTCGGTTACGCAACAGTGACGGGTCTGACGCTTCGAGCGCAGACAGCTCCGCGCGCGCATCAGGCGCTGCGCTGGCTCGCGGCCAGGGCCGAACCCGAGTGGGCCCAGCTTTTCACGACCGACACCCTTTCGCTGCTGCGGCGCACCGATGACGGCGCCCTCGCGGCCCTGCAACGCCTGATCGCCGGCGACGCAGAGTTGGGCCGCTTCCTGGCCGACGTCGCCACGCTGTCGCAGTAAGGCAGCGCCGGTGAGCGAACCCACCGATCTCAGACGCCTGATCTCGGCCTCGCGGCTGCGCCTCAGCCGACAGAGCCCGTTTTTCTCCACGCTGGCTCTGCACACGCCCTTCCACGTCAGCGAACGCGTGCCGACCGCGGCCACCGACGGCCAGGCCGTCTTCGTCAACCCACGCTTCTTCGAAGGGCTGACGCCCGCCGCGCGCGACGGCCTGTTGCTCCACGAAGTGCTGCACGCGGCGCTGCTGCACGTCAACCGGCGCGGCGCCCGCGATCCCCAACTGTGGAACATCGCCGCCGACATCGTCGTCAACGGCATCCTCGTCCGCAATGGGTTCACGATCCCCGAAGGCGGCCTGCGCGACATCGCGCTCGAACGCCTGAGCGTCGAGGAGGTCTACGACAGGGTCGCCAAGGACGAGAGCAAGAACCGCCGGAGCGTCGAGGCCGACCTGCTCGAGGGCGCACCGGCCGACGCCGGGGCAAGCGCCGGCGACTCGAAGGGCGACAGGTCGGGAGAGCGGATGCGTCGTGAGGGCCAATGGCGCAACGCGCTGCGCGAGGCGGCGGATGCGGCCGAGGCCTCGGGCGAGGGGCGCGCGCCGGCCGGCATGGAGCGCGAGGTCGAGTCGGTGCGCGAACCGCAGCTCGACTGGCGCAGCTATCTCTGGCGCTTCCTGACGCGCACGCCGGTCGACTTCGAGGAGTTCGATCGACGCTTCGTCGGGCAGGGCCTGTACCTCGAGACCATCTCGGGTCAGAGCGTCACAGTGCTCGTGGCGGTCGACACCAGCGCCTCGATCCAACGCGCATTGCTCGAGCAATTCTTGGGCGAGGTCAATGGCATCCTGCTGGCTTACCCGGGCCTGCGTTGTGACCTGTACTACGCCGACGCGGCCCTCGATGGCCCGCACGCGCTGACCGGCGCCACGCCGCCACCACCCGCCAAAGGCGGAGGCGGCACGGACTTTCGGCAGTTCTTCGCCGTGGCGGAACGCGACTACGTCGACTGGCCAAACAAGGTGGCCGTCTATCTCACCGACGGTTTCGGCAGTTTTCCTGAACGCGCCCCCGACTTTTCCACGTTGTGGGTAGTGACACCCGGTGGGCGATCGATCGAGCGGTTCCCCTTTGGCGAGGTGGTGCGACTGGTACCTGCTGAAAGCGGATAGCGGTGAGCCGTCAGCGGTCAGCAACCAGCACAATCAGACTGCCGGAATTGGTCAGTGGCCCACACTTGGGAATATGCCTGGTCTTTGATATGAACTAGACAGGCACTGTTGCCGCCGAGGGCGCAGGGCCTGACCTCTCCGCTTGTGCCCGCCTTTGAGGGTGGGCACCATTCTGACCCACACAACCTGGCGAGCTGTAAGATGCGCTCATCCTGCGCACCCGTCGCATCGGCGTCGGGCACCGCTTCGCGACATCGATACTTGTCTTGATGGAGGTCACGGTGACATCGCCAGTCGAGATCCGCCAGCTCAGCAACCGGGTCGTCTATCGGAACCGTTGGATGACCGTGCGTGAGGACGCGATCGAACGCGCGGATGGATCGACCGGCCTGTACGGCGTCGTCGAGAAGCCCGGCTTCGTCGTGATCATCGCGGCCTCAGAAGAAGGCATCTACCTGGTCGAGCAGTATCGCTACCCGATCGGCCGGCGCTTCTGGGAACTGCCGCAGGGCTCGTGGGAGGAGCGCGACGTCGAACCGGCCGAACTGGCGCGCGCCGAGCTCCGTGAAGAGACGGGCCTGCTCGCGGGCAGCATCCGCCACGTCGGACACCTGTTCCTGGCGTACGGCTTCTGCACCCAGGGCTATGACGTGTATCTGGCGAGCGAACTCGTTCAGGGCGAGGCCGAGCGCGAACCCGAGGAGCAGGGCCTGATCGTCAAAGCCTTCGCCGTGGTCGACCTCGAGGCCATGATCCGTTGTGGCGAGATCCAGGACGCCACAACCGTCGCAGCATTCAGCCTCGCGCGACTCCACGGATGGGTGTAGCAGGATCGCTCGCGGCTCTACACAGGGAGGAACGTATGGCAGACGTTGACCTCGAACAACTGCGACTCCGGACCCTGAGCCGGTTGCCCGATCAGGTCTACTGGCGCGTGCATGAGAGGCGCGTCGTCTTCGACTTCAGGCGAGCCCACAGCCCGCTTAAGCCTGTCTCCACAGCCGAGCTCTTTCGGCGAATCGAGCCCGAGTGGGCCAGGCTTTTCGTCTTCGGCGATCGCGTGACGGTCAGCGCCGGCAGTTCGCGCTCGTTGCTCGTCGTGCAACAGGGGTCGGGTGTCGTGTATGGCCTTGACCCGGGACTGAAGGACGCGCCGCTGTACCCGCTGAACTCGAACGCCGATGCCTTCATCGATACGTTTCTGCTGTTCGATCGGATGCTTCGCAGCGGACCAACGTCGCTGGCGGCGCTGCGGAGCGAGGCCGAGCAGATCGATCCGACCACCTTCCCTCAAGGTGCATGGCGCGGCCTGGCAGATCAACTCCTAACGGCGCAATGAATCCAACACAAAGCGGGCTATGCTGCCGATCGCGGCATAGCCCGCTCTGGGTTTGCCCGAGTTAGCGAGCCGCTTTGCGGCGGATGCGAGTCAGGAAAGCGGCGCCCGGTTGATTGGGCGAACGGCGGGGCTGTGGCAACGTCACGTGGGTCTGCTCCCACACCTGATGCGCCATGAGTTCGGCCAGGCCGGGCCGCGAAAAGACAACGTCATAATCCGGGCCCTTGAAACCGCGGGTGTCATTTGTGTCCCAGCCGGGGATGACGATGTGCAGCGGATCTACGAGCGTGGCCGTGAACGTGTACTCGAGCCCGACGATCTCGAAGTGCATGTCGTCGATGGTACGGGCACGCAGCGCATGCCCTCCACCCTGGCCTTCCCAACGGGTGCGAATCTCCAGGAAGATCTCGCGGTCGATCACGTCCCAGATGTGCGCGGCCGAGCGGCCCCCGATGGTCTGGCCGATCCAGCGTCCGACAAAGGCCTGGCGATTGGGCAAAGACATGCGCGAACTATACAGGGAATTGAGCGATCGGGCGATCGGGCGATCGAGCGATCGGGCGATCGGGCGGGGTGCTTGGGCCAGTTGTCAGCCGCGGGTCACGCCGATTTCGCGGATGAACCTTAACCTCGGACAAGCCTCGAGCTTGTTAACGCCCGTGCCCGGCAACATCATCTATGTCATCCGCGTTCAGACGCTCTCACCGGCCATGCCGGAGCACCAGGGGATCGGGTCATTGAAGACAACCGCCCGATCCCCGTGTACTGAATCGCTCATTCCTTCGGCAGGAGGCTGCGCAGGTAGGTGCGGATGTCGGTGGCCTGAGGCAGAGACAGACAGTGGGCGGCGACGTCACGGCATTGCGGCAGATCCCAACGGCGGATGGCGGCCTTCACGGCCGGGATCGCAGCGGGCACCATGCTGAACTCGTCGAGGCCAAGACCGAGGAGGAGCGGCACGGCCAGTTCATCGCCGGCCAACTCACCACACATGCCGACCCATTTGCCCTGAGCATGCGCGGCGTCGATGGTCATCTTGACCAGGCGTAAGACGGCCGGGTGATAGGGCGATGCGATCGCGGCCACACGTTCGTTGCCGCGATCCTCGGCCAGCGTGTACTGGGTCAGGTCGTTCGTGCCGATGCTGAAGAAATCCACAAGCGGCGCGAAGGCATCGGCCTGCACAGCCGCGGCCGGCACCTCAATCATGATGCCAAACTTGTACTCGGGCGGACGTCGGCCTTCGGCCGTCAGGGCCGAGACCACGCCGGCCATGATCTCACGGGCGCGCTCGACCTCGCCGACACTCGAGACGAGCGGCAGCATGATGTGCAGTTTGGTGTCGGTCTCGGAAGCCGCCACCAGCAGGGCGCGCATCTGATCTTCGAGGACGTCGGGCCGTTCGCGGATCATGCGGATGGCGCGCCACCCGAGGAAGGGATTGGGCTCGTGCTCGAGTCCGAGGTAAGGCACAGACTTGTCGCCGCCGATATCGAGCGTACGGACGACCATGGTCTTGCCGGCCATGACCTTGAACGCCGAGCGGTAGGCCGCGACCTGCTCCGACTCGGTCGGCATGGTCTCACGATCCAGGTACAGGAATTCGGTGCGGAAAAGGCCGACGCCCTCGGCGCCGTTCTCGATGCCCAGGCGCGCGTCCTCGGCGCCGCCGATGTTGACCACTACCTCGACGGCGTGGCCATCGGTCGTGACAGCGGGCGCGTGAGCGGCTTCGAGTTGACCCTGACGTCGCGCTTCCCACTCGGCCTGCCGGACCTTGTAGCGATTGAGGTCCGCCAGCGTGGGGCCGACGCGCAGCTCGCCCGTGCTGCCGTCGAGGATGAGCAGCGATCCGTTGTGCAGGTCTTCGATGTGGGCTGGCACGCTGACGACGGCCGGGATACCAAGACCGCGCGCCAGGATGGCGGTGTGCGAGGTCGGGCCGCCCTTGAGTGTCACGAGCCCAAGCAGATTGGCACGTTCGAACTGGACGGTGTCCGACGGTGTGAGATCGTCGGCCACGACGATGGATGGTTCGCGCATCACGCCGCCGCTACCATCCTCGCGATCCTGCAGACAGCGCAGCACGCGGCGCGAGACGTCGCGGACGTCGGCAGCGCGAGCGCGGAAGTATTCTTCTTCGAGCGCTTCAAGGGCGCGCGCCTGGTTCTCGAAGGCATCTTCGACGGCGGCCTCGGCATTGAGGCGCTGCGTGCGCAACACCGTGCGCAACTCCACCAGGAGATCATCGTCAGACAGGAAGAGCTGGTGCGCGGCGAAGATCTCGGCTTCATCTTCGCCGATATTCTCGCGGGCCCGGGCTTCCAGCGCCTGGAGCTGGGTACGCGCCTTGGCGATAGCCACCTGCAGGCGGACCCATTCAGCGGTCGGGTCGGCGACGGTGTGTCGCTCGACGACCGTTTCCGTCGGCCGATAAATCCAGATTGGGCCGATGGCGATACCAGGCGAAGCGGGGAGGCCTTTGAATTGTTGCATGTCTGGGGTTAGCCGTCAGCTCTCAGTGTTCAGCGATCAGCTACGCTACCGCGCGATAGCGTGAGCCGACTGCTGACCGCTAACTGCTGATCGCTATTCTCCGAAATTCGACTCCACCAACTCACGCAATGCCTTGAGCGCCTCTTCGGCATCGGCGCCGGTGGCCTTGACCTCGATCTGTTCATTCTGCTTCACTGCCATGGTGAGCACCTTGAGGATGCTCTTGGCGTTCACAGGCGCAGCCGTTCCACCGACCTTCTTGAGTGTGATATCGGACTGGAACTTGGCGGCGGCCTGCACGAACTTGGCCGCCGGGCGGGCGTGCAATCCGACACCGTGCGTGACGGTCAGGATCACTGAAGCGTCGGAGGCTGGCGATTGAGGCTGGGAATCCATGGGTGTTCTTTCGAGAGTCATCAGGTCGTGCCGCAGCCGGGCAGCGACGTCGGCCGGTGAGCCGGCCGCATGTAGGGTCAGGATATTGTCCGCCGATTGGCAAAACTTGATCAGCCGGGCCAGGAGCTGCACCTGTCGCTGCGGATCGACGACGGATAGGGCGAAGACGGTTCGGGTCTCCACAGTTTGCGACGGATCGCCCATCATCTGGAAAGCCACGGGCTGAGCGAGCAGCCCGACGGCCAGGGCAGACGTGAGGCAGTGCACGACGTCGGTGTGCGGTAGCGCGATCGGCTCGGGCGTCGGGAGGCCGGTCGGGTATACCTTCTCGCGCTCCACGGCGGCGGCGACGTAGCTTTCCTTGACGAAACCGGCCGTGTGCAACCGTTCGCCGAGCACGCGGATGACCTGCGCCTGGTTCTCTGCCTCCAGACCGACCACGATCAACGAGTCGTGAACGATGAAGTCCAGATCAGCCATGAGCGCAGGTCATCCCTTCCGTGTCATCAGGCCAGGAGCGCGTCCTGTTCGCGACGCAGCTTGAGGATCGTCTGACCCTCAATCAGGTTCACGTCGTCGTACCGGATCGGCTGACCGGCCTTCACGGGCCTGACGACGGTGGCGCCGACGGCCAGGCCGAGCGGCAGCATGCCCTCGGCGCGCGCGACTTCAGCACGGTCGATCAGGCCATACATGGTGAAGCCGCCGAGCGAGTCAAGCTTATCGCCGGGGACGAGATCGCGCTTGGCACAGGCCACGGTCTCGGCCACGGGTGCGCGATTGGTCTGCAGGGTTACCTCGTTGTCGAGCGCGGCCTTGGCGACCGTGATCGGGCATTCGAGGTTGGCCAGGTGGTACGGGCGATAGAGCGCCCAGTACTTGCCATTGCCGTTAAGGCGCAGGTAGTTCAGGTCCGCGATGATCTTGGGCTGATCGGTCGTGATGATGACGAACACGCCCGGAGCCACATCGCCGACCGCGTAGTCGACGGCGCCGCGGCGCTCAAAGATGCCGCCATCGGCCTTCGGGATGAAGATGTTGGCCAGATCTTTGACCGAGCACTGCGGGCCGTAGGCGCCGGCTTTCTCGGGCGCGTAGCCGGTGCCGTTGCCAATCGAGGTCATCTCGACCATGGTCTTGGTGCCGTCGACGAACGAGGCCAGCATCTTGGCGCTCATGTTCGCGGCCTTGGCCTTGGGCGCGCAGCTATCGGGGTTGGCCGTCCGGTCGAGCGGGTTGTTTTTGCCCTTGCCGACCGTGACGATCTCGAAGCCGAGCGCCTCGGCGAAGTCGTACATCTCTTTGATCGTGCCGGGCTCGTCGCCGGCCACGAGGGTGTAGACCACGCCCTTCTGCTGCGCGCGCTTTGACAGCACGTAGCCGATCGTGGCGTCGGTCTCGACGTTCATGTTGACCGTGTTCTTGCCGGCTTCGATGGCGGCCGCGCACACACGCGCGCCCACTTCGGGCACGCCCGTGCACTCGAGGATGACGTCGAGGTTCGGGATGGAGACGAGCCAGTCGGCGTTTGTGGTGGCGACGCGGCGGCCGGCCTCGATGGCGTCGGCGGCTGATTCAAGGTCGTCGGTGTCGGGCGCAACGAGCGCGGCATCGACACTGCCTTCCTGATACGCGGCGCGGGCGCGGCCCGGCAGGACGTCGGCGCAGGCCACGACCCGCATGCCGGCCATCTTCTCCATCTGACTGAGCAGGCCCGTGCCCATCTGGCCAGCCCCGACCAGCCCGACCCGTACGGGCCGCCCGAGTTTGGACGCCCGTTCTTGCAAACGTTCTCGCAGAGACATAGTGACTTCCTGACTTACGCGGGGCGTTCGCCGCCCTCGATGCGCAACGCCGTGCCGACCGAAACCGGCGGCAGCGGTTGTGACTCGACGCAGACATCACCCGGCAATTCGGGCTCCGTCTGGCCGTTGAATTTCAAGACAAGGTGACCGAGGTTCTTCAAGTTCTCGTTGGCCACGTCACCGACAGCCAGCACGTTGAAACTGCTGGCACCCACCCAGACCACATCGCCGGCAGCGACAGGCGCCGCCAGCTCAACGCCATCGTGGATGATGGCGAACTCCTGAAGCTCTTCAGGCGCGCTCGCGCCGAACAAGACCAGGATCCCGGCCTCGACGAATTCGCCCGTCAATGGCCCGATGGCCGTGACGGTCGCGGTGTATTTGATCATGGGATTGGACCGCGGACGGCGGACGGCGGACCGCAGACCGCAGCGGATCGCCCATGGCTACCCGTACTGCGGTCCGCGGTCTGCGGTCTGCCGTCTATTCGATCACTTCAACGTCTTCGGGCCGAACGCCTGAGACGAAGAGTTCTTCAGTGATGAAGCGCATGAGCGGGCCCGAGGGCGACGTGGGGTGCACGTCGACCGTGAGCACTTTCTTCATCGGGTAAACGCCGACACGCGCCGTGCCGCCGCAGTCGATCACGGCCACGGCGATCTCTTCAAAGCCGGCCTTCGACTTGAAGCCGTCGAAGGGCTTTCCGCCAGTGAGATCGGCGATGCGCTGGGCCACGGGATGGATCCCGCCGCCCGTCACCGAGTAGATCAACTCCTTGCCGGGCTTGGGCAGAACCACGAGCGGTCCACCCCAGCCTCGTGGGCCCTTCTTGATCCGGACCTTCTTGTATTGACCTTCTGCCATATCGTCACCTCTTGGAACATCGGGCCGAAGCCCGAAAGGCGGCTAATGCGCGTTCGACAAAACGAACGCAGCGAGTGCCCGGTCTCATCGACCGGGCACTCACCGCTTGAGAGCCTATCTCAATAACCTTACATGCCCAGGCTGGCCAGGAAGGCCAGGATCACGGCAATCGGGCCCGTGATCAGGCGGGAGAACAACACAGCCGGGACGCCGACTTCGACGGTCTCGGGCTCAGCTTCGCCGAGCGCCAGGCCGACCGGGATGAAGTCGCAACCCACCTGCGGGTTGATCGCGAACAGCGCCGGCAGGGCCGCTGAGAGCGGCAGAGCCTTGCTCGCGAAGAGCGTGCCCAGGAGCGTGCCGATGATCTGTGCGATCACGGCGCCCGGTCCCAGGAGCGGGGAGAGCACCGGCAGGCCAACGATCAATGACAGGAGCAACAGGCCCCAGATGCTTCCGGCCAGGGGGGCCAGGAGCTGAGCGATCCAGGTGCCCAGACCCGTGCCGTTCATGATGCCCACGATCACGGCGACGAAGGCCAGGAACGGGAGGATGTTCTTCCAGACCTGATCGACAGCTTCGCGGCCAGACTGGAACATCGTGCCGACCAAACCGCCCATCGCCCGCCCGAAGGTCGTCAGGAAACTATTGAGTGCTTGCATGATTCTCTCCTTAAGCCGCAGCGGGCTTCTTCCACATCATGGCCGTCAGACGCTCGGTGACGATGCCGCGGATGAGGATCACGACGAGGCCGACCAGCAGGTAACGGACAGCGACATCAACCATCGCAGGATGCCCGTAGCCCGTCTCGACGCCTGTGGCAATGCCCAGCCAGACGAAGAGCTCGCCCGGGTTGACGTGCGGCAGGATGCCCAGCGGCGGGTGCACGAACGACACGGCCGAGTCGTAGAACGCCGGCTTGTACTTCTCCGGCAGGAAGCGACCCATGGTGTAGGCCATCGGGTTGGTCAGCACGAACACCGAGATCACCGGAAGAACCAGATAGCGGAGCGGCAGGAACAGGACGCCTTCCTGCGACGCGAACTTGCCGAAGCCCTCGATGCGCTCAGTGCCAATCCAGGCAATGACCGCGTTGAAGGCCGTCATCAGCACGACCACCAGCGGCACGATCCCCACGAAGACCGCCCACCACCAGTCGGCACCGGCTTTGAAGATGCCGATAAATCCCTGCGCGAGTTGGACCAGTAAGTCCATAACAGACTCCTTTGCGGAAACAGATGAAGGCACGCACAAGATGAACGGGAATGAAACAGTTCTCGAATTCTCGGGTCAGGCAGCTCCTTTCTGCAACACCAGCCAGGCTACCAGCCGACCTCAGGGGGATGAGGGCACAACGCTCGTGCCCGGGTCAGGGTCAGCCGAAGACTCGACCTGTTGCTCTTGTTCGTGAGCGTGCATCAGGCTCACGGCGTGTTTGAGCGCTTCGCGGAGCTTCTTGGGCACCGGTAGCGCGACGCTGTCATCGGCGATCTCTTCGACGGTGTAGCCGGCCACTCCGGGCACATCTTTGAGCTTCGCCAAAACAGTCCAACCAGAAAGCTGTTCGACGCGCTGAACACGCCGATCCGGGCCGACGACCATGACGGCGTACGTGCGTCGACGCCAGGCCGATCCCGCTAGACCGACCCACACCTGGCCTTCGCGTCGCAACGCCGCGATGCGGCCGTAATAGCGACGCATCTGCAGGCTTGTGAGATAGAGTTGGAGAAACCAGGTCAGTGCAAGGCCGACGACCAGTACCCACGTGTTTTCCAACATGCTGGACTCCTCTACCGCACTTGATCCCGATGTCCGCTCCGCTCAATCCGCGCGTTCACTACGCAGGAACGCCTCGATTCGATCTACCACTGCCTCAGTCCCAACACCCGTCAGAAACGCCAGCGTGTGGACCACCCGCACGCCGCCGGCGTCCGCGATCGGTATCGTGCTGACCACAAGGTCGTGCCCCGGGGCCTGATTCGGCACATCGGGAATCGCCCCAAGCGTGAACTCCACCGACAGGCCACGCAATCGAAGGGCCTGCCCCAAGGTCTCCGCCACCACTGCGGCGGTCGCCACCCCCGTGCCGCACGCCACCAGGATCTTGTGCACCTCTACCTCTTGACTCCCCCCTACGCTTGCGGATCCAGGCTGCCAGCGTTCAGGCCAGCATCAGTGCTGGATCCTCGAGGGCGGCGCGCAGATCGCTCAAGAAGCGAGCCGCGACAGCGCCATCCACCACGCGATGATCTGCCGACAGGGTCACGGCCATGATCGGTCGCGCCACAGGGTTGCCATCTGCATCCGGCACGAACTGCTTCCGCGCCGCCGACACTGCCAGGATCGCGACCTGCGGCGGGTTGATGATCGCCGTGAAGCGATCCACCCCGAACATGCCCAGGTTCGAGATCGTGAAAGTGCCGTCGGACACATCGTCGGGGCGCAGCTTGTTGCCGCGCGCACGCTTGCTCACGTCGGCGATGTCGGCCGCCAGGGCCTCGAGCCCCTTGTCGCCGACGCCGCGCACGACCGGCACAATGAGGCCGCCCGAACGCGTCGGGTCGTCGGGAGCCGCTTCGAGTGCCACAGCGATCCCAATGTTGACTGCCGCATTCATCACGATCTCTTCCTGGCCGGGCGCGCCGACCAGGTGGCTGTTCACCAGCGGATGCCGCGCCAGCGCCCAGGCGCAGGCTTTGGCGATCACGACCGTCAGGCTCACGCGGGCCGCGTCCTTGGCCAGTCGGCCATTGACTTTGGCGCGCAAGGCCTCGGCGGCCGTCACGTCGATCTGGGCTTCAAAGAAGACGTGCGGCGCCTCCTGGAAGCTCTTCTGCAACCGCGTCGCGATCGTGCGACGCATGCCTTGCAGAGGGAGTCGAGTAGTCGGGGCAGCCATAAGGGCCGCCCGTACAGTCGGCTGGTCGGCTGTCGGGGCGACCCTCGTGGTCGCCTTTTCGGCCGCGCGAACGTCGTCGGACTGGATGCGGCCGCGCGGGCCAGAGCCCGAGACGGCGTGCAGATCGACACCGAGCTCGCGCGCCACACGTCTCGCCGCCGGCGATGCCGCGACCTTGCCATCGGGCGCGGCCGACGGCGTTGGCGCTACGGCCGCTTCGACATCCGCGCGCATCACCTTGCCGCCCGGGCCGGTGCCGGTCAACGAACCGGCGTCGACTCCGCGTTCGGCCGCCACACGGGTCGCCAATGGGCTGGCCTTCGACGGGGTTGCTGCGGGCGCGGTGGGTTGGGCGGCCACGTCGGGGCGGGCGGCCACAAGGGCCGCCCCTACGGACGAACCGGCGGACGAACCGGCGGACGAACCGGCGGATGAACCGGCACCGGACGCGCTGACGGGCGCATCGGCCGGCGCGGATTCGTTCGCGCCACGGACCCACGCGATCACGTGCGTCACCGGGACGACATCGCCTTCTTTGAAACGCAGACCATCCAGGATGCCGGTGGCCGGGGCCTCGACCTCCATGTTGACCTTGTCGGTGGTGACTTCGGCGACCGGATCGCCCTGCTCGACTGCCTCGCCGGCCCGCTTGAGCCAGCGGACGATCTCCGCTGTCTCCTGCGTGAAGCCGAACTTCGGCATGATGACTTCTTTCATAATCTAGTCCTGTAGTCAGGTCATCACGTAGTCTCGTAGTCCACCGACTACCCGACTACCTGACTGCTCGACTATTTGACTAACACCTTCGCTTCCCGAACGATGTCCGGCACCTGCGGCACGGCCGCGGCTTCGAGCGTTCGGTTGTATGGAATCGGGACGTCGAGCCCGCACAGGCGCTTGATCGGAACCTCGAGATAATCGAAGGCCTCGCTCTCGGCCACACGCCCGACGATCTCGCCGCCAAAGCCACCGTTGCGATGCGCTTCGTGCACGACCATCAGCCGGCCGGTCTTGATCACCGATTGGATGATCGGCGCGTCGTCAAGCGGCGACAGCGTGCGCGGATCGATCACCTCGAGCTCGATGCCCTCGGCCGCCAGTTGCTCGGCCGCCTGCAAGGCGCGCGGCACCATGATTGACGTCGCCACCACAGTCAGGTGCTTGCCCTCACGCTTGACCTCGGTCTTGCCGAGCGGGATGCGATACGGCTCCTCGGGCACCGGTCCCTTCGTCTTGTAGAGCAGCTTGTGCTCGACGAAGATCACGGGGTTGTCGTCGTCGATCGCGGCGAGCAGAAGGCCCTTCGCGTCGTACGGCGTGCTCGGCATCACGACCTTCAGGCCCGGAATGTGCACGAACCAGTTCTCAAGGCTCTCGGAGTGCTGGGCCGCCGCGCCAGTGCCTGAGCCGCCCGGCGTGCGCAGCACCATCGGCACCGTCGCCTTGCCGCCAAACATGTAGCGGATCTTGGCCGCCTGCAGGACGAGTTGCTCCATGCTGATGGTGATGAAATCCATGAACTGGATCTCGCCCACCGGCCGCATCCCGGTCAGCGCCGCGCCGACACACGCGCCAGCGATGCCGGCCTCGGAGATCGGCGTGTCGATCACGCGCTGCGCGCCGAATTGCTGGTGTAGCCCGGCGCTGGCCCCGAAGGCCCCGCCGTACACGCCCACGTCCTCGCCGATCAAAAAGACACGCGAGTCCGCAGCCATCGCCTGCTGCAACGCCTCTCGGACCGCTTCGACGTAAGTGATTTCGCGCATAGACATTGGTCATTAGTCATTGGCTATTGGCTATTGGTTATTGGCTATTGAAGATTCCATAGCCGCAAATCAATAGCCAATGACCAATGCCCTCAGGCGTAGATCCCTTCAAGGATCTGTTCGACTTTCGGTTCGGCGCTGCCTTCAGAGAAGACAACGGCGTCGTTGATGCGACTCTGTGCCCAGGCCAGGTGAGCCTCGAACTCTGCGTCCGAGAGCTTCAGCACCCTGGCGAAGCGCCGGATCGGATCCTGCGCCTGCCATTCCTTGACCTCATCGCGCGTGCGATAGGCCTGCTTGTCGCTCTTCGAGTGGCCGCGCCAGCGATAGGTCAGCGACTCGACCAGCGTCGGGCCCTGCCCGGCGCGCGCGCGCGCCACGGCTTCCTGCATGACCCGGTACACGGCGACAGGGTCGTTGCCGTCGACGGTCACACCCGGGATGCCGTAGCCTTTGGCCCGGTCGGCGACGCGCGGGATGTTGAACGCCTTCTTCATCGGCATCGACATTGCGTACTGATTGTTCTCACACAGGTAGACGACCGGCAGTTGCCAGATCGACGACATGTTGACCGACTCGCTGAAGGCGCCGGTGTTCGCGCCGCCGTCACCGAAGACTGTCAGGCAGACCTGATCAGTGCCGCGCTGCTTGATGCTCAGGCCGACGCCGACCGAGATCGGCAGGCCGCCGGCGACGATGCCATTCGCACCAAGGTTGTTGGCGTCGACGTTGGCGATGTGCATCGACCCGCCGCGCCCGCGGCAGTAGCCGCTCTCTTTGCCCATGAATTCGGCCATCATGAGCTTCTCGTCGCTGCCGAACCAGGCCAGACAGTGGCCGTGGCCGCGATGCGTGTTTAGAAGGTAGTCGCCCTCGCGCAGCGCCGAGGCGGACCCGACCGCCGAGGCCTCCTGGCCGATCGACAGGTGCATGGTGCCGTGGACGCGGCCGAGCGAGAACAATTCCTCGGCCTTCTCTTCGAAGAGCCGAATGAGCATCATCTTGCGCAGTCGTTCGATCGCGCCCTCAGCGCCCCATTCCGCCGGGATCGCGCTGGTCTTGGCGGGTTTTGCAGTTCCACGTGACTGCCCGCCAGCCGCTGTTGTGGCTTTCGTTCGAGTTGCCATTCCGATACCTGTTTGCTCCGGATGTTTCGATGCTCGCCGCTCAGGCGGCCAGCTGAAGTGCGCCCAGCGCTGCGACCTCGTCGGTCACCAGCCAGTTGATCAACCCGGCTCGCGCCGCGCCGACGATGGCCTTGGCCTTGAACTGCCCCCCCGCCACCGCCAGCTTGACCGGGATCGCGCGTAATTCGTCGGCATTGATCCCGACTCGACGATCATCGAGGATCGGGAACGAGCAGTTGCCGTCCATGCTGACATGGATGCCGCACACGTCACCGACGACGCCGATTTCGCGCAACGTCTCTAGCTCGCGTTCGCTCACATAGCCGGCCCTCAAGATCGACGAACGTTCGGCGTCGACCGTGCCCACCCCAACCAGAGCCAGCTGGATCTTGTCGAACTGCGCCAGGATGCGCTTGATCTTGAGATCGCTGAGCAGGGCATCGCGTGTCTGACGCGCATCCACGAAAAACGGCGTCGGCAAGGTCATGTAACGGCCGCCGAAGATGCGCGCCAACCGCCGGGCCAATTCAGGGCCGTCGATGTCGGGATCCGGCGTGCCGAGCGACCCGATCATCTGCGTGACCTGAACGTCGTTCCACGCCCCACCCCGCGCTGCGTTGACCACTTCCCAGACCGCTGTGCCCCACGACACACCCACCACGGTGTGGTCTCGTAGCAGTTCTTCCATCAGACGCGCCCCAAGCGTGCCGATGCGCCGCAGCATGGTGCTATAGTTGAGCGAGCCCCGGGTCAGGACACGCACACCGGTCAGGTTAAGCAGTTGTTCAAGAGATTGCTCTAGCTCGCGATTGCGAGATAGAGGATGATTGATGCGGATCTCGACGATCTGCTGCTGTCGGGCTTCCGTCAACAGGCGCGAGATCATCGATCGGGAGTAGCCGGTCTGAGTGGCGATCTCCGCCTGGCTCAGGCCGTCCTCGAAATAGAGGCTCGCTATCCTTGCCAGCAACTCGTAGCGGTCGCTGAAAGGAGGAATCGGAACCCTGGAAGCAATCGTCGAGGATTGAGTGTCCATTCACTTTTGTGAATTCGGTTCACAATTGACCTGGCCAGTATACGGTGTTAAACCCCCATAAACAATGGGGAGTTGTCATTTCTTAAATATGCGCACATCTGTGAAATCAAAACCGATGCGATCCGAACTGCTCAAGGCCGCGCTCGAGGCGGCCCGGATCGGCGGGGACATCCTCATCCAGAAGCTCAGCGCCCGCCGTCAGGTGAGGCTGAAGGGCTTTCGCGACATCGTGACAGATGCCGACGTCGCCTCACAGGCAGCCATCGCCGCCTACCTCGGCGCCAGGTGCCCCGAGATAGGGCTCATCGGCGAAGAAGATCTCGGGCAGAGCTGGCTGGTCGGGCGCAAACGCCTCCCCCGCCCGATGTGGGTCATCGATCCGCTCGACGGCACGAGCAACTACGCCCGACAGTTCCCGGTCTTCGCTGTGTCAATCGGTTTGCTCGACGAGCGACGTCGGCCGGTGTTAGGCGTGATCCTTGACCCGACACGCAACGAGGTCTTCTACTCAGCTGAAGGACAGGGAGCCTGGCACAAAGTCGGCTCCGGTCGACCGCGCCGGTTGTCGGTCAGCGCCGAAGCGGATCTGGGCATGGCGCTTGTGGGAACAGGTTTTCCGCGCGACCAGGAGGCGATCCGGCGAGCCATCGTCGCGCTCGAGGGCCTGGCGACGCACTGCCAGAAGATCCGGGCACTCGGGAGCGCTGCCCTGCTCCTGGCCTACACCGCGGCCGGCCGCCTCGACGCCACGTTCATGCTCGGGGTCAAGGCCTGGGACGTTGTGGCCGGGATCTCGTTGATCCAGGAAGCAGGCGGCCAGGTGCGCGGCCCAGAGGGCGGCCCCTGGCACCCCGACGACCTCGGGATCTTTGCCAGCAACGCCAGGCTCTATCGGCCGCTGCGTCGTTTGCTTTTCAACAGCGATCCGGCCTGACGATCGATCGGCACGTATACGACAATCGAAGAGGCCTGGCTGTCGAACTCCATTCGACAGCCAGGCCTCTTCGATTGTGAGTCTCTATACGACGCGTGACTCAACGGTCATGGGCAGGCCGTGGCTGGTGTGCAGGGTGAAGATCGGCTGCGGCCGGACGGGATGGCCGGGCTTCAGTTGCAGTCGGCACCGCTGCGCGATCATCGCCAGGATCAGCGTGGCCTCGGTCAGCGCCAGGTTGTTGCCGATGCACAGGCGTGGCCCGCCGCCGAACGGGAGATAGGCGAACGCCGGGCGGCCCTCGGACCGCTCGGGCAGGAACCGATCTGGGTCAAAGCATTCAGGATCGGACCAGAAGCGCGGGTCACGGTGGATGCCGTAGGTGAACAGGGTGAGGCCGCTGCCGGCCGGGAGCGTGAAGCCGCCGAGCGTGTCGGCCGCAACAGACTGCCGCGCCACACCCCAGGCCGGCGGATATAGCCGCAGGGTTTCGTCGATCACCCGGCGCGTGTAAGCCAGTCTCGCCAGATCCTCCATCGACGGCTCACGACCGGCCAGGACGGTGTCGACCTCTTCTTCGAGGCGTTGCCGCGCCTGTGGATTCTGCGACAGCAGATAAAGCGCCCACGTGAGGGTCACAGCCGTCGTCTCGTGCCCGGCAAACATCATCACGCTGATCTCGCGCCGCAACTCGTCGTCGGTCATGCCCTGGCCGGTGTCGGCATCCCGCGCGTCGATGAGCATGCCCAGCAGGTCGGCGGGCTGTTCGCGCAAGGCGCGACGCTCGCGGATCAGGTCGTAGATCACGCGATCGTGAATGGCCAGGGCGGCGCGCAGCGCGCGATTGTGTCGATCGGGCCACCACCCGGGCGGCGCGAAAGGCGTCCGGAAGCGGTAATTGACGTACTCGGAGATCGTGCCGAAGGCCTCGCCCAGCTGCTCCGACTCGCCCAGCAGGTCGCGGCTGAACAACGCGCGGCCGGCCACCTGCAGCGTTATCGTCATCATCTCCTGCTCGACGGGCAGCTCGGAGCGTCCTTCCCAGCGATCGAGCATGGCGCGGGCGCAGTCGACGATGACGGGGCCAAAGGCCGCGATGCGCTGACGGTGAAACGCCGGCTGCATCAGGCGGCGACGACTAAGCCACGAGTCGCCGTCGGCGGTGAAGAGGTTGAGGCCGTTGATCGGCTTGAGTGTGCCGACGAGGAAGGCGTTGCGGACGTAGTTGCGGTTGTTGTCCTGCAGGATGTGCTTGACCAGATCCGGATGGCTGATCAAAAACGTGTCGACCCACATGAACCGTACAGTGGCCACGTCGCCGAGACGGGCCATGCCGGAGTACATACCCAGCATGTCGCGCTGGAATTCCGGCAGGTCGCCCAGGAACCAGTGGCGCTTGGAGCTGCCGGGTGGCAGGCCAGGGCGGGTTTGTGCGAGTGTGGTCATGGCGTCACCCTTGCCATACGGCGTTGGCAGATTCCCCCTGTCGACCGCATGGGTGCGGCGATTCTACCGCCTTTGTTTTGCCGGCAGGCCTTGCGCATGGCCATCACAGGATCGTTGGCGAAACAAAAAGTGGCTCAGGTCTTTGACCTGAGCCACGTCATTTCGCGCCCTGTGCCGTCGACTCAGGGATGCCCAATCCACGTCAGCCAGTGCTGGATGCCGGTTAGGATAAAGGCCAATTCGACGGTGTTTCCAGCCCGGTCGGTGTAGAGCAGTAGGGCGGGCTGGCCCGGCCGCCAGGTCAGGTCAGTGACATCCACGCCGAAGCGGCCGGCCGCGTCGATCGTGACGGTGCGCCCGTCGGCCAGCAGGTTGTCGGTCTGTGTGGAGAAACTGATCGTGGCGAAACCGCCGCCTGGCGCGACTCCGGTGACGATCCCCTGTCGGGGATCGTGGGTGAGGCTCAGCGTGGGCACTGTGAACGACCATTCCCCCGAGTCAGCGACGAGCCGGAAATGATCCCCAGGCCTAGGAATCACCGGTCCGGCCTGATCGCTCAGGCAGAGCGGCCAAAACGTCTGGCCAGCGCCCGACAGTGTCTGCGTCGACCGCACCCTGCCCTGCCCATCGAACAGTGTCAACGTCGCCGTGGCGAAGCCGCGCGGCGTCCGCAACAACAGACAGGCGGAGCGGAGCTGGATGTTCCACATCATCGCGCCGCTGACCAGCGACAGCCGATCGCCGGAGTCCGTGTGCAACGTGACCCTCAGGCCGTTCTCGGGGAAGAAGTCGGCCGGCAATTCGACGGCGTAACGGCCGGACGGATCGCTCTGCATGACGATCGATCGACTGACGGCCCCGCTGTTGAGCGCCACGGCCGTCAGACGGTGATTAGGTGGCGCCACGCCGCGCAACATCTGAGCGGCGGTGTCGACCTCGGCGGTCAGAAGCGGGATCAACCAATCACGCTGATACGACCCGGCCTGAACCAGCACGCGATCACCCGGACGGATGGCCCAGGGCAGCATCGCAGAGCCAGAGTACGACATCCCGCGGATCCGACCCAGATCATCGACCCGTTGGGTGAAGGTCGTAGGCGTCACCGCACGCGTGGTCTGCAGGGTGACGGTGAGCGGGGAGAGCGGCGGCAGCACCCCGCGCAGCTCGCCCTCATAGAGGCTCAGTTCGATGGCGGGCACCACTGCCACAGCCGTGAACGCCGTGCCCAGGCGGTTGGTGACCGAGGCCTCGATGCGATCGCCTGGCCGGAAGTGGCCTTCGAGCTGATAGGCGCCGCTGGCGTCGGCGATCGCCGTCGCCGTCCAGGTCGGGAACGGCCCGCCCAGAGCGCCGATGTCGGTGAGCCCACTTTCATTGACGACGTGCACAGTGCTCCCTGCAGGCGCGTGCCCCGTGATGCGCTGCGTCGACACATCGACGTTGACGCTGATGAGCGGGACCGAGAGGGTCATCGTGCGAGTGCCGTTGACGATCGACAGGACGTCGCCGGGCTCGATACGCACCGGCCCGCCCTGGTCAGCGAGAAGTTCAAAGGAATCGGAACCGCTGAACGCAGGCATCATGGCCTCGTGCTTGAGCGCCCCGCTGCTCGAACGCAGTGTCAGCGTCATGGCCCACCCGCAGGTCGACCAGTTGGCGGTATCGCTGGCGTACACCAGAGTGTTGCCGTTCACGCGCACCTCACCCACGTCTGGCAGGCAGGTCGGGCCGGCGGCAAAGGACTGAACAAGCGTATGTCCATCGGGGTTGGTCCACTGAACGGTGCCACGGGTGGTGGACTTGATGCGGAAATCGGTGACGTCGATCCCGAAGAAGCCGGCCAGATCACTGAACGCGAAGGTGTCGTAGCCGTTGGGCCAGGCCGGATACGAATCGACGTTCTCGAGATGAATGGGCAATGTCGCCGAGACAGGGCCCTGACCCGATATGCGCTGCGTGGGCACGTCGGCGGTCACGGAGATCGGCTGAAGCGGGACGAGCGCCACCAGGCCGGATGCGTCGGTGATGGACACCACGTCCCCGCCCGACAGGAGCAGCCCGCTCTGTTGAACGGTCGGGCGCATGACACCGACCTGGAGCCAACCCGTCGGGGTCGTGCTCGAGCGCACCTCGGCCTTCGGGAGGCCGCTGAGGCCGCCGATGATCGTCACCGTCATAGGGGTCGAGACGCGGTCGAGTTGACCACGGATCAGCGCTCCAGCCGGGCCGCGCGAGCCCATGTCGATCCACAACTGGGCGACGGCATAGCGTGCATATGCCAGGTGGCCGTTGACATCGCGGACCACGACAGCCCCGTAGTCTGCGGGCTGCAGCGGCACCCCGGCCGTGTAGGCGCCGGTGGCCGAGGCCGTCACCGCCACGCCGCTGTCAAGGCCGAAGTCGAGCGAACCGCCGTTGTACGCCAGGGGCCCGGGCCACCGGTACACGGTCACGCGCGCACCGGCGTCGGTCATGCCAGACACCCGACCCTCCGCGATCGTCGAGCGTGCGGTGAGAGTCGGGATGGCCATGGACAGGGTCTGATCGCCCACGATCAACTCAACTCGACGGCCGGGCAGAAACACCCGTTCGGGAGCGAGGTCCGACCAACACAATGTCGACACACACAGCGAGAAACCGCCGTCCGCGCCACCCATGCCGGTGGCTTCCTCCAACACCGTGGAGCCCTGTAGCACGCGAACACTGAACGACTGTTGGGGCGCCACGAAGCCGCTGACGGTGTTGCCGTCCACCTGCACCTGCAGTTGCGGCGTGGCAAACCGCGTCGCGACGCTGCGGTTTGCATCCAGTGTCTGTCGGACGAAACCATGGTCCCCGGCCGAAAGGTCGACCACGCCCGCCAGATCGAACACGAAGGCGCCCTGCGAGTCGGCCGTGGTCGTGGCGGTGAAGACCAGGGCAGGATCCAAAGCCGACAGGCCATGCAGCACCAGATCCACGTTGGCAGCCGACACACCGGAAACCCGATCCGTGGCCGACGACGCCTCGGCCCCGAATGCGTTCGCGGTCAGGGTGAGCGCCTGTCCACCCTGGGCCACGCGGATCACATCACCGGCCTGGAAACCAGGGACGTTGTACTCGCCCAAAAACAACCAGGTCCAGCTATAGAACCAGCCTGCTTCAGTCAGGAAGGGGGTGGCGGTGGCGGTCTCCTGGACGGAGCCGGCCCGCGCCACTGTGATCGACACCGGGCTGCCGGTCGGCGCGAAGCCCGCGATGGCCGCGTCCTGCATTAGTACGTTGAGGGTCAACGCACCGGCGGCCACGCCGTTGGCGTCGGTCGGCTGGTCCAGCGTCGATCGCTCGGATGTCAGCAACGTCAGCCAGCGCTCGTCGACCCCGGCCCGCACCGGGTTCGCCTGCGCTCGCGTGACGTTGGCCGGATTAGCTATTGCTAACGCGGCCACGACGCCGCACAGCACACAGCCGAGGGCCCAGATTAATCGGCCCGGGAACCAAGAGGGGTTGGACATGGAAACCTCCTGACCGTCACAACTGTATCGGGGGGGGCGCCCCGGCGATATGGCGTCGGGTTGCTACTTCAGAGTAAGCCTGCCCCTGCGGACGCGTCAAGACGCAGGCCGGTTCCCAGACGGACAAATCAGCCGAACTAAGGCGCCATTCTCACGCGGGCACGACGGGGTTTCCGCCGCCGTTGGGTGCTCCTGCCCCTGAACGCCGGCCGTGCGCCAGCCTCGCGATGGTACACTCCTTCCATGCGGACCTACCTGGACCTCCTCCAGCACATCCTCGATCACGGCGTCGAGAAG
>CAYZRP010000012.1:0-88922 GCA_964480865.1 uncultured Anaerolineales bacterium | reverse complement strand
GCCGTTATGCGGCTCCTGTTCATTCAGGCGATGGCTGCTATTCAAGTGGGAATACGAGCGCCGTACCGCTGATGAGTGGAGACCGGTCTGGAGCTCTCAGATAACCATAGATCGGGGAGGATCTGGTCATGAAGTTGGTTGAAATACGCTCTTACAATCTAAAGCCAGGCAAAAGAGACGAATTCCATCGTCTGGTCACGGAGAAGTCTCTGCCATTGCTGAAGCGTTGGAAAGTGGATGTCGTGGCCTTCGGCCCGTCACCGCACGACGACACGTCGTACTACTTGATTCGTGCATATGAGAATCTGGCGGAGCGTCAAACCAGCCAAGACGCCTTCTATGGCAGCCAGGATTGGCGGAACGGTCCACGCGAGGCTATCGTGACTTTGATCGAGAGTGACACTTCGGTTGTGCTGGAGTTGGAGCCATCGGTCGTTGACGCACTTCGCCGCAGTGTATAGAGCTAGGTGTTCGGCCGGGCGCGCTGGATGTAGGTTCCAAATACACTGGCATGGATGACGGCATCGGCTATTTCGATCGGTACGGTTGCTGGTCAGTCGAATAGCCGCATAACAATCGCATGCAGCTGACGTGGCTACTCGGGGCCCCAAGCCGGCCAGTCTCGGTTCACCGGTGCGTCGTCGGGCGGGGCGGTCTCGGTTCACCCGCCACGCAGCTGATGCGAGCCGTTAGGTTGCCCCTCCCATGGCCTTCGGGAATCTGCCACTTGCCAGATATCGCAAAATGAGATAATCTGACGGCGTGCACATTATCTCGCGCAAAGCCCTCCGGGACTTCTGGGAGAAGCATCCGGACAGCCAGGTGCCCTTGATCCGGTGGTTCCGAGTGGTGAAAGCCAGCCAGTTTGGCACTTTCGCCGAGCTTCGGGCCGTGTTTCCGAGCGCCGACAAGGTCGGGAAATGGGTCGTTTTCAATATTGGTGCGAACAAGTACCGGCTGATCACGTCGGTGCATTTCAACAGAGGTAAGCTTTACGTGCGCGAGGTACTCACGCATCGTGAGTACGACGAGGAGAAGTGGAAGATATGAACGCCATGGCAAATAACCTGGAGGCCCACTGGGCGACCATTCGACCGCTCTTGACCATCCGGAACGAGCGCGATTACGAGCGGGCGGTGAGACGGATGGAAACGCTCCTGGACGAGATTGGCTCGGACGAGCGGCATCCGCTTTATAGCCTGCTCGATACACTTGGAACGTTGCTGGAGGCGTACGAGGAACAGCATCACCCCATTCCCGATGCTGGAGGATCCGGGGCGCTCGAATACTTGATGGAGGAGCATGGGCTGACGCAATCGCAATTGCCAGAAGTGGGCTCTCAAGGGGTCGTGTCTGAGGTTCTGAGCGGTAAGCGCGAGTTGAATGTGCGTCAAATCCGAGAATTGTCGAAGCGTTTCAAGGTCTCACCGGCCGTCTTCCTCTAGGTGAGTCGTCGGGCAGGGCGCAACCTAGCGAACGCATGCAGCTGACGTAGCTAATCGGGTGCCCAAACTGGCCGGGCTGGCTCGCAAGTGCGCCTTCGGGCGGGTGAGGTGCCCTCGCCCCGCTGCGCAGCTGAAGTCCAGCCGTTCAGCTGTGCGGCCATCGTGAGAGAATCTGGCTTGGAGTGCCTCAAGCGGGTTGCGAAGGCGACATCACCAAAGCCATTACAGGAGGATCGAAATGCTGCTTGCAGGTCGAACGGCCATCGTTTATGGAGCTTCGGGTGCGGTTGGTAAGGCTGTCGCGCAGGCATTTGTGCGTGAAGGCGCGACAGTCGTACTGTC
Source organism: uncultured Anaerolineales bacterium (assembly GCA_964480865.1). Classification (GTDB taxonomy): domain Bacteria; phylum Chloroflexota; class Anaerolineae; order Anaerolineales; family UBA6663; genus UBA6663. The sequence continues at coordinate 87,135 of CAYZRP010000012.1, read as the reverse complement.
TGCTCGTCGACATGAACCACTTGACCGGGCGGCTGAAGAAATCGGTGGAACGGCTGGCTTGGTCCAGGTCAAGACCGTCGACGCGATGGATCCGCTGGCAGTCCAGCAGCATCTCGACGAAATCATCCAATGCTATGGGCCAGTTTCCCTGATGTTTAATGCCGTTTCTTGGGATGACATCCAGGGACAAGTCCTGACCGCAATGCCGTTCGACTCGTTTCTTGCGCCAGTCCGATTGGGTCTGACAACCTGGTTTCACACAGGCACTGCACTCGCCAGGCATATGGCTCAACATGGGGGCGGAACAATTCTCGGGATCACGGCCAATGCCGGTCGCCAGCCCTTTGGTGGTGTGGGTGGCTTCGGCGTGGCGTGCGCCGCAGTAGAACATTATCTTCGGCAACTGGCGGTTGAGAATGGCCCGGCTCAAGTGCGGGTGTGTTGGGTTCGATCTCCCGGGTCACCGGATGCGCCGGGTGTGCGTGAAGCATGGCAAGCCTATGGAGAGCAAAAGGGACTATCTTTCGAGGAAGTACATCGCGAATTTGCGAAAGATGTGCCGTTGCGGCAGGTCACGCCATTGGCGCGGATCGCTAATGCGGCCGTACTGTTGGCCAGCGACCTGGCGGCCGGGATGACAGCGACCATGGCCAATGCGACTGGTGGCGCACAGGTCGACTAATCGCGTGTAAGGCGGACAAGGGGCCGTATCTGTCGATGTGGTGACGCTGAGACGACGGTCTGGAATGGTCAATCCGTGACAATAGCGAAAGAGTAGATACGTCAGTGGGGCCACGGTCTTCGTCACATTGGCATGGAGATGGATCATGAAACTGTTGCTCACATCTGGTGGTGTCAAGAATGCAAGCATCCGCGATGCGCTGGTCAAGCTTCTGGGCAAACCTATTGCTGACGCCCAGGCCCTGTGCATCCCAACGGCGGAATACGGACACCCCATGTGTACTCCCGAATCAACCTGGCGTTTCATCGCGGGTCGGAGCCCAGCTCCTATGACGGACCTCGGCTGGAAGTCGGTCGGCGTTTTGGAACTCACGGCGCTACCCAGCATAGGGCCGGAGCGTTGGGTCCCCTGGGTAAAGGCAACCGACGTTCTGTTAGTGGATGGAGGCGACGCGCTTTTCCTGTGCCATTGGATGCGTGAGTCAGGGCTGGTGGACCTCCTGCCATCGCTCCCTCAGATGGTCTGGGTGGGGGTGAGCGCGGGAAGCATGGTGATGACGCCTCGCATCGGTGAGTATTTCGTCAACTGGAGACCGCCCACTGGCGCTGACAGCACACTGGGCATTGTTGATTTCTCGATCTTCCCGCACCTTGATCATGAAGATATGCCGGGGAATACTATGGTCCATGCCGAACGTTGGGCCGCCGACATCGCGGGTCCGGCCTATGCGATCGACGATGGGACCGCCATACAAGTGGTCGATCGCACCGTCGAAGTCGTCTCTGAGGGGAACTGGAAGCGGTTTGCGCCCTGATCGGTCGACCGGGTCCGGTGAGGCGCCTCACCGAAACTGCACGGGGCATCTGGCTCAGACGGGCGACGGGCGCCAGTCAGTTGGCCACCGATTCAGATGGCGGCAGAGCAAGGCATTTCACTTCGTACATCGAGTGACACTGGCCTCATGGTCGAGTGCTACACTGCCGCAGGGCGAGTCTCGCGGATATCGGCCGCGTATTGGGTCCGTCTACAGTCAGCTGTTGTCCGCCATGGAGTGGCTTCGAATTCGGCGGGGCCTGATGTCTGGAGCGCAGCGAGCCAGGAGCAACAAAAAGGATGTCAGGAATTCCACTGTCGTATGAAACGCCTCGGCTGATCGTCAGACGCTATGCGGCTGAGGACAGCACATGGTATTGGAGGGTGGGCCAGCGGAACCGTGATCACCTGGCTCGCTTTGAAGGCGACAATCCTATCCGCGCCCTCGGCTCGGATGCCGAAGCCAGGTCCCTTCTCGAGGACTTCATCACAGCCTGGCAACAGGGTAGGGCGTTCTTTTTAGGCGCGTTTCTCAAATCAACACACGAGTTTGTAGCCCAGCTGTATGTAGGGCTCTGTCAATCAGGCGTGCCAGAGTATTCCATCGGATACTTTGGGGATGCTGAACACGGGGGACGCGGGTATGTCGGGGAGGCAGTTCAGGTCGGTCTCGAGATGTGCTTTAAGCATTTGGCAGCACATCGGGTTCGACTGGAATGCGACGATCAGAACGCGAAGAGTGCCAATGTTGCCAAACGCTGCGGATTTGTGTTGGAGGGACACATCCGTGAGAACCATCGACACACCGATGGTTCGTTGAGCGGCACGCTTCACTTCGGGATGTTGCTCAACGAGTGGATGACGCGGCGAGGCTGAACGGTTCGCTGACGACCGATGGGACGATCGTTTATTGGTGCTGGGCACGGCATGATTGACCAGCCCAACACCCAATAGGAGGTGAGGACCAAAATGACCAGACATCGCATCTTCTCGACGAGCGTCGCGAGTGTTTATCCCCACTACATCACCAAAGCGGAGAAAAAAGGCCGCACGAAGACGGAAGTCGACGAGATCATTTGTTGGCTCACAGGCTATAGCCAGCCGGAGTTGGAGGCCCAACTCGACTCGCAAACAGACTTCGAAACCTTTTTCGCGAACGCTCCACGCATGAACCCCTCGCGGATCCTGATCAAGGGCGTCGTCTGCGGCGTTCGGGTCGAAGATATTCAGGAGCCGACCATGCAGGCCATTCGTTACCTGGACAAACTGATCGATGAATTGGCCAGGGGCAAGTCGATGGACAAGATCTTGCGAGCCTGACTGAGCCGTAGTCATGGAGATCGTCGAATTCGAACCTGGGCTCGCTCGGTCATTGCCCCTGACGCATACTGTGTTGCGTGATGCTCACTTGTGCGTGCATCCCCACGTGGCCCGTGTTGTCTTGCACGGGTCACGTGGACTGGCCGGGAATCACCGTGCCGACTCTGATATCGACCTGTCGCTGGTCGTTGACGAACCGCCCTCGGGCTCTCCTGGCGAACCTGAACGAACGCTGAGTTTGGTGCTGGCTGCCACACGGGACAATTGGCAGAGTTCCATTGACGTGGATCTGGCAGTGGTGTTTGATGTCCGGAATTGTGGGTTGGTGTGCTTCGAAGCGAGAGAATGGCGAACCGGATTGTGCACGATTGGTGGTCGGGACTGCTTTGGGCTGTACAAGGAGCAACGAGGCTATCGGGGGCTCGTCTTGAACGCCGGCGTTGAGGTGAGTCGGATGTACCCGTGCCTGACCGTGTGGCGTCGCTCGGTACAGCCAAACGGGACAGGCAAGAGCCGTTAGCCGGCCATCCATGTGTAGTTGCCCCACGAACAGCTGCCTTCCGCGGGATAGGGTCATTCTCGCCATAGGGCGCGACCGCTCCGATTGCGCGACGTTACTGCAGTTTGGGCGGGCTCACACGGTCCGGGGGAAGGACTTTGGGCCGAAAATGTCTGAGAGCGCTTGTCGTTGTGATTGGGCTGCCGCTCGTGTTCTGCAGACATCGACACTGGTGCGCTGAGCTGCTGCTGCACAAGAGAGGCCTATGTGGTGTGATGAAGTCGGTCCGAGCGGTGCGAAAACGATCCTCTTTCTCCATGGAGCTGGGATCAGCGGGTGGATGTGGCAGCGCCAGGTGACGGATCTGTCGCCGCACTATCATTGCTTGATCCCGGACTTGCCAGGGCATGGCAAGAGCAATCGCTTGCTCTGGCGAAACATCGATGACGTCGTACGCGATGTCCAGCGACTGATCGCGCAGCGGGCGCATGGCGGACGCGCTCACCTTGTCGGCCTATCGCTTGGGGGCCATGTCGCCCTGCGACTGGCGAGCAGTTGCCCGGAGTGCGTGGATCACGCCGTCGTGAGCGGCTTCAATGTGCTTCCGTTTCCGCATCGGCACTGGCTCAGGCTCCGGTGGTATCTCCTGGTACCCTTCAGCAGGTTGGAGAGTGTGCGCCGAAGCACAGCGAAGCAGCTTCACATACCGCCGGAGGCCTATGCGGGCTACGCGGAAGCGGCGCGCCAGACCTCCTGGCAAGCGATGCTCCGGATTGGTAACGAGATACTCGATCGCGGAATGTCAGCACTACCGCAAGGAGTGATGTGTCCCACCTTGCTGGTTGCAGGCGAACGTGAGCATCCCCTTGTGCTCCAGTCAATGCCGCTGGTGGCTCGCGCTATTCCGGGTGCGCAGGCCTGTCGGGTGCCTGGCGTCGGACACGGATGGAACGGCGAGGCACCGGGCCTGTTTTCGCGGATGGTGAGTGCCTGGATCGAGGATAGGGCCTTGCCCGCCGGACTTGAGCCGGTGCCGGTCAGGCCGTGATCGCGTGCCCGTCCAAAGGGGACGGATTTCGTCGCCGCGTGGATGATGCGTGCCATTCGCCCGCTGCCACCCGGACTGAAGGGAAAGAGGATGGACCAGGATCTGGATGGCATGACGTCAGAGCAGCTACGTATCGAGGTCAAGCGGCTTCGTGCAGCAATCCGCGCTCACCGGGATAGTGCAGGGCATGATCTGTGCTGGCATCATCCAGATCTATGGGCGCTGTTGCCGGAGCAGAGGGACCAGGAACCCTGGGTTCCGACATGGCCCAGATTTATGGAGGGCTGTATTCGATACCGGGCCAGTCTGGATCGCGAATTGCCCAACTCCCCGCGACGCGACGTTAGCTATTCGGGTCTCGAGACCGGTGGCGCCAGCGATACCGCGGTCAAGGGATCCGAGTGATCAGCCAACGCGGAGCGTGTCCCGTGTTCTCAATCCGTGCGTTCTTCCGAGTCGACCTGGCGTCCCGACGGCTTTTTCGTATCAAGGCTCTTCGGCCGCTCCGCACGAATCCACCGGTGGCCTTAATGCAACCGCGGAATCATTGAGAGCATGAATAACTCGAATAGTAACGATGCGAGCGAATGATTGAAGGCACGCAATAACGACCTGAAAGGCATCCTGACGATGGCGAAGACTAAGAATTCCAAAGCGACACCGTATGACGATTTGTTGAGCGTGCTCAAGACCCGATTTGAAGACAACGACCAGCGTCATCCCGGCATTGACTGGGACGAGGTGCACGCCAGGCTCGTGGGGGCTCCGAAAAAGCTGGCCGCCCTCAACGAAATGGAGCGCACCGGGGGCGAGCCCGATGTGGTCGGGCGCGATCCAACATCGGGCGAGTTCATTCTGATCGACTGTTCGGCGGAGAGCCCGTCCGGAAGACGCAGCCTCTGCTACGACCGAAAGGCGCTGGAGTCGCGAAAAGAAAACAAGCCAAGAGGCAACGCGATCGATACGGCGGCCGAAATGGGCATCGAACTGTTGACCGAGGATCAATACCGAGCGCTGCAGAAGCTCGAGGCGTTTGATCTGAAGACGTCAAGTTGGGTGCAAACGCCACCACGAATCAGACACCTGGGTGGCGCCATTTTCTGTGACCGACGCTACGACACGGTCTTTGTCTATCACAACGGGGCCGAGTCGTACTACGCGGCTCGAGGATTCCGCGGCTTACTTAAAATCTAGGCAGACTCGACGTTGATTTTGAGAGGACAAACACCACCACCTGGGGCTTGACGCCCAGGCGAGATCTGAGGGCAGGGATGAACCTTCGCGGAAACAAGGTCTTGATCACGGGCGGAGCGACAGGTATCGGATATGAGTTGACGAAGATGTTCTTGTCGGCGGGCTCGCGCGTTGTGGTGTGCGGCCGACGACTGACCGTGATGGAGCAACTGAGGCAACAATTTCCCGACGTCGACCATCTTGTGGCTGATGTCAGTCAAGAAACTGAGCGCCTGAGGTTGATTGACTGGATCAAGAGCGCACATTCGGATGTCAATGTCCTGGTCAATAACGCCGGGGTGCAGGAGCGGATGACAGTGTCGGAAGCAGACTTCTGGGAGCGGGCAACCCGCGAAATCGACCTCAACCTCAAGGGGCCGGTGCACCTCTGCTCGGCATTGCTGCCCGTGATTCTGCAGAATCCAGACCCTGTGATCATCAATGTATCGTCTGGGTTGGCGTTCGCGCCGATGTCGAGAGCGCCCGTTTACTGCTCCACAAAAGCCGCTCTCCATTCCTTTACGCTCTCTTTGAGGCACACGCTCAGGGGCAAAGTCGATGTGATCGAGATCATTCCGCCGGCAGTCAACACCGATCTGGGTGGACCCGGCCTGCACGCTCAAGGCGTTCCTCTCGCTGAGTTTGGCGGCGCCGTCAAAGAGCAGCTTCTCAACGGCGCGGTTGAGATCACCTACGGGTTTTCCTCGGCCATTGTCAAGGCTGGGCCAGAGGAACTCGCCCTGTCATTTCAACGCATGAATCCTTGACCCGGCGGGCCGGCCTGACACCGGTGCCGACAAAAGCGGGTGCACCGAGTCGTCAGGTGGTCGCTCTCGCCTGCGGACTCTGAGGTCGCCTCGTCAGCGCGACACCGAGCAACGCCCAGCACGCGCCGGCGATGAAAAAGTGCCAGAACGGGGGCATCGAGGTGTTTTGAACGATCGCCGGCATGCCGAACCACTCAAACGGAAGGCTGAGTGCGGCGCTGAGGCCCAGGAGGAGCGGTAACCCATTCCAGTGTGCAAGCGGCCGGTATCTCAGACTATCGATCCCGAACAGAATATAACCCAGCCGGATGCACGAGAAAAAGGCGAATGCGGCGTAGCCAAAGATCGCGGGTTGGCTCGCTCCCGGTTCGCCAGCTTCGGTCAGTATGCTGCTGCCCACGGTCGCGACAACGCCGGCGCACCCAATCGTGCTTGCCGTAAGGCCGAGACGTCCCAACCGGCCCACGTCGGTTTGGAATCGCCAACGTGTTCCCAGGAGCGCCAAAGGCATCGGAAGAAATGACAACAGAAAGGGAAGGAGTGCCAGGCCCAACAGCGATTCATCTTGTAGGAGTCCGGTCTGGAATGCCAAATCGCCAAGGGCTGTCATCAACCAAAGCACGCCAACGCTGAAGGTCAATGGACCTGCCATTGGAGTGAGTGCTGATCTGGACATGCCATGGCCTCCTTGCCTGACCCGTTCCTCGAGTGCTGTCTTGACCAGATCGCCAAACGTGGCGCTCCAAATGAGCAGAACGCCGAAGATGCCGCTTTGCCGGTAAGCAACCCAGCACGTGTCCCGAAATGTCTGCAGCATCTGCCCGCCATACCTGGAGCGAAAGTCCGCCGGGTACAGCCGAAGCAGTATGCCGTAGATCCACTCGGACACGTCCTTTCGTTCTGGCATGTCAGTCAGCTTCGGGCCACAATGCGCTTCTGCTTGACGATGGCCAGGGCCCGGGCCAGGCGGGCGGCCTCCGCGGTCAACACGCGCCGTCCAAGAGCTGTCAGGCCGTAGTAACGACGTCGTTCGTCGTCGAGCTCCGGGTCGGGTCGTTCGCTGGTTTCCTCGATTAGTCCGGCATCGATCATTCGCTTGATTGACCCGTACAACGTACCGATACGGATACGCATCTGACCGCGCGTCTCTACTTCCACCGCTTGCATGATTCCGTAACCATGCTTTTCGCCGTCGGCGATAGCCAAAAGCATGTGAAAGACAGTGGGTGTCAGGGGCAGCAACGATTGAATGTTGTCCGTCACTCGAGTTCCCTCACAGCGGGTACGCCAGGTATGCTCGCGTAGAATATAATCGCTACAATTATATTCCACGCGATCTGCCCCAACAAGTGGCAAGTCTGGCAGGCATGGGCCTTGCGAAACACCGGGGTTTTCGGTCAGCCTGGCTTGCGGGCACAGACGAGGAGGCGTTGCGGTTTCTTCATCGCCCGCTCAAACCAGGCCGCTCCGACGCCCTCAGGAGGCGAAATGGGCCGCGGCTCGGCGATCGCCTCGATCAGGAACCCCGCTCGAGCGAGATCCTGGGAGATCGTCGAAAGGGATCGACGGTAGAAGGACACTTTGCCGATATCCCACTCGTCTTCGATGAGCTCTGTCGCGAAGTAGTCGCCCGAGGCCGCCATCTCGAGATCCGTGAATGGATGATGAGTGGAGAAGATCAGGGTGCCGGCTGGGCGCAGCACCCTGTGGAACTCCAGCAGAGCCGGGAGCCAGTGCCGCAGATAGTGCAGCACAAGGATCGAGACGACGAGATCGATCGACGAGTCGGGGCAGAACGTCAGTGGCTCGGCGAGATCGGCCTGGTAGACCATTGCCCGCTGGCCAGTTCGCAGGCGGGTTCGTTCGACGAAGAGAGGATGTCGGTCGAAGGCGATGACCCGGGCACCTTGATCGACGAAGTGTTTCGTATAGAATCCCGGACCGCAACCGGCGTCCAGTACATCCAGGCCGGCGGCGTCTGGAAGAAACTGAAGCATTCCCGGGCGTTCGAAGTACAGGGTCCAGGGTTTCGTGTCCTGAGCGTCGCCGTACTTGTCCGCCTTATCGTCGTAGGAGGCGCCTGTGTGTTTGTCCATGTCGCGATTGTATGTCGCATGGTGAGTGCTCACCAGCAAGGTGTCACGCGATCGGCACCTGTGTGCCAGACAAGGAGCGCGTTTGAGCCACAGCCCTGAGGACCTTGGGCTGAGCGGCTCCGCAACCGGATTCAAGCCGGGCGTTCGCGTTTGGTCGTTCGCGGGTACGATAAGGATGACCGGGTCGTGGAGGCGTGAGACCTCGCGAACCTTTCCGCCTGGAAGCCAAGATGTTCCGTATCGTTCCCCTTATGCAGAGTGGCCAGATCGCCTTGTATGACATGGGTGACTTGGAGGGGCGCCCTATTTTGGTTCAGCATGGGCTGATCGCCAGCATTCGAGACACCTGGTTGTTCGATCGCCTCATCCAGTTCGGCCGTCGCGTGATCGCGATAGCGCGCCCAGGGTATGGAGAGTCTTCACCGATCACGATGGCCAGCCTGGCTGACTGGGGCGAGATTGTCGACGGGCTGGTCGACACGCTCGCCCTGGATGACCTAGATGTGTTCGGCATTTCATCAGGAGCACCGTACGCCTATTCGATCGCGAGCCGGTTGGGCCATCGCGTTCGCAACGTGTTCGTCCTCAGTGGCACGCCGGCCCTGTTCGATGACCAGGTGCTGGCTCTCTGGCCCTATCCGGTGGACCGGCAGGCCGGCCTCGAACAACTCAAGCTCCTGGCAAGCGATCTGTTCTTTGCCAACCTGACCGACAGTGACCGTCAGCGCGATGACATCCGCGATTCGATGCAGAACGATGGTTTCGGGATCGCTCAGGATCTGCAGTTGCGCTGCCGCGACTGGGGCTTCGACCTGTCGACCGTTGCCGCGCCCGTGTTCATGGAACACGCCAGACACGATGAGCAGGTTCCGGTCGCTACGGCCGTACGGACCGCAAGTCTGCTGCCTCGTTGCAGCCTGTCGATCCGTGAAGACGGCGAGCACTTTTCTCCGGAACGGCTCGACGACTTCATCCGCACGACCATCCTGACCCATTGACAGCCGCTGTGCCGGGCACAATCTGCCCGCTTGAGGCGGTATTGACAGGTGGCGCAAGTACGCGCAGAGTAGCAACGGACCGGGAGAAAAGATCGGATCTGTGGAGTTGGCATCATCTTCGCCATGGCCTGGGCCGCCGTTGCGCTTTTTCGAGGAGATCCGATCTTTTGGCCGGCGACGATGGCCTTCTGGTCTTTCGCGATATCCTACCTTACGAAGGGGCGCGCACTTCTTACGATCCGGACGTTTCTGTCGCAAAGCGATCGAGCGACCATCAGGACGAACAAGGCACTGCGGTTCATTGTCGGGTTGGACGGCAGCACACGGCCGCAGATCACACAAACCATGAACCGACCGCAAGTCCGGTTCGGGCCATGAGAGTGGATGCGAGAGAGGACTTTTCCCGGTCCGTTCTGCCAAATGGCCTTGCGAACAGATCCGGATGGTACTCCGACGCCGCTCGATTCTCACGAGGAGGTAGCAATGTCAAGCGGTTGGACTGACATGGTCGCGGTCATCGCCCGACACAATGTCCACGCCAATGAGATCCTGTTTCGGGAGGCGTCTCGTCTCGACCGTCAGATTCTGGAAGGCACAAGCAGCCCAAGCCGCGAGTCGATCTACCAACTGCTTGTCCATTTGTTGGCTGTCGAAATGAACTACCTGAGCCAGATCACCGGAGGCGACCGCGTTCTGAGTGATGAGGATCGATCCTCTATGTTGACTCTGAGTGCGGGTGCCGAAGCGCATCGCGCGCGCCTGTTGACGTTCGTGAGATCGCTGACGGATGCCGAGTTGATGCGCGAAACGCCGTTTCGGTTTTCAACCGGGGCAACGCTCCGATACACGGTGTGGCAGATCCTGACCCAGATCTTCCTGCACTCCGCTCAACATCGGGGTGAGCTTTCCATCCTGTTGTCGGAGCTTGGTCATCCGCTGCCTATCGATGACATCATCGTCCGCTTCTCGGACGAGAGCGGGCAGGCGTGGCCCTTCCGGTGAGAGACGCGATCGGCGGTTACTGGCCAAGCCCAAAGTAGGAGGGCAATCGCTTCAACTGGTCGACCAGCCGGCGATCGTGAACGTGCTCACGGGCGGTCGAGAGGAAGGCCAACAGCCATGCGGCCAACTCGGGCGACGATTCCGTGGATGCCAGCTGTGCCCGAAGCGTCAAGCTCCCGTGCTCATCGCGCAGGTCGAGGCGGATCGTGGCGCCGTCTTTGGCAGCAATATCCTCTGGCGAAACTGACGGGCGTTGAAGGATGGCGAACCGCTGAAGGAGTTCATGGCCCTTCTCGCCGTCAATCGGCGTGACGCTCTCGACGCTGGCGAACATGGCTTCTTCAATGGCTGATACCTCTGTGGCGCGACTGCGCTCCCAGATATAGTCAGACACTGGATCGGTCATGGTGGGCAGGGCGGCGTGTCGGAAGGACCCGGCTTCCGCCGACCACGAGAACTCGAAGGCGCAGACAGGCTGAAAGGTCGGAGACACCAGGAGCCTGTAGACGATCCCATGCGCTCGACCCTCAACCGCTGTGCAACCCAGCGCTGTCAGGATGGCCTGTTCGTATTGTTCCCGCTTCGGCGAGTTGTTGTTTTCCATGGCTGCTGGCCCGTTGTTGAATGACTATGCCCAGGAGTATATACTGATCAGCCCGCGGGCATGCGCCGGACAGAAGTCAGTCGGTACGAGGGCCGGCTCCTGAGCCGATACTCCCCGCGCCGGTCCGGTGCCTGTCCGCTACGACACCAGTTCGGCGCGGGGATCGGCGAGACGGCGCGACACGTTACTGTCAGTGACTTTTAGAGCTGGGGCCGTGGCATTCATAATTACGCGGCCGGCCCTAATGCTGATACGATCTGGCCTGCCATGAGGTGGCTCGTGAAGCCTGCATTCGTTTTCCCCCTCCATGATCCTGACGGGTTGCTCCGGGACCGGCTGCCAGATAGCCTGCTTGATCTGGAGTCGTTGACGGATCGCGTCTTTGTTTGCGTGACGAAAGAGACTGCGAGCGGGGCGCCGGATCTCGTCGCCTGGCTTGAGGGCCAGCGGTGGATCGAGGTCCTTCACGTGCCAGACCAACTTCCTATTGGCGCGCAATTCCGATATCTCTACACGCACGCTGCAGCGACGGCCAGCCCCCGCCAGCGGCTGCATCTGTGTTTCCCGGATCGGTTGCTGTTCGCGCTCACCAGTCCCGAACGTTCGGCGTTTCTGAAGGATATGCAGGATGGTGGGGACGGCGACGCCCCGCTGGTGTACCAGCGGTCTGAAAAGGCCTGGGAGACTCACCCAAGGACTTACCGGGAGGCCGAAGGACTCGTGACGACGCTGGGTCGACTTCTGATCGGTCGCGAACTCGACTTCGCCTGGTGTCATCTGGCGCTTTCGGCGCAGGATCTCTCGAACTGCTTGCCGCGATTGCACCGTGATGACCTGAGCATGCTAGCTGAATTGCTATGGTGCATCAAAGACCGTGTGCGGACGAAGCCAGTGGATTGGTTGGCCTGGGAGGATCCGTTTGTGCTGGGTCGTGACGCCCATGATCTTCGCATCGAGCGAGACGGCAGCCCCGCCGAAGTGCGTAAGCGCCTGAGCTATGTGCTGCCCATGCTTGATGTGCTTGCTTCCTTTGCGAACGAAGTGGCGCCGGGTGTTGCTCGAGGGTCCGATCCGCGCGAAAGCGTCGCCCAGGGAGCAGCCCGTCAATGACCGCCTCCCTCAGCCCGGACCTGGCTCTGGCGCGCCGTATCGAAGCGCATGAGGCCTGGAGCGCGAGCAGTCATGCATTCACCCAATCGCTCCGCGGTGACGCCACGCTGGTTGGAGCTCTTCCTGTTGGGGAGGGTCACGCCGTATTCTGCGGCTCTCGTTCGCCCAACAACGCTCTGTATGGTTGGGGGCTGTCGGCCTCGGATTTCGAGACCGAGATCGACGCCGCTGAAGCGTTCTATCGCGCGCGTCATGCCGTCTGCGCGGTTCGACTGTGCCCCATGGCGCAACCTGACGCCCTCCGGACGCTGACGACGCGCGGCTACGGCATTCGCGATTTCATGAACGTCTACGTCAGACGACCTGAACCGACGGCGGACGATCACGCGGAACACGGCGATATCGCCATCCGTTCGGCGTCGCCGATCGAGGCTCGAGAATGGTTTGCCCGGGCCGGCTATGCTGGGCCGTGGGCTGACCCGGATGGTGTGGAGTTCATGTTGATCCGATCCTGCTTCAAGCCGGGGTCGCAGCTGTTTCTGGCCCGGCAGGGAGATGAGGTCGTAGGCGGGGGAGCGCTGGAGATCATGAATGGCACGGCCGCCTTGATGGCAGCGATGACGTCGCCCTACTCGCGCGGGCGCGGTGTTCACTCGTTGTTGGTCCAGGCGCGGTTGCGGGCGGCATATGAAGCCGGATGTGACCTGGCGCTCGTTCATACCCGCTCGGGAGCTGACTCTCAGCGCAATGTCCTGCGGGCGGGCTTCCAACTGGCTTACACGACCGTCACCGTGGTTGCCGGCGGGCGCTCCTGAGAGCAACTCGAGATGTCGTTCTCTGAGCTGGGTTCGTCGAATTCGCGCCTTGAATGGCCCGCTGACGTGCGAGGTCAGATCGCGACCGTCACAACTTGCCTGAACGACATCCTGGCGCATGATCTCGTTGGCGTCTACCTGCATGGATCGCTGGCCATGGGCTGCTTCAACACCGCACGCAGCGACCTGGACCTGCTGGTCGTCACACGTCAGCGACTGTATCCGAATGCCCGGCGGCGCCTGATGGAAACGATGGTGCGAGAGTCGCGGCGGCCCGCGCCGATCGAGATCTCGGTCATGATACTTGAGCAGCTGCATCCCTGGCGTTACCCGACGCCGTACGACTTTCACTTCAGCGACGCCTGGCGCAAGAGATTCGTCGAATACCTGGCCACTGACTCTCACCTGCAGAGCGACGATGAGGAGCGCTTCGACCCGGATCTGGCCGCGCACGTGACCGTCATTCGCGCCCGCGGCGTTGCCCTGTTCGGCGACTCGATTGCGGAGGTGTTTCCGGTCGTGCCGGCGGCACACATGCGCGCATCCGTCGCTGTCGACCTCGATGAGGCCTTGAACTCGATCGATGCGAATCCGATCTACGCGGTGCTCAACTGTTGTCGAACGCTGGCTTACCTGAGGCAGGGCGTCGTCCTGTCAAAGGCTGAAGGTGGGCATTGGGCGATCGGAAGGGTGCCTGACGAGATTGTCCCGTTGATTCGCAAGGCCCTGATGAACTATCAGAATGGCGGCCGCAACGATCACTACGATCAGGCTGAACTGGCTACCTTTGTGTCATTCGCGAGGGAGGCGCTCGGACCGCTGCTTTCGGAAAGCCCATAGGCGAAGCGGGTATCCGGGCTCTTCACTGGAGGGGAACGAGCATACGAGTCTCCTCGGATGCGGAGGGGTAGTGGCTGGGTGCGAAGAGCAGATCAGCCAGATTCAGGGCGATGGCTCGAAGTGGTGAGTGGACCCAAACTTAACGGCTCGGGTATGAACGGTCGCTGTTCGGCGCTGTGGACCATCGCCCATCTATCGGGCGTCGACCGTCGCGAGCCGACCTACGGGCCGTTGCCTATATGAAAGGTGATGAGATGTACGGATTGATTGGCAAGATCCTGGCCGCGCCCGGACAGCGGGATGCGCTGGCGGCTGTGTTGTTGGAGGGGTTGACGGCCCTTCCAGGGTGTTTGAGTTACGTCGTCGCGCAAGATCCTCAGGACACCGATGCGTTGTGGATCACTGAGGTGTGGGCCGATGCGGAAAGCCACAAAGCCTCGCTGTCCCTCCCAGGCGTGCAGGCGGCCATCGCTCGAGGCCGACCACTGATCGCGGGCTTTGGTGAGCGATATGAGACGGCTCCTCTTGGTGGTCATGGTCTGGTTCGACAATAATGGGGTGCGCAGCGTCGCGCTGAGTCCCGGGCTTCTTCTTCACGGTCGCACCATCGGGGCGCGTTATGCTGACACGTGAGTTGGTGCAGCACCTGTTTGGCGAGTCGCACCATCCTCTGCGTGAGCGCATGGAGCGGTGGATCGTCGCGTCGCGCCGTTACGCGGCATTCGTCGAAGCCAATGCCCCAAAGATCCGCAAGAAGCTTCACGTTCGAACTGACCCCGATAGCCTGGCCGACCTTCAGCTTGAACTGGAGACGGCCTTTTGCCTGCTCACAGAGGGCGCCTTTGCGCTTGCATACGAACCCGGCGTGGAGGGAAAGCGAGCCGGGCCCGACTTCGCCGTGACCTACACCTCGAGCCTGCGGTTTCTGCTCGAAGTCACTCGCACCCATGCGCGGGATCGAATCGCGATCACGCATGAGACGGCCGCGGATCGTCTCGTAGACGTGGCAGGCGGAAAACTGCGTCAACTGGCCCCTTCGGTCATCAACGTTCTGCTCATTGGGGCCGGGCTGGATGAGGCTGTGGCGGACCACCTGCCTGACGCGCTGAACCGGCTGTTGCGCCGCGTGTAGCGGGGCGAGTCTGCCGTGCTGGCGCGCTATGGTTTCGCCTCCCGGTCGGTCTTCTTTGCTCACTTCCAACGTCTGACCCAGATCGTCATCCGTGACCCCGAAGACGTGACCGGAGAGTTCTTCGCGTCCTGGGCCAACCCGCAGGCGCGCCAGTCGCTCCCGGCGCGGGCCCGAACAGCCCTGCTGCGCAGCCTTCGAAAACCGGGTCCGAGCTGACGGCGACGGTCCCTGGCGTGGCGTGAGTCTGGGCACAAGGGGCGGAGGCCTAATGGATATCAGCACCCAACCAGCACCCGAACCGATTGACAGCCGGCATCTGGATTGGCCCCGATGTGTCAACGTTCGTGACCTGGGTGGTATTCGCACTCTCAATGGAAGCCTCACGCGGAGACAGTCTCTTATTCGGGCCGACACGAGCAGCCGTCTACGGCCTGAGGGCGTGGAAGCCGCCAGAGCCTACGGAGTGCGAACGATTGTGGATCTGCGCTCGAGTGAGGAGGTAGCTTCCGATCCGGTGGTGTTGCCAGGGTTTGTTCGCGACACCGATCTGATCCACTACATCCACCGACCGCTGGAACGGTACATTCCGGAAGCAGACACTCTGGTCAGGGAAGCGCGGAGCCGGGCCGAGGTGTATACGATCATGCTGGACTTCAGCACCGTGATGATCGCCGACGCCTTGAGGGCCGTGGTCGAAGCCCGCCCTGGCGGTGTGGTGTTTCATTGTCAGGCCGGAAAAGACCGCACCGGCATCCTTGCCGCACTGTTGTTGGACCTGGTCGGCGTGGATCGAGATGACATCGCCGCTGACTATGTCGAAAGTCAGCGGCGGCTCTGGCCACTCTATGAGGAGCGGTTGGCGTCGGCGACGCACGCCTCGGAGCAGGATGCGTGGTTCAAGCCGATCTGTTTGCCCGAGACCATTCAGCGTCTGCTCGGTCACGTGGACGCGAAGTACGGCGGAACCGAGCGCTATCTGGTCTCGTCAGGGCTGACCCGCGCGGACGTGACCGCGTTGCGAGCCCGCTTGTTGGTCGAGGAGAAACGTTGACCCCTGGAGCGGCACGCGACCGTCGACATCACAGGCGAGGCTCTAGCTCATGTGCTCATCCAGGATGCGTTTGGAAACCAGCCGCGCTGATACCAGCGCCGTCGGGAGACCCGTTCCAGGATGCGTGCTGGCGCCGACAAAGTACAGATTGCGGAAGTGATCATGGCGGTTGTGGGGCCGCATATAGCCGAGTTGCAGCAGGTTGTGGCACAAGCCGTGTGTGGCTCCGTGCATCAGGTTGTAACGCTTCTTCCATGAAAGTGGCGTGTAGTTCACCTCGAACTTGATGTGGCCTTCAAGGTCGTCGATACCCAATGTCCGCAATCGACGGAAGACTGCCTCACGTGCCAGATCTCGAACCGCCGCCCAATCCTGATTGTGCCTGGGGTCCATATGGCCCACGGGGACGATGGCTGTGACGGTCTCCTGCCCGACGGGCGCCATGCCCGGATCAAGACGAGCTGGAACGTGTACGTACAGGCTCGGATTGTCGGGAATGCCATGGTCGCGATCGATGCTGATGAAGTTCTCGCGATAGTCGTCGGCCAGGAACAAGGTGTGAGCGCCAAGTTCGGGCACCGGACGATCGACGCCCCAGAAGAAGCTGATGGCCGAACACGAGAACCGCTTGTTGGCCATGCTCGAACGATGTCCGTTCGATGGCAGCAGATGATCGAAGACATAGGGCAGGTCGGCGTTGGCGAGGATGACGTCGGCTGTCAGCCGGGTTCCGTCAGTGAGCGTTACGCCAGTCACTTGCTTGCGGTTGACGTCGATGGTCGCGACGTCGGCGTGATACCGAATGTCGACGCCGGCTTCGTGAGCAAGCTCCACAAGCGCCCTGACAACCTGATACATTCCGCCCCGCGGGTACCAGACGCCATGCGCCAGTTCGGTGTAGGGCATCATCGAGAACGTGGCTGGTGCCTCGAATGGACTCAGCCCCATGTACACGTCCTGGAAGGTGAAAGCGGCCCTTAACCGCGGTTCGGCGAAGAAATCGCCGACATGGTCGTAGTGACGTGCCAGCGGTTTCAGGCTGAAGAGCAACGGCAGATGGGCGGGCGTGAAGAACTCTCCAGCTGACCGAAAGTCTTTGTTGACGAGGTGCTCGATGGCCGTGTGATAGTGCCGATGCCCCTCCTCGAGATACCGCAGAAAGCCCTCGAACGATCCCGACTCGAAGGTCTCGAGCTGGGTCTGCATCGCCTTCAAATCAGACGTCAGCGCCAGCTGGCGACCATCGTCAAAGACGAGACGGTAGGTCGGGTCGACCCGCGTCATCGACAACCGCTGCCGCAGCTGCGTTCCCAGCGACGCGAACTCCGATTCGAAGAGCAGGGGCATCACCAGCAGGGTCGGCCCGGTATCGAAGATATGGCCGTCGCGCTCGAACTGGCCGCAGCGGCCGCCCGGCGTGGCGTTCTTCTCGACGACGGTGACGCAGCAACCTTGCTGAGCGAGGTGAGTGGCGGCGGCCAGGCCGCCGGCGCCCGCACCGATGACGAGCACGGTCGGTTGAGACATGGTGGCTCCGTGTCAGGCCTGTGTGGCCGATGTTGGTGAGAGGATGGCCATCTGCAAGGCGCGAGCGGCGAGGGCAAGACTCGCGCTGAGCGAAGACCGATCCGCATACTTCTCGCGCAGGATGTAACCGTCAGCTTCGATGACGTCGAGTACGTGGACGAAACGTCTCATGTAGGCGAAGCCCGCAAATCGACACCGACGACAGGGCACAGCAGCCAGGTAGTGCGATCCCGCGGCAAAGCAGTTGCGGGCCAGCTGCACGCGCTCGCGCACCCAGGCGCGGTAGGGCGGGCTGGCGAATGCATCGACGGCCAGTTTGTTTGCTTCGAGGTACTCGCGCGGCATGTTGTAGTAGCCCATCCTGACGTCGTCGATCATGTCCCGCAGCATATGCGTGATATGGGCGCCCAGCACCGCCTGATAGCGATCCGCGCGACGCGGAGCAGGGCGATCGTGGCCGATAAAGTAATGCATGGCCTCAGTGACGCCGACCGCCAGATCCTGCGAGTAGTGCGCCAACTCTTCACCGGTGATGCGCCGGCCCAGCCGCTCTGTGTCGAAGGCCATGACGGCCATGAGCCGCCGCACGTACTGCTCGAGGCTGGTAGATCGTTCCGGCTCAGAGGCAATCAGATCCAACATCCAGCGTTCTTGAGCGCAATGGGCTTCAGGGCGTTCGCCTTGATACGCACGATCGATCAAATCGGCTTGATGAACGAGCATGGATCTTCGCGCCTGGGGTGACGTCTCAAGGCTGTCGAGCGTGTCGTCGAGCCAGCGAAAATAGGCGTAGGCCTGAAAGGCGTGTTCGCGGCGCTCCGGATCGACCAGCCACCGGATCGTGAAAAACGTTTGAGCGCTGGCTGCGCGCGTAACGGCGTCGGGTTGGCGAACTTCGACGAATTGCCGCGTTGCCAGGTGGGGTGCCTGGGTAATGGCGGGGCGCGCGACGCGCGCAGTGCCGATGGTCTGGGAGATGTTGGTCATGTCTGGATGTGCGCCTGAACGGCGACGCACGTCGATGTATACGCAGACGTGTTGCTCATGTTGCGAATCGGCTATGCGGCGAGAAACGCTATCCGCTTTGTCGCATGCGCCGACCGCGCGACCTGTGTCACATCGACGGCGCCCAGAACTGCCCTGTGCCGAACGAGCGAGGATATGATTGAGGTAGATCGAGGGGCCGCATCACGCTCGTCACCGTCGCGGCGACCGGGATGTGACTGCAACGTCATACACCGCCGTCGGACAATCATGGCCACTGTCGAAAACATCTACCGGGATTCTGACTTCGCTGCGCTGAGAGAGGCATTGAGCCTTTGGATCGAGTCTGCCGGGCCGTGCGGGTATTACCACGTCGGCGATCTCGACGATTGGGTTCACGCGCACCTTGGCGTTCGCGCCGCCCGTCAAGGGCTTGTGCGCTACTGGACCGAGGATTTGGCGATCGTGGGCATCGCAATCTGCGGGCTCTTTGGGTCTGCGCACCAGGTTTTCGTGCGACCCGACAGGCGTGGCAGCGCCGATGAGCGCGAGTGGCTCGTGCGGGCTGAGGCTGTCACTGCGCGCATGATCGAGGCCCAGCCAGGCGAGGACTCGCGCGCTGTCCCGATCACGGATGTGTTCGACTGTGACGCCGGTCGCCGCTCCAGCCTCGAGGGGCTCGGGTATGAGGCCTATCGGGTGTGGGATCACATCAACGAGCGATCTGTCGCAACCGACCTGCCCGTGGTTGCGGTGGCACCGGGTTTCACGATCCGCACCACGGCGGCTGGCGAGACGGCACACGTGGCTCGTCTTCGCGCCCTCATCTTTGGGGATATTGATGATGATGACCCGCTTGTTGCCCGTGCTGTAGATTTCCACGTTCAGGACCCGGAAACGACTCGAACACTTGTGGCTGTCGCTCCCACCGGCGAATGGGCATGTCTGGCCACCGTCCATCTCGACGTTCGCAATCACATCGGCTTGTTCGAGCCCGTGGGTACTCACCCGCGTTTTCGCCGACTGGGGCTGGCCCGCGCGGTGATGGCCGAAGGCCTGCGAACGATGGCCATAACCGGCATGCGCACCGCACGCGTCAGCCACGACGCAACCAACTCTGGCGCTGCCCGACTCTATGCTGACCTCGGGTTCGTCAGGCGCTACACAACGCTCGGCTACCGTGCGCCGACAGATCGTCGCCGCACGCTGGTTTCAGGAAGAATCGGATGACAACTCTTGACCGATTGCCGCCGGCCGTTCGGCAGGACGTGGCCGACATCTGTGACCCGTTGCTGGCCGGCATTCAGGACGTTCTGGGACGCGATCTCGTCGGGCTCTATCTCGAAGGTTCCCTGGCGCTGGGCGATCTGGACGACGCCAGCGATCTGGATTTCGTCGCCGTCAGCGAACAGCCGATCGATGCTGCCAGGTTCGCACGCCTGCAGAGACTGCACGATAGCCTGCAGCAGTTGCCGGTCCGATTCGCGACCGATTTGGAAGGCAGCTACGCCGATCGGGCGCAGGTCCGCGCGGCTCGACCCGTCGTCGAGCGCATGCCCAACCTGGAACGTGGCCCAGCCGAGCGTCTGAAGTGGGAGCCCGTGTGGGCGGCGTGGATGGTGCATCTCGCGATCCTGCGCGAACACGGGGTGGTGCTGTACGGACCGCCGCCGTCCGAGCTGGTTGACCCGATCAGCCCGGGCGAGTTGCGCCGAACGGTTTCGCCGATCCTGGTCGAGTGGGGCGGCGCCTTCCTCGCCCGTCCGGGTTTGGCGGCCCACCCGGGTTATCAACCTTACGCCGTGCTGTCGATCTGTCGAATGCTCTATACGATGGATCACGGTGCCGTGACGTCGAAGCGCCTGGCTGCTCAGTGGGCTGCAAGGGCGTTGGACGAACGTTGGCGGCCACTGATCGAAGCCGCCTGGGACGAGCGTCGCAGAGACCCGATCCCCGTCCCGGCCGAACGAGTCGGGCCTACGCTCGACTTCGTTCGAATGGCTCTTTCGCGCGCCTGAGTCGACTGATCGATACACGGGTTCGATCGAAAGGGCCGTATCGCCTGTCACGCCGATCTGCGAGGAATGGCAGATGGATCAGGCCTTCAGGGGTGATACGCTCACCACGACGATCTGAAGGGGGAAGAATGGAATACACTGCCCAGGCCATCCACGATGGAGGCATGCGCTTCAACGTAACAGCCGGTTCGCATGCACTCGTCTCCGATTATCCGCTCGAGCCTGACCTCGTCGGCGACGGCGCACGCCCGCTCGAGTTGCTCCTCGCCAGCCTGGCCACCTGTGCCGGCGGCACTCTCGTCGCGTTGCTGAGGCGCGGCCAACATTCGCTCAAGGCTCTGACTGTAACGGCGCGTGGCGACCGTCGCAGCGAGCATCCCACCGTCTTCACGGCGATCGCGCTCGAGTTCGTCGTCACGGGTGAACTCACGCCAGACGTTGTCCATCAGGCGTTGCAGCTGGCCGAGACGCGGGTGTGCCCGGTCTGGGCGATGCTCAAGCCGACGACGCCGATCACGGCCACGTTCCGTCTTGAGCCTGATCCGGCCACGGATCCTGCGTAGAGGCCTTGCGGCGGCCAGGCTTCGAAGACGTGGCCGCCAGCCCCAAAACGACCCACGGCAACGTCCCAGTCGCCCTCGGCTGGGGCGTTGTGATTCTGGGTCCGAACCATTTTCCCCACTACAGATTCCGCCTCGGGCCTTGGCAGGCTCCCTGACGCACAACCAACTACAAACGTTTCGCCAGCCGAAATCGTTGGCGGCCGCCTGCCGTTGCGATACACTCCGCCCGATATTTTTGGGATTGTCATGGACGATACTTTTCGACTCCTGGCCTGGTATCTCGCCCTGGCCGTGCCTGGCGTGCTGGGTCTTCCTCTTGCGCGACGCTGTTTGAGCGCCCTGCCTGACCATGGCCTGACGTTCGCACGTCTGGTCGGGTCGTTGGCGATCGCGACAGCCTACGGTCTGGTGTCCACGACCGGCGTCATCGCAGCCGGTTGGCCGAGCGCAATCACGGCGACCGTCCTGGTGGCCGGAGTGGTCGCTCTGTGTCTGACCGGAACGGGCTGGGCGCAGGTGAAAGACTCCTGGCGCACTCACTCGCGAGTCGTCTGGATCTCAGAAGCGATCTTCGTCGCGGCCTTGATGGCGGGCACGATCTTGCGCGCGCACCATCCCGACATCATGGCCACCGGCAAGCCGGAAGAGTTTGCGTTGTACAACGGGCTGCTGAGAAGCGACGTCTGGCCGCCACAGGATCCCTGGCTCGCCGGTTCTGTGGTGGCGCAGCCGTCTTTCGGCTGGGCCTTCATCGTCTACCTGACGGCGCTGACCGGAACGCCATCAGCCGTCGGGTTCAACCTCGGCGTCGCGACGGTCATGGCCCTCAGCGCCAATGGCCTGTATGCCGTGGTCGCGAACATGATCACTAGCCTGCAGGCCGGGATCAAATCTAAACGCGGCAATCGGTCGACCATCGGGCCGGTCGACGGAAAAAGTCAGTTGTGGGCCGTTCTGGCGCCCGTCGTGATTCTCCTCACCGGCAATCTGTATGGCGTGCTCGCTCTCCTGCATGCCAATGGCGCGCTGGCCGATGCGACCGTCGTGGTCCCGAGCGTGGCCGCCGCGACCTCCGAACAGGCCGGCGGGTCGGGCGTCGAATGGACGCGACAGGGCCTCTGGTCCTGGCTCGACACGCAGGGCCTTGTCGGACCGCCGCCTTCGCCGCCGCCAGAGCGGCTGACGCTCGACCCTGGTTTCTGGTGGTGGTACGAAGCCGGGCGCGTCATCCATGATCGCAGCCCGGGCGGGCGCCCTATGGCGGCCAGCCTCACCACGATGTTCCCGGCGCTGGCCTTCATCCTCGGTGATCTCGAGCCACAGGTGCTGGCTTTGCCCTTGGAGTTACTCGCGCTTGGGGTCGTGTTGAGCGGCACGCGCTGGGCGGCTGCTGCGACCGGCAACGGCCGGCCTATCGCCTGGCTGATTGGCGCTGCCGGCACCTTCGGGGCGCTCAGTGCCACCAACTTCTGGAGTGCGCCGATCTTCGGCGGCCTGATCGTGATCGCTCCCGTTATCGGTCGCGCCTGGACGGGCGGCTGGCGCAATGCGGTGACCACTGGTGGTCGCGAAATCGTCATCGGGCTCGCAGCTGCGGCTCTGGGTCTTGCAGCTTACAGCCCGCATCTCGCGTATCTCGTCGGACGCGGGTGGCAACTCTCCGCCAACCTGGAGTTCCCGACCCGATCGCAACAGGCGGCGATCGCCCTCTCGCCGATCCTGTGGTTGATGCTGATCTTCGTGCTGGGTTCTACGCGGATCGGCGGCACCGCCCTGCGTTGGCGCCAGGGCATCGTGGCTGCGGCCGCAATGTTCGGCGGGTTGCTCGCGCTTTCGATCGGTCTGACCGCTTTGATCGGCGCGAACCCGTTGCAGGTTGCGGGCTCGACTCTCCCGGGCGACCTTGGTCCTGTGCCTACCTTCGACGTCCTCGTCCTGCGCCGCATGCTCGAGCCATGGACGACGGTGTTGCTGGCGCTCGGCCTGGGCGTGTGCGTGTTTGGCCTGGCGGGCCCGTCTCGCGGGGCCGTCGCGCCAGGCCGAGACAGGGCACAGACGACCGACAGGCAGCTGCCGACGTATGCTCTGTTACTTGTCGCGGCGGCATGCCTTGCTCTGCTCCTTCCCGAATGGATCTACTGGAAGGACGAGACGGGTTCACGCGCAGGCACGCTGACCCAACTCTCGCTTCAGGCCTGGATCCTGGGCGGGGTGGGGGCCTGGACAGGTTTGTGGTGGATCGTGCAGGGACCCGAGAGGTCCCAGGGGAGTTCAGATACGGCCCGGCGCCCGGCGCTACGGCTGGCCGGGGTGGTCACCACGATCATCACTGCGTTGCTTGTGGCCGCCGGCCTGATCTACACCGCACTCGCAGCTGTCTCTATCTCGAAAACAGATGCCGCAACCCTGGATGGAATGGCGTACTTCGCCCGCATCTATCCGGACGAATGGGCTGCGTCACAATGGCTGGCGCAGCGAGCCGCGCCCGACACAGTGATCGTCGAGGCTATCGGCGGCGATGATTGGACGACCGGCACATACTCGCGGGTGTCGATGGCAACCGGGATCCCGACCATCCTCGGCTGGCCCGGACACGAGGCTCAATGGCGCCCCGACAACCTGCCGAATCTCGGCCGGCGTGAGGCAGACGTTGTTCAGCTCTACACCACGAGCGACCCGGGCGAGTTGCTCGAAGTGTTGGCGCGCTACAACATCACATACGTTGTGCTGGGGGCGATCGAACACTCGACTTACGGTATCCCGGTAGATGCCGCCATCCTGACTGGCGCGTGTGGCTGTCTGGATGTCGCCTTTACGCAAGGCTCGCTGACCCTCCTGCGCGTCGTCGAACACGACCGACCTTGAACTTCGTCAGGCGCCATTCAGCCGTGGACCGCGGCGATGGCCAATGGGACAATCGTGCCCATGACACTCTTCCCGTCCCTCAAGCCCATTGTCGACTTCATCCTCGAGGTCGATCGCCTCAAGGCCGTGACCCGCAAAATCAAGGTTCGTGGGCTCGACCGGTTCGAGAACCCGGCCGAGCATAGCTGGCAGATCGCGCTCCTGGCGGGGTCACTGGCGTCTTTCGCTGACCCTGCCGTCGATATGGCCCATGTCATCGCCATGTTGCTCG
Organism: uncultured Anaerolineales bacterium; assembly: GCA_964480865.1. Taxonomy (GTDB): domain Bacteria; phylum Chloroflexota; class Anaerolineae; order Anaerolineales; family UBA6663; genus UBA6663. The sequence continues at coordinate 62,897 of CAYZRP010000012.1, read as the reverse complement.
TGCACGACATCGGCGAAATCGACACGGGCGACACGCTCACGTTCGTCGAGGGTGGTTGGGTCGAGCGCAAGGCGGCTGAGCTCGAGGCGGTTCGTCGCATCTTCGGCCTCTCGCCGGCTGATCTCGCCTCTCGCTATCTCGAGTTGTGGCAGGAGTTCGAAGCGGCCGAGACGATCGACGCGCGCTTTGCCAACGCCGTGGATCGGGCGATGCCCGTGATCCTCAACCTGGCCAACGGTGGGCAAAGCTGGCGCGACAATGACATTTCGTACGAGCGCGTCGTGCGCCGCGTGGCACCACCGATCCAGGCTGGCTGTCCGGCACTGTGGACGTACCTCGAGCCCCAGTTGAGCGACGCGCGTGAGAACGGCCTGTTTGGCGGGTCAGTCTGAAGACCACCCTGCCGCGCGGAGGCATGGTGTGCAACTCCGTGGTCGATTGCCACGACCTCTGGCCACAGATAGCGCGCATGCTGTGTGCCTCTGGCGTTCAGCGTGCGCGCTCGGAATGGCGGTCAACCTGTGGTTCCATTAATCGTGACATCATCGACTGTTCGAAGCGGCCCCCAGGCGGTATCCTCAGCCTCGGTGACATCATGAAACAGGAATCGAAAGACGAGGACGACCTGGTTTGGGAGATTGGTGGTGTCGAGTCGTCGAAACCTCGGACGTCGACGACCAGCACCGTTCAGCGGATCCGCGGCCGCTTCTCCTTCGACGCGCGACTGATCCTGGGGGCGGTCTTCGCACTCTTCGCCTGCCTCATCGGCTATTGGGCTGTGTCTCAGTGGCAGATCAATTCGGCCCAAGAGGCGGTTCGGGCGCTGGTGCGCCAAGAGGACGCGGCAGCCTATGCCCGCGATGTCGATGGCGTACGTGCCTCACTGGCCAGCGATGACCCGGCCTGGGAAGACTGGATCGTCCAGCAGGTTCTGGCCGGGCAGGCCAGCCCTTTGCCTGACCCCGGACTGTCCCCGCAAGTCAGCGTGCCCGAAACGACCTTTCTCTCGCTCGACCTCGAGGAAGCCCATGTCCAGGTGTACCGATCGTTCAAGGATGCTTCTGGGGCGACGTTTCGGTACCGCTTCGATCAACGCTATCGCCAGATCGATGGCGAATGGATGCGGGTGCCGATCCCGGCGGATTTTTGGGGCGAGCGCATGTCGTTCTTCGGTTCGCGCCTGGCGCTGCGGTTCGATGCGGCTGATGAAGACCTTCTGACGAAGGACATCGGACCGGACGTCGAGCGGCTTCTGGTCCGCTTCTGCAGCGGCCAGCCCTGTGCCGATGAGGCGCTGCCCGTGAGGATCAGTTTTGTGTCCGAGCTGGCGCCGGTCGGTCTGACAGACGCCGGGCTGGGCGACGGCATCTTCCTGACTCCCCATCTGGCCGGGCATCCGATCGGCGCGAATGCCGTCGAGCGCTTTCGCCTGCAGCTCAAGGTATATGGCTTTCGCCGGATAGCAGAGCGAACCTATCTGACCGAATCAGGGGCGCCTGACGCGGCGACCATCGAGCGAATCGGAGTGTGTCTGGGGATCCTTCTCGGAAGCCGTGACCCGCAGGCCTGTGCGGCGATCGGAGTTCGGTGACACACACTCACGAGTGGATCGTTCGACTCGCGATGACGCCCTGAGGAGGCCCGGGTGAGCGACAGGATTCTCGCGTTGGATTTTGGCGGGACCAAGCTGGCTGCCGGCGTGGTCGCTCGTGTGGATCGAAGCTGGCAACGGGTGGCCCGTGTGTCGCGCCGCGCCGGCACAGATGCTGTTGCCAACTACGCCACGATGGTCGATCTGGCGCGCGACGTCCTGCAAGGCCAGCAGCCAACGGGCGTCGGCGTGAGTTTTGGCGGGCCAGTCGATAGCGCGGCCGGCATCGTTCGCAAATCGATGCACGTCCCTGGTTGGGAGCAGGTGCCGCTGGCGGCACGGCTGACAGCCGAGTTCGGCGCTCCGGCCCGGATCGACAACGACGGCAACGCGGCGGCGCTCGGCGAGTATCGCTATGGCGCCGGTCAGGGCTGTCTCGGCTTCCTCTACGTCACCGTCAGCACCGGTGTAGGGGGTGGTTGGGTGCTGAACGGCCAGGTCTGGCGCGGCCGAGACGGTCTCGCCGGGGAGATCGGCCATGTCACCGTGGACCCTGACGGGCCGGAGTGCCTGTGTGGCCGCCGCGGTTGTGTCGAGCGCCTGGCATCCGGGCCGTGGATAGCCCGACATGCACAGGAGCTCCTGGCGCGACATCCCGAGCGTGGAGCGTTGCTGCGCGCGACGGTGCGTCACGATCTGAGCCGCATCGATGCGCGTCTTGTCGCGCTGGCCGCCGAGCAGGGCGATGACCTGGCGCAGGAGGCGCTCGACCACGCCGCGCACGCGCTCGGCGTCGGGCTCGGCAATGCCGCCAATCTGATGAACCCTGATCGGATCGCGATCGGCGGTGGTGTCAGCGGGGCGGGTCCGCGCTATTGGGCCGCCGTGCGGGCAGCGGCTCGGTCGACGGCGCTGCCGGATGTTCCGGTCGATATCGTGCCCGCCGCTCTGGGCGACGAAGCGCCTCTGTGGGGCGCTGTGGCCCTGGCCAATGATGCGCTCGCCTGAACACTGACATGACTCGAACGGTTGCGCTGCTATGTCGGGCGCGCCGTTTGGACATCACATTTCCTCGGAAGGACTCTATGACTCAACTTGCTCGCGATCCCTGGGCCTCGGTCAAGACGTTCCACGACCTGCCGGCCGATCAGGTCATCTCTGCCTTGCAGAAGGAGATCCGGCGCGGTCAGACCGAGAACGCCGTGCTACTGGCTTACGAAATGATCCTCACCAGCCCGGCTCTCGAGGATTACCTCTGGCAGCGCCTGCTCGTCATTGCGGTCGAAGACATCGGGTTCGGCGATGTGTCGGCGCCGGTGCTGCTCAACGCCCTGCACCAGACGCTCAAGGGCTTTGATCGAAGCATGGGCGAGCGCAAACTCTTCGCCGTTCACGCGGTGCGCTTTCTTTGCGCGTGTCCGAAAGATCGCACGAGCGACGAGATGATCAACTGGGTGATCCACTCCGTTGAGCACAACGGCGTGCGGCCGACGATCCCCGACTACGCGATCGATATGCATACAGCCGCCGGTCAGGCCTTGGGGCGGGACCGTCGCCACTTCTTCGAGATTGGCGCCCAGTTGAATCCGGAAGCGCCGTCGCGGGATCTGACCTATCGCGATCGGATCATGGCGCTCCTCGACAGCGGCGAACTGTCCTGAGGGCTTACACATCTTCGTGAGGCGCAGACATGCGGCCGGGGTGGCCGGCCGGAAGGCCGCCACCCAATCGGCTGGCGTAAAGACTGTAGGCAGCCAGGATGGCCAGGCCGCCGTAGAGCAACGCCATCCCGGCAAACAGCCACTCGCCGGGCACCGGGCCGACCGCGGCGCGCGCCACAAGGTCCTGCCACGAGGTGGTCGGCGTAGGGTGCGTCATCAGCGTCACGAACCAGCTGCCGAGCAGGATGGCGAAGATGCCCAGGTAGTTGCGACGCAGTCGTCGTCCGGCCGCCTCCCACCACGGCAGATGCATGCGCGGCCAGGCGAGGTCGTTGGCGAGGCGCTGGGCCCAATCGGACATTGGCGGGCGAGTGCCCTCCAGCAGCGGCCGATAGAAGTTGATCTCGATGATCCGCGCCCGTGACCGCCAGATGTCGAAGAATCGGTAGCGGCGCGCTTCCATCAGCAGCAGCGACAGGCAGAACAGGCTGATGATCGGGATGATGATGTGTCGCTCGCTACCCGGGTCGCTGAAGACGAAACTCAGAGCCGATGCGCTCAGCACGACGGCCCAGTGCGAAGTCGAATCGATCCTGCCGCGCCAGGCAGTCGCCTCGCCCAACTCGCCACGATAGAGATGGACCATGGCGTTGACGAATTCGGCGCGTGTCAGGTTGGCGAGATCCAGACGCTGATCGATGGGATCTGACTCGGGTGGCATGATCGGCCCTCCTTGATAGCGGGAACGTGATCTTGTTGTACCATCCAGACAGGCGTTTGGGCGGACCGACGACTCCACGAAAAGGCTTACATGGACGATCTCTTCTTCTTGCGCCGGGCGATCGAGGTGGCAGCGGATGCCCGCCAGCACGGCAACCACCCTTTCGGGGCCGTCCTGGTTGACGCGAGCGGGCAGGTGCTGCTGTCCGCTGAGAATACGGTCGTCACAGAGCGAGATTGCACCGGGCACGCCGAAACCAATCTGATGCGCATCGCCAGCCGGCGCTACACCGCCGAGGAACTGGCGGACTGCACGTTGTACGCCAGCACCGAGCCCTGTCCGATGTGCGCCGGCGCCATCTTCTGGGGTGGCCTGGGGCGCGTCGTCTACGCGCTGAGCGAGACTCAGCTGTATTCACTGACCGGCGCCACGCCCAACCAGCTTCCTCTGGGCTGTCGCGATGTGCTGGCGCACGGCGGTCGGCCGGTCGATGTCGCTGGCCCGCTGATCGAGGAAGAAGCGCGGGTGGTTCATGACGGATTCTGGAGCTGACATCCCCATGTCCCGTTTCGACATGATCGCGTTTGATGCCGATGACACGCTCTGGCAAAACGAGAGCCTCTATGTGGCTGCGCAGGCGGGCTTTCAGCAGTTGCTGTCTCAGTACCACAGCCGCGAATGGATCGAGAGCCGCCTGTACCAGACCGAGATGCGCAACCTCGAGCACTTCGGCTACGGCATCAAGGCATTCGCGTTGTCCATGATCGAGACGGCGGTGGAGCTGACCGAGGGTCGCATCATCGGGAGCGACGTGCAAAGGATCATCGATCTGGCGCGCGTAATGCTCACCGCCGACGTCGACCTGCTCGACGGCGTCGCCGACACCCTCCGCATCCTGGCCGAGCGCTATCCGTTGATGGTGATCACAAAGGGCGATCTGCGCGATCAGGAAAGCAAGGTCGTCCGCTCGGGGCTTGCGGAGTTGTTCACCGCGGTTGAGATCGTGAGCGATAAGACTGTCGCGGGCTACACGACCGTGCTGCGACGACACGGCATCGAGCCGGCGCGGTTCGTCATGGTGGGCAACTCGCTTCGGTCGGACATCCTGCCGGTCCTGCAGCTCGGTGGCCAGGCCGTGCACATTCCGCACACACTGACCTGGGCGCACGAGGCGGCCGAACCACCTGAAGCGGGCAGCGTTGGATTCCACGCGCTTACATCCATCGTGGAACTCCCATCCCTGCTGGCTCAACTCGAGCGACTGCCCGTTGAGTGACGTCGCTAAAGCGAACCCGCCGCAACCGCCGCGTTCCTTTGAGCAAACGAAACGGTTGACCTTCCTCAAGATCCGCGTTGAGGTCGCCGGACGACAAACGGCTGGCCTCGTTCTATCCTGACGGCTCACCTTCACACAGGAGATCCGTCATGTCATCACTGGCTCTGTCAGCCCGTCTGCGCGTAGCCACTCAGGCCGCTCACCGACGGGCCGAGTCGACGCCCTTTGTGCGCGCGCTCTTCGCCGGTCGGGTCACCACGGACCACTACGCCGTGGCACTTCGACAATGGCACGCGATCTATAGTGCACTCGAAGCTGGACAGGAGGCGCTGAAGCACCACGCCATCATGGGCGAGTTTGTCGACCCGGCTCTCTATCGCCGCCCGGCACTCGAAAACGATCTCGCCAGGTTCTCGAGCAGCGACGCCCGTTCCGCACGGCCGCTCTTGCCCGCCACGGCCACATACGTCGAACGCCTCAACGACCTGGTTCAGCACGATCCGGTACTGCTGCTCGCGCACCACTATGTGCGTTACCTCGGGGATCTCTCGGGCGGTCAGATCCTGGGCCGCGCGATCGGGCGCGCCTATGCCTTGACCGACGGGCAGGGCACGGCGTTCTATCACTTCCCAGGCCTCGACGCCGACGCTTACAAGGCCACCTACCGCCAACGTCTGGATGCGCTGAGGCTGGATGAAGACGTTGCGCAGGCCGTCGTGGACGAAGCCAACACGGCGTTTGAGCTCAACAGCGGTGTGTTCGTCGACCTCGGATCGATGGCCGGCCTTGAGGCTGAACAGCCAACGCCGACCTATGGTGCCGTGGCCAGTTCGAGCGCCGACTGAACCGCCGCGTAGGCGTTGACGGTGCCAGCGCCGACCGCCCACTCCGGGTGAGCGTCGAGATCGCAGGTCGAGGCTTCGAGCGGTCCCGTGTACGACGTCGCTGTCTCGCGCAGGATCTGTTCGGTGGTGTCGATGTCGCCGATGAGTGCCGGGTTGGCCGACCACATCAACGCGACGACGCCCACAAGATGCGGCCCGGCCATCGACGTGCCGGAGTTGCGCGTGTAGCCACCATCCGGCGTCCCCGAAAGCACGTTGACGCCAGGGGCGGCGATGTCGGGCTTCACGGGCCCGCCCTCCGGCACCGGACCGCGACTGCTGAAAGAGGCCAGAGCAGCCTGATCGTCGACGGCCGCCACCGTGAACGCGCTGTCGTAGATCGCGATCGGCTCCCGCAGAGTGCTGCAGCTCGGGCCGTCGTTACCGGCCGAAGCGACCACAAAGATCCCGGCGGCGCGTAACGCATCGACGGCCGGCCGGAGCGAGGGCGCATCGCACCCTTCGATCGGTGGGCAACCCCATGAGTTGTTGAGGACGTTGGCGCCGCGCGCCGGATCGCCGTCGTGGAACGAGTCGCCGTTGGCCGGGTAGGGCGCGAGCATGAACTGCATGCAGCCCAGATAGAGCGCCGGATTGCCGAGGTTGCGTGCCAGGTTGCGGCAGGCGAACCATTGCGCCCCGGGCGCCACGCCGATCCCGTTTGTCCCCAGGATCGTGCCGAGCGTGTGGGTGCCATGGCCGCCGATATCCACCGGCGAGAGTGTGCCGTCCCAGGGGTCAATCCAGTTGTAGTCGTCTGACGAGCCGTTGCCACGGTACTGTGCTGCGATGGCCGGATGGTCGGCGGCGACGCCCGAGTCCGATTGGCCGACGACGATGCCTTCGCCAGTGACGCCGAACTCGCTCCAAACGCGGTCCGCGCCGATCATCACGATATTCCACTCCGGCCCGATCGGCACTTCGCCTTGCCCGGTGGCCGGTGACGCGTCTCGAAAGACAGGGCGCAGCCGCTGACTGAGCAGCACCTCGCCTACATCGGGACGCGTGCTCAAGTAGAGGCGAACGAGCGCGCCACCGTCGACCTCCAGGGCATTGACCAGATAGTAAGGCGTGTAGGCAATGCCAGCGCTGTCGAGAGTGGATCGGAGATCTGCCTGACTGGACTGGGCATGAGCGGTCAGTTCGGCGTAGACCTCCGCCGCTCGGGCCTTCTGATCCAGGGTCGCGTCGATGGCGCTGAGATCGGCCTGATCGCGCATGATCACAAAGAGGCGTTCACCGTACAGACCCGGGTGACCGAGCAGGACATAGGCGCCTGCCGCCACGACCAGGGCCACGGCGAGCAGCCCGGCAGAGGCCGCCCGACCGATCGTTGGCCGGGCCGTCGTGCTCGGGCGATCCAGCGCGATCGCCAGCAGGCCCAGCGCGATCGCCACGAACGCTGTGGTCAGGCTGGCGGCCGTTGCCCACAGACCAACTGCATCTTCGAGCAGAAAGAGCGACTGTTCTTCTGGATCGAAAGCGGCCAATGCGATCGCTAACACCACGGCGATCAGCACGGTTGTCGCCCACACCCCCGTTGTGCCCTTATCGCGCGCCGCACGATCGAGCCAGGCAGCCAGCCAACCCAGTGCGGCCAGCGCCGGCGCATACAGTAGTTGCATGCCGTTCGCGCCAACCGACACGCCGATCAGCAGCAACCCGACGGCCGCAACAAACCCCGCCGCCAGCATCGAGCGTTTTCGGGTTTCAATCAACGCCGCCGCCGGGCCGAAGATGAAGCGATCGAGCCACAGCGCGGTGGCCAGACCGACAAGCAGGCTGGCCGCCGTGTCGCCGACAAGTCGGCCAAACGAATCAAGTGCGCCGAACACAAGCCACGGTGTAGCCAGCAGGACCGCAGCTGATAGGGCCAACAACACAAAAGCCGGATGACGCGCAGATGACGGTTTTGCGCGCCCGCCCATCAAGGCCGCCACGGCGCTCAACACGGCAATCAGGGACATCAGGGCTGCGCGCCAGCCATCCGCGTTGACATCGACGAAACGCGTCAACCCCAGCAACGCCCCCATGACGCCCAGGCCAGCCAGCCCTACAGCGAACGAGCGGATCGGTGGCTTGCTCCAAATCAGACCGAGCAGGCCAACAACCCCGGCCGCCAGCATGAGGCCCAACATATGAGTGGCTGGCCAGATCCAGTTGGGGATGGTCGAGCGTTGCAGGGCTTCCATCAGCCGGAACGTCGAAACGGTGATGGCAGCCGCCACACCGACCGCGATCGCAATGGCTCCAAGAGCGAGCAGGAATAGAGTCCATTCCACCGGGCCTGGCGGCTGAGCGGGCTCAATCGAAACGGGGCGATCAGGGGCTTGGCTGGTCATGCGCCCAAGTGTACCGCCTGGCCTGTGCCTTCTGTCGACCTGCAGGTTCTGCGATGACGCGGTCAGGGCGCGACGTCGTCGTCGGCGAAACCTGTGACAACACCCTCCCACTTTCGGGATCGGTGTAAAATCACCCCGGTTAACCTGAGTTAGTAGGGCCGATTTCTGACTATCGGAAGACAAGGGATCTCTGTGCAGGCGTATCGCACACTGCGGCACTATCCGTTGGTGTATTTCATCCGACATGGCACTCCGGATTGGTCGCGCACCGATCTGGCCTATCACGTTCCTCCGGGCCCGTCGCTGGTCGCCTCAGGCGAGCGCGAGGCTGCCGAGGCAGGGCGCTTCTTCCGCGATCATGGCGTGCGGCAGATGTGGTTCAGCCCCCTCGATCGCACACATCGCACTGCGCAGATCGCCGGCGCTGTCTGCGAAGCTGTGTTGCGATGCGAAGACGATCTTCGCGAGCTCCAACCCGGCGAAACGCTCGAGCACGTGCGAAGTCGAGTGTGGCCTGTCTGGGAGCGCGCCATCGCACATAGCCTGGCGCACGGGCCTTTGGCGCTGGTCACACACGGTGGCCCGATCACGGCCATGCTCTCAGCATTGCATCTGCCCGGGGATGTGCTCGCCCACTACTCGCGTCTGTTCGATCACGGAAATCCGGTGCCGCCCTGTGGCGTCTGGAAGGCGGCCCGTCCCGGTGCCGACGAAATGTGGGATGTCAGCCTGGCGTTCGTGCCCGAGGCCTATCGAAGCAAGCTGTTGGTCTAGGCGCGACTCACGCGAGGAAGTCACAACGCGGGCCGGTCTGCCGGCCCGCTTCCGTTTCAATGTCTTCAACCCCCCAGGAAGTAGATCAGGGGCGTCAGAGTCAGTGGGCTGAGCACGGTCGTCACGACCACGGCGGCCGTGGCGAGTTCGATCTCGAGATCATATTGCATCGCGATCACGGTTGTGACGACGGCCGCCGGCATTGACGCCTGCAGGATCCCCGCCTGACGGGCGCCGCCCTCCAGCCCAAACAGCGCCGAGAGCAACCATGCCGCAGCCGGCGCCGCCAACAACTGCAACGCTGCGCTCGCGCTCACTGACAACCACTGTCGCCGTGCGAGCGCATTCAGACGCGAGGCCGAGATCTGCATCCCCAACACCACAAGCATGACCGGAATGGCGGCATCCGCCATCAGGCTGACGGCCCGATCGAGCGCCACTGGCAGGCTGAGCCCGGCCAGGCGCAACACCTCGGCCGCGATGACACCATAGAAGGCCGGCACCTTGAGCAGTTCGCGCGCCGCTGAACGCGCATCCGCCCGGCCGAGCCCGGCGACGAAGACTCCGGCTGTGTAGACGGCAAAGGTGCTGGCGATGTAGAACGCCACCGCGTAGCTCAAGGCTTCCGGGCCGAAGGCGAAGCGCACGATCGCCAGACCGAAATTGCCGCCGTTGACGAACGTGGATGTGACGACCAGCGTGGCCCAACTCCGGCGATCGAGCCGCAACGCCCAGCCCGTCAACGCTCCTGCAGCCAGCATCACGATCACGACCGCGAGCGTGAAACCCGTCATGCGTGCCAGGGCGGCGCCGCCGACCTCCGACGTCAACAGCGAATGAAACACGAGGCTCGGGCTGAAGACGTAGAACACAAGTTGCGACACGGCGCGGATGTCAAGGCGCAAGTTGCGGTGGATCACGAACCCCAGCGCCGCGCAGAGCAAGACAGGCAGGAGGTTATCAAGAAAGATGGAGACCATGGAAATGCGAGGCACAAAAACGCCCCGCAGGGCGGGGCGTCGGTGCTGAATGCCGATGCCTCAATTGAGGCGATCGTCGAGCTTCTTCTTTGGATCGAACTCTGCGTCGAAGTCCGGGATCTCGTCCGATTCGAACAGAGCGAAGTCGGTTATATCGTCATGGAAGGCCGCGTTCTCGAGGGCCTCTTCGATGAAATCGCGCTGGTCGTCGTCGCGTGTTCGTTCGAGCAACGCCTCGAGCGCCTTGCGCGCCTCCTGCCCGCCGATCTGACCCAGGCTCCAGATCGTGGCTTCTCGGATCTGAAGGTCGGGGTCTTTCAGTAGCTTCTGCAGAGGACCGACGGCGCGCTCGAGTTCGAGTTCGCCGGCCGAGCGCACGGCCTCGAACCGTAGCTCGTTGTCGGTGTTGGCCGTCTCGGCCAGCACGATGTCGCTCCAGCGTTCGTCGGCGCTGCGGCCCATGGCGAACAGGGCGCTGACCCTGAACTGTTGGTCGGGAGAGTCGTATGCCGTCTGAATCAGACCCGGGATCTCGTCGCGGCTGGAAAAAGCCAGTGCCTCGAGCGCGCGACGCCGCACCTCGGCCTCGTCAGTGCCGTTGATCACGGCCAGCAGGGTCTCCTCGACCCGGCGCAATTGAGCCGGTTGGATCTCTTCCACTTCACCCATATACACGAACCGGCCCAGGGCGCTGGCGGCCGCGGCACGCACTTCCGCATCCGGATCATGATCGAGTAGTTCGATCAACGGCGCCATGAGGGTGACGTCTTCTGCTTCCCACAACGCCTGAACGGCGGCGCGGCGCACTTCGGCGTCTTCATCTTCAAGGCCGATGCGATAGATGCCGGTGAACTCGACCTCGAAATTCGCCTCGGCAAGCTCACTCAGGTCTTCGATCAAACCCCGGCGCTTGTTCAGAGGGACTTCGGGCCAGACACGTTCGAGCGCATCGATCTCCTTCGGACCAGGATCTGAAAGAGCGTAAAGGCTCGCGGTCGGGACGGCAGCGTCGAGGCTTCGCAGGGCGCGAAGCACGTCTTCGAAGCGTGGGGTGTTCTTGTTCGCGGCCATACTCACCTCGGGATGATGGGGCTGACAATGTCGAAGTAAGTGATCACGGCCATCAGGCTCAGCAACACAACCATGCCGGCCAGGTGCACGAGGCCCTCACGAGCCGGGTCGATGCGCCGGCCACGGATGGCTTCCACCAGAACGAACAGGATACGTCCGCCGTCGAGAGCGGGCAGGGGCAGCAGGTTCGTGATCCCAAGCGCGATGCTGATCAAGCCGATGAACTGGACGATCGGGAACCAGGTGTTGGCCTGGGTCGAGGCCGCAACGATCAGTTCGGTCGCCTGGTACATGCCGACCGGGCCGACCGGTCGAGCCAACTCCGGCTGGATGGTTCCCTGGATCAAACGCCCAGGCAGGCTGATGATCTGACGGAACTGGTAGATCATCTCGTCGCCAGCATAGCGCACCGCGTCGGGCCAATCGTATCCCGGACCGATGGGGAGTTCCTGGCTGAGGCCAACGCCCATCGCTCCTTCGTTCTCGGGTGTCTCCTCGGGGAGCCGTGGACGCAGATCGATCGCCACTTCGCTGCCGTTGCGCAAAACGACGAGCGTGATCGTCTGCCCCCGCCGTAGAGCGACGCGATCTTGTAGATCTTGGGTGTAGTGGATGTCGTTTCCGTCAACGCTGACAACGACATCACCGGCCTGCAGACCGGCCTGTTCGGCCGGCGAGTTCGGCATGACCCTGGCGATACCGACCGCCGTTGAGTTCATGCGGAAGGCGACCACGAAGACAAGGAAGGCAAAGATCAGGTTGAAGAGCGACCCCGCCACCAGGATCCAGATCCGGGCGCGCTTGGAGGCCGTTGCCAGGCCGTCGCGCGCGCTCGCGTCATCCTCGCCGCGCGGGCGGACGAAACCGCCGATCGGCAGGGCGTTCAGCGAATAGACTGTGCTCTCGCCCCCGAGCTCTTCGGCCTTAGGGACATTGGAGCCCGCAAAAAACCGCAGGCGCCTCTCGCGCTTGCTCCACACGGCTCCGACGAGGCGCGGCGGGAATCCGATCGCAAACTCCTCGACGAACACGTTGACGGAACGCGAAGCGATGAAGTGACCCAGTTCATGGATAAAGACGAGGGCATTCAAGATCAGCAAGAAGATGATCAGACTGCCCAGGCCCCCAAATGGTAAAGCTTCCATAGGCCCGATTATACCGCCCGGCCTTCTCCGCTTTCTGGCGTGCACATGGGAGTCTGTTGAGAATCGTTGGCGTTCACGTCACGATTCGCGCTGGCCCACCGGCACCGGCGGTGAGCACGTCGGGCACACCCAACCGGCGCAACTGCCGTTCGACCTCGGCCACATGGGCCCGGGGCGTCAGACAATGCACATTCGGGCCGGCGTCGATCGTGAAGCATACCGGCAGGCCGGTTGATCTCCAGACCGGCACGGCCTGGATGATGGCCAACGTCAACGGCTGCCAGTAGAACAGGGGTGGCCGGCTGGTCATCATCACGGCATGCATGGCGACAGCGTCTTCCTCCACGACGGCGGCCAGGGCGTCAAAGTCGCGCGCCAACACGGCTGTGCGGCAGATGTCGAGACGTGTGGGTGCACCAGCCACCCGGGCTGTCTGAAACGGACTCGACTCGGCCAGGCCATGACCCTCGGTCGAGCCCGTGGCCTTGTGCGCGGCGCTGAGGACGGCAATCACGTCGACCAGGTCCCAGTGATCGGGCGGGGCGATACTGACGGCGTAGCTGTCGGCACCGCCCGGGTCAGTGCCCATGTTCCATTCCGCATAACCCGATGGGATCGAGCGTGAGGCGGAGCCCGAACCGCGGCGGGCCAGTGCCGACAGGTGCGGTTCGGTGAGAGTCAGCCCGGCGGCAGCCGCGGCCGCGACCGTCAGGGCCGCGAAGCCGGAAGCCGAGGACGCGATGCCTGCGCCCGACGGGAAGGTGTTGCGCGATTCAACCCGTGCGGCGCTGGACGATCCCGCCAGCGCCCGCACCAGATCCAGCTGCCTGGATACGCGGTCAGCGGCCGGCCCGACCACGCGCTGGCCGTTAATGGTGACGTCATCACGATCGAGGCCTGGCTCGAAGGCGACAGTGGTGACCGTCTTGAGGCCATCGAGGTTCATTGATAAGGATGGGTTGCTCGGCAGGCGCAAGGCCTGGTCGCGATTGCCCCAATACTTAATGAAGGCGATGTTGGATAACGCTTCTGCGGTCACGGCGGGCATGGTCGTAGCTGATCTCCTGGAGCACAGTGGGCTCGACGTCGAAGCATACAACAAGTGGCGCCATTCTCGAACGCCGTCGATGGTATGGCGTGCACGCGCGAGTTGTCAGGCTGTTTCAGGCCAGTAAGCCTTGTACAGGGATCGCACGGATCGGCACGGCTGACGCGGAGCGAATTCTGATGGATTCCGCGTGATCCGTTTCGATCCGCGCCATCCGTGCACAGGATCCGGCACCGATCTTCAGGCGCCTGAAAACTCGTGTTCGCACACGATGGTGTGCTGTTTCGTAAGGTCAAGCCGCGAAGGGAGGCGGCCGATCAGGCGGAAGAGGCTGGCCTCACGCCCCCGGCCCGTGGCTATTGCCATAACGAATGATCGGAAGCGTCGAGGCGATGATTGACCCTGTTGGCCCACGCCAGCTCCTGGAGCACGGCGTCGCTGATGCAAGGCCCAACGGCCTGGCCCGAGAGAGTTCGTTCAGCCTTCAAGCAAGGATCACGGCCATTGGCGACGAGTCACCGGGATCCCGCTGTAGGCGCGATGTGCCCCGAATATGCCGAAAACCTGAGTACTTTGTTCTTGCCCTTGACGGATATGGACCTTTCTCCTTAGGGTGGGGACCATATGCTGATTAATGATGGAAGCGGTTTACCTGTGGCGGCTATTGCAAATATCACCCAGAAGATGTATTCGATTTTCTGATTGGGAGCGCTCTCTGAAAACGGTTCTTTGTTCCACTTTGTAATGATTGTTGACAAACGAACTACCCATGCTAGAATGACGGCTAACCTAGTCGGGCCACCTAACTGGGACGCATGACCCAGGAAAAAGCTTACTTGAAACACGTCTGGCAGCCTGCCGAGTCTTCTGGAAGCAGGCCAGTGAACAAAGAATCCATCCTAGAGCTGATTCGTTGGGCTCCGGACGGCATTTCGCGGGCCGAGATCGCTCAGCAACTGGGTGTGAGCCGGGCCACGGTTTCGGGCGTTGTGGATCGGTTGATTGACTCGGGGCTGGTGTTGGAGCGCGGTGAAGGTGTCTCGCGGGGCGGGCGGCGGCCGATTGTGCTGCAGATCGCGGGTGATGCCGGGCACGTCGTTGGAGTGGATATCGGCGCGACGCACGTCATCGTGGCCCTGACCGACTTGCGTGGGCGTGTGATTGCCGAGACCCATACAGCTGTCGACGTGGTGACCGGGGCAGATCAGACCCTCAGCCAGGTTTGTGAGCAAGTGCGCGAAACAGTCGCGCAGGGCAAGGCTGAGTGGGACACCATCCATGCCATTGGGGTCGGCGTTCCTGGCCCCGTGATTACGACGGAAGGCCAGGTATCGACCCCACCTCTGATGCCCGGTTGGGATGGCTTTCCGATCCGCGATTATCTGGTCGAGCAATGGGGCACGCTGGTGACGCTCGACAACGATGCCGATCTGGGTGCGTTGGGTGAATGGGCGTATGGCGCGGGCCAGCAGGTACCGAGCCTGACCTACATCAAGATCGGCACGGGTATCGGGTGCGGCATCCTGATCGACGGACGGATCTATCACGGCGTTCAGGGGACGGCCGGCGAAATCGGTCACATGACCATCAGTGCCGATGGGCCGCCTTGCTCGTGCGGCAACTACGGGTGTCTTGAGGCGATGGCCGGGGGACGCGCCATCGCAGAGCGGGCGCAGTTGGCCGTCAAAGCGGGCCAGCGAACGCTCCTGGCCAATGGGGGACCGGTGGAAGCCATCACGGCCAAGCATGTGGCCGATGCGGCTCAGGCCGGGGATGCGGTGAGCCAACAACTCTTGGGCGATGCCGGCCGGCACATCGGCAGCGCTGTGGCGACATTGGTCAATCTTCTCAACCCTGGGCTGGTTCTGATCGGCGGTGGGGTTGCGCAGGCAGGTGTTCATCTACTGCGTCCATTGCGTGAGACGGCCCTGCAGCGGAGCCTGAAGGCTTCGATGCGGGCCACTCGAATTGAGGTCGGCGCCCTGGGGCGCCGGGCGACGGCGATGGGCGCCGTTGCGCTGGCTCTTTCCAGGACGTTTCAGCAATACATCGACGGGCCACGCCTGGCCGACCGCGCTCATGAGAAAGCGCCGGTTTTGCCGGCCGGCCCGGGCCGATGAACGCGTACGAACCGGACTTAGAAAGGAGGGCACCATCGCGCGACGTCTGAGCTGGGTTGCAGCGGCCGCCTCAAGCGCCTGATGGGATCTCGATATCCCGCCACTTATCCTTAGGAGGAACACGCCATGCGCAAAGCCCAATTGTGGCTGTCCGTAACAACGATTGTCGGGTTGCTTGCTGCTTCCTGTGCCCAGGCCACCCCGACTGCTGCTCCCGCCAACACCGAACCACCGGCGGCGGAGCCGACCGCGACGAGCCAGGCCATTCAGGTGGCCGAGTCGTCCCCGACCCCGGCCCCCACGGTCGAAGTGGCTGCCGAGGCCTATAAGCAAGCTCCCATGCTTGACGATGTGGCCGGCCTGCCCCCGGTTGCTGACCGTCTGCCCACCAACCCTGTGGTGACCGACTTCGTCGATGCGTCGCAGACCATCGGCCAGTACGGCGGCACGATCCAGACCGCTTCCTGGTGGCCTGAGGTCGGCAACGTCCAGCTGTACTTCGCTGTCGAAGCGCCGATCAAATGGAAGGCCGACCTGACCGGCTACGAAGCCGCCCTGGTCGAGTCCTACGAGTGGTCGGAAGACGGCAAGACCTTCACGATGCACATGCGCGAAGGCCTGAAGTGGTCCGACGGCGAGCCCTACACCAGCGCCGACTGGCAGTTCTGGTGGGAGGACTATGCCCTCAACGCCGATCAGAAGCTCTTCACCATCCCGGCCTACCTCCGCAACAACGACGGCACGCCGATCGAAATGTCGTTCCCGGATGAGTACACGGTCGTGTGGCAGGCGGCTGACCGCCCGCTGTATGTCGACCCGTACTTCATGGCCCAGGGTTTCTGGGAGTTCGCCAAGAACTTCATGAAGCCCGCGCACTACCTCAAGGCCTTCCATCCGACGTACGCCACGGACAAGACCTGGGAAGATTTCGCCAACGCCGACAAGTGGTGGCAGACCCCTGGTTACCCGTGCCTCTTCGCCTGGTGCTTGAGCGAGCTTTCGGAAGACGGCCAGAACTACACGTTCTCGCGCAACCCGTACTACTGGCGCGTTGACACCGAAGGCAATCAGCTGCCCTACATCGATGCGATCAAGGTCGAAATCGTCGCCGACGAGCAGACCCGCATCCTGAATTGCTCGCAGGGCAAGTACGACACGGCCTTCCGCATCTGCGGTGGCCCGAACGAAATTCCGTTCCTGTCTGAGAATGCCGAGTCCGGTGGTTATCACTTCCTCGAGAACTACCTGAACGGCGCCGGCGCGTGGCCTGGTTACATGATCAACCAGTACTACGTCGAGGGTGGCAAGAACTACGAGAACGACACCGCCGAGAAGGCCGCCGAGATCCGCGAGCTGCTGCGCGATCAGCGCTTCCGCGTCGCTCTCTCGACCGGCTTTGATCGCCAGCGCATCATCGACGTGGCCTGGGGCGGCATCGCCGACGCCAAGGCTGCGACGATCAGCCCCCAGTCGTGGCACTTCGCTGGCGAAGGCCAGGCCGCGTACGAGAAGTGGGCCGGCATGTACACCGAGGCCGACATCGAAGGCGCGAACAAGCTCCTCGATGAGATCGGCATGACGGTTGGTTCGGATGGCTTCCGCACTCTGCCCAGTGGCGAGCCCTTCATCCTTACCATGGACATCAGCGACTGGGGCGGCAGCCTCAAGGTCCAGGTCGACGCTGCTGACCAGATGAAGAAGGAATGGGAAGCCAACCTGAAGATCGCGGTGCAGATCAACAACCTGCAGGGCCAGCCGGATCTCGACACGCGCACGAACGAAGGCTACTACATGCTCCGCGGCGCGCACATCTCCGAGATCGACATCCTGACGTACCCCGACTGGATGTTCCCGGTGGTCAACCGCTACATGTTCCCGCTCGAAGGCCGCTGGTTCGCCAAGGGCGGCGAGGCCTGCACCGAAGAGCCGACCGAGGCGTCGGCCTACCCGTGCGGCGTCAAGCCCGAAGACGGCAGCCCCGCGAAGATCCTCCAGGACCTGTACCTGAAGGCTCGCGACACGGCCACCGTCGAAGATCGCCACAAGGTCGTCTGGGAAGCGATCGACGAGATCGTCAAGGACGGGCCGTTCGTGATCGGTGTTGCCGGCGACCAGCCGATGCCGATCATCGTGAGCGACAAGATGCGCAACATCTACGACTACGGCGTGGTCGGTCCGTGGGCGCCCTCGACCCCCGGCAACCAGATCGCGGCCCTGTGGTGGATGGAGCAGTGATCTAGCACGGCCTTGAGACGGGCAGACCAGCGCCCGTCTCAATCCGTCTTTCCGGCGGACGGGCTTCGGCTCGTCCGCCGGAAATCGTCCGTTCGGTGGAGGAGGTCGGCATGCTGAATTACATCGTGCGGCGGTTGTTATACGCGGCCCTGATGGTCGTCGTCATTTCGTTTGTCAGTTTCGTCATCATCAAGTTGCCGCCAGGCGACTTCCTCACTCAGAAGCTGGCCCAGCTGCGGGCGCGCGGTGATCGCAGCGCCGAGGGTCAGATCGAAACCTACCGTGTCCGTTACGGCCTCGACAGGCCCTTCCTTGAACAGTACACGACCTGGGCCGTGAATTTCGTCCAGGGCGACTTTGGCGAGTCGTTCGAGTACGAGCGACCGGTGGCCGATCTGCTCGGTGAACGCGTCACCATGACGATCATCCTCGGCGTCGCCACGCTGCTGGTCGTGTGGGTCATGGCCATCCCGCTCGGGGTCTTCTCGGCGGTCAAGCAGTACTCGCTCGGTGACCAGATCATCACGACGATCAGCTTCATCGGCCTGGGTATGCCCGGCTTCCTGCTGGCGCTGCTGATCCTGTACTACGCCATTACGGTCCTGAACATCGACGCCACAGGGCTCTTCTCGCGCGAGTACGTCGATGCGCCCTGGAGCGTCGGCCGCGTGCTTGACCTGCTCAACCACCTGTGGATCCCGGCCCTCATCAGCGCCATCACGGGTGTTGGCGGATTGACCCGCATCATGCGCGGCAACCTGCTCGACACGCTCGGGCAGCCATTCGTCGAGGCGGCCCGGGCGCGCGGCCTGGCGAATACCGGCGTGATCTGGAAGCACGCGGTGCGCATCGCCATCAACCCGCTCATCGTCATCCTGGGCTCCGAAGCGATCCCGGGCATCATCGGCGGCACCGGCCTCGTGTCGGTGGTGCTCAACCTGCCCACGATCTTCCCGCTCTACATCGACTCGCTGCGCAAACTCGATATGTACATGGCGGGCACGTGCATCGTCTTGATCGCCATCTTGACGCTGATCGGCAACCTGTTGGCGGACCTGATGCTGGCCTGGGTCGATCCGCGCATCCGGCTTGAATAGCACAAGAAACCCGAACCGGATCTACGTGGATCGAACAAACCGGAGGTGACAACATGGCCGTTGCAGAACAAACCATGGCTCTTCCCGTCAAGAAAGCCCAGGTCAGTCAGAGTTACTGGGCGCTCGTATGGTGGAAATTCAAGCGCAATCGCGTGGCGCTCCTGGGTGGCATCATCCTGGTGGCGCTGTATTTCTCGATGGGTGTCGTGCCTGAGTTCGTTGCGCCCTATCAGCTCGAGCATGCTTCCGAGTTCACTGAAGCCGGCCCGCAGGCCGTGCACCTGTTCGACGAGTCGGGCGCCTTCCGTGGGCCGTTCGTCTATGGTCTCGAGAAGATCATCGACACCAAGACGCGCTCGCGCACGTTCGTCGAAGACAAGACAAAGGTCTGGCCGCTGGGCCTGTTCGTCAAGGGAGACCCCTATCAATTGGTGGGCTTCATCCCGCTGGATATCCACCTGTACGGCGTGGTCTCCGACGATCCGGATGCCCAGTACTTCATGATGGGCACCGACGCCCTGGGCCGTGACTGGTTCACGCGCATCATTTATGGCGGTCGGCTCTCGCTGTTGATCGGCCTCCTCGGCCAGTTGATGCTGCTGTTCTTCGGCACCATCCTGGGCGTGGCCTCGGGCTACTACGGCGGCTGGGTGGATCAGGTGATCCAACGTGCCACCGAGTTCCTGGGCGCCATTCCAGACATTCCGCTCTTCATGGCTTTGGCCGCGGCGATCCCGGTGTTCTGGTCGCCGATCGCCGTTTACTTCATGTTGACGTTGATCCTGTCGTTCGTGCGCTGGGGCGGTCTGGCGCGGCAGGTGCGCGGCCTGATCCTGTCGCTGCGCGAGCGCGAGTACGTGCTCGCGGCGAAGAGCGCGGGCGCGGCCGACTCGCGCATCATGTTCCGGCACCTGTTGCCGGGCACGATGAGCCACGTCATCGTCATCGCCACGCTGGCGATCCCGGGCATGATCCTGGCTGAAACGACGCTCAGTTGGCTTGGCCTGGGCCTGCGCCCGCCGCTGACCAGCTGGGGCGTTCTGTTGCAAGACGCGGCCACCGTGCGCGCGATCCACAACACACCCTGGGAGCTGTGGACGATCCCGTTCATCCTCCTGACGGTGCTGGCTTACAACATGTTGGGCGACGGCCTGCGCGATGCCCTCGACCCGTACGCTGGGCGGTAGGAGAACCCTGTACATGACCCAACAAACCCTCGAACCCCTGGTGGAAGTCGAGAACCTGCGTATCGAGTTCGACGTGCGCGCGGGCATCGTCAAGGCCGTTGACGGCCTGAACATGACGATCTACCGCGGGCGGACGCTGGGCGTGATCGGCGAAAGCGGTTGCGGCAAATCCGTCACCGCCCGCGCGATCCTGAACATGATCCCGAAGCCAGGCAAGATCACGAGTGGCGAGATCCGTTACCATCGTCAGACGAAGCTGGCGCGGGCGGCCGACGGCCGTGGTGGTACGTCGGAGGTCGTCAACATCAACGAGTTGCATCCCGATGGCGAGACCATTCGCCAGATCCGCGGCGGCGAGATCGGCATGATCTTCCAGGAGCCGATGAGTTCGCTCACGCCGGTGTACACGGCCGGGACGCACATCGGCGAAGCGGTCAGCCTGCACCGCCTGTCGAAGACCAAGAAGGTCGGCGAGCAGATCGCCGACAACATCGCGGCCAATCGACATGTCGACAAAGAGGAAGCCCGCGAGATCGCGATCGAGATGCTGCGCAAGGTGGGCATCCCGAAGCCGACCGAGCGCGTCGATAACTACCCGCACCAGCTCTCGGGCGGCCAACGCCAGCGCGTGATGATCGCCGTGGCGCTCTCGTGCGAGCCGGCCATGTTGATCGCCGATGAGCCGACGACGGCACTTGACGTGTCGATCGAAGCCCAGATCCTGGATATCATGCGCGAGCTGCAGGGCTCGGTGAACATGGCCATCATGTTCATCACCCACAACCTCGGCGTTGTGGCCAGCATGGCGCACGAGATCGTGGTGATGTACATGGGCAAGGCCGTCGAGCGCGCCAGTGTCAACGATCTGTTCTACAACCCCAAACACCCGTACACCCAATCGCTGTTGAAGTCGATCCCGCGGCTCGGTGAGAAGAAGACCAATGAGCGTCTGGTCTCGATCGCGGGCATGGTGCCGGATCCCTTCAACCTGCCGACCGGCTGCGTCTTCCATCCGCGGTGTCCGGCTTTCATGAAGGGCAAGTGCGACAAGATCGCGCCAAGCTGGACCAAGGTCGGCGACGATCACTGGGTCAGCTGCCTTCTGTATGAGGAGGTGTGAGCATGACGGCAAACGCACAAGCCCCGGCTCAAGCCACTCCTGCCGTGCCCGACAATACCCTGCTCGAAGTGCGCGGCCTCAAGAAGTACTTCCCGATCTACAAGGGCCTGCTCCGGCGCGTTGCCGGGCATGTCAAGGCCGTCGACGACGTCAACTTCACGGTGCGTGAAGGCGAAACCCTGGGTCTCGTCGGCGAGAGCGGTTGCGGTAAGAGCACGGCCGGCCGAACCATCATCCGACTGTACGAGCCGACCGGTGGCGAGGTCATGTTCAAGTCGAAGCTGCTGGGCAATGGCCAGCAGGACAAGACAGTGAACATGCTCGACCTCAAGCCGGAGGACATGAAGAAGGTCCGGCAAGAGATCTCGATGGTCTTCCAGGACCCGGTCAATTCGCTCAACCCGCGCATGACCGTCTCGGATATCGTGGCCGAGCCGATGGTCATCCATGGGCAGCGGATCGGGCCCGAGACCGAGAGCGTGATCGTGCGCCTGCTCGAGCGCGTCGGCCTGCGGCCCGATCACCTCAAGCGCTACCCGCACGAGTTTTCGGGCGGCCAGCGCCAGCGCATCGGCATCGCGCGCGCGTTGTCGCTCAACCCGCGCCTCGTCATCTGCGACGAGCCGGTGTCGGCGCTCGACGTGTCGATCCAGGCGCAGACGCTGAACCTGCTGCAGGACCTGCAGCAGGACCTGAACCTGTCGTACATCTTTGTGGCTCACGACCTCAGCGTCGTGCAGCATATCTCCGATCGCATCGCCGTGATGTACGTGGGCAAGGTGGCCGAGTTGGCTTCGGCAGAGGCGCTCTACAACGAACCGCTGCATCCGTACACCGAGGCGTTGCTCTCGGCCGTGCCGAAGCCGGATCCGAAGGCGCAGTCGAGCCGCATCGTCATGCAGGGCGACGTTGCGGATCCGTCGAACCCGCCGAGTGGCTGCTACTTCCATCCGCGCTGCCGCTACGCCAAGGATATCTGCAAGACCAAGGCGCCGGAGTACCGCGAGGTCAAGCCCGATCACTATGCGTCGTGCCACTTCGCCGGGGAACTGAAGCTCGAAGGCATCTAGTCAGTTGAGGGGCGGGTTCGGCCCAACCGGACCCGCCCCGGCTTCGATCGACGGTATAACCTGAGTTCGATTCACGCATCCACATAGACTCCCATGAGTGAGGCAGCACGCCCCAAACTGGTATGATTGTCGCCGGTTTCGGCACGGCAGGCCGGCCTGACGCAGGCCTGGGCCGCCACAGACCTGACGTACGTCTGACCCTGGGAGAAACACTATGTTGACCGTTCAAGAAGGCTCCAATCGAACGCTCTTGAGCATCCTGGCGCTTGGCCTCTGGTTGGTGGCGACGGCCGGCACCGTCGCCTCGATCTACTGGCTGAGACAGATCTTCCTTGGCCTGGTGATGGTCCTGGGAGGGCGGGTGCTGGATGCCGAGGCGATCACGCCCTTGCTCGTGGCCGGGTTGGGCCTCATCGCCACAGTGGTGATCATCGGCTCGACGGAATACCACCGACGGCACTTCCTCAAGCCGGGCTCGTGGAAGGTGTTTGCCTGGATGATCGGGATTGAAGCGGCGCTCGCGATCGTGAGCACCGCGCTCGTTGGTTTCTAGTCTAGAAGGAGCGCGACGCCCGTCGCGTTCAGACAATCGCGTTGTGGGGGTTGTGTCGACATCATGACGGCTTTGAAGTGGTGGCAGACCGCCGTTTTCTACCAGATCTATCCGCGCAGTTTTGCTGACGGAAACGGCGACGGAATCGGTGACTTCCCGGGCATGATCGCGCGCCTTGACTATCTCAAGGACCTGGGCGTCGACGCGCTCTGGCTGTCCCCGCACTTCCCGTCGCCGCAGTTCGACGTCGGCTATGACGTCGCCGACTACACCGGCGTCGAGCCGGCCTACGGCACCCTCGACGACTTCAAGCGATTTCTCGATGGAGCGCACGAGCGGGGCATGCGCGTCGTGCTCGACCTGGTGCTCAATCACACCTCGGACCAGCACACCTGGTTCAAGGAGTCGCGGCGCAGCAAGACCGACCCGCGGCGCGATTGGTACATGTGGCGCCCGGGCAAAGCCGAGGGCGTGCCGCCGAACAACTGGCAATCGGTTTTTGGCGGTTCGGCCTGGGAGCTCGATCCGCTGACCGGCGAGTACTACTATCACTTCTTCTTCAAAGAACAGCCGGACCTCAACTGGCGCAACCCTGAGGTCAAGCAGGCTCTGTGGGACGCGGCGCGCTTCTGGCTCGACCTGGGCGTCGACGGCTATCGGCTCGATGCCATTGGCACGATCTACGAACACCCCGACATGCCCGATCACGGCGTCACCGAGAATCTCTCGGCGCTGCGCCGGACGATCAGCCCGTTCTCGGGCGCGACGATCGAGGATCGGGAGGCGGCCATCGCGATCTACCGGTCGATGTTCCAGTATCAGGAAGGCCGTCCGGAAGTCCATGATCTGATGAAGGATCTTCGCAAGGTCATGGACGAGTACGACGATCGGGTGCTGATCGGTGAGACCGATGAGATCGAGTTCTACGGCAACGGGAACGACGAACTGCATCTGAACTTCAACTTCCCGCTGATCAACACCAACAGGCTCACGCCGGCCTGGATCAGGGCCAACCAGGCCGAACGACTCGGCGCGATGCCGAAAGGCGCCTGGGCCTGCAACACCCTGGGCAACCATGATCGGTCGCGGTTCATGAGCATGTTTGGGCGGCACGATCGGACCCAAGACGCGGGTCTGGCGCGCGTCTGGCTGGCGTTGATGCTGACCCTCAAGGGCACGCCCTTCCTTTACAACGGCGAGGAGCTCGGGATGACCGACCTGATCCTCGACGACGCGGCCGACTTTCGCGACAACGTCGCGGTCTGGATCATGAGCCAGCTGGAACAAGAGCCCTCGCTCGACAGGGCGGCTGTGGTGCGACTGGCGGCTCAGTCGACGCGCGATCGGTGCCGCACACCGATGCCGTGGGCGAACGCCCCCAACGCCGGGTTCAGCCCGGCGGGAGTGCGCACCTGGCTGCCGGTTCACCCGAACTACGCCGAAGGCGTCAACGTGGCCGATCAGGAGCGCGATCCGAAGTCGCTACTCAACGACTACAAGCGCCTGCTGCGCTTCCGGCGAGAGACTCCGGCTCTGATCGCCGGGGACTACCAGCCGCTGCTTGAGGATCACGAAGACGTGCTGGCGTTCCTGCGCAGCGACACTGACTCGGGTCAGACCTGTCTGGTGATCCTGAACCTATCCAACACGTCGCACACTGTGGCGCCCACGGCGGCAGGGCCCCGAGCGACGTGCCTGTATTCGACACATCGTGCGGCCGGCAGCGAGGATGACCTCGCAGCATTTGCGGTCGCCCCATTCGAGGTTTATATCGGCTCAGTGCCAGCCTGACGGCCTGAGCCCGTCGCGCAGTCGGCGCCCAACAACACCGGAAGCCGGCGATCGATCGTGAGAGAAAGGTCAGAGAGCCATGAGCGACATCAAGACAACTGTAGGGTTCCTGGAGCGCGTTCCGCTGTTCGCCGGCCTGAGCGCGAAGCAGTTGGAGCCGATCGCCCGGCGCATGGTCGAGCGCAGCTACCCGGCCGGCGCCACGATCGTGTCGCAGGGCGCCGGCGGCGAAGGCTTCTTCGTCGTGGTATCCGGACATGCCGAGGCCATCCGCGAGCGCAGCGATGGCGTCAAGGCCCAGGTCAACACGTTTGGCCCGTTGGACTTCTTCGGCGAGCTGGCGCTGCTCGACGATGGGCTGCGCACGGCCTCGGTCGTCACGACTGAGCCGACCGTGTGCGTGCTGCTCACGCGCTGGGACTTTCTGGCCGCACTCCGCGAGGACGTCGACATGACCATCGTCATCCTCCAGGAACTCGCTCGCCGCTTCCGCCGCGCGCTGGACGCGCTATAACTCACGCGCTGCTCGTCGCGCAACCCAAGGGCGCGCCGACCTGTGCGGCAGCGCCCTTGATTCTGTATGGATAGCCTGAACTGCCCCAACTGCGGTTTTGCCGCGCCCGTGAGCATGCGCTACTGCGGCATGTGCGGAACCCGCATATCGATGGCATGCCCGCAGTGCGAGGCGCTCAATCCGCTCAATTACCGCTACTGCGGCACGTGCGGCACGCGTCTGCCTTCGACCGCCTCCCCGGCCGGTGACCTGCCGCCCTTCGACCTCGAGGCTCCGTCGTTTCGACCGCCGACCGCGGCCCCACTCGCCGGTGAACGTCGCGAAGTGACCGTGGTGATGACCGACGTCAAGAGCTCGACGAACCTGCTCGAGCAACTGGGCACCGAGGCCTGGGTCGAGCTCATGAACCGCCTGCTTCACATCCTCGAGGGTGAGGTGCAGCGCTTCGGCGGGGAGGTCGATCAACTGCGCGGCGATGGCCTTGTGGCGTTCTTTGGCGCAACGAGCGCGCATGAAGACGATCCCGAGCGGGCGGTGCTGACGGCCATGTCGATGCAGAAGGCCGTGCGCCGCTTCTCTGAGGATCTCGCCCGTCGGCGCGGGATCGACCTGCACATGCGCATTGGCGTCGACACCGGCGACGTCGTGGTCGCCAGCGTGCACGAGCGGCGTGGGCGTGGCGACGAGACGGCCATGGGCCGCGCGGTTGCCGTTGCGGCTCGCATGGAGGCCGCTGCCGAGCCTGGCACCGTGCTGGTCAGTGAGAACACGCATCGGCTGGTGGAAACGCGCTTCGACTGGGAAGGCCTGGGCGAAATCCACGTCAAGGGCGTGGCCCAGCCGTTGCGCGTCTATCGGCCGATCGCGCCGCGCGATCGCGGCGGGCCAGCGGGCGGCGCCGACTCGTTGCCCCTCACCGTCGACATGATCGGCCGCGGCGGCGAGTTTCATGCGCTGAAGGACGGCATCGAAGCCGTGCTGGCCGGTCGCGGCCGCATCGCGCTCCTCACTGGGGACCGCGGCACCGGCAAGTCATTCCTCGTGAACGAGTTGCGCCGGTACTTCGTCCACACCGCCGCGCTCCGGCGAGGCATCGATGACGACGCGGCCGCCAGAGACCCCGGGGTGGGCACGTGGCTGGTCGGGCGTTGCCGCTCGTACCATCAGACCTGGCCGTTCGCGGTCTGGGTTGAGATGCTCCACGACTGGCTCGGAACGCGCGGCGTGACGCCACACGAGGAGACTCTCGAACGCCTCCGCACCGAAACCCGTTCGCTGTGGGCCGACGACTATACCGAGTACTTTCCCTACCTTGCGCGTTTGTTGTCGCTCCCGCTGGACGCCGAGCTTCAGGATCGCATCCGGCACCTCAGCGGCGAGGAGCTGCGCCAACGGCTCTTCCAGGGCGTACATGCCTGGGTCGAGGCCCTGGCCGAACGCGGGCCGCTGGTGCTTGTGTTCGCCGAGATGCAGTGGGCGGACGAGTCATCGCTGCAACTGCTGCGGCACTGCCTTGCGCTCAGCGAAACCGAAGCCCTGCTCGCGCTGATCGTCTACTGGCCCGAGGTCACGTCGCCGATCTGGGACTTCGCGCCGCAGGTGGAGGCCGAGTATCCGCACCGGCTGACCCGCATCGATCTGGGTCCCCTGAACGCGGTTCAGGCCCATGACCTGATGGCGGGCCTGGCTGGAGAGGGCGCATTGCCTCCTGAGACGCGCGACCTGATTGTGGGTCAGGCGGAGGGCAATCCCTACTACATCATCGAGGCTGTTTACGGCCTGATGGTGCGTGGGATCCTGCAGCGCTCCGATGACACGGGCGCCTGGCACCTGACCCGGCCTGTTCTCGCTGCCGATCTGCCGACGGGTTCGCAGCGGCTGCTCCTGGCGCGCATCGATCGCCTGTCGCCCGAGCAGCGCTACATCTTGCAGGTCGCGTCGGTGGTCGGCTCGGTGTTCTGGTACAACCTGATCGAGGCTGTCGCGCATGACTCCGGCAGCCTGCGACCCTATCTGGCCGCGCTCCAGCGCGCGCAACTTATTCAGGAAGATGGGCGCGTCTCCGGCCTTGGGATGCAGTACTCGTTTCGATCGGCGCAGGTGCGCGAGGCCGCTTACGACAGCCTTGTGGTTTCGCAGCGAGCCGAGTTCCATCGACAGACGGCCAGCTACCTCGAAGCATCCGGCGACGCCGAGTCGCTGCCGGGGTTTTACAGCCTGTTGGCCTATCACTTCCGCGGAGCCGGCGATCCACGCAAGGAACTGTTCTACACCCTGCTGGCCGCCGACCAGGCGCGCCGTCTGTATGCCAATGCCGAGGTGTTGCAGCACTACACGCGGGCGCTCGAGCTAGCCGCCCAGATCGAAACGGACCCGGCCCTCAAGGCACCGACGCGCGCACTGCTCTCGCAGCGCTTCGAGATCTTGCGTGGTCGGCGCAACGTGTTGATCGAGCTCGGGCGTTTCGCGGCAGCCGCTGAAGATGCGCGCGCCTTGCTCGCGCTGGCCGACCAGATGGCCGACGATCCAGCCTGGAAGATCGATGCCCTGCTCAGCCAGATCGAGTTGGTTGAGCGAGTGGAGGATCATGGCGCGGGGATGCGTTTCGCCGAGGAAGCGCTGACCCTGGCGCAGCAAACCGGCGACCGACGGCGTCAGATGGAGGCCTGGACGGCTCTGGCGTGGGCGCGCGTCGGCGTGCATGATCCGACGGCGCGGCAGGCAGCCGAACATGCCCTTGACCTCTCGCGGGAGCTCGGCGACCTGCGCGCAGAAGTGTCGATGCTTCTGGCCATCGCGAACGTGTACGGCCTCGACGATCTGGAACGCCACGAGGCCTTTCTGCACGAGGCCCTGGCCAAGTCGGAGAGCCTCGACGATAAGGCCATGGAGATCGCGTTGCTCGGCGCCATCGGCCAGCAGTTCGAGCGCCGTGGCGACTACTACAGGCAGCTTGTTGAGTTCGAACGCCCACGGGCCGTGCTGGCGCGCAAGATCGGGCATCGCCTCGAAGAGGGCAAGGCGCTGATGATGTGCGGCCAGATCCAGGGCCTGTACCTGGGTGACATCCAGGCCGGCCTGATCCTTGAGCGCGAGGCCGCCGACATCTGGGGCGAGCTCAACACCCGTCTGTTTCCGCTGCTGCGCATCGCGCAGATGCAGACCGCGATCGGCAAGTACGATGCCGCTGCTGAGGCGCTCGAGCAGGCCAGGCCGCTCAGCGAACGTGGCGCGCGCGATTTCGGGCGGGCGGGCTACCACCTGGTCAGCGCGATCCTGGACAATGCGCGCGGCGGCATTGAACGGCTCAAGTTGGTCCTGATGCACTGCGATGAGGTGCTGCGGCTCGTGGCCGACAACCTGGTCTCACGTCAGTACCACATGGCGGCTTCGTGTCAGGCGGCGCGCGCCCACCTGGCGCTCTGGCGTCAGCTGGCCGACCCGGAACGACGGCGACACCATGCCGAGGCGGCCCTGACAGCCAGCGGCGCGGCACTGTCGTTCTATCGGCAGTTCGGGTTCACCCAGGTGATCGAGTGCCAGGCGCAGGAGATCCTGTTCCGCCACAGCCTGGCCCTCGCTGCCAACGAACACTTCGATGAGGCCGCGCGTTTCCTGCGCGACGCCTATACAGAGATGATGCGCAAACACGACCTGATCCCGGCGGATACGCCGCACCGCAAACACTTCCTCGAGAACCTCGGCGTGCATCGCGAGATCCGCGCTGCCGTCGAAGTGCACACGGAAGGCCTGCCATGAGCGCGGTGTTGGCAGCGCCGTTCCGCCGTGACCGACTGACCTGGCTGATGTACGTCATGCTGGCGGGCCTCGCCTACCAGCAGGGCATCCTCGGGCCGTTGATGCCGTTCCTGCGCGACGAGCTGCACATGTCGTACACGCTCGGTGGCATCCTGTTCACGGCGATCGCCATCGGCATGATCCTCTCGGGCCTGATCAGCGATCGAGTCGCACGCCGGATCGGCCGGCGCGCGATGTTCTGGATGGGCGGCGCCGGGTATGTGCTCGGGTCGTTTGCGATAGCGTTAAGTCCCAGCTTTCCATTCGCGTTCGCGGCCGTCCTGTTCAACAGCGTGTTCACCTCGTTCTCGATCATGGCCGTCAATGCCACACTCTCCGATCACCACGGCGCGGGACGCACCCGCGCGATCTCGGAGGCCAACGTCGCGGCGGCGGCCAGCGCGGCGATCTCGCCGTTGTTGATCGGCGTGTTCCAGACGAGCGGACTGGGCTGGCGTTGGGCTCTGTTCGCGACAGTATTGGTGATGGGCGGCATCGTCGCGGTCTTCGGCTCTCAGCCGATCCCGGATCATCCGGCCAGCGCCGCGACGGGGGCACCGACGCGTGGGTCGCTCCCCGGCAGCTTCTGGCTGTACTGGCTGGTGGCGGTCAGTGTGGTGGGGTTCGAGTGGTGCTTCGTGGTCTGGGGCGCCGACTATCTGGCGGATGTGGTCGGGTTTGAAGCAACCCTGGCGTCGACCACGATGGGCGTGTACCTCGGCGGCGTCGTGCTCGGCCGTACGATCGGCAGTGTGCTGGCGCGCTGGTGGTCGGCCCGCCGGTTACTCGTCGGCGCGCTGGCGATTGGCATCGCCGGCTTTCTGCTCTTCTGGCTGGCCCCGAACGCGGCGTTGGCCGTCGTCGGCCTCGGCATCGCTGGCCTCGGTGTGGCCAATCTCTTTCCATTGACAGTGTCTCTGGCCGTCGAGGAGTCGAACGGCCTGACCAACCAGGCGACCGCGCGGGTTTCGATGGCGGTCGGCACCGCGATCTTCGCTGCGCCACTCATCCTCGGCGCGCTGGCTGATCGGTTCACGCTGCAGGAGGCGTTTGCGATTGTGCCGGTCATCGGCGCGGTGACGGTGGGATTGTTGACCATCGCGTACCGACGGAGGCGACTGGCATGAACGGGCTGCGTGCATGGGATCGTGGCCCGGGTCGTTGGCTTGAGGAGGGCGGCCGGGCTCTCCTCCTCACGACGCTCGTGCTCACAGCCCTGGTCTGCCTGGCCTACCAGGTGGCGTCGATCGGGTTCCGCTATGAGATCGACTATGGCGAGGCGCCGCTCGTTGATCAGGCGGTCCGGCTGGCTGCGGGCGAGACCATCTATCAGCCGGACCTGACTCGCGAGCCGTACACGGTCTCGAACTACCCGCCGTTGTACGTGGCCACGTTGGCGGCTTTCGTTCCATTCGCCGGCCCGGCGTTCTGGCCCGGGCGATTGGTGTCGGCGCTTTCGATCTGGGCCGCCGCATTGTTCCTCGGCCTGATCGTCCACACAACGACGCGTGATCGGGTCGCAGCCGTGATCGCCGGGCTCTCGCTGGCAGCCTGGCCGTACGTGGTGCTCTGGTCGACGCTCGCCAGGATCGACAACCTCGCCCTGGCGCTCAGCCTGGGCGGCCTGTGGGTGCTGGTGCGTTGGCCAAAGACCACGTGGGGCTTGCTGATCGGCGGCTTCTTGCTCGTGGCCGCGATCTACACGCGCCAATCCTACGCGCTGGCGGCGCCGCTGGCCGCCTTCGCCTGGTTGTGGAGCGAGGCTGGTTGGCGACGTGCGTTTGGCCTGGCGGCCTGGGTGGGTGGGCTGTCGGCTGCGCTCTTTGCGGTGCTCTATGCCGCCACGGGTGGTGGGTTCTTCCTGCATATCGTCACCGCCAATGTCAACGCCTATTCGATCGACACGGTCCGCCACTGGGCCGACCAGGTCTGGCAGCTCGGGTGGCCGATGATCACGCTCGGAGTCGCGTCGCTCATCCTGATCCGGCGCTGGAACCCGGCCTATGCGTTGGCTGCGCCGTATCTGTTGGGAGCCACGGCGTCGGCGGCGACGATCGGCAAGATCGGGTCGAACGCCAATTACTTGCTTGAGCTTCTGGCTGCCCTGAGCCTGACCGCCGCGATCTGGGCGGCGTTCCTGCGCGAGCGCCAACCCTGGGTGCTGTTCCGAGCCGGGTTGCTCGGCCTGCTGGTGTATCAGGTCGTCCTCATGCTCGACATGACCCTCACACGCTTTCCCGGTGAGATGCCGACCCGGCTGACTCAATCGATCGAGATGGCCGAGCTCGAGCAACTGGTGGCACGCGCAGAAGGCCCGGTGCTGGCTGACGAACAGATGGGCATGGTGACCCTGACCGGCAAGCGCCTGATGCTGCAGCCCTTCGAGATGACCCAACTGGCGGCGGCCGGTGTTTGGGACCAGACGCCGTTGCTCGAGGCGATCAAAGCCGGCGAATACGATCTGATCATCCAGTACGACGTGCCCTGGGTCCGCGAACGCTGGTCGCCTGAGATGTTCGCGGCGCTCGACGAGTCGTATCGTCTGGCGGCCGTGATCGGCAACAACCGCGTCTTCAAGCCGCGCGCGGTTGCCGTGGCCACCGGCCCGACGACCTGCGCGGGCGCGCCCTGGTCGGTGCCGACGCGTGCTGAGCTCGGCGTCCGCTGGGACGAGGGCGGGCTGGTCTTCTTCGGTCGCGGGATCGAGAACCAGGTGCCGGTTGTGGCGGTCGCGGATGGCGAGGCCCGTGTGCTTGCCGATCGACCCGGCGCTATCGCGCTTCGGCTGGAGGATCCGCTCAACCCGGGCCAGGATGTCTGGATGGTATTCGACGGTTTGGCGAACGGCCCAGGTGATGTATCCTACGTGTCCGAGTCCATTGTCACGGGTGCGTCGGTCAGCGCAGGGACGACGCTCGGCGCCCAGGGCTCCTGGAGCGGCAAACCGACGTTCCCGATGTGGGTGCACGTCCGCGTGACTCTCATTCAGCCCACGGACGCCGGGAGCTTCCCCGCCGTGACGACACCCGCAGACTACCTGGATCCGCGCCCTTACTTCGGCCTGGACCTGCCCGATGCCGGTGACATGACCGGATCGAAGACCCTGGCCTGTGCCATTCCATGATCCACGTTGAGCATCTGAGCAAGGAATATCGCCGCGTCAAACGCCGAGAGGGGCTGTTTGGCAGTCTGCGGACTCTCGTCAGCGCCGAGTACGAGCCGGTGCTGGCCGTCAACGACATCTCCTTCGACATCGCCGAGGGCGAACTGGTCGGCTATATCGGCCCGAACGGCGCCGGCAAGTCGACGTCGATCAAGATGCTCTGCGGCATCCTCGTCCCGAGCGGCGGCCACATCGAGGTCAACGGCCTCGTGCCGCACAAGAATCGTATGGCCAACGCGCGTCAGATCGGCGCCGTTTTTGGCCAGAAGACGCAACTGTGGTGGGACGTGCCCGTCATCGAGAGCCTGCGTCTCTTTCGCGACATCTACAAAGTGCCCGAGGCCCAGTACAGACGCAACATCGAAATGTTCCGCGAGTTGCTTGACCTGCACGAGTTCCAGGAAGCCCCGGTGCGACAACTCAGCCTCGGCCAGCGCATGCGCGCCGACATGGCTGCGGCGCTGTTGCACAACCCGCGGTTGCTCTTCCTCGACGAGCCCATGATCGGCGTCGACGTGGTGGTGAAGGAACGGCTGCGCAACTTCATCCAACAGGTCAACCGCGAACAGAAGGTGACGGTCATCTTCACCACGCACGACATGGTCGACATCGAGAAGGTCTGCTCGCGGATGATGATCATCGATCACGGCCAGATCGTCTACGACGGCAGCCTCGACCAGATCCGCGAACGCTACGGCACGACCCGCACGCTGGTGATCGAGTTTGAGGAGAGCGTGCCCGACTTCGAGGTCCCGCACGCCAGGCTGGTCAAGACCGAGGGCCGGCGCAAGTGGTTCGCCTTCAATCGTGTCGAGACGTCGCCGTCAGTGCTGATCGCCTATATCAGCTCGCGCTATCCCGTCAGCGATCTGGCGGTTGAAGAGCCCGAGATCGAGGAGATCGTGCGCACCGTGTACAGGGCCGAGCGAGCGCGGGGCGAACAGGCTGCGGCCGAGGGCGGCGCCGTATGAGGATGTTCTGGGCCTTCACGCGTCAGGCGTTCCACAACACGCTGATCTACCGCGTGGAGTTCTGGATGCGCCTGTTCTCGATCCTGCTGGCCATGTACGGCATTCATTGGGTCTGGCGCGTGCTCTACACCCAGAAGCCCGGCGCCTTCGGTCTGTCGCTCGAGCAGATGGTGACATACGGCGTGCTCGGGATGGCGCTCGAGACCTTTATCGACGTCGGCCCGGAGTGGTACATCGCGGGCCAGGTGCGCACGGGCGCGATCGACACCGATCTGCTCAAGCCCATCGACTTCCACGTGCACATGCTGGCGCGCAGCCTGGGCGAGATGCTCTTCGGTCTGGGCGTCATGGCGCTGCCAACCTTCGGCATCGGTTTCTTCTTGTTTGGCCTGCAACCCCCGGCGGATCTGAACGCCGGCGTCATGTTCGCGATCAGCATCGCGTTCGGCTATCTCGTGCAGTTTCACATCGGCTTTCTGCTCGGCTCAATCGCGTTCGCGACGCTCGATATCCGCAGCATCAGCTGGGCCTACTACGCCCTGATCATGTTCTTTTCGGGCCAGATGGTGCCGCTCTGGATGTTTCCCGAGGCGCTGCGCGTTGTGGCCGAGGTGCTGCCGTTCAAGGCCGTGTACTACGTTCCGATGTCGATCTACATCGGCACGTTCAAAGGCGATGCGATCTGGAGCGCGCTCGCGTTTCAAGTGGTCTGGGCCGTGGCCCTGGCTCTCCTGGCGCGTCTGGCCTGGAGCCGCGTTCATCGACGCCTTGTGGTGCAGGGGGGGTAGGCGTGAACCCGGTCGCCCTCTATCTGCGCCTCGTGCGCATCGCACTCAAGTCCCGGCTCCAGTACCGGGCGGATTTCGTCACCGGCGTGATCGGCGTCGTGGTCATGAACGTCGTGACGCTCGGCCTGATTGGCATTTTGGTGACTCGCTTCTCGGACCTGAACGGCTGGACGGTCTGGGAGGTCGTGTTCCTGTACAGCCTGTGGATCCTTGGTCACAGCCTGTACAGCATGTTCCTGTGGCACCTGCGTACGCTCGAGGATTATCTGGTGCAGGGCACGTTCGACCAGTTTCTGCTCCGGCCGGTCAGCCCGTTCGTGATGTTCCTGGGCCGCGAAGTGCAGTACCTGGGCATCGCGGATTTCGCGATTGGGGCGAGTGGCATCAGCCTGGCATACACCAACCTGGGCCTTCACTGGAATTGGGAGAAGTGGGCTTTCCTGCTCGTCGCGATCCTGTGCGGCGCCCTGATCGAGACCACGGTCTCGCTCATGATCGCCTGTATCGCATTCTGGACCGGGCGGTCGCGTCGCGCGAACCAGCTGGTGATGCAGGCGAACGTCATGGTGCAGACCTATCCCGTCGATATCTTCGGGACTGTGTTTCGCGTGATCGTCACAGGCCTGATCCCTGTGGCGTTTATGAATTACTATCCGGCGCTGATGCTGCTGGGCAAGCTCGACCGCATCGGCGACTGGTGGTTCCTGGCTTACATGTCGCCGGTCGTGGTCGCGATCCTGATCGGGCTCGCGTCCGGTGTCTGGCGTCTGGCGCTGCGCCAGTATTCGAGTTCGGGCGGCTGAGCACCACCACACGACACATTTCGGCCGGCGCTGTTCGCGCGGAGCCGTTCAGAGGAGCAACCCATGACCCAGACATCTCCCAAAGCACCCTGGTGGAAGAAGGGCGTCGTCTACCAGATCTATCCGCGGAGCTATCAAGACAGCAATGGCGATGGCATCGGCGACCTGAACGGCATCCTCAGCCGCATCGACTACATCCACGAGACGCTCGGCGTGGATGCGATCTGGCTCTCGCCGATCTATCCGTCGCCGATGGCCGACTTCGGCTACGACATCGCCGACTATTGCGACGTCGACCCGATGTTCGGCGACCTCGCGGCGTTCGACAGGCTCGTGGCCGCTGCTCACGAGCGCGGCCTGAAAGTCATCGTCGACTATGTGCCGAACCACACGTCCGACCGACACAGCTGGTTCATCGAGTCGCGTTCGTCGCGCGACAACCCGAAACGCGACTGGTACATCTGGCGCGACCCTAAACCTGATGGCAGCGAGCCCAATAACTGGGGTGGCTTCTTCGGCGGCCCGGCCTGGACGTTGGACAAGGTGACCGGCCAGTACTACCTGCACCAGTTCGTGCCCGAGCAGCCCGAACTCAACTGGCGCAACCCCGAGGTGGTCAAGGCCATGCTCGACGTCCTGCGCTTCTGGATGAAGCGCGGCGTTGACGGCTTCCGCATGGACGTCGTCGGCCTGCTGATCAAAGACGCCGAGTTGCGTGACAACCCGCCGAACCCGAACGCACCGGCCGATCTGCTGCCGAACGATATCTTCGGCCGACAACTGCACACGTATTCCGAGGACCAGGAAGAAGTGCACGGCCTGATCAAGCAGATCCGCGCGACGCTCGACGAGTTCCCGGACACGGTCGGCATCGGCGAGCTCTGGGGCGAGCTGCCGCGCTGGGTGCGTTACTACGGCGAGAACGGCGACGAGCTGCAACTGCCCTTCAACTTCCGGCTGATGTGGCAGCCCTGGTCCGCCGAGGCCATGCGCCGCTCGGTCGACGACCTCGAGGCCGCCGTCCCGGCCTTCGGCTGGCCCAACTACGTGCTGGGCAATCACGACCAGATCCGCCTGGCGACACGCTTCGGCGGGCAGCCGCAGGCCCGCGTCGCGGCCATGCTCTTGCTGACGCTCCGCGGCACGCCCACCGTTTACTACGGCGACGAGATCGGGCTCGAAAACGGCGTCATCCCGCCGCACAAGATCCAGGATCCGCAGGGCATCAACCTGGGCGCGCATCGTTCCCGCGACGTCTCGCGCACGCCGATGCAGTGGGACGCAAGCGAGAACGCCGGCTTCTCAAAGGGCGAACCGTGGCTGCCGACTTCGGCGGATGCCGCCACCCGAAACGTGGCCGCGCAACTGGGCGATCCCGACTCCATCCTCGCGTTGTATCGGCGCATGCTGACGTACCGCAAGGGCTCGACAGCGCTACAAATTGGATCGTACAGGCCGCTCGACACATCCGCGTCCGGCGTGTTCACGTACCTGCGCGAGCACGCGGGACAGCGGGTGCTGGTGGCCTTGAACTTCACCGGCAAGCCGTGGCGGTTGGCGCTGCCTGAGCTCGGTCGCGGCCGGGTGGCCGTTGCCACGAGCGCAACGCGCGCCGGTGAGGTCGATCTCGGCGATCTCGCGCTCGACGCTCACGAGGGAGTGGTGATCGAACTATGAAACTGGTACGCCATCCTGCGAACCCGCTCCTGGTGCCGGATCCGACATCGCCCTGGGAGGCCTACAACATCTTCAATCCGTCGGTGATCCACCACAACGGATTGTTTCACATGCACTACCGTGCCCAGGGCGTCGACTGGATCAGCCGCATTGGCTACGCCGTCAGCGTCGATGGCGTGCACTGGAATCGGATGCGCGAGCCCGTGCTGGTGCCCAGCGACGAACTCGATGCGCGCGGCGCCGAGGACCCGCGCGTCACAGCCCTCGAAGGCCGTTTCTACATGACCTACACGGCCTACGGCAACATCTACGAGGGCTCGGTCCTGCCGATCCACGCCGGCGGCGGCGGCGTTACGCCGATGATCGCCGTCAGCGACAACCTCGTGTCGTGGCAGCGCGTCGGCTCGATCGTGCGGGGCGAGGACAACAAAGATCACGTCCTCTTCCCGCGCAAGATCAACGGCCGCTACGTGGCCCTGCATCGTCGTCCGCCGCAGATCTGGCTGGCCGAGAGCGACGACCTCGCCACCTGGCCCGAGGCCCACATGCGTCCGATCTTTGGCCCGCGCCCCGATGGCGCCGGCTGGGACGAGAAGCGCGTGGGCGGCAACGGCGTGCCAATCGAAACCGAACACGGCTGGCTCATGCTCTACCATGCCTACGATCACCCGCACGTCTACCGGTTGGGCGTCGCGCTCCTGGATCTCGACGATCCGGCCCGGGTTATCAACCGACCGCGCGACTTCATCTTCGAACCGCGCGAGTTGTGGGAGCTCAAGGGCGATGTGCCCAACGTCGTCTTCTCCTGCGCGAACCCCGTCGTTGATGGGGTCGTGTACGTCTACTATGGCGCAGCCGATCACTTGATCGCGCTCGCGACCTGCCCGCTGAATGACCTTGTGGAGTTCGCCCGACACGGGTGAGCTCTATGGATCGATATGAACGACATCTGGACCGTCAATGAAACGGCCTTTGAGCCGAAGCGTCAGCACCACACTGAAACCGTTTTCACCATCGGGAATGGCTACCTGTCGACCCGTGGAGCGTTCGAGGAGGGCTATCCCGGCGATCATCGAGCGACCTTCATCCACGGCGTGTTTGACGCCGTGCCGCTCGTCATCACTGAGCTGGCGAATGCGCCCGACTGGTTGCCCCTGACCGTCTTGCTCGACGGCGAGCGGTTCGCGCTCGATCGCGGTGACGTGCTGGACTTCAAGCGCGAGCTCGACCTGCGCACCGGGCTGCTGACCCGCGTCGTGCGCTGGCAGTCACCGGCCGGTCTGACTGCGACACTGACTTTCGAGCGATTCGTCTCGCTCGCGGATGAACACCTGGCCTATATCCGCTGCACAGTCGTGCCAGAGGCCGCCTGCGAGATCGAGTTCCGCGCCGGCCTGCACGGCGCCATGGATAACGAGGGCGCGGCCCACTGGCTGCGCCTTGACCAGGGCTCGCATGACTCAGACGGCCCGCTGCCGACCGTTCACCTGCACACCCGCACACGCACGTCCGGCATTGACTGGGTCGGCGCGATGCGCCTGATCGGGTCGGGTGGACGCCGCGCCGCGGCAATGTTCTGGGATGTCGACAACGCGCCGACTCTGGTTCTCAAGGTCAAGGCGACGGCGGGTAAACCGGTGTCAGCCGAGAAGCGCGTGGCCCAATACACGTCGCGTGATCTCGCCCCCGACGAGGCTGTGGCGACCGCCGTCGCGCATGTCAGTCGGGCTGAGAGCTGGAAAGCGGCCTTCAAGGCCAGCGTCGAGTGTTGGAAGACCGAGTGGGATCGCACGAACGTAACCATCGAGGGCGACGACGAAGCCCAGATCTCGGTCCGCTACAACCTCTTCCAGATGTTGATCGCGGCTCCGCGCCACGACAACCGCGTGAACATCGGCGCCAAGACCCTCTCGGGTTTCGGCTATCGCGGACACGCGTTCTGGGACACCGAGATCTTCATGCTGCCGTTGTTCAGCTTCACGGCGCCACACAT
Source organism: uncultured Anaerolineales bacterium (assembly GCA_964480865.1). Classification (GTDB taxonomy): domain Bacteria; phylum Chloroflexota; class Anaerolineae; order Anaerolineales; family UBA6663; genus UBA6663. The sequence continues at coordinate 24,524 of CAYZRP010000012.1, read as the reverse complement.
CGCTCGCAATCTGCTGGAATACCGCCATCGCCATCTGCCGGCCGCCCGGGCCAAAGCGCATGGCAACGGCGTTGAAGGCGCGCAATTCCCCTGGGAGAGCGCCGACACCGGCGAAGAGGTCACGCCATCCTGGCTGCCGCACTTCGCCGATCGGAACAAGCTTGTGCGCATCTGGACCGGCGACATCGAGATCCACATCTCGTCCGACATCGCCTACGCCGTGCATCAGTACTGGCGTGTCACCGGCGACGACGCCTGGATGATCGAGAAGGGCGCTGAGTTGATCCTCGACACGGCCAAGTTCTGGGCCTCTCGCGCCGAGTGGAACGCCGATGAGGAACACTACGAGTATCGCGACGTCATCGGGCCCGACGAATATCACGAGCACGTCGACAACAACGCCTATACCAACCGCTTCGCCCAATGGAATCTGCAGACGGCGCTCGAGATTCTCGAGTGGCTGCGCGATGTAGCTCCCGAACGCGCGGCGACGCTTATAGAGCAACTTGACCTGAACACGGAGCGCCTGACCCACTGGCGCGACGTCATCGAGCGCATGCACCTGCATGTCTCGGAGACCGGCCTGATCGAGCAGTTCGACGGTTACTTCAAGCGCCAGGAAGTCGACCTGGCGGCTTTGGAGCCGCGCACGAAGTCGGTGCAGGAGATCTTCGGCATCGAGGGCTGTAATCAAACCCAGATCCTCAAGCAGCCGGACGTCTTGATGCTGCAATTCCTGTTGCGGGATCACTACACGGAAGATCAGATCCGCACCAACTACGCCTACTACAACGCGCGCACCGACCACACCTTCGGGTCGTCGCTCGGGCCGTCGATCCAGGCGATCGTGGCCTGCATGATGGGCCACCCCGACGATGCCTACGAGCACTTCATTCGCGCCGTGCGCGCCGACCTGCGTGACGTGCGCGGCAACGCCCGCGACGGCATCCACGGCGCGTCGGCGGCGGGTACCTGGCAGGCCGTTGTCTTCGGCTTTGCCGGGCTGCGTCTGACGGCCGACGGCTGGACGGTCTCACCGCGGTTGCCGCGCGGGTGGAAGCGGCTCAGCTTCTCGTTCACGTACCGCGGCCAGCTCCAGCACGTCGATGTGTCGCCCGAGGGTGCCTGAGCATGCGGCCGCTTGTCCATTTCACGCCTGAACGCAACTTCATGAACGACCCGAACGGCCTGGTCTTTTATGAAGGCGAGTACCACCTCTTCTACCAGCACAACCCCCTCGGCATCACCTGGGGGCATATGAGTTGGGGACACGCCGTCAGCCGCGACCTGGTCCACTGGGAACACCTCCCGCTGGCGCTGGCCGAAGAGAACGGCATCATGATGTTCAGCGGCTGCGCGGTGGTGGATTGGGAGAACACCAGCGGTCTGGGCCAGAACGGCAAGCCGCCGCTCGTCGCGATCTACACCGGACACACCGATCACGAGCAAAACCAGAACATCGCCTGGAGCAACGATCGCGGACGAACCTGGACCAAGCACCCCGCCAACCCCGTGATCGCGATTGGGTCGCGCGAGCACCGTGATCCCAAGGTCGTGTGGCATGTGCCAACGCGCCGCTGGATCATGATCACGGTCCTGGCCGACCTGCACAAAGTGCGCTTCGACGGTTCGCCCGATTTGATCCACTGGGAGCACCTGAGTGACTTCGGCCCGTTCGGCGCTGAGGATGGTGTCTGGGAATGCCCGGATCTGTTTCCGATCGCGTTCGACGATCAGCCCGGCCGAGAGGCCTGGGTCATCAAGGTCGACGTGTGCCGCACGACCGGCGCGCAGGCCCTCGTCGGCGACTTCGACGGCAAGGTCTTCACGCCGTTCGCGGGTGCCCGGCCCTGGCGCCTCGACCACGGTGTCGATTTCTATGCGGCCCAGTCGTGGAGCGACGTTCCGGATGGCCGGCGCCTGTGGCTCTCGTGGATGTCGAACTGGCACTACGGCAACGTCACGCCGGCAACCGATTGGCGCGGCCTTTGTTCGATCCCGCGCGAGGTCGGCCTGCGCGATACGCCTGAGGGTCCACGTTTGTACCAACGCCCGGTGCGCGAGCTCAGCGCGGCCCGAGGCGCAGGGCTGAAGCTTCACCAGGCCGATGTCGACGAGGCCTCGGCGGCGGTTTCGGCGCTCGATCCACTGCCCGCGCTCGAACTGGCGCTCACCGTCGACCTCAACGGCGCGGCCCGGTTCGGTTTGACGATTGCGCACGGGCAGGGCGATGAGACGCGTCTATGGATCGACCCGACGACGTCGGAACTGTGTCTGGATCGCACCCGATCGGGCACTTCGGACTTTTCCGAACACTTCCCGGCTGTCCATCGCGCGCCGCTGTCGACGGCCGAAGGCTCCGTTGACCTTCGGATCATCCTGGACAGTGGTTCAATCGAGGTCTTCGCCCAGGAGGGCTTTGTCGCGTTCACGGACCTGATCTTCCCACGCAGCCCCCAACATGCTGTGTCGCTCTGGTCAACGGGGGGCGATCCGGTTTTGACGTCGCTCGAGCTCTGGCCGCTTGGGCCGACCGGGCTATAGGACGGGTTCGTCTGCTGTCCATTTGGTGATCGTCCTGCCTGGGTGTATCGCCTGGGATGGACAACTCGCTACAACACTGGCTGATCGGGACGCCCGACGCGGTTCGCGGCGACAATCAGGACATCAGCTGACCACCTGCTGGGGGAGATATGCGCTTTCGTCATCGCTCTGCCACACTTCTGATCGTCGTAGCCCTGGTGGCCGCCTGCACGGCCCCGCCGGTGTCGACGTCTACGCCAGAGCCCGCCGCCTCGGCCACCTCTGTGCCAACGGCGACAACCGCGCCAACGCACACGACGGTGCCGCCCAGACCGACATCGACCCAGCTGCCAACCGCGACAGCGCTTCCGGCGCCGGACCCGACTGTGCCGCCCGTGACCGTCGGGTCGATCGCGCAACTGCCGACCGGCACCGATGGCTTCCCGTGGTGGAACGACACGGTGTTCTACGAGATCTTCGTGCGTAGTTTCTACGACAGCAACGGCGACGGTGTCGGGGATTTGCGCGGCATCATCGAGAAACTCGACTATCTCAACGACGGGGACCCGACCACGACGAGCGACCTGGGGGTCACCGGGTTGTGGTTGATGCCGATCTTCGACTCGCCGTCCTATCACGGCTATGACGTCGTCGATTACCGCTCGATCAATCCCGACTATGGAACGGCCGAGGACTTCAAGGAGTTGATGGCTGCAGCCCATGAGCGGGGCATCCGAGTGGTGATCGACTTCGTCCTCAATCACACGTCGAATCAACACCCCTGGTTCGTCGATGCCCAGAGCCCGGATTCGCCTTACCACGATTGGTATATCTGGAAGGCCGACAGCCCGGGCTTCGCGGGCCCATGGGGCGAGACGGTCTGGCACTATGCCGGGAGCGGGGCAGGCGGCTACTACTACGGCGTGTTCGTGCCGAACATGCCGGACCTGAACTACGCCAACCCCGCCGTCGAGACCGAGATGTTCGACGTCGCGAAGTTCTGGATGCTGGACATGGGCGTCGACGGCTTCCGCCTGGATGGTGCGCGCTATGTGGTCGAGGACGGGCGCAATCTCGCCGACACCACACTCAATCACGACTTCTTCGCTCGCTTCAGGGAGATGTATAAGTCGGTCAACCCGGAGGCGATGGCAGTCGGCGAGGTGTGGACGAAGACCTCGGATGTCGCGCCGTATCTCCAGGGTGACGAACTGGATCTGGCCTTCAACTTCGACCTCGCGTCCGCCTTCATCAAGGCCGCAAAGACACATACCGCCGACCCGGTCAACACTCAACTCCTTCTGGGTAATCAATTGTTCAAGCCCGGCCAGTTCGCGACATTCCTGACCAATCACGATCACGATCGCGTCCTCTCGCAACTGGTTGGCGAATTGAACGGCGCCAAAGCGGCCGCCGGGATGCTGCTGACGTCACCGGGCGTGCCGTTTCTCTACTACGGGGAAGAACTCGGCATGCGCGGCGCCAAACCCGACGAAAAGATCCGCACGCCGATGATGTGGTCAGCTGAGGCGAACGCCGGATTCACCACCGGCACGCCCTGGCAAGATCCGAACACCGAGTATGAGAAGAAGAACGTCGAAGCGTATTCGGCTGACCCGAACTCGATCTGGTCGCTCTACCGCGATCTCATTCGTCTGCGGGCCGACCATGCTGCGCTGCGGGTCGGCGACGCGACCGTAATCAAGGCTGACGATCCAGGCGTGTTCGCGCTGCTGCGATATACCGCCGACGAGACCCTCCTGGTCGTAGTCAACCTCAACGCCGAGGCCGTAGAGGCCTTTGCGCTCGACCTGAACAAGGGGCCGCTGTCGGGCGCCTATGCCGTCGCGCCGTTGCTCGGTGAAGGCGACTTCTACGCACCGACACCGACTGATGCCGGTGGCTTTGAAGGCTACCAGCCGATCGCTCATCTCGATCCTTACGGCGTGTACGTGATTCAGCTTCAGGCTGCGCCTTAGCCTGAACTCGGGGGAGTAACCATGCCCACTCAGACCTTTGCCCGCGCGGCGCGTTTCCTGGCGTTATTGGTCCTGCTTTCGTTGATGCCGGCTCTGGGACGGCAGGCGCAAGCCCAGACCGACACGCCGAACCTGGTCGTCATCCCAGGAACGCTCCAAAGCAAGTTGGGTTGCCCCGGCGATTGGCAACCCGAGTGTCAGAACACGGCGTTGGCCTTCAGCGAGGCTGATGGCATCTGGCGCGGCGAGTTTGAGTTGCCCGTTGGTAGCTACGAGTACAAGGTCGCGCTCAACGGCAGTTGGGACGAGAACTACGGCGGCCTCGCGCAGCGCAACGGCCCCAATATCGCCCTGGCCCTCGCTCAGCCGACGACGGTTCGCTTCTACTACGACCACCGCACCCACTGGGTCACCGACAGCGTCAACGCCACGATCGCAGCCGTCATCGGCGACTTCCAGTCTGAGCTGGGCTGCGCCGAAGACAACAGTCCCAGCTGTCTGGCCGGCTGGCTGCAGGACCCCGAGGGCGACGGCACCTACCTGTTCGTGACCAACGCCATCCCGGCCGGTGATTACACCGTCCAGGTCGCCGAGAACGAGAGCGCCGACGCGATCTACGGTCAGGGCGGGGCGAAGGACGGCGCAGGCATCGCTTTCTCGGTGGATAAGGATGGGCGGATGACGTATTTCAGCTACGATCCCAAGTCGCACGAGATCAACGTCGGTTCGGGCAGTGGCCCGAAGGGCAACCTTGGCGCGGCCCGCGCTTACTGGGCGGCGGCCGACACCATTGCGTGGAAGATCCCGGCAACGTCGGAAGGCACCACCTACTGGCTGCACTTCGCCCCGGAAGGCGGGCTCAAAGTAGGACCCCTTGGGATCGAAGGCGGCGAGCGGGTCGAATTGACCTACTTCGACTCGAAAGTGCCGATCTCGATCTTCGCAAAGGCACCCTATCTGAGCGGCTACGCCTCGCTGAAGCTCGCGCCCGAAGATGTGGCCAGGGTGCCCGAGTGGCTCAAAGGCCAGGTGGCCGTGTCGATGCGCAACGGCGATGGCGAGCAGATCGACGCAACGTCGTTGCAGATCGCGGGCGTCCTCGACGACCTGTACACCTACAACGGCCCGCTGGGCCCGACGTTCGACGGCGACGTCCCGACGCTGCGCCTGTGGGCACCGACCGCCGGTGCTGTGGTGCTCCACGTCTACGACGATGGGCAGACCAACATCGACCAGACTTTCCCGATGACGCTGGACGATGAGACCGGTGTCTGGTCGGTCACCGGCACGCCCGACTGGAAGGGCAAATACTACCTGTATGACGTCAGCGTGTTCGTCCCGCGCATCGGCCAGATCACCAGCAATCTGGTGACGGATCCCTATGCGCTCAGCCTGTCAACCAACAGCACCCGCAGCCAGATCGTGGACCTGAACGACGCGGCGTTGCAGCCTGAAGGCTGGGCGTCCACCGCCAAGCCGACGCTCGCGGCGCCTGAGGATGCTGTCATCTACGAGCTCCACGTGCGCGACTTCAGCGCCTCGGACACGACCGTGCCCGAAGCGATGCGCGGCACGTTCATGGCATTCACTCAGGCGGACTCGAACGGCATGCGTCACCTGAGCGCGCTGGCTGAAGCCGGTCTGACGCACATCCACCTCCTGCCGGCGTTCGATATCGCCAGCGTCGATGAGGATCGCTCGACCTGGAAGGCGGTGGACGAAGCCGCGCTCGCAGCCATGGCCCCCGATTCCGCCGGCCAGGCGGCGGCCTTCAGCGAGATTCGCGACAGCGATGGCTTCAACTGGGGTTACGATCCCTACCACTTCACGACGCCCGAAGGCAGCTACTCCACCGACCCCGAGGGCACGCCGCGCATCGTCGAGTTCCGGTCGATGGTTCAGGCGCTCAACCAGACGGGCCTGCGGGTCGTGATGGATGTGGTCTACAACCACACCCACGCCAGTGGCCAGGACCCGCAATCGGTGCTCGATCGTATCGTGCCCGGCTACTACCACCGCCTCAACGCCGACGGCCAGGTCGAGACGAGCACGTGTTGTCAGAACACGGCTACCGAGCACGCCATGATGGAGAAATTGATGATCGACTCGGTGGTCACGTGGGCCACGGCCTACAAAGTCGACGGCTTCCGGTTCGACCTGATGGGCCATCACATGCGCGACAACATGGAGCACGTCCGCGCCGCGCTCGATGCCCTGACGGTCGAGAAGGATGGCGTCGACGGCAAGTCGATCTTGCTGTATGGCGAAGGCTGGGACTTCGGCGAGGTGGCCAAGAACGCGCGCGGGGTGAACGCCACTCAACTCAATATCGGCGGCACCGGCATCGCGGTGTTCAACGACCGATTGCGCGATGGCGTCCGTGGCGGCGGGCCGTTCTCCGGCCTGCAGGAACAGGGCTTCGCCACAGGCCTGTCGGATGACCTGAACGGCACTGACCAGGGCAGCGCCAACGAACTCGCCGCCAAACTCCTCAGGTACGAAGACTGGATCCGGGTCGGCCTGGCCGGTAGCCTGGCCGACTATATGCTCGTCGATCGTTCCGGGAGCAACGTCTCGGGCGCCGACGTCGATTACAACGGCAACCCGGCCGGGTATACGCAGGATCCGCAGGAGAACGTCAACTACGCCTCGGCTCACGACAACGAAACACTCTTTGATGCCATCCAGTTCAAGGCGCCGGCCACCGCCACCGTGGCGGATCGGGCGCGGATGCAGAATCTGGCCAACAGCGTCGTGCTATTCAGCCAGGGCATCCCCTTCTTCCACGCCGGCGACGATCTGCTGCGCTCGAAGTCCGGCGATCGCAACAGCTACAACTCCGGCGACTGGTTCAATCGTCTCGACTTCAGTTACGCCAACAACAACTGGGGCGTCGGCCTTCCGCCGGACTCACAGGGCAGGGCGGCTGTCCTCGCGCCGCTGCTGGCGGATCCAGCCCTCAAGCCTACCCGGGCCGACATCGAAGCCGCCGCGGTGTCATTCCGTGAGTTGCTCCAGATCCGGCGCAGCTCGCCGCTCTTCCGGTTGCGCACGGCCGAAGACGTGTCGAACGTCCTCTCGTTCCTCAACGTCGGACCCAAACAGGTGCCCGGCCTGATTGTGATGGTGCTGACCGACGACAGGGCCCAGAACCTGGATCCCGCCTACGATCGCGTCGTCGTTGTGTTCAACGCCAACCGCGCTGTTACGGCCTACACGGCGGAAACACTGCGCGGCCTGCCTCTCGCGTTGCATCCGGTGCAGCAGCAGTCGGCTGACTCCGTCGTGCGAGGCGCGGCCTTCGACCCGAACACCGGCGCGTTCTCGATCCCGGGCCGCACAACGGCTGTGTTTGTGTTGAGCGATGAGGCCGCGGCAACGCTGCCTGAAGAGATCCCGACGGCAGTGCCGGCCACGCCGACGGTCGAACCGGCCGTGACGCTGGTCCCGCCGACAGTGCGACCACCGAGCGATCCTACTGAGGCGCCGGTGCCGGCGGAGCCCTCTTCGGGTGTGCCGTTCGCGGGTGGGGCGGTCGGCATCGCGCTCACGTTTACCATCCTGGCCAGCATGGTGGGAGCCCTGTACTTCCAGGCCCGGCGCCGCCGACCGTAGCGGTTGAGTTGCGCGTGTGGGCCGTGTGACCCGGCTGCGTCGATCGCAACAGAGGTTGCCCTATCTACAGGGGCTGGTGCACCCAATCGGTGTTCCAGCCCCTGCTTCATTCGGTGTTGTGGGATACCGGAGTGGGCTCTCAGGCGGCCACCCATTGGCTTCGGCCTCCTGATGCCCTGACAGGGGCCGGATAAGGCTGGCCGGCGCGCACCAGTCCGGACAGCGAGTGCCATCCGATGGACCTCGGCTCGTCGCATCATCTTCGGCCTTCAGGCGGATCATGACACTCCTCCCGGAAACTGGATTGACATTATCCTAAAACGAGATAGTATAGATACTACATTCGATACAATAAGTACTACGCCGAGAGCGCCTATGCGGCGACGCGGCGACAACACAGTCCATGAGGACGCCCGATGCCAACGACTGACATTGCGATCGAAGTGACGGGCCTGCATATGCACTATGGCTCGCATGTCGTGCTCAATGGGGTCGACTTCGCGCAACGCCGTGGCGAGGTTTTGGTCTTGCTAGGCCCCAATGGGGCGGGCAAGACGACCATCGTCGAGATCCTGGAGGGCTTCCGGCGACGCTCCGAGGGTAAGGTCAGTGTCCTCGGAACCGATCCCGATCGGGCGAACGAGGCCTGGCGAGCCAGGATTGGCATCGTGCTGCAATCATGGCGGGACCATTCGGCCTGGCATGTGCGGGAACTCCTGCATCACTTTGGTCAGTATTTCGCATCGTACTCATCGGCTGAGCGCGCACGCCCTCTGGAGGCCGATGATCTGCTGCAACTGGTCGGCCTCGGAGATCATTCTCACAAGAAGGTGCGCGAACTCTCCGGTGGCCAACGCCGCCGATTGGATGTCGCTATCGGGCTGGTGGGTAACCCCGAGTTGCTATTTCTTGACGAGCCAACTGTGGGATTCGACCCGAAGGCCAGACGCGAATTTCATGACGTGATCCACCGGCTTGCCGATCTCGAGGGCACTACGGTCTTGCTGACCACCCATGATCTTGATGAAGCCGAAAAGATCAGTGATCGGATTCTGATCCTGGCCGGGGGCGCGATCGTCGCAGACGGTACGGCCGATCAGCTCAAGACAGCGTTCTCCAACCAATCCGAAGTTGTGTGGACGCAGGCCGGACGACGGCACGTACACGCGGGTGGTGACGTCACTGCCTTCGCGCGCGAGTTGCTGGTTCGGCACCCGCAGGGTATCAGCGATCTGGAAATCCGCCGTGCGAGCCTCGAAGACACCTACATGACCATCGTGCAAAAGGCCGAGGCTCGCCTGAGCCAGAAGGACGAGGCAAAGACGTGAAACCGATGACCAGGGCGCTTCACCTCGGCGTTGCTCGGGGCTGGATCGAGTTCGCGACGCAGACCCTGTCACGCACCGGGATATTCGGGGTGATCTTTGCTCCGGCCATTCTGGTAGCGATCCTATGGTTCTTCAAGGACAGGCAGAGCGACGGCGTTTCCACTGCGCTGCTTCTGCTGCCGAGTTTCCTGGGCTTTCAGCTGGCTCAGGAAGCTCTGATGAGTGTCGCGAACAAACTCGCTCTCGATCGGGAGGATGGCACGCTGCTGCGCGCCAAAGCGTTGCCGCAAGGGATGGTGGCCTACTTGATATCCCGATCTGTCATGGCCATCCTCTCCTCTCTCTTGAGCCTGCTGCTCGTCCTCGTCCCGGGCCTCCTTGTTGTCATTGGTGTGACGAGTTTTGACGGTGTCGATCTTTTCACTCTGGCGTGGGTGACTATACTGGGATATCTGGCTATCGCTCCCCTTGGGGCTGTCATTGGGGCCACGGTGTCGAGCCCAACCGCCGCCCTCGCTTTGACCCTTCTGCCCTTGATCGGCATGGTCGCTGTGTCTGGGATTTTCTACCCTATCTCGGCGTTCCCCGAGTGGCTGCAGTGGATTGGCCAGGCCCTGCCGTTATACTGGCTGGGCCTCGGGCTTCGTTCCGCTTTGTTGCCCGACCTGGCCGTTGCCCTCGAGATCGGTGGTTCGTGGCGAACGCTTGAGACGGTGGTCGTGTTGACGGCCTGGTCGGCGGCGGGTCTGCTGCTGGCGCCAGGCGTCCTCCGCCGAATGGCTCAACGCACCTCGGGAAGCGAAATGGAGGCGGGCAGACGGCGGTATTCGCAAAGGGGCTACTAGGGTTTCGTATGGAGAGCGACAGCATTCTTTACAACCGCATCGCTGTGTTGCGAGTGGAACGACAGATCACGCGCCGTGAACTGGCGAACGATCTGGGGATTCACTACCAGACGGTGGGTTATCTTGAGCGCGGCGAGTTCAATCCCAGCCTGCAACTCGCTCTGCGTATCGCGGAACGCTTCGGGGTTTCTGTCGAGACCGTCTTCTCCCTCAAACCGTTTGACTCGATTGGCAAGGCCTCCTGACGCCCCGACCATCAGACAACGGTTGAGGAAACGAAGTGCCCGGCGCCTCAGAATTCGCCTGAGGCGCCGGGCACTTCGCTTCTTCTTCCGTTGTCCTCAACCGTTGTCCTCAACCGTTGTCGGCCGGGTTCCGGCCCTGTGCACGGTCGGCTCAGGCCGCTCGCGACGGAGTGACGTTGACCGTGACCTCACTGCCTTCCGCCCGCGCCTCGGCCTCGCGTTGCGCGGCGGCCACGGCTTTGGGCAGGATCTTCAGGAAGCGGCCCGCGCCAGTGCCCCAGTGGGCGACGAGCGCCGCGGCCGTCTCGCTGCCGGTCAACTCAGCGTGGCGCTGCACCCGCGCGCGCAGCTCGACGAAGTCATCCTTGCTCGGAATCTGAACCTCGACCAGGTCGAGGTTGATGCGCTTGCGCGCCCAGCCATCGTCGAGCACGTAGGCCGTTCCGCCGGTCATGCCCGCGCCGAAGTTGTGGCCGATCGCGCCAAGGATCACGACGGTGCCGCCGGTCATGTACTCGCAGCCGTGGTCACCAACGCCTTCGACCACGGCGTCGGCGCCGCTGTTGCGCACCGCGAAACGTTCGCCCACGCGGCCGGCGATGAAGATCTCGCCGCCCGTGGCGCCGTACAGAACCGTGTTGCCCGCCAGGAACGGCAGGAAGTCGTACTCGGCCTCACGCGGCGCGTGGATCACGATCCGGCCGCCCGTCAGGCCCTTGCCAACGTAGTCGTTGGCCGCGCCGGCCAGCGTCAGGTGCATGCCCGGCACGCCCCAGGCGCCGAATGACTGGCCGGCGTTCCCGCGCAGGCGGATGTCGAGCACCTCGCCGCCCTTGCCGTTGCCGCCCGCCAGGTCGGTGTTGGCGTGCAGGCCCGCGTCTCCGAACTGACGCGCAATCGCCCCGGCCAGCCGGGCGCCGAACGTGCGGTCGCGGTTAGTGATGGTGTAGAAGAACTGGCCATGCCGGGCATTGCCGAGCAACTCCCAATCCGCGACCAGCTGCGCGTTGAGCGCGCTCTGCGTACTGACCGGGTTTGGCTCGCCCGCGTAACGGCGCGGACCGGCGGCCGGTGCGCTGATGATGCGGCTCAGGTCGAGCGTCTCGCCGTTGGCGTTCTCGAAGATCGCCTGACGCAGCCGACTGACCTGGCCGATGGCTTCCTCGATCGTCGCGAAGCCCAGGCCATTCAGGATCTCTTGCGTCTCCTGAGCGATGTAGAGCATGAACGCGATCAGGTGCTCGGGCTTGCCGTCGAATTTGGCGCGTAGCTCGAGCTTCTGCGTGGCGATGCCCACCGGGCAGGTGTTGAGATGGCAGGCGCGGGCCATCTTACAGCCCTCGGCGATCACGGCCGAGGTGCCAAACGAGAACTCGTCGGCGCCCAGCAGGGCCGCCATGACCACGTCGCGACCGGTGCGCAGGCCGCCGTCGACGCGCACGCGCACACGCCCGCGCAGGCCGCTGGCAACCAGCATGTGCTGGGTCTCGGCCAGGCCGAGCTCCCACGGCGCGCCCGTGTACTTGATGCTGCTGAGCGGCGAAGCGCCCGTGCCGCCCGCGTGGCCGCTGATCAGGATCACGTCGGCGCCGGCCTTGGCCACGCCGGCCGCGATCGTGCCGACGCCGGCCTGCGCCACGAGCTTGACCGATACCACGGCGCGCGGGTTGACCTGCTTGAGGTCGTAGATCAACTGCGCCAGGTCCTCGATGCTGTAGATGTCATGGTGCGGCGGCGGTGAGATCAGCGTGAAGCCGGGAGTCGCGTGTCGCACGGTCGCAATCTCGACCGACACCTTGTGGCCGGGCAGCTGGCCGCCCTCGCCGGGCTTCGCGCCCTGGGCCATCTTGATCTGCAGTTCCTGAGCGTTGACCAGGTAGCTCGTGGTGACGCCGAAGCGCGCCGAGGCGACCTGCTTGATCGCGTCGTTGCCGAGCGTCGGGTAGCGATCGGGTGATTCGCCGCCTTCGCCCGAATTGCTCAACGCGCCAAGCCGGTTCATGGCCACCGACATCGACTCATGCGCCTCGCGCGAGAGCGAGCCGTGCGACATGGCCGCTGTCGAGAAGCGCCTGACGATGTCGCGCAGCCGGTCGGCGCGCTGCTGCCACGTCTCGTCGGCGACAGGGCCATCCACCGGCTTGACCGGCGTGGCGAAGTCGAGCAGGTCGCGCGGGTCGACCGGCGGGCGCTGATGAACAAGCTCGGCATAGCGCTTGTAGCTGGCATAGCCGTTGGCCCAGTTGCCGTCGAGCGCGTCCTCCGTGCGTACCGCGAGATGCAGTGCGCGAACGACGTCCGGGTTCCAGGCGTGGAGCTCGCCCTCGCGCTTGAACTTGTAGTAGCCCCGGCTGTCGAGCGTCGCTTTCTCGCCGCCAAAGCCGGCTGCATGCCAGGCCAGCGCGATCTTGCCGATGCCTTCGACGCTCAGGCCGCTGATGTGCGCGGCCGTTCCCGTGAAGTAGGCGTCGATGACGTCGCCGTCGATGCCGACTGCCTCGAAGATCTGGGCGCCCGAGTAGGCGTCGACCGTGCTGATGCCCATCTTGGACATGATCTTGAGCAGGCCGTACTCAGCGGCATGCAGGTAGTTTGTGATCGCGGTCTCGCGCGACAACGTGCGGCCGAGCTCGACGGCGGTCTCGATCGCCAGGTACGGATGGATCGCGGCGGCGCCGTAGCCGATCAGACAGGCGAAGTGATGGACCTCGCGCGCCTCGCCGGTCTCGATGATGAAGTCCACGCGCGTCCGTAGGTCGAGCCGAAGCAGGTGATTGTGCGTGGCCCCCAGCGCAAGCAGGCTGGGCACGAAAGCGTGCTCGGCATTGACGCCGACGTCCGACAGCACCACAACCTCGGCGCCGTTGCGCACGGCTGTCTCAGCCTCCGAGCGGATCCGGTCCAGCGCGGCCTTGAAGCCGGTCAGGCCCTCAGCCGCCGGGAAGAGCGTGCTGATGGTCGCGGCGTGCAGTGCCGGATCCTGTCGGATGGCCGTCAGTTCGGCCAGCCCGAGGATCGGCGACGACAGCTCGAGCAGGTCGGCCTGACCGGGCGTCTCCGCCAGGAGGTTGCGGCGCGCGCCAAGCTGCGTCTTGAGCGACATCACGACCTTCTCGCGCAGCGAGTCGATCGGCGGATTGGTCACCTCGGCGAAGCGCTGGCGGAAATACGAGAAGAGCGGGCGCGGCTTGTCAGACAGGATCGCTGCTGGTGTGTCGTCGCCCATGGAGCCGATCGGCTCGACGCCGTCGTCGACCATCGGCCGCAGCACCATGACGAGCTCCTCGCCCGTGTAGCCGAAGGCGGCCTGCCGTGTGATAAGCGGCTCGGCCGGCGCCGGTCGGATGTCGGTGCGGGGCAGGTTGGTCGGCAGGCGGCGGATGTGCTCGCGCACCCACAGGCCGTACGGCTTACGCATCGCCAGCTCGGCCTTGATCCGGCTATCCTTGTAGAAGGCGCCCATATGCGTGTCGACGAGGACCATCTGGCCGGGGCCGAGTTTGCCTTTAACACGAACGCGGGTCTCCTCGATCGGCAGAATGCCGGTCTCGGAGCCCGCGACGACGAGCCCGTCTTCAGTCACCGTGTAACGACAGGGCCGCAATCCGTTTCGGTCGAGCGCCGCGCCGACGCGGACGCCGTCCGAGAAGACCAGACCGGCCGGGCCATCCCACGGTTCGGTCAAACAGGTGTGGTACTCGTAAAGGTCGCGCACGGCTTCCGGCAGATCCGGGATCGCTTCCCAGGCCGGTGGCACGAGCAACGTGATGGCATGGTGGACATCGCGGCCGCCGAAGTTGAGCAGCTCGATGACGTTGTCGAGCATGGCCGAGTCCGAGCCGCGTTCGTCGACGACCGGGCGCAGGTCGCTGGCGGAGGCCCAACTCGTGTTGAGCATCGGCTCGCGTGACTTCATCCAGTTGATGTTGCCCTGCAGTGTGTTGATCTCGCCGTTGTGGGCCAGGACACGGAAGGGCTGCGCGCGTTCCCAGGTGGGCAGGGTGTTCGTGCTGTAGCGCTGGTGGAAGACGATCTGGCTGACCGCGAAGTCTTCGTCGCGCAGATCCTGATAGAAGGCCGCGATCTGTGGGGCGTTGAGCAGGCCCTTGTACACGATCGTGCGGCTCGACATCGACGGCACATACGCGCCGGAGGGCGTGGCCGCGCGCTCGAAGCGCTTACGCGCCAGGTACAGCGCGTGTTCGAAGGCCTCGGCCGACAGCGAGCCGGTCGGCGTGAGCAGGGCCTGCTCGATCACGGGCATCATCTTGCGCGCGCGTTCGCCGAGCGCCTCGGGCGCCACGGGCACGGGCCGCCAGGCCAGCACCGTCAGGCCGTTGTAGTGCGCGGCCTCTTCGAGTTGGCGCCGACACTCGGGCTCGGTGCCGGGTCGGAAGAAGAACATGCCCACACCCAACCGGTCGGGCGTGCGCCCACTCAGGGCCTGGGCCGTCTTCGAGAAGAACGTTGTCGGGATCGGGGTGAGGATGCCGGCACCATCGCCGGTGGAGGAGTCTGCCGAAAGAGCGCCGCGGTGTTCGAGGTTCTCGAGACCCTCAAGGCCCGCCATCACGATCTCGTGGCTGGCCCGGCCATGAATGTCGGCCACAAAACCCATACCGCAGTTGCCACGCTCGAACCGAGGGGTGAAGGGGGATGACTCCGACTTCATGGTCAGACTCCTGCGTTATTGCGGCTGCAAACGATCACGGATTCTAGATAAAGTATTATTAATGAGAGGAATCGTCGCCACGCCCCCGGGCCATTGTTTTGTGTGGGTAAAAGGGGTAGTAGAGGTTGTCTGACTTCCGATCTGCTGAGTCAGACGCACGGGCTTTTTCGGATGTGTGACGGCGGGCAGGGCGCTACACTCGGCGCAGAGGAACCTGCCTGTATGACTCGTCATCTGCCCCGCCTGATCCTTGTGTGGGTCACAGCGCTTGCCACGTTTGTGCCGACGCTACCAGCCAACGGCCAACCGACCAGGGATGCGCCATTGGCCCTCCCGCTGCCGCTGAATGCGCTCGTCAGCCTCAGCGCCCAATCTCAATCGGCGGTGCCGGTGACGTTTGGGCAGGTATTCTCCCCGGGCGCTCTGCCCGCCGGGCAGTCTCTGGCGGCGTCGTACAACGGCGACCAGGTGCCGCTGCAGGTCGACGTCAAGGCCACGCACGCCGATGGCTCCTTGCGGCATGCCGTCCTCACCGCGATCGTGCCAAGCCTGGCAGCCCACAACGTCTCACCGCTCTCCCTGACGGCAGCCTCGCCAGGCAGCGGGACGCCGATCGCGGCCAGCGCGCTCCTGGCTACATCCTTCGACGCCGTCGCGACTCTCACTATCGGCGGGGTGGCCTACCGCGCTTCCGCGCGCGAGTTGCTCCAGGCCAACTCTAGCCAGACCTGGCTGCAAGGCCCGCTGGTCACCGAATGGCGATTGATCGCGCCGTTTCGCACAGGCGGCGGCCAGGCGCATCCGCATCTCGTGGCGCGTTTCAACGTCCGCGCGTACCAGGGACTGAGCCGCGTGCGCGTCGATCTGACTGTCGAGAACAACTGGGCCTTCGCGCCCTCGCCGCAGTCCTTCACGTATGATGCCAACGTCAGCGTTGGTGGAGCAACTGTCTACTCTCGCTCCGGGCTCAAACACTACAGCCTATCGCGCTGGCGCAAGGTCTTCTGGTGGGGCGCGGAGCCGGCCGTCGAGGTCCGTTACGATCGCGACTCGCTAATCGGCAGCCGCGCTGTACCGGCGTACGACCTGGGTGTTGTGGTTCAGGAGGCAGACCTGACAGCGCTGTGGAGTGAGTGGACGACCGGGGCCGACACAGGTCCGATGGGCCCCGGCCTTGTGGAGCCTTACATGCCGATGACGGGCGGTCGACGCGACATCGGACCGTTGCCCGGTTGGGCCGCCCAATACCTGATCTCAATGGACCACCGCGCCAGAGTGGCCACGCTCGGCGTCGGCGATCTGGCCGGGAGCTGGCCGATCCATTACCGCGACCAGAACACCGACCGGCCGGTGTCCCTGGCCGACTATCCATACATGTCGCTGCTCGGGAACCCTGGCGATCAGGTCAACCCCCACACAGGCATCTCCGAGGCCTTTCCGGATTGTGTCGGTGACTGCGCGACGCCTTACGCGCCCGACTCCGCGCATCAACCTTCGCTGGCCTATCTCCCGTATCTCATCACCGGCGATGAGTATTACCTTGAGGAGTTACAGTTCTGGGCGAACTACAACCTGCTCGAGTCGAACCCGTACTATCGCGGATTCGAACAGGGGCTGCTGCACTGGGGACAGATCCGTGGCCAGGCCTGGTCATTGCGCGGGCTGGCTGAAGCAGCCTACATCACGCCGGACGGCCACCCGTTGAAGAGCTACTTCGTCGATCGATTGGAGTTCAACCGGATCTGGTACGCCACCGAGTTCCTTGGCGCCGGCGCCAATCAACTCGGCTTCAACCCGAGCGGCTATGCCTATGCCTACGACAACGGCCGGGGCGTGGCGCCCTGGCAGGACGACTTCTTCACCTGGGCTGTCGGCTACATCGTCGATCTCGGGTTCACGACCTGGAAGCCGATCCTCGATTACAAGGCGCGCTTCTCGGTCGGCCGGATGACGGCGCCCGGCGTGTGTTGGATCTCCGGCGCCTCGTACTACCTCCTGGTCCGCGATTCGGAGTCGTCTCCCGACTACACGACCTTCGCGCAGGCTTATGCAGCCACCATCGAGCCGACGGTGCGCGCCCAGTCGTGCGGCAGCGTCGCCATGGGCAATGCTTTCGATCCACCGCTCACGGCCGGTGAGATGTCCGGCTACTCGTACAGCGACGCCGGCTATCCGTCGAACATGCAGCCGGCGTTGGCCGTCGCAGTGCAGTCGGGCATCGCCGGCGCCGACCAGGCGTGGGCGACCTTCATGAGCCGAAGCGTCAAGCCCACCTACAGCGAGTCGCCGGCGTTCGCCATCGTTCCGCGCATCGCCGGGGTGGTGCCCACGCCGACCCCTGAGCAAACGGAGCGCCTGTACCTGACCGTCATTCGCCGGTTCCCGGGGCTCCCATGAAACATCACCTGAGTCGACGACGCCTGACAACGACCCTGGTGGCTGCCGGGCTGGGGTTCGGCTTCCTGGCGGCTGCGATGGCAGGCAGCCCACCGCGGGCTGTGGCCGGAGCCCAGAACGCCACCTTGATGGCGATCCCGGCGAACACGGCCCTCGACCTGGGTGAGTATGGGTGCGATCAGCCCGTGGACGACTCGTACTACTGCGAGAGCATCACGGATTACAGCGGGTTCGTATACGACACGGCCCACCATCGCTTCGTCATGTTTGGCGGCGGGCATTCCGCAACCTTCCGCGACGACCTGTCGATGTTCGACTTCGCCACACTCAAGTGGTCAAGCGCCTACCCATCGACGCTGTGCGCGGACATGACCCTCGGCAATATGGATAAACCCCTGATGCGTTGGTCGACGACCGGCCATCCGTTCTCGCGCCACACCTACGACCTGAACGTCGTCGCCGAGAACACGGGCGAGTTCCTGGTGCTGGCCGGCACGAACGGCCGCGGTTTCTGTACACCCGAGATCGACCCGGGCACCGGATCTGATCCGTTCTATCTGCCGAAGAAGTACACGGCCTATGACCTCAGCGCCGGGGCATGGCACATCGAGGATCGTGAGACGCCGTGGGATGGGCTCGCCAGCGCCGAGTATGATCCCGTCTCGGGCAAGGTCGTGATCCTGAGCGCCTATGGTCTGTGGATCCTTGATCCGGTGACGCACACCACGATCCAGGCGCTCGATCAGTTCTCGAATCCCCTGGCGACGGACCTGGGCTACGCCAACAACCTGACGTACTATCCACCGAACCAGCGCCTGTACTACTTCGCGCGCGGAAATCCGACGCTTGTCTTTGAGGTTCAACTCAACCGCAGCGATTGGTCGGCGTCGACCGTGACGCAACTGCCAACACCGGGTAATGCGCCCGACTCGGACGAGAGCGGCTGGGTCTACGACACGGTCAACGGCCTGATTGGCGGTGGTGTTCGCGATGGCGTGTTCCATGCCTATAACCCGGTCAACAACACCTGGACGAGCCGGACGATGGTGATCCAGTCAGCGCCGGGCATCACGACCATCGGCACTCAGGCGTTTCACGCCATCGGTTTCGATCCGGTGGATGGCGTCTATGTCTTCATCACCGACGGGGCTTCCGGTCGACGCACGTGGGCCTACCGCTACGGTGGAACGGTGGCGACACCGATGCCGCCGCCGACGTTCTCGCCGAGTCAGACCGAGCGACTGCATTTACCGGTCGTCCGGCGCCCCTGAGGTTTTCGTAAGGTGAACGATGCGTGGAGTGAAGAAGCAGCACCTGCCGACCAGGACTTGCGTGGTCTGTGGCCGCCCCGTGACCTGGCGCAAGAAGTGGGCGCTGACGTGGGAGTCGGTTAGGTACTGCGGTGAGCGCTGCAGGCGCATGAGCCGCTCGGCCGCGGCGACGCGCCCGGCTTCGACCCGAATCGAAGGGCCCGATCAATCACGGCCGAAGTCGTGATTGATCGGGCCCAACTCCTGTGTAAACGGCCGAACCGAAACTCAGTCGCCCGAGGCCGGGACA
The DNA here is from genome assembly GCA_964480865.1 of uncultured Anaerolineales bacterium. Taxonomy (GTDB): domain Bacteria; phylum Chloroflexota; class Anaerolineae; order Anaerolineales; family UBA6663; genus UBA6663. The sequence continues at coordinate 5,360 of CAYZRP010000012.1, read as the reverse complement.
GTCGCGCCGGCCTTGGCGCCCTTCAAAGCCTCACGCACCGCCTCAGTGCTGGGCTCGAAGTCCTTGGGATAGCCGAGCGCGCCCATCTCGGGGATGTCCAGGCCCTGCAGCTCATGCTCGACGTCGCTGCGCAGCAAGCCGACGGACTTGATGCCCAGGAAGACGACGTAGCTCAGGCCCCAGACGACGGCAACGATCGCCACGGCTTCAACGATCTGCGCACCAAGCTGGCCGAAGCCGCCGCCGTAGAACAGGCCCGTGACGGTCGTGCTGACGCCGTTCCAACCGGCTGTGTTGGGGTTCCCATTGGCGAACAGGCCCACGGCGATCACGCCCCAGACGCCGTTTGCGAAGTGCACGGGCACCGCGCCCACTGGATCGTCGATCTTGGCCTGCTCGAGCCAGACCGACACCAGGCAAACCAGCACGCCACCAATGACGCCGATGATCGAGGCCGAGATCGGATCGACGAACGCGCAGGGCGCCGTGATCGCCACCAGGCCCGCGAGGATGCCGTTGACCGACATGCCAGGATCGGGCTTCTTGGCCGGGCTGACCAGCCACATGTAAGCCATCGCCGCCACGCCGCCAAAAGCGCCAGCGAGGAGCGTGTTCACCGCCGCATTGACCGCGAGGGCACCGAAGCCGCCCAGGAAGCCGAGCGATGAACCGGGGTTGAACCCGAACCAGCCGAAGAAAAGGATGATCGTACCAAGGACGCCCATCGGGATGTTGTGCCCGGGAATGGCGTTGGCTGAACCGTCCTTGTTGAACTTGCCGATGCGCGGGCCGATCACCATCGCGCCCGCCAGAGCGATAGCGCCGCCGATCGTGTGCACCGGGCCGGAGCCGGCGAAGTCGACCGCGCCGTTGCCCAGGCCCATCGTGCGGCCAATATTCTGAAGCCAACCGCCGCCCCAGACCCACCCGGCGACCATCGGGTAGATGACCATGGAGACCCACAGGCTCATCAGGACGAAGCCCGAGAACTTCAGACGTTCGGCCATCGAGCCGGTCGGGATTGTCGCGGCCGTGTCCATGAAGACCATCTGGAACAGGAAGAAGGCCAGGATGCCGGTGCTGCCGCCCAGGCCCATCAGGAAGAAGCCGCTGCCGCCGAGGATGCCGTGCTGGCCGATCGCGATGAGCGGAGTGGCCAGGAGGGCGTTGCCGGCCGCGTCCACCCAGCTGCCAAGCGTTACGGGCGAGTGGGCCCATTCACCCAGGCCATTGATATCCGGCCAGGTGAAGTTGACGCCGCCGAACTGGAACGCAAAGCCCGTCGCAAAGTAACCGATGGCGCCGATACAGAACACCATCATGTTCATCATCATGGTGTGCGCGACGTTCTTGGCGCGCGTGAAGCCGGTCTCGACCAGGGCGAAACCGGCCTGCATGAAGAACACCAGGAAGCCGCCAATCAGCATCCACATGATGTTCAAGGACGTGTTGGTGTCGTTCACCATCGCCACGGGATCCGGGTCATCGGCGAAAACCGGGGCTGCGACGGCCAGCAGCACCAGCGCCGTGAGCACCGGGATGAGCCAACGTCGGTGTCGTGTCAAAGTACGCATCGTTCAGGTCTCCTCGGGATGAATGAAGAAAGATGAACAGGTGCCCCGGCGTCTTGGACGTGGCCCTCGGCGGAGTCTGCTGCTATGCCCCATAACGAAAAACGCCCCTGGCAGTGAGTGCCAAGGGCGTCCGGGCCCGCAACCTCGCGGTTGTTGTATGCAGTTCAGACCTTCAGGTGACGGCAGTATATCGACCTTGCCCGTCGCGACGATCACCTCATTGGGCCAGGTGTGTCAAAGAAAGATCAAGCCACCTGGCTGGGCATTGTGTACAGGAAGAGCAAAGATCGAGGGGCGAGGGGCGAAGAGCGAAGAGCGAGGCGCGCCTTGTTCGATGCGTCGCTACTGCACAGCAGCAGCGCATCGAACAATACGCTCTTCGCCCCTCGCTCCACGCTCCACGCTCTTCGCTCTTCGCCCCTTACTCCCCCGGCCGCGACGTCGGGCGCATGCCGGCCTGCAACGCCACCGACACGGCGCCGGCGCGGTTGCTGACGCGCAGCTTCTGCAGGATGTGGTCGACGTGCTTCTTGACGGTGTTGGGCGTGATCAGGAGTGCCTCGCCGATCTGGCGGTTGGTGTAGCCCTGGGCCATGAGCAGCAACACTTCGCGCTCCCGATCGGTGAGCTCCTGAAGTTGCGCCGGCGTCTCCTGGTCAGCGGGCGCCGTCGTGCCCATGCGCACCGCATCGGCCGCCAGCTGCTGGAAGGCCTTGCGATCAAACAGAGCCTTCTCGACGAACGCGAACACGCCGTGCTCTTCGTAGGCGCGATCGACCTCATCGGGATCGTCCATGCCGCTGACCACGATCGTCGGCACCCGGCGTTGCTGGGAGGCCTGGAGCAAGCGATAGCCGTCGCGGTTGTCCTGGCGCGCGTCGGAGCTGGCCAGGTTGAGGTCGACGATGGCGAGGTGGAAGTTGCCACGCTGTAGCTCGCCACGCCCCTCGGCGTAGCTCGCCGCGAAGCGCAGTTCATACGCGGGTTCAGGCAATAACTCGGCGTACATCTCGCGCCATTGCGCGTTGTCTTCGATCACGAGGACGATCTGCTTCTCCATGTTCTTGCTGCTGCCTTCTGCGGTAACCCGCGCTGAATGAATTCTCTCTCAGCCCTCGGCCTTGGCCGGGGGCAAGCGAATGACGAACGTGCATCCCATCGGCGATTGCCGGCTGTTGAGGGTCTGCTCGGCGAGGACGATGCTCCCGCCAAAGCGCTGGACCCACGACTTGACCCACCACAGCCCGAAGCCCAGCTTACGCCCGCCGCCGCGCGTCGAAAAGGTCGCGTCGAAGATCCTGTCGCGCACCTCTTCCGGCACGCCCGGGCCCGAGTCTGACACGACGAGCTCAACCCAACGCGTGGTCGGGTCGAGGATGTCGCTGACGACCTGGCCGCGTGTGACGATCCGGCCCGGCGCGTCGCCGAGGGCCTCGATGGCGTTTTCGATCAGGTTCACCAACACAAGCCTGAGTTGTTCTTCGCCCGCCAGCACGAGCGGCAGACGCCCGAGGCCGACGCTCGAGATCTGGATGTTCTCGGGCCGCTCGATGCGCTGGACAGCGCCCGTGTAGGCGGCCTTGACGCTGACCGGCCCGATCTGGAACGGCCGCAGATACGCGACGCTCTCGCGCGCCGTCGTCATAGCCTGGCGCGCGCTGGCCGCGATGTCGGCCAACTTCTTGGCCGCCACCGGATCGCCGAGCAGGTCGGGGCGCTTCTCGGTCAGGCTCTGGGTCAACGCCGGGATGACGCCGACCATGTTGTTGACGCGGTGGATCAGATTCGCGGCGACGTCGCCGAGCACGGCAAAGGTCTCGGCTACAGCCTGTCGTTCCTGCGCGAGCTTCACCTGCGCGAGCGCCTCGGCTTGCTGGAAGGCCACGGCGGCGTGGTTGGCCAGCGCCGTGAGCAGACGCATCTCCCAGTCGTTGAACACCCGCGGCGTCTGGCTGTACACGCCGAACGCGCCGCGCGGCACACCGTCGCGACCAATCAGGGGCATGACGACGGCCGACACCCAGCGCAGTTGCGTCGAAAGCTTCCGACGCGTGATCAAGGGATCCGTCGACATGTCAGCCGTGTAGATCGGCTTGCGGGACTTGAGCGCTTCGCCGAGCAGGCTGCCGCGAATGGGGACGCGATACTGTGAGAACGAATCGAAGTTGGCCGAACGCAGCACGAGCATGTCGGCGGTGGCCCGGTCGACCTCCCACACCGCTGCGTGCGCGACGTTGAGCAGATCGCAGGCGCGTTCGATCAGCAGATCGAGCAGCTGGCTGGGCGAACGCCGGGCCAGTTCATCCGTGATCTCGACGATCGCCAGCAGCAGTTGGGCTTCCTGAATCGCGATGCTGGCCTGGGCTGCGAAGGCCTCGATCGCGGATTGATCGTCCGGGCTGAAGGCGTGCGGGCGCGGGCTTTCGACGTTGAGGACGCCCAACAGCGAGTTGCCCGGGCCGAAGATCGGCACGGCCAGCTCGGAGCGCATCAGGCGGTCGGGCAGCAGTGGGCGGTAGATGTCGCGCCACGGCTCCACGTTGAGATCGCCGATGCGGGCCGTGTGTCGATGATAGGCGACCCAGCTCATGACACTGGCCGACTCCTCAACCGGCAGCGGCGTGTCTTCTTCGGTGTTCTGGGCCGGGCTGACCGTGATCAGGCGCAACGCGTTGGACTTGCGCTCCATCAGCCGGAACGATCCGAACTCGCCGCCGATCAGGGCCAGTGCGCTGTTGAGGATCTGAGCCAGGGTGTCATCGAGGTTGCGGCGCGAGCTGATCAGCGACGCCGCGTCCTGCAGGCGAGTCAGCTCCGCGACCTTGCGCTCGAGCGCGCGATTGACGCCCTCGAACTGGCGCGTGTTGTAGATCGCGACTGCCGCCAGCGCGACAAGGGTGTCGAGCATGCGCAGCTCGTCCTCTGTGAAGCGGCGCTCATCGCGCAGATCGAGATAGAGCGCGCCCACGGCCTGCTCGCCGACCAGCAGCGGGTAGCAGGCGGCGGTGCGGATGCCGGCGGCATGTTTCAGCGGGTGGAAGGGTCGACCGCTTTCGTACGACAGCACGCGGTCGCGCGAGCGGATCGCGGCCATGCCGACGCCGTTGGGCCGCGGGTAATCATCACCGGCCGCGCTGCCGCCGCGCTGCAGGTCACGCGTCACGGCCTGCGCCTCGCCAGCCGACACGCGGGAGTGCCTGTCGAAGGCGTTTCGCTCGGCGTCGAAGAGATAGATCACGGCCGAGGCGCCCGGACCGATCAGTTGCACTGCCGTCTCTGCAATGAGACGCAGCGCCTCAGGCAACGACGTCTGCGCGCCAAGGCGATTGAAGCGAGAGCCTGCCTGTCGGATCAGATCGAGTGCTGCACGCCAATCGTGCTCAGCTCGATCGGTGTCGTGAGCCAAAGACTGTGAGGTCATGCCACAGTGTCCTCGGTCGCCGCCGTCGCGTCGGAGCGGGGCCAAAAACGGGGCGGCTCGTCGGTGACGGTCTGGCGAATCAACTCCCGGTTATACACCCGGAAGCCACGAGATTCATAATTGGGCAGGGCGGCGGCGTGATCAAGCGTGCAGGTGTGCACCCATACCCGGCGTGGTCCGCTGCTCCAGGCGCGCTCCAGGGCCGCCGTCAACAACGGGCCACCGATCCCACGCCCGAAAAAGTCCCTGAAAAGCCCGAAGTATTGGATCTGGACGTCGGGACCAGGCTCATGCTGCAGTTCGAAGAAGCCGCACGGGGCGCCGCCCAGATACGCGACCCAGGTCTCGATGTCGGTCCGCGCCAG
>CAYZRP010000011.1:68057-90360 GCA_964480865.1 uncultured Anaerolineales bacterium | reverse complement strand
CGAACCTGAACCACCGGCCACGTAAACCAACCTTGAGACACGAAAAAGCCCCGGATCTCTCCGGGGCTTTTTCGTGTCTCAAGGTTGGCGGTTACTTCGACGACCAGAAGGCGACCGGGCCGGAACCGATGCGTCGGCCGCCGCTGGCGCCGTCGAGGTTGATCTGATAGACGCCGGTCGAAGACGAACTCTCCTGAATGGTCAGCACGAACGAACTGCTGTCCGGGCTCCAGGGCGTCGTCGACTGGCTGAACTGATCGAAGAGCGGCACGATCTGGCTCATGAACTCGTTGGTAGGCGAGATCGCGACGATCTCGCGCGGCGTCCAGCCACCGACGTCGAGCAGCTTCAACGTGATGTTGGGGAAGGCTGAGCCGTCCTTCGGGTCGATCAGGGCCAGGTAGGCAAGACGCTTGCCGTTCGGCGCCCAGAAGAACGCGATCACATCCTCGTCGACCGTGGTCTCCACGGCGCCATTGCCAGAACTGAGCACCGTGAGCGGGCCGGCCGGGAAGTTGTATTTGTTGTCGGTCGAGCGCGCGATCAGGGCCACGCGGTTGCCGTCCGGGCTCCAGTTGAAGGAGACTTCGCTGCCGACTTCGATCAGGGGGTTGACGTCCCCACTGCCGAGGTCGATGCGCACCAACTGCTGTGTCGTCGCGTTGAGAGCGACGGCCGCGAGGGCGTTCAGGCCGTCGGGCGAGATCGCCGGGGCCTGGAATGCGCCGAGCTGAAGGCCAAGATCGCGCTCCTGCACGACGCTGCCGAGTTGCAGGGCCGCCAGGCGCGTGTTGCTCGCGTGCACGAGCATCGTGCCGCCGTCCGGAGACCAGGCCCAGAAGAGCGGCACGCCGGTGTCGATGGCCTCGCCGCCATCCCCCTCGATGCCGACACGTCGAAGCGCGAAGGTCTGCCCCTGAGCCGATTGGGTCAGGACACCCAATTGCGAGCTGTTGGGCGACCAGTTGTAATAAATCGGCCAGTGTTCACCGTCGTAGGCGGCATGCGCCTCCTGGCCGTCGCGGTTGACGAGCACGACCTGATTGGTCGTCGGGAACGTCTGGCCTGAGCCGCCCACAGCCGAGAACGCCAGATACTTGCCGTCTGGCGACCAACTCGGCAGCCCATACATGAGATAAGGATCCGAACCCTCCGACGCTGGCGCTTTGGCGTCGTCTGTCACGCGGATGGGCCGTGCGTCTGTGGATGTGTCGAGCGGATTGGCGATGTAGATATTGCCGTCATCGCCCAGATAGGCAATCATGCCGTTCTGGTTTGTGATCCGGTCGACGTCGATCGACGGCAGAGGCAGGTTAAGAGTGCCGGGCAGACACGCGGTCGTGGTGAGGGCGGCAGCCAGGCCAGCAGCGATCAATCGAGCGATGGGCCAGCGGGACATACGGCCTCCAGGGATGATGGGCAGCAGATGAATGCGCGATTCTAGCACCCGTTCATGAGAATCTCCGGAGAGGGCGGGAGCGAGGAGCGAAGGGCGAGGAGCGAAGGACGAAGGACAACACCAAACATCTATGCCCGCCATTAAGTCGTACGGGCGACGCACGCGTCGTCTGTCTAGCCGCCGGACCCCGAAGATCGTTGCCCGTCCGCCTGGTCCATTTCCCCGCAAACACAAAGGCGCGTGAGCGATCGCCCACGCGCCTCTGTCGTTCAGCCAACCGCGGTCTGCGGTCTGCCGTCCGCGGTCTCTTTCACGCCGGCGTTGGCAAGTTCGTCGGGCGGCAGCACAGCACGAGCTGTTTGGCCGCAGCAACCTCGTCCAGACGCGAAATCGGAGCGGTGTGCGGCGCGCCCTGCAAAAGCTCGGGCTGCGTGTGCGCCTCCTCGGCGATCTTGCGCAAGGCATCGATGAAGATGTCGAGCGTCTCGCGGGTTTCGGTCTCGGTCGGCTCGATCATCAACGCTTCGTGCACGATCAGGGGGAAGTAGTTCGTCGGCGCGTGGAAGCCGTAATCCACCAGGCGCTTCGAGATGTCCAGCGCATGCACGCCGGGCGCGTCGTGCCACACGCCTTCCACCACGAACTCGTGCTTGCACGTGCGTCCGTAGGGCAGGTGATACACGTCCTCGAGTTTGGCGCGCAGGTAGTTGGCATTGAGCACCGCGTACTCGCTGTTGCCCTTCAGGCCTTCAGCCCCGTTCGCGCGGATGTACGTATACGCGCGGATCAGCATGCCGAAGTTGCCCCAGAACGACTTCATGCGGCCGATCGACTTGGGCGGCGTCACAAGGCTGTAGTGCGCGGGCTGATGGTCGAGCGAATCCTCGACGCGCGCAACCACCGGTCCGGGCAGGAAATCCTTGAGGCGGGCAGAGACGCCCACCGGGCCAGAGCCCGGGCCGCCGCCGCCGTGCGGAGTCGAGAAGGTCTTGTGCAGGTTGTAGTGCAACACGTCGAAGCCCAGGTCGCCCGGGCGGACCTTGCCGACGATGGCGTTCATGTTGGCGCCGTCGCCGTAGACCAGGCCGCCGCAGGCATGCACGGCCGCCACGACTTCTTCGACGTGCTCCTCGAACAGCCCGAGCGTGTTGGGGTTGGTGATCATCAACCCGACCACCGTGTCATCGCACAGGCGCTTGAGCGCTTCAAGATCGACGTTGCCGCGCGGGTCGCTCGGCAGTTCCACCACCTCGAGCCCGGCCATGTTGGCCGTCGCCGGGTTGGTGCCGTGAGCCGAGTTGGGGATCAGGACCTTGGTGCGTTTGAAATCGCCGCGGTCGCGGTGATAGGCGCGCATCATCAGCACGCCGGTCAACTCGCCCTGTGCGCCGGCCGCCGGCTGCAGGCTGACGGCCGCGAAGCCGCCGATGTCAGCCAGCCAGTTCTGCAACGTGTGCATCAGGGCCAATGAGCCCTGGACGGTCTCGGGATCCTGCATCGGGTGCGCGGCCGCGAGGCCGGGCAGGCGGGCCGTGACCTCGTTGATGCGCGGGTTGTACTTCATCGTGCACGACCCGAGCGGGTACATGTTGGTGTCGATGCCCATGTTGAGCTTCGACAGGCGCGTGAAGTGGCGCACCACGGTCATCTGGTCCACTTCCGGTAGATCGAGGTCGGCGCGCACCAGCTCGGACGGGATCGGGGTCGCTTCGACGTCACAGGCCGGCAGGGTCACACCTTGCCGCCCGGGCCGCGAGAGATCATAGATGAGAGGTTCTAGCATGTGTCACCTTTTAGCTCCGGTCAGCTGTTAGCTGTCAGCGGTCAGCTGAACGCTGATCGCTGAGGGCTGATCGCTACGCTGCATCTCCCAGCGCGCTGACCAGGTCATCGATCTGCTCGCGGGTGTTGGTCTCGGTCACGCAGACGAGCATGTGGTTGGCGAGACCCGGATAGTCGCGACCCAGGTCGTAGCCGCCGATGATGTTGCGCTGGTAGAGCAGGTGGTCGTTGATCTCGGCCACCGGGCGCGGACACGCCACGATGAACTCCTTGAGGAACGGCCGCGGCGCAAGGACCTTGTAGCCGGGCATCTGGGCGATCCGTTGAGCGGCGTAGTGGCTCTTGTTCCAGCACAGCTCGGCCACCTGGCGCAGGCCGTTCTTGCCGAGGGTCGCCAGGTAGATGGTAGCAGCCAGGGCCATCAGGCCCTGATTGGTGCAGATGTTGGACGAAGCGCGCTCGCGGCGGATGTGCTGCTCGCGGGTGGCCAGGGTCAACACGAAACCGCGCTTGCCTTTGCGGTCTTTGGTCTCGCCCACGACGCGGCCAGCCATCTTGCGCACGAGGCTCTTGCGGGTGGCGAAGAAGCCCAGGTACGGGCCGCCGAAGGAGAGCGGCAGGCCAAGCGCCTGCCCCTCGCCGCAGACGATATCGGCGCCGAGGTGGCCGGGCGGGGTGAGCAGGCCCAGGGAGAGCGGGTCCGTCATCACCGCCAGCAATGCCCCGCGGGCGTGGACGGCCTCGGCCAGGGCCTTCAGGTCGTCGATCTGGCCCAGGAAGTTCGGGTAAGCCACGGCCAGGATCATGGTCTGGTCGTCGACGAGTGCGAGCAGATCCGCCGGGTTGGGTAGGGCGTCAGGCGTCACCGACTTCGCGTCATCGCTTACGATTTCAACATCCAGGCCCTGGGTGTAAGTGCGGACGACGCCGCGCGCATGCGGGTGGATCGTCGGGCTGAGCACGACTTTGCGGCGTGCGCCACGGAAATGCTCGTTGGCCATAATGACGGCCTCGGCCAGGGCGGTGGCGCCGTCGTAGTGGCTGGCGTTGGCGACTTCCATGCCGGTGAGCGCGACGACCATGCTCTGGTACTCGAAGACGGCCTGGAGTGTGCCCTGCGAGACCTCGGGCTGGTAAGGCGTGTAGGCGGTCAGGAACTCGCCGCGTTGGATAAGGGCGTCCACGATCGCGGGTGTGTAGTGGTTGTAAGCGCCGGCGCCCAGGAAGAGCGCGCTCTTCCCCGCGTGGTGGTTGTTCTCGGCGAGCTCACGCAGCTCGGCCAGGGTCTCCATCTCGGAGAGCGCCGCGGGCACGCTGAGCCTGGGGTTGCGCAGGCGTTCGGGAATGTCGGCGAAGAGCGCGTCGATGTCGGCGACGCCGATGGCGGCCAGCATTTCATCGCGCTCGGTAGTCGTGTGCGGGTAATAGGCCATGAAGATCCATCCTTCAGGGGCTCAGGCTCGGGGCGGGAGGGCGGCCGGGCGACGACACGGTCGCCCCAAACTGGCCGCCTGTGCGGTCACACCGCCGCGATCGGCGAGCCCTTGCAGATCAATGCGCGCGGCTGGCGCAGAAGGCCTCATAGGCGGCGGCGTCCATGAGGGAGGCGAGAGCGGCTGCGTCGGTGACGGTCAGCTTCACGAGCCAGCCAGCGCCGAAGGGATCGGAGTTGACCACTTCGGGCGTCTGTGCGAGCGCCTCGTTGACAGCGGTGACGGTGCCGGCGACGGGGAGGTAAACGTCGGACTGAGCCTTGACTGACTCGACCGAGCCGAAGGCGGCGCCGGCCGCGAAGGACGCGCCGACCTGCGGCAGGTCGACATACACAATGTCGGAGAGGGCGTCCTGGGCGTAGTCCGAGATGCCCACCGTGGCGGTGTTGCCCTCGACCCGCACCCACTCGTCGCTCTTGGCGTACTTCAGATCACTCGGCACGTTCATGTTGTAGCCTCCACTGAATACATGGCAAACAAAAAAGACGCGCGCAGATATCTGCGCGCGTCCCCTGTGTGGTCGACCTGAGAGATTCAGGCGCTGATCGGCGCCCTTGCCCCGTCGGTGCGGGCCACGAAGCTGGCCCGGCTTTTCAGAGGTGATCAGACTGAGGGGTCCGTTGACCTGAGAGATTCACAGCGGGCTTCGCGTCGCCGGCCGTTTGCCCCTTCGGTGGTGGCGGCTTTCGCCGCGCACACTCTCCCCCACAGAACGTCGAATTAGGATCGACTTGGATTGTAGGGGGAAGGTTGACCTGGCGTCAAGTGACATCTTGAAATGACGGTGGACGGCCGATCGCAAACACAGATACAGACGAATGACGAAGGACGAACGACGAAGGTTGAGCGGCCATTCAACCTTCGTCGTTCGTCCTTCGTCATTCGTCTTTGACCCCAAAAACCCCTTGGAATCCGCTGGATTCACGCTCCCCGCTTGACGCCCCTGTACGGCGTGTGATAGGCTACTCAGGTCGAATCGTTGGCGTACGGCATCACGGGAGGTGGCCCTTACCGAATGTTCCGGCGTCAGCGCCAGCAGTGCGCAAATCCCTAGCGCGCACTGGTCTTGAGGCGGGATCGGTGGACTTGCCTTCCGATCCGGGGCCTCACACAGCATCAAAGGCAACCTGAAAAGGAGATCACGTCAAGGGCCCTAACAAGCAGCGAAGACACGCGCGGCCGCATGTGGCACTGATGTTTGTGCCAGCCGTAGCGACGGAGCCTAATGGACCGGTTACAACGGATCGAATGGACCAAGGTTGCTGAACCTTCGCCATCGCTTCCCTGACAATCTGACACTGCCGTAAACCGACCCGTCTCAAATCCGAGACGCGGGCACGGCATATCGGTATACGTGTCTCGCCGGCCGCTCTGTGGTCTGGCGTGGCGTGTGGCTATTGGGCTACACGTAACCCGTGGTTTGGATGTCCCGTCGCTCGGTCCAGCAGCCCCGCTGGAGCGCCAGCCCGTCTTTGCTGCCAAGTCGTTGCGCATCTCGCGTTCAAAGCGCGTGATGCGGCGCGAGCCTTTGGCTCGATCGAAAGCAGGACGGTATGCGCAAAGTGTCTTTGATTGCTCTGTTCGTCAATACGTTGTTGTACGCCACCTACTACCCGATGGCGAAGAGCGTGCTCGAGCGGTTCAACCCGTGGGTGTTCATGGCGTGCGTCGAAGCGTTGGCCGTGCCCGTGGCCGTTGGGTTGCTCTGGCGCGCGGGGTCAGTGTCGAGGCAGACGATCCGCTCGGGCATCCTGCTCGGCGTCATCGCCAACCTGGCTTTTCTGATTGGCCTGCAGGCGTTGCGGTTCACGTCGGCCACCAACACGACGTTCCTCGGTGCGCTGAGCGGCGTCATCGGCGCGCTGATCACGCGGTTGATGTTCCGCCAGAGGCTCAACCCCATGATCTGGGCGGCCGCGGGGCTCTCGCTGGCGGGTGCGCTCGGCCTCGTCTTTGGAGGCGGCTGGTTTGGCATCAACAGCGGCGACCTGTTCGCCCTGTTGGCGGCCGGGATCTATGCCTGGAGCATCTTCCAGACTGATCGTGAGACGAGTCGGCCCAAAGTCGACACGCCTGGCCTGCTGGCCGTGGTGCTGGTCACCGGCGCGGCGCTCTCGTTCGTTGAGAGCCTGGCCTTCGGCGATTGGGCTGGCACCTTTGGTCGGTTGGAACCCCTGGCGGACGGCGGGGTGCTGCTCTACGTGGCCACTGTGACAAACGTGATCCCGTACGCGGTCACCCTGAAGTTGCAGCGGCATCTCCGCCCGGTGACTGTGGCGTTCATCTACATCCTTGAGCCACTATGGGCGGCGGTGATCGCAGCCCTGTACCTGGGCGAGACGCTCAGCCTCTTTGGGCTGGCGTCCGCATGCCTGATCCTGGCCGGTTCGTTGTTGGCCATTCGGGCATCATTCCCGACCGCCCCTGCGGTGGTCGGGCGGTCATCGGCCGAAACCGATTATGCATTGGGAGGTGATTGATATGTTGTACGCAGTCCTACGGATTCTCGCGACCCTGCGCTTCATGTTCCCGTTCACGCGATGAGCTCTGCTCATCGAGCGCTGAGCTAAGCTCATCGAGCGCTGAGCTCTGCTCATCGAGCGCTGAGCGAGGCTCATCGAGCGTTGGGGGGATGACGAATGACCAAGGACGAATGACGAAGGTTGTGCTCTGGAAGAGGCGCCTTTCGTCGTTCGTCCTTGGTCATTCGTCTTGATTCACAAAACTGACCGCGGTCTACGGTCTACCGTCCGCCGTCAATTCCCGCCCTTGATCTCCGTCCACACCCGGTCGTAGAGCTGCAGGGCGTCGCCCACGTCTTCGACGCGGTGCGTGTTCTGCAGGTCTTCGGGTGAAGCGTTGGTGATCGTGGAGTCCGCGTAGGCCGCATAGACGTCGGGGTGGTTCGCCTTGGCGAAGTCGAGCGCTGCGCGGTTCGGCACTGTGTAGGGATAGTCTTTGAGCAGCAGCCACGCCACGTCCGGCTGCAGCAGATAGTTCATCCACGCGTAGGCCGCATCGGCGTGCGGGGCGTTCGTCGGCACGGCGAAGCCGTCCTGGAAAAGGATGGCGCCCTCAGTCGGCAGGACGTACTCGATCGTCTCGAGTTCCTGTTTGGCCAGGAAGGCCTCGCCGTTCCAGACCACGCCGAGGTCGGCGTCGCCGGCGATGAGCGCCGTCTTCGGGCTGTCGCTGTCCCACAGCTTGACGTTGTTCCTCGCCAGTTCCTTGAGTTTCGCCTCGGCCTCGGCGAGTTGCGCCGGGTCCGTCGTGTTGACGTCATAACCCAGGGTGAGCAGCGCCATGCCGATGATGACGCGCGTGTCGTCGATCATGACAAGACGATTTTCGTACTCTGGGCTCCAGAGATCGGCCCAGCTCTTGGGCGGGTTCTCCACCTTCGCGCTGTTGTAGATGATGGCCTGCGTTCCGAGCTGGTAGGGCGAAACGTAGTCGGCCTGATCACCATACAGAGCCAGGTAGCCGGGGTCGAGATTGACGAGATTCGGCAGCTTCGACTTGTCGAGCTTCTGGAGCAGACCACTGCGGATCATCACGTTGATGATGTAGTCGCTGGGGTGGACGATGTCGTAGCCGCTCGCGCCGGCGCGCAGCTTGGCGTCGAGTTCTTCGTTCGATGAGAAGAACTCCTGGTTGACCTCGACGCCGTAGACCAGGCCGAAGCATTCGATGATGTCGGCCGGCACATATTCGGTCCACATGAACAGATTGATCTGTTTCGACGTCACCTCGGCGCGCGGCGTCGGCTCGGGGCAGACGAAGCCGTTCGACGTGACCTTGGCGTCTTCGGCGCCAGTGGTCGTCGGTTCATCAGGCACAGATGCAGGGGCACAGGCGGCAAAAGCCAGGCTCAGCAGCAGCACGCCGGCCATGGTCCGGCGTCCACGACGAAACCCGGAAGCGTTCATTTCTTTCCTCTCCTTTGAAAAACGGTTGACACATGCGCGCTGAATGATAGCTGATCCTGCCCCGAATAACAGGTTGGCAGGTTGTCGTCAGGGCAATCGCGTCTTGTTGTCGACAACCCTTTTCTTGCCACGCATTTCGCGAATTGACACGAAGGACGTCAAGAAAAGTCTCAAGCTCTCAGCGCAATCTGTAACTGACTTCGTGCTCATTCGTTTCAATCCGTGAAATGCGTGGCAGGTTCTCCCGCCGAGCCGATTAAGACGCGATTGCCCTGGGGCTTCTGTGTGGGCGCGCCCAGAACTCTTGTCTGCGGCCAAAACATCTTTGGAACTGCGGGTTGTTTGGCCTATGAGAGAATCGCCATGACACCCTATGTCAGACATTGAACGGATCCTCACACAACTCACCCTTGAAGAAAAAGCGGCGCTGTGCACGGGCGCGACGGCGTGGTCGACCACGACGGTAGACCGGCTCAACGTGTCCGAGCTGCACCTCTCGGATGGCCCGCATGGCATTCGGCGCATTGTCGACGTCGATACGATCGCGCCCTCGAGCCTGGCCGCAACCTGCTTCCCGACGGCCTCGTGCCTGGCCTCCACCTGGGACGTTGACCTGCTGCGCGAGATGGGCAAAGCGCTGGCTGCGGAAGCCATCGCCCAGCACGTCGACGTGCTGCTCGGCCCAGGCATCAACATGAAGCGCTCACCGCTCGGCGGCCGCAACTTCGAATACTTCTCCGAAGATCCGCACCTGGCCGGCGAGCTGGCGATCGGCCTGATCGACGGCATTCAATCGAAGGGCGTCGGCACCGCCGTCAAGCACTTCGCCGTTAACAACCAGGAATTCCAGCGTCTGACGATCAGCGTCGAGGTCGATGAGCGCCCCCTGCGCGAGATCTATCTGACGGCATTCGAGAAGGTCGTGACGCGCGCGAAGCCCTGGGCGGTGATGTGCGCCTATAACCGGCTCAATGGCACATACTGCTCCGAACATGCCGGCCTGCTGACCGACATCCTCCGGAACGAGTGGGGCTTCGACGGCTTCGTTGTGTCAGATTGGGGCGCTGTGCACGACCGCGTGGCGGCGCTCAAAGCCGGGCTCGATCTCGAGATGCCGGGGCCGCAGAAGGCGAGCGTGGCCGCCGTCGTCGACGCCGTCCGCTCCGGTGAACTCCATGAAGACGTGTTGAACGAATCCATATGCCGGATCCTGCGCGCCGTCACGCGAGCGCGTCGAACGCCAAAGGGCGGCACATTCGACATCGATGCTCACCACGCGTTGGCCCGTCGTGTGGCCGGCGAGGGCATGGTGCTGCTCAAGAACGATGGCCTGTTGCCGCTCAAGGATCAGCAACACATCGCCGTGATCGGTCGAGCCGCAGCTGAGCCTTACTTCCAGGGCGGCGGGAGTTCGCGCATCAACCCGACGCGCCTCGACGCGCCCTTCCAGGCGCTGCAGGCTCAGGCGCCCGGCGTGGAGTTCACGTTCGCCGAGGGCTATCCGACCGACGACGTCTATCGGCCTGACCTGATCGCCGACGCGGTCCGCGCGGCGCGAGCCGCCGATGTGGCCGTCCTGTTCATCGCGCTGCCGACCACCAAGGAGTCGGAGGGTTACGACCGCGCCGATCTCCACCTGACACCACAACAGGCTGACCTGATCAAGGCTGTGGTCCACGCCCAACCACGCACGGTGGCCGTGTTGCACAACGGCGCCCCGATCGCCGTGGGCGACTGGATCGACGAGGTGCCGGCGGTGCTCGAAGCCTGGATGATGGGTCAGGCCGGCGGCTCGGCCGTCGCCGACGTGCTCTACGGCGTCGTCAACCCGAGCGGTAAGCTGCCCGAGACGTTTCCGCTGCGGCTATCGGACACACCCGCCGTCGGCAACTGGCCCGGCGAGGCCGGCGTGGTGCGTTACGGCGAGGGCCTCTACATCGGCTATCGCTATTACGATCTTAAAGAGATGCCTGTGTCGTTCGCGTTTGGGCACGGCCTGAGTTACACGACGTTCGAGTATCGCAGCGCCAGGGCCTCAACCGCGACCTTCAACGATGTCGATGGCGTAGGGATCAGTGTCGACGTGACGAACACAGGGTCCGTGTTCGGCAACGAGGTGGTTCAGGTGTATGTGCACCAGCGCACGTCGGGCTATGCCCGGCCGCGCAAGGAACTCAAGGGCTTCGCCAAAGTCGCCCTGCAGCCCGGAGAAACGAAGACAGTGTCCATTCATCTGGACGAGCGCGCCTTCGCCTACTATCACCCGGCACACAAACAGTGGGTCGCCGAAGCTGGCGCCTACGAGCTCTTGATCGGCGCCTCGGCGGCCGACATCCGTCAACGGGTCACGGTTCAGCTGCGCCAGACCCGCGAGCTTCCGTGTCTGCTTCACTCCGAGTCGACGCTGCGCGAGTGGCTGGCCGATGCGCGCGGCCGGGCGGTGCTGCAGCCTCTGTACGGCGAACTGACGGCGCGTTTCAAGCGCGTGTTCAGCCCGGATGCAGATGCTGCGGGCTCCGCCGACCTGGCGGAGGCGATGGCCGACATGCCCCTGATGATCATCCTTCACTTTCAGCGGGCGATGCTGCCGAAGGAGCCTGAAGACATCGTTGCCGATCTTCTGGCGCAGGTGCAGGAAGGCGGACGAACGACGAAGGACGAATGACGAAGGTGGAATGGCCATTCCACCTTCGTCATTCGTCCTTCGTCGTTCGTCTCTCTGCGGTTCGCGGTCCGCAGTCTCCGTCAGTTCCCGCCCTTGATCTCGGTCCAGATCCTGTCGTACAGAGCAGTCGCTTCGCCGACGTCCTGGATGCGCTTGCCGTTCGCGAATGCCTCGGCCGGGACGTTTGTGATCGTCGACGCCATATAGGCCTCGTACAGGGCCTTGGGCGTGGTGGCGTTGCCGTCAACGTCCGTGATCTCGAAGTCGGCCGTCGAGGCGTAATCGAGCGCGGCCGTATTGGGGTTGGCGTACGGGAAGTCGCGTAACATCAGCCAAAACACGTCGCCCTGGTAGGTGTAGTTGATCCAGGCATAGGCGGCATCGACGTGCGGCGCGTCGACCGGGATGCCGTAGTTATCCTGCCAGAAGATCGCGCCCTCGGTCGGATAGACGAACTGGATCTCGGGCACTTCTTTCTGCGCCAGGAAGGCCTCGCCGGTCCAGGTCATGCCGAGGTCGACGTCACCGGCGATGAGCGCCGTCTTCGGGCTGTCGCTGTCCCATAGCTTGACGCCGGGGGCGAGCTCGAGCAGCCTGGCCTTTGCCTCTTGAAGCTGCGCCTCATCGGTCGTGTTGACGTCGTAGCCGAGCGTCAGCAGTGTGAGGCCGATGGTGACGCGCGAGTCGTCGAGGAAGACCATGCGGCCAGCATCGACATACTCGGGCTTCCAGAGATCCGCCCATGAGGTCGGCGGGTTGGGCACCTTGGCCGTGTTGACCACGATCGCGTCGGTGCCGGCCTGATAGGGCAATGTGTACTCATTGCCCGGGTCGAACGCCAGGTCCATGTAGCGCGGATCCATAGTGTCGAGCACGGTCAGCTTGCTCTTGTCGAGTTTCTGAAGCTGGCCTTTGCGGATCAGGACCGAGACGTAGTAGTCGGTCGGTTGGACCAGGTCGTAGTTGGTGCCGCCCGCGTCGAGCTTGGCGCCGAGCTCTTCGTTCGACGAGTACTCCTCGCGATTGACCGTGATGCCGTAGGTCCTCTCGAAGCACTCGATCATGTCTTGCGGAATGTACTCGGTCCATACGAACAGGTTGAGCTCGGTCGAGGTCACCTCGACCTTCGGGTTAGCTGCCGGGCAGACGAAGCCTGACGAGGCAACGATCTCGCCGGCGGTATCACCGGATGTGGGCTCCCCATTGCCTGGCTCGCCGCTCGGAGCGGCCGCAGGGGCGCAGGCCGCCAGCCCGATCGCGGCCGCCATACATCCGGCGACCCATTTCTTGAAACGTGCGTTCATAACGGACTCCTCCTGTGTGTGCAACTCGGCGTGTTGACAAACGATCCAACGGAAGACGCGCTCAATGCGCTTCGTTGCGACGGCCCGCAAGTTGCGAGAGCATGAGCACGACAAACACGATGACGATCCACACTGTCGCCAGGGCGTTCAGTTCCGGCGTGGTGACGCGGCGCAACAGGCCGTAAACGTAGATGGGCAGCGTGGTGCCGCCCGGGCCCGTGGTGAAGAACGTCGTGATGAAGTCGTCGAGCGAGAGCGTGAACGCCAGCAGCGCGCCGGACATCACGCCCGGGAAGATGATCGGCAACGTCACGCGCCAGAAGGTCGTCCATTCGTTAGCATACAGATCCATCGCGGCTTCTTCAACGGCCTTGTCAAAGCCTTGCAGGCGGGCGCGCACCACGAGCGCCACGAACGGCACACTGAAAGCGATGTGCGACAGGATCACGGTGCCCAGGCCAAGCGATAGCCGGTTGTCGCCGGTCAGCCCGAAGGCGTTGTTAATGATCCCGAACAGCGCCGAATACAGGACCAACAGGCCTACGCCCATCACGATCTCGGGGATGACGATCGGGATGTACAGCGACACCTCGGAATATGCCTTGGCGGGGAATTTGTAGCGCTGCAGCGCGAGTGCGGCCATCGTGCCGATCACGGTCGACGCGACAGTCGAAATCGACGCCACAAGCATGGTGTTGCGCGCTGCCGAGACGAGCTCGCGGTTGCGGGTCAGCTGACAGAACCAGTAGAACGCGCCGCAATCGCCCTGGTTGACGACGCCCTCGAACACGACGTTGGTGCGCGACGAGTTGAACGCGAAAATCACGAGCACGATGATCGGCGCGTACAAAAAGACGTAGACCAGCGCCGTGACGGCCAGCAGCCAGGGGGAGCGACGCTTGGTCATCGGCCGAAGGCCTCTTCGGCAAAGCCGAACTTGCGCGTGTAGTACAGCGTGACAGCGAGCGTCATCACCATCAGCACGATCGTGGCCGCCGAACCGAAGACGGGATCGCGCGCGTCGAGGAACTGGCGCTGGATCAGGTTGCCGACCAGGATCACCTGCCGCCCGCCGAGGATGTCGGAGACGATGAAGGTGCCCATGACTGGGATGAAGACCAGAATGGTGCCGGCCACGATGCCGGGCAAGGAGAGCGGGAAGGTCACCCGCCAGAACGTGTGCCAGGTGTTCGCGCCCAGGTCCGCCGCGGCTTCGTAGAGCGAGTCCTCGATCTTCTCGAGCGACGTGAACATCGGCAGGATCATGAACGGCAGGAACTCATACACCATGCAGACCAGCACGGCGCCGTCGGAGGGGTACAGGTCGAACGGCGTGAAATGCAGGCCGACCAGGCTCGCCAGCCAGCCGATCACGCTGTTGAGCACGCCCTGATTGCGCAGGATCATGATCCAGGCGTAGACACGGATGACGAAGTTGGTCCAGAGTGGCACGAGCACCAGGAACAGCCAGAAGTTGCGCTGCTGCCGCGGGGCGCGCGCGATGAAATACGCCAGCGGGTAACCGACCAGGATCACGAGCACGGTCGACTGGAACGCAAGCCAGAGTGAACGGACCAGGATGTTGATGTAGAGCGTGTCCCACGTGCCCGGCTCTGAAAAGCCCATCAGCCGCAGATAGTTGTCGATGCTGAAGGAGTAGATGATGGTGTTGTCGGGGCCCTGGAGAGCAAACGAGTTCACCAGGATGATCAACAGCGGAACCACCAGGAGCACTGTCATCAGCAACGTGACGGGCAGCGCCAGCAGGATGCCTTGCCAGCGGTTGCGGGGCGGGGCGTCGACGAGTTGGGCGTTGAGGTCGGTGGTCGCCATGGTTACTCGGTAAGCACGCGCGCGGAGACTTCGTCGCAGTAGACCTTGACGGCGTCGCCGATGGCGGCCAGCGGCCGCGAATACGGATCGTCGTTCTGCTCGCGGACGCGCAGGCGCTGGTCGCCGGCGAGCACGACGGTGTAATGCGTGTCGGTGCCGATGTAGACGACTTCCTCGACCCGGCCGTCATAGACGTTGTCGGCGCCGGCCCACGGTCGGATGCCGAGCTTCTCGGGCCGCATCGTCACGGTCACCTTCTGGCCAGGCACGACCTGCGAGCCCTCGTCGGCTGTGGCGCGGCAGGGCAGCCCGCCGGCCAGCTCGAGGTCGACGTCGCGGCCGGTCTGGGCCTTGACGACGCCGTCGAGGAAGTTCGTCTCCCCGATGAAGTCCGCGACGAAACGACAGTTGGGCTTCTCGTAAATCTCACTGGCCGCGCCCATCTGCAGGACGTTGCCGGCGCTCATCACGGCCACGCGGTCGCTCATCGTCAGCGCCTCTTCCTGGTCGTGCGTGACGAACACGAACGTGATGCCGACCTCGCGTTGCAGGCGCTTGAGCTCGAGCTGCATCTCCTTGCGGAGCTTGAGGTCGAGTGCGCCGAGCGGCTCATCCAGCAGGAGCACTTCGGGATGATTGACAAGCGCGCGGGCGAGGGCGACGCGCTGCTGTTGGCCGCCCGAGAGTTGCCGGGCCATGCGCTTCTCGTAGCCAGCGAGGCGCACCATCTCGAGCGCTTCGCTCGAGCGGCGCTGAATCTCTTTGGGGTCGACGCCCTTCATCTCAAGACCAAAGCCGACGTTCTGGCCAATGGTCATGTGCGGGAAGAGCGCGTAGTTCTGGAAGACCGTGTTGACCGGGCGCTTGTAGGGCGGGGTGTGGCCCATGGGCCGATCGTGGATGAAGATCTCGCCGGCGGTAGGAAGCTCAAAGCCTGCGATCATGCGCAGGCTCGTCGTTTTGCCGCAGCCGGAGGGGCCCAGCATCGAGAAGAATTCGCCGTCTCTGATTTGCATCGTCACATTGTTGACGGCTGTGACGATCTCACCGGACGGCCCCGGGAAACGTTTGCTCACGTTGCGGAGTTCGACCGCAAATTCGGGCATTTCTTCTTTTTTCCTTGGCGTTGAATTGGAGCGATTTTAGCGGGTACGCAGAGGCGAGTCAATGAACGAAGTGGGGGTGGGTAGAAAGCCGTAGAGCGAGGAGCGAGGAGCGAGGGCGAGGGGAGCGAAGGGCGAAGGGCGAAGGGCGAACGCTGCCGCGCCAGGTCGCGGTGGTGTTCGCCCCTCGCCCCTCGCTCCTCGCCTCTCCGTTCGTGTCAATAAAACACGTATAATGCCCTTATGTTGCCCGTCCTGCTCCGCCTCGGCCCCGTGACGCTGTACACGGATGCTGTGTTGCTCAACCTGGCCGTGGTCGTGGCGTTGCTGGCCCTCTATTGGCGCGCGCCGGCGCGCTCGAAGGGGCGCTGGGTCGACGCCGGACTTGCGGCGCTGGTCGGCGGGCTGGCCTTCGGGCGATTGGGCTATGTGCTCGTCCACGCTGGCTACTATGCCGGTCAGCCGGGCGAGGCGTTCGCCTTCTGGCTGGGTGGGCTGAGTTGGTCGGCTGCCGCGGCCGGGGCCGTGCTCGGCCTGATCGGCTACGCGCGCTGGCGCCGCGAGCCCGTCGGCCCGATACTCGACGCGCTGGCGCTGCCCGTGGCGATCTTCGGCCTGCTGGCCTGGACGGGCTGCTGGGCCGGCAGCTGCGCCTACGGCGTCGAAGTCGACCCGGCCATGTTCCCGGCCGGGCTGGCCAGCGTCGCGCCCGACCTTTACGGCCTGACGACGGCGCGCTGGCCGGTGCAACTGGTCGGCATCGCCTGGAGCCTGCTGGCTCTGCTGGCTGTCTGGGGCGCGCGCCGCTCGGCCTGGGGCAGCGGCGCGCTCGGCTGGTTCGCACTGTCACAGGTCGCGCTCGGCGCCTTTATCCTCGGCTTCTTGCGCGGCGACCCCGCGCCGACGATCAGCGGCATCCGCCTCGACGTCATCGGCAGCGCGCTCGTTCTCCTGATCGCAAGCCTGGCCTGGATGACGAGTCTCAATCGCAAGCCTGTCGCAGCGACGCCTCAAGAGAGTCTGTGATGCGGCAGCATCTGGTTGTCTTGACCGCGGACGGCGGACGACAGACCGCAGACGTTTGGGCGAAGGCGCCTTCGACCATCGAGATCTGCCGTCTGCCGTCCGCGGTCCGCCGTCTGCTCATCTCTCTATCCATTAAGCAAGGTCCTTCATGACGTCTTTCAACCTCGGCCTCGCTCAGATCAAAACCCGCCTGGGCGACGTGCGCGCCAACCTCGACAAGCATCTGGCGTACATCGACGAAGCGGCCAAACGCGACGTCGACGTGCTCGTCTTTCCCGAACTGTCGCTGACCGGGTACGTGTTGCAGGACCTGGTGCCGACTGTGGCGCACAAACCTTCGGCTGAGGACCCGGTCTTCAAGGAACTCCTGACGGCCTCTCGCGACCGCGCGATCGACCTGGTCGTCGGTTTCGTCGACGAGGACGCGCGCAGCCGCTTCTTCATCGGTGCGGCCTACATCTCGCGCGGCGAGGTCGTGCACGTCCACCACAAAGTCTACCTGCCGACCTACACGATGTTCCACGACGGCCGCTTCTTCGCCTGGGGCGACTCGGTGCGCGCCTTCGACACGCGCTTCGGGCGCTTCGGCGTGCTGATCTGCGAGGACTTCTGGCACGTCTCGGCCCCGTACCTGCTCTGGCTCGACGGCGCCGACGTCATGCTCTTCTCGAACGCGTCTCCCGGCCGTGGCCTTTCCGACGAGCCGCGGCCCGACACAGCCCGCTGGGTCGAACACGTCCTACAGGCCTACGCCAGCCTGTTCACGACCTTCGTGGCCCACACCAACAAAGCCGGCTTCGAAGATGGCTTCAACTTCTGGGGCGGCTCGGCTGTCTTCGACCCTGAAGGCCAGATGCTCGCCCAGGGGCCCTACTTCGACGAAGCCCTGACGGTGACGCGGCTCGATCTCAACCAGCTGCATCGCACGCGCTACAGCCTGCCCCTTCTGCGCGATGAACGCCACGCCCTCGTCGCCCGCGAGATCACGCGCATCACGGCCGGGGCCGCCGGGGCGAGGGATAAAGGACAGTAAGATTGCTGATTGTCGATTTCTGATTGCTGATTGACCCCAATCAGCAATCAGAAATCGACAATCAACAATGGTGATTTATGACCGACCCCTTGAACATCAACACCACCCTGGCTCGCCGGCTCTTATCGGGTTTCCTGCACGAGGAGATCACGCGGACGGGTATGACGAAGGCCGTGATCGGCCTGTCGGGCGGGATCGACTCGGCGCTGAGTTGCTTCCTGGCGGCCGAGGCGCTCGGCCCCGAGAACGTGCTGGCGGTGCGCATGCCTTACCGCACCTCGTCGCCCGCGTCGATGGCCGACGCCCAGGAGGTGATCGACCAGCTCGGCGTGCAGCACATGACGGTCGAGATCACGGACATGGCCGAGCCGCTCCTGCAGAAGTTCCCGGAGATGAGCAACGTGCGCCGCGGCAACATCATGGCGCGCACGCGCATGATCGTGCTCTACGACCAGAGCTCGGCCTTTGGCGGGCTCGTGATCGGCACCGGCAACAAGACCGAGATCATGCTCGGCTACAGCACGCTCTTCGGCGACTCGGCCTGCGCGCTCAACCCGCTCGGCGACCTGTACAAGACCCAGGTGCGCCAGCTCTCGCGCGCCATGAACGTGCCGGCTTCTATCCTCGACAAAGCCCCCTCGGCCGACCTCTGGCCCGGCCAGACCGACGAGAAGGAAATGGGCCTGACGTACGAGGGCGTCGATCGCCTGCTGTATATGCTGGTGGATCTGCGCTACAAGCCCGAGGAATGCGTCGAGGCCGGCTTCGACGCCGCCTTCGTCAACATGGTCGTCGAGCGCATCCGCCGCAATCACTTCAAGCGCGTCATGCCCCTTGTCGCCAAGGTTTCGCGCCGCACCGTCGGGTACGACTTCTTGTACTTGCGCGATTGGGGAACGTAACCCATTGTTGATTGCGGATTGCGGATTGCGGATTGCGGAATAACGAAGAGGCCCCACGCATGCTCGCCTGGCGCGTCAGCGTTAATCAGCAATCCGCAATCAACAATCCGCAATCTTGAGCCTCAGTTCTGCCTTCTCGGCTTCGGGCAGAAAGCACACATCCACGGCGTTGAGGTTGAGGCGCTGGAGTTCGTCGAAGGTGAAGCCCTGCGCGGCGAGCAGCGCATATTCCTGGTTGAGGTCCGTGCTGAACATGGGCGGGTCGTCGGAGTTGACGGTGACGCGCACACCGGCGTCGACAAGGGCGCGAATAGGGTGCGGCTGACTCTCAGGCGTGACCTTGAGTCGGTAGTTGCTGTAGGGGTTTACCTCGAGCGGGATCTGGGTCTCGGCAAGGTGCGTCACGAGATCGGGGTCGTCGACGGCGCGGACGCCGTGGCCGATGCGCTCGGCCTGCAGGCTGCGCAATGCGCCCCAGATGCTGGCCGGGCCGTCGGTCTCGCCGGCGTGCGCAACCACGTGCAGGCCCTGCCGCCGCGCCTCGGCGAAGACGTCGACGAACAACTCGGGCGGGTATCCGACCTCGATGCCGCCCAGGCCGAGGCCGAGGAAGATGCCGGCCTCGCGACCCGCGAGGACGAAGTCAAGGACGCGCCACTGGGTCTCGGGCTGATGCCGGGCGATGTCGGGGATGAAACGACAGCGCACGCCGTAACGCTCTTCGCCGCGTCGCAGCCCCTCGGCGAACGCCGCGATCAGGTCGGGCGTCGGGAGTTTGTCCACAAGCAGCGACGCACTCAAGAAGGCCTCGGTGTAGAGGATGTTCTGCGCGGCCTGTATCGCCAGGAAGCGTTCGGTCATGAACGCGAAGTCCTCGGGCGTGCGCATGCAGGCGCCGGCCGTCTGGTACACGTCGATGAAATGCGTGAAGTCGCGGAACGTGTAGAACGACTTCCACGCGTCGAGCGAAGCCGCCGGAAGGCTGACGCCATTGCGCTCAGCCATGTGCCAGACCGTTTCGGCGTCCGTCGCGCCTTCAAGATGCACGTGGATCTCGACCTTGGGCATCGCGCGCAGGCGAGCCAGCAGGTCGGCATCGGGTGCTATGTTGGTGTAGATCAAGCTCCCCTCCGTGTGAGATCGAAGCATAGCCGCCCGCGCCCGGTTGTCAACGCCGGAGTCGACCCGGGATGCGCCCCATTGCCCATGAGCACAACCGTAGGGGCGGCCCTTGTGTCCGCCCTGTTGGTCGTACCGGGCGCCAGCCACAACAGCCCCGCCATGCCTCGACGCAGATTGCATCGATCGGATTTCCTTCCGGCCCAGGAGTGTGAAAAGGCATCAATTCCCCTCAAAATCGGCAAAATCCACGGCAATGAACCTTTATCCCAGGAGCGCCGCTCGTTATAATGGCCGGATGCCCTCGTTACGTCTGCCCGCGGCCCTCAGCCCGCTGCGGTATTACAACTATCGGCTGCTCTTCGTTGGTCTGTTGGTGTCGATCCTCGGTTCGATGATGCGCAACGCTGTCGTGCTCTGGCACGTCACGTTGCTGGTGGCCGAAAATGACCGCGCCCTTGCGCTGGGCGCCATCGGCCTTGTCCGGATCATCCCGATCGTGATCTTTTCGATGTTCGCCGGCATTGTGGCGGATCGATATGATCGCCGGCGCGTCCTCATGCTGGTCAACGGTGCCCTCGGCCTGTTCTCGATCACGCTGGCGGCGCTCACGCTCACCAACTCTGTCAACCTGGTCTCGCTCTACATCATCTCGGCAGCGATGTCGGGCATCGGCACGTTCGACAACCCCGCCCGCCAATCGCTCTTCCCGGTTCTGCTGCCCGACAAGGAACTGCCACGCGCGATCAGCCTGAACATGATCTTGTTCCAGGTTGCGTCGGTCGGCGGCCCGGCATTGGGCGGCCTGTTGATCGCGCGCGCCGGCGTCGGCTGGGCCTACGTCTTCGACGCGATCTCGTTCGTGGGCCTCTTCCTGGCCTTGCTGTTCATGCGCGACGTGCCGCAGCGCCCGGCGGAGCAGCGCGCCGAGTTCAGCTTCGGCGCCATCCGCGACGGCTTCAGGTTCGTCTTCGGCACACCCATGATCCGCTCGTCGATGCTGCTCGACTTCTTCGCCACGTTCTTCGCGTCGGCCATGGCGCTCCTGCCACTCTACGCGCAGGATGTGCTCAAGGTGGGAGCGGACGGCTATGGTGTGCTCTCCGCGGCCCCGGCGCTTGGCTCGTTGATCGCCAGCGTGGCCATGGTGCCGCTGATCGAGCGCATCGAGCACCGTGGCCGGGTGTTGGTCGGCTCGGTGCTCGTCTATGGCCTGGCCACGATCGCCTTCGGCGTGTCAACCTGGTTCTGGTTGACGTATCTGTGCCTGGCCTTCACAGGCGCCGCTGACACGGTCAGCGCCGTGCTGCGCAACATCATCCGTCAGCTTGGCACGCCGAATGAACTACGTGGGCGTATGACCAGCGTCAACATGATCTTCTTCCTCGGCGGTCCGCAACTCGGCGAGCTCGAGGCCGGCCTCGTCGCCAGCTCGTTCGGGCCGATGATCTCGGTGCTCACCGGAGGCATCGGCTGCGTTATCGCGACGATCTGGGTCGCGGCAGCGACGCCGGATCTGCTCAACTACCGGCGCAGTTCCGCTGCGGTACTGGCCACCGGCGCGGCGCCCGGGCAGGATTAGTCATTCAGGTTGGATGTGATGAAACGTGTCGTCTCTGTGTCGCTTGGCGACTCGCGCCGCGATCATGTGGTGGAGCTCGAGTTGCTCGGCCACCGCGTGCGCCTCGAGCGCCGCGGCGTCGACGGCGATCTGCGCGCCATGCGTTCGCTCCTGGCCGAATTGGACGGGATGGTGGACGCGATCGGAATCGGCGGCACCGACCTCGGGCTGCGTGTCGCCGGGCGCTGGTATCCCATCCACGAGATCGCCAACATCGCGAAGGTCGTTCAGCGCACGCCGGTCGTCGACGGCACGGGCCTCAAGTGCACGCTCGAACGCCGCGCCGCCGAAGTGGTCGATGCCCTGAAATCCCCGGCCCCGCGGCGCGTCCTCTTCACGGCCGGCACCGATCGCTGGGGCCTGACCGAGGGGTTCATTGAGCGTGGCTACGAAGTGCTCTTCGGCGACCTGGGCTTCGGTTTGGGCCTGCCCATCCCCCTTCGGGGCGTCAGAACCACGATCCGGGTGGCAGCGCTGGTGATGCCCCTCGTCGGGCGGCTGCCGTTCAAGTGGATCTACCCGACGGGCTCCGCACAATCCGAGTGGCGCCCGCGTTTCGGCGAGTGGTACGCCTGGGCTGGAGTCATCGCCGGCGACTGCCACTACATCAAGCGCCATCGCCCGGCCCGGCTCGACGGCAAGATCATCGTCACAAATACCACCACGTCGGCCGACGTCGACGTCTTCCGCGAAGCCGGCGCCGCCTACCTCGTGACGACCACGCCCCGCCTGAACGGCCGCACCTTCGGGACCAATGTGTTCGAAGCGGCCCTCATCGCGGCGCGTGGGCTCGGCCGGACGTTGACCGACTCCGAGCTCGATGAAGCCATCGATGAACTCGGCCTGGCACCCGAGGCGTCGGAGCTGAATCGGGCATGATGACGGAGGACGAGAGACGGAGGACGAAGGACGAAAGACGGCTGACCAAGGACGGATGACGAAGGACAAAGGACGCCGGGCGAACAACGCGGACGACGGGCCATTCAATCATCGTCTTCGCGGATGGTGAGTGTGTCGTGCGCGAGAACGGCTGCTGTGTCCTGTTGCTTCAGGCCTGACATCCAGTGCGCTGGTCTTCGCGCGCGTGGCGTGTC
>CAYZRP010000011.1:65511-67957 GCA_964480865.1 uncultured Anaerolineales bacterium | reverse complement strand
GCGCGAGGGGACACGCCACGCGCGAGGGGACACGCCACGCGCGAGGGGACACGCCATGCGCGAGGGGACACGCCATGCGCGAGGGGACACGCCACGCGCGAGGGGACACACGGTGCGGATGACACGCGACATGCGGAGAAACGGCAGGATCTCGAGTTCTGGATACCATAAGCGAAAGGGCTAAGGCACAGCCGACGAGTTCAGCCGAACAAGGTGGTGGCCTGCACGTTATTGTGCTCACACGTTACAGGTGGAGCAAAAGTCGAAAGCCCATTCAACCTTCGTCATTCGTCTCTGCGAAAGGCACCCATGAACGTCGATGCCCTGCTCGCCGCCGGCGGCGTGCCGCGGCCGGGCGATCCCTTGTACTCACAGACTCAAGGCCGGCCGAAGGCGCTGCTCGAGATCGCCGGGCGGCCGATGATCCAATATGTGTTGGACGCTCTCAACGGCGCGACGACGATCCGATCAATCGTGATTGTCGGGCTCACGCCTGAAACCGATCCGGCCGTGGCGGGGCTGCATAGTACGAGGCCGTTGAGCTTCCTGCCAAACCACGGCTCGCTGGTCGACAACCTGGCAGCGGCCGCGGCCTGGGCGCACGAGCAGCCCGGTCCGCCCACGCACCTCCTGGCCACCAGCAGCGACATCCCGCTGCTGACCGCCCCGATCGTGGATTGGAACGTCAACACTTCGCTTGAGACCGATCACGACGCGTACTACAACCTTGTGCCGAAGGCCGTCATGGAGGCGCGCTTCCCGGGTGTAAGGCGCACGTACTTCAAGCTTCGCGACGGGATCTTCTGCGGCGGCGATCTCAACCTGCTCAGTCTGCGAGTCCTCAACGGCTATAATCCCGCCTGGCGCCGCATCATCGACGCGCGCAAGAACGTGTTTGCCCAGGCGCGTCTGGTCGGTTTCGACGTGCTGTGGCGCGCGGTGCTCGGCGTGTTGAGCCTGGAGTGGGCGCAGGAGAACATCGGCAAGCGGCTGGGCGTTCGCGGCCGCGCCCTGATCTGCCCGCACGCTGAGGCCGGCATGGACGTCGACCGACCCGACCACGTCGAGGTCGTCACCCGGGCGCTCGCCGTCCGAGCCTGATCGAGAGGACTCGTTTGGAAACCTTGCTCGCCTTCGATGCGCGCTGGTCGCAGCGTGTGCGTGTCGCCGAAAAGCCCGGGCCGCTCCGTCAGGCCGCGATCTTCCTCGCACACTCCGGTGACAGCTGGTTCTGGGGGATCGGCTGCCTCATCATCTGGCTCATCGCCGACCCGGCCTGGAAGTACCGCGCTGTCGTCATCGTCTTCGGCATCGCCATCACAGCGGTCGCCGTGCAATCGATCAAATATCTTGTCAAGCGCCCGCGGCCGCAGGGCGAGTGGGGGCAGATGTATCGCACCGTCGACCCGCACTCGTTCCCGTCGGGGCACGCCACGCGCGTGGTCATGCTCGCCGTCCTGGCGTTGTTCATCGGGCCGTTCTGGTTCGCGTTAACCCTGTGGATCTGGGCTCCGCTCGTCGCGCTCGCCCGCGTGGCGATGGGCGTGCATTATCTGTCAGACATCGTGGTCGGGGCCGTGATCGGTCTGATCTTTGGTTGGCTGGCCGCCACGCTGGCGCCGCTCGTCTTCGCCGTCTGGCCGCTTTCGCTTCTGATACAGTGACGCGCATGGGCACTCTATACGTCGTCGCCACGCCGATCGGCAACCTCGAGGACATCACGCTGCGAGCACGTCGCATCCTGGGTGAGGTCGCGCTCATCGCTGCCGAAGACACCCGGCGGACGCGTCAGTTGCTCAACCACCTCGAGCTCACCACGCCAGCACTGAGCTATTTCGAGCACAACAAGCTCTCACGCATCGACCAGATCCTGGCAGCGCTCGAGAGCGGCGACGTCGCGCTCGTGTCGGATGCGGGCACGCCGGCCGTATCCGATCCCGGCCAGGAGCTCGTGCGCGCCGCGCTCGACGCCGGACACGCTGTCGTGCCGGTGCCGGGTGCTTCGGCCGTTCTGGCCGCGCTCGTCGCCAGCGGCCTGCCGACCGACTCCTTCTACTTCCTTGGCTTTCTTGGGCGGCGCAGCTCCGACCGGCGCGAGGCGCTCGGCGCCGTCGCCCAGATCCAGGCCACGCTCATCCTCTACGAGTCTCCTCATCGGCTGGCGGACCTGCTCGAGGATGCCCTGGCCGTCCTCGGCGATCGGCAAGCCGCCGTCGCGCGCGAGGTGACCAAGCTCCACGAGACCTTCGTGCGCGGCTCGCTGAGCCACTGCCTGGCGCACTTCAAAGGCGCCGAGGTCCTGGGCGAGGTGACCGTGCTGATTGATGGAGCCCGTCCGGTCGAACAGCGTCGCTGGGAAGAGACTGAGGTGCGCGCCGAACTCGCCCGTCAGCTCGCGACCGGGCTGCGTCGCCGCGAGGCTGCCAAGGCCGTCGCCGATCTGTCA
>CAYZRP010000011.1:62494-65411 GCA_964480865.1 uncultured Anaerolineales bacterium | reverse complement strand
CGCTCCACGCTCTACCACCCCGTACTTTTGCCGGGCTCGAAATCCATATCCTTGCGGATGCCGTAACCCGTACTTCCCGGACCCGCCCAACGAGACTTTTCGTCTTCATAGCGGTTACACTCTGTCGACAACGTTTCTGTTCGCCAATTCAATGCATCCCCCTGACATCGGCCGGGAGGCCGGTGTTGCGACCCCGGGGGATTTCTGCGACAGGTTGAACAATTGACAGCGCCGCGGGGATGCGCCGTGACCCTTCAGGGAGGGAGTGTCACATCGCCGTCGCGTGATCAGATCGCTTTCTGGGCGGGCCGGCACCGCACGAAGCGTTCAAGTTCAGGATCGTGGGATGCTCAACCTCGACTCGGCTGCTGCATTGGCCGGCCTCGACTCTTCCAACTACCTAAGCCTCATCGACTCGTATTCCGCGCAGCTCGACGCTGGCTGGCGCCTCGCGGCCGGCCTGCCGCTTCCCGCCGGGGCTGAGCGCGCCGACCTCGTTCTGCTGGCGGCTGTCGGTGACGCGGCGCTGGCCGCTGACATCGCCCGACACTGCGTGCTCTTCCGCTCGCGCCTGCCCGTCGTGCTCTGGCAGGACAGCTCTCTCCCGGCCTTCGTCGGCCCGCGCACCTTTGTGGTGGTCGTGGCGTCCGGCGACGATCTGACTGCGCCCGCGGCATTGGCTGCTGCAGCTGCTGCGCGGCACGCTACAGTGTTGGCGATCTCGGATCAAGGTGAACCGTGGAATGGCCTGCCCGTCTGGCAGCATGCCCGCGTCGCGGCGTCGCGTGGCCTCCTTCCAACTCAGGTGGCTTTGACTCTCGAGGTGCTGCACAAGCTCGGCTGTGTGCCCGACGCAGCGCCCGACATCGACGAAGCGGTGAGCATGCTCGATCAGCAGCGCGAACGCCTGACCGGCGCGAGCCCGCTGCGCCGAAACCCGGCCAAGCGCATGGCCGGCCAGCTCATGGAGCGAAACACTGCGCTCTTTGTGGTCGATGAGCTCGCGCCCGCCGGCCGACGCTGGGCCAGCGCCATCCATCAGTCGGCACGCGCCTGGGCCGAGTGCTATCCGCTCGTCGACGCTGACGAGGTCGCGGCGGGTGCGCTCTTCCCCGAGGCCATGATCGAGCGCTACATGGTGCTCTTCCTGCGAGGCGCCGACGAGGTCCAATCCTCACAGCTACGCGCCGACCAGACTCGCCTGCTCTACATGACCGGCGGCTATAACACCGACACGATCGGCGCGATCGGCCGCGGCCGCCTCTCGCAGTTGCTGACCCTCGCCCAGTTCGGTGACTATGTCGCCTACTACCTCGCCCTCTGCTACGGTGTCGACCCGGGTGGCGCTGGAGTGCGTGAGCGCGGAGCACTCGGCGCTGAGAGCGCGTAAGTAGCACAGAAGACGAAGAGGGAGGAGGAATGAGTCCCTCATCCCTCTTCTCTTCTCTCTCCTCAGTCCGGCATTCCGTTGTCGAAGCAATAGAACATCTTCTGATACGGCTCGCGGAAGTCGACAACGTCCTCGAGGACGTTTTCGGGCGCCTCTTTGGCGATGAGGACGCGGGCCATGAAGTCCGCGATCTGGTCCATCTGCGCTTCCTTCATGCCCAGGCGGGTCACCTCGATCGTGCCCATGCGCAGGCCGCTGGGTCGATCCCAATCCTCAGGGCCGTCGTTGGGCAGCAGGTTCTTGTTCGTGATCAGGTTCGCGCGCGCCAGCAGGTGAGCGACATCGAGGCCACCGCCCTGAGCGCGCACGTCGGCGATGACCTGGTGCGTGGTCGTGTAGCCCTTGTGCTTGCCGAGCACCGGGATGCCGCGAGCATCGAGCGCTGCTGCGAGCGCGCGTGAGTTGGCCACGATCTGGGCCATGAAGGCGTTGCCATAGGCGATCATCTCGGCCGCGGCGACGGCGAGCGCCGCCACGCGGTTGACCTGATGCGTCGCCGCCAGCACCGGGAAGATCGCGTGAGTCAGCGGCTCGGTCAGAGTCGGATCGTTCCACATCAGCATGCCGCTCTGCGGCCCGCCGAAGGTCTTGCCGGCCGAGCCCGAGAGCACGTCGGCGCCTTCGGCCAGCGGATCCTGGAACTGACCGCCCGCGATCAGGCCGGCCTGATGTGCGCCGTCGAAGAAGATCCGGCCGCCCCATTCCTGCACGATCGCCTTCAGTTCGCGCACCGGTTGCGGGAAGAGAGTCATCGACAGGCCGAGCGTGACGACCTTCGGCTTGACCAGCGGCGCCATCTTCTTGAAGAGATCGAGGTCCACCACGAGTTCAGTTGGGTCGAACGGCACGTCGACGATCTTCAGGCCGCGCTGCCCGGCGGGGCCGTCAACGCGGTTGCTCGAGTGGCCGCCGAAGGGCTGCGACACCGTCATGACGACGTCGCCGGGCTCGGCCATGGCGTAGTACACGGCCATGTTGCCGAGCATGCTGCCCATCAGGCGATGATCCGCGTAGTTGCAGTGGAACGCCTGCTTGAGCAGTTCGACGCACAGCGCCTCGACCTCGTCGATGTGCTTGGTGCCCGCGAACCAGCGCTGCACCGAGCCGATGTGGCCTTCAGCCGCACGCGTGCCGATCTCGGAGGAAAGCAGGGCGCGCACCGTCGGGCTGGTCGGCGCTTCGGGCGCGAGCAGGTTGACGCACTGTTGGCCGCGCCAGGTCTCGTTGCGCCTGACGGCGTCGAGCACGGCCTGCTGCATCTCGACGCCGGTCTTGCAGGCGTCCAGGATCGCGCGCGCGTTCGCCAGGATCGTCGGGTCGTGGACTTCGAACTGGGTCATGAGGTGCCTCGGTTTTCGAATAAGACACCGGGAGTGGCCCGAAGTATACCCCTGTACGGCGGGTGGCGCCGGGGGGGGGGGGAAAACGGGGCCCACCCCGCGGGGTGGGTTGTTATTTTTAGGTGGC
>CAYZRP010000011.1:56762-62484 GCA_964480865.1 uncultured Anaerolineales bacterium | reverse complement strand
TTC
Source organism: uncultured Anaerolineales bacterium (assembly GCA_964480865.1). Taxonomy (GTDB): domain Bacteria; phylum Chloroflexota; class Anaerolineae; order Anaerolineales; family UBA6663; genus UBA6663. The sequence goes on along the minus strand of CAYZRP010000011.1, from coordinate 62,481 downwards.
GAATAAGACGCGGGGTGTGCCCCTCTGTATCCCGATCTCCGGCGCTTCGCGCCGGAGATCGGTATACATCGGGGCACTCCCGGCGTCTTGATTTGTTATTTTTACGGCGCCACCTGCCTGAACACCAACCGCACACCGCCCGGGTACGCCGACGTCTCCGTCGCGCAGGCTTCCGAGATCACGTCGTCGGCGGCCACGTCGGGCCAGGCCGCCAGCCGCACACGGTAGTTGACGCCCGGCTCCATCTGGAAGTCGCCGTACCCCGGCCCGATGTTCGGCTTAAGACCCGTGAAGAATCGGTCGGATCCGCCGTTCCAGAGCACCTGCACTTCGAACCCGCCGATCTGCTCGCCTGTCGCATCCTGCGTGAAGACCTCAAGCAGCGCGGCGCCGATCGCACGATTGCAGACCCGCTCGCGGTTGACGAGCTCGAAGCCTGCTGGCTTGGCTGTGGCAGTTGGCCCCGCCGGCGTCGACGTCGGGAAGGCGGCGGTGGGCGATGGGATGTCCGTCGGCGCTTCCGGGGTGGTTTGCAGCCCGGCCGCCAGGGCAGCCAGGACGCGGGCATCGTCGGCGTTTCCGGCCGCTGCCTCTTGCTGGGCCAGTTGAGCGACCGCCGCGATGGGGTCGTCGAGGCCAAGCCCGGCCAGGGCAGCTCGCGCCGGAATCAGGTCGCCGTTCTTTTCAAAGTTGCGGGCGATTTCCACAAGAGGCACGACAGTGGGCGTCGGCGAAGCAGGCGCCGGGGTCGGCGCGCAGCCGGCGTTCAGCGCCAGCACGCCGATCAGGATCGAGACCAACAGGGAGGGCGCCGGGCGGCGAAAACCGATCATCGGAGGCACACCAGGCTGTATAATCGACAAAACGCGACGGGTAAGTCCGTCGCGTTTTTGTGCCGAAGGTGGGAGTCGAACCCACACGGCTTTTCAGGCCAAACGATTTTGAGTCGTTCGTGTCTGCCAGTTCCACCACTTCGGCGTCGGGAATTCATTATACTCGATCTGCAGCCTCGTTGAGCCAGTCCTCAACAGGAAAAACGGTACGCGGATTACGCGGATGCTAACAGATGGCGCTGAGGATACTGAGATTATCCGCGCCATCCGCCTTGATCCGCGCGATCCGCGTACAGAACCCAGACTCGGACGCGACTTACGCAACTCTGAAGGCTTCGCATGAAACTCGGTATCATCGGACTCCCCCAATCGGGAAAAACCACGATCTTCAACGCCCTGACCCGCGGCGACAAACCCGTCGGAGGCGGTCGCCAGGTCGGTCGCTTCGAAGTGCAGACAGCCGTCGTGCCCGTGCCCGACCAGCGCGTCGACACGCTCTCGGCCATGTTCAAGCCGAAGCGCACGATCTACGCGCAGGTCGTGTACGCCGACATCGCCGGCCTCGAAGGCGAACCCTCCACCGAGAAGACCGGCTTCTCGGGCCAGCTGCTCAATCAACTGACCACCATGGAGGGCTTCCTGCACGTCGTTCGCGCCTTCGATAACCCGACAGTGCCACACCCGAGCGGCTCGATCGACCCCGCGCGCGACATGAAGACCGTCGACGGCGAGCTGCTGCTCAACGACCTGTTGGCCGTCGAGCGCAAACTCGAACGGCTCAATGATGAAGGCCGCAAGGGCATCATCAAGGACAAGGGCCTGCATTCCCAGGAGCTCGCGCTCTTCACCAAACTGCACGAAGCGCTCTCCAACGACATCCCCGCCCGTCAGATTCAGCTCTCGCAGGTGGAAGAGCGCGCGCTGGCGAGTTATCAATTGCTGACGCGCAAGCCCATGCTGGTGGTCTTCAACGTCGGCGATGACGACGATCCGTCGCGCGCCATCGAGGTCGGCGGCGGCGCGCACTCGGTGCGGTTGAAGGGCAAGCTCGAGATGGAGCTGGCTCAGCTCCCGGCCGACGACGCAACGATGTTCATGGAGGAGTACGGCATCACCGAGCTCGGCCTGAACCGCGTGATACAAATCTCCTATGACCTGTTGGGTCTGCAGTCGTTCTTCACGGTCGGTGAAGACGAAGTGCGGGCCTGGACGACCGGCCGCGGCGCCAGCGCGCCCGAGGCGGCCGGCGAGATCCACACCGATCTACAAAAAGGCTTCATCCGCGCCGAGGTGGTCGGCTACAACGACCTGGTGGGCCTCGGCGGTTACGCGGAAGTCAAGTCCAAAGGCAAACTGCGGCTGGAGGGCAAGGAGTATGTGGTCCAAGACGGCGACATCTTGAACATTCGCTTCAGCCCACCTGGCAAGTAGCCAATCGAACACACGTTACGGGCATCCCACAGGCCCATCAGTCCTCGAAAAGGAGGGGCGACACAGTCTCGCCCAAACGCGATGTACACCCAAACCCGCTGGTCCTTGCAGGCCCTTGTGCCCGACGATTCGCCCGAGACGATCGACGCCGCCTTCAAGGCGCTCGACAAGCACATCAAGGCGTTCGAGCGCTGGCGCGCCAAGCTCAAGCCGACCCTCTCGGCCAAGACGTTCTCCGATTTGCTCGACGCCTATGAAGCGATGCTGCGCGACGCGTATCGCGTCAGTTCGTATGCGTCGCTGCGCTTCGCGGCCGACACGCAGGATCAGGTCGCGCAGTCGCTGCGTGCGCGTGTCAACGACGTGATGGCCCGCGCCTCCAACCAGACGATGTTCTTCTCGCTCTGGTGGAAGAAGCTGACCGACGCGCAGGCCGCCCGCCTGATGAAAGGCACCGGCAGCCGGCGCTACTTCCTCGAGGAGATGCGCCACTTCCGCAAGCACACGCTGACCGAGCCCGAAGAGAAGATCATCAACCTCAAGAACGCCAACGGCCCGACGGCGCTCGAGAACATCTATGAGCAGATCACGAACAAGTATCTGTTCCCGATCGAGGTTGATGGCGAGACCAAACAACTGACGCGCGACGTCCTGATGGTCTACGCCCGCCATCCCGATCCGGCCCTGCGCGCGGCCGCCTATCAATCGCTCTACAAGGTTTACGGCGAGGACGGGCCGCTGCTGGCGTCGATCTACGCCGCGCTCGTGCGCGACTGGCGCGTCGAGAACGTCGACGTCCGCAAGCACAAGACGCCGATCGGCGTGCGCAATCTCGCCAACGACCTGCCCGACAAGGTCGTCGACACGTTGCTGCGCGTCATCCGTAAGAACCGCGGCCTCTTCCAGCGCTATTTCAAGCTTAAGGCCCAGTGGCTGGGCGTGTCGAAGCTGCGCCGCTACGACCTGTACGCGCCGCTCTCGAAGTCCGACAAGGAAGTGCCCTACGACGAAGCCGTCGAGATGGTGCTGGGCACGTTCAACGAGTTCTCGCCGCAGCTCGGTGATCTGGCGCGCAAGGTCTTCGACTCGGGCCACGTCGACGCTGAGATCCGCCAGGGCAAGCGCGGCGGCGCGTTCTGCGCCAGTATCTTCCCCGGGCTGCCGTCATATGTGCTGCTGAACTATGGTGGCCGTGTGCGCGACGTCGCCACGATCGCTCACGAGTTCGGTCATGCCGTGCACGCCATGATGGCTGGCCACCACTCGCTGATGACGTTCCACTCGGCGCTGCCGATGGCCGAGACCGCCTCGGTGTTCTCCGAGATCCTGCTGACCGAGAAGCTCCTGGCGCAGGAGACCGACCGCGACGTCCGCCGCGATCTGCTGGCGGCGGCCATCGATGACGCCTATGCGACCGTCGGGCGCCAGGGTTACTTCGCGCTCTGGGAGCAGGAAGCGCATGAAATGGTGCGCCAGGGCAAGACGCCGGACGAGATGGCCGAGCGCTATCTCGAGACTCTGCGCGAGCAGTTCGAAGATTCGATCGAGGTCAACGACGACTTCAAGTGGGAGTGGGTCTCGATCCCGCACTTCTACAGCACGCCGTTCTACGTCTACGCCTATGCCTTCGGCCAGCTGATCACGCTCGGCCTGTATCAGATGTACAAGAAGGAAGGCGATGCCTTCAAGCCGAAGTTCCTGAAGCTTCTGGCGTACGGCGGCTCCGAGTCCCCGGCCAAGATCTGCAAATCGGCCGGTATCGATATCACCTCCGAGGCCTTCTGGCAGGGCGGCTTCGACGTGATCGATGGCATGATCAAGCAGCTTGAGGAGCTGGGCCAGTAGAAACAGGCTTCAACGGCGCCTGCTGGCCAGACGAACGACGAAGGACGAATGACGAAGGTTGGATGGCCATCCAACCTTCGTCATTCGTCCTTCGTCGTTCGTCTGACTTGCGTCGTTCGCTTCAACGCATAAGCGTCTCAGGGTCGCGCGGGCGGGCGGCCACAAGAGCCACCCTTACTGGATCGCGAACGTCACGCTGACGTCGATGCTGACGCTCTGCTCACCCGTCGCCACCGGAACGTCGCCGCCGACCGACTGGGCCATGTCGCGGGCGTAGATGGGCATCGGGCTGACGACGTTGACCGACTCGCTGATCGAGATGACCTCGCCCAGCGTGACGCCGGCTGCCTTGGCCAGGGCCTCGGCGCGAGCGCGCGCATCGGCGACAGCGAGATCGCGGGCCGTGGCCTGCAGCGTCGACGGGTTCTGCACGCCGAAGCTGATGCCGTAGATGTTGTTGGCACCCGCGTTGACGGCGGCCGTCAGGGTCGCGCCGAGCTTGGGCAGGTTCTTGACGGTGGCCACCAGGGTGTTGTCCACGACGAAGGTCACGGCGCCGGTCGGGTTGCCGCTGCTGTCGTATTCGTACTGGGGGCTGATCGAGAAGTTCGAGGTCTGCAGATCCTTGTCGGCAATGCCCTGAGCCTTGAGGGCCGCCAGGATCTTGTTCATGGCCGCTGTGTTGTTGTCGACGGCCTTGCCCGCGTCTTTGTCACGCGTCTGGACGCCGATCGAGATCATGGCCTTGTCGGGGGTCGTGTAGGCCTGGCCGGTGCCACTGACCGAGATCGTGCGGGTGATGGTCGGGGCGGGATCAGTGCTTTGAGCCATAGCGGGTTTGGGATCTCCAGGTGCGCAGGCCGACACCACGAGGGCGGCGGCAGCCAGGCCGAGCAACGCCATCGTCATTTTGTTGCGGAACATAACTGTTTCTCCTTTGTGTTCACTGCTAACTCGGACTAGACGATGGCCTGAACCTTGAGGTTCCCGAGGAGGAGGGAGGTGGGAGGAGCGAAGAGCGCCTACTTCCCGCATCTCCTCTCCAATACGTCCATCGCCACCCGCCAGGCCAGCTCGGGGACGACCCCGAACGCATAGCCGGCGTGGATGCGTTCGCCGATCTGGTGGGCATCACGGCCCCAGGGCCCGATGTTGACCGTGGGCAGGCCGGCGGCCTCGAAGGGCCAGCGCGAACAGCCCGGGGTCTCAGCGCGCCAGGCCGATGCGTGCGACGGCGCGACGGGCGCCGCCAGGAAACTCATGTCCGAAATGGCCGGGAAGAACGGGCGCAGGCCGAGGCTCTGGCCGATTTCGCTCGAGAGGGCCGCGGCGTGCCGGCTGCACGCGGCGAGCAGGCCCGAGGCGTCGATCTCGGGAACATGCACCAGCGGGTAGTAGATCGGAGCAAAGCCGATCACCACGCCCGGACCGGTGAGCGCGAGGCCCTGGGCCAGGGCGTGGAAGGCGGCGCGGGCGGCCGCGAGGACGTCGACGCTGCGGTCGGCGGCCAGCGCTTCGACGCGCTCGCGTAACTCGGCCGGAGCGCGGGCCAGCAGATCGGAGGCGCGCCAGATCGTGCACGTCTGCGAGAACGTCGACTCGAGGTGCTC
>CAYZRP010000011.1:42937-56662 GCA_964480865.1 uncultured Anaerolineales bacterium | reverse complement strand
TGACCGATGGCCAGCGTCACCGGCAGGAGCTTGCCGACGCTTCCGGTGTAGATCACGCGGCCCTGGGTGCCGTCGCCCTGATCGATGGCGATGTCGAGGTTGAGCGCCGCGACCAGATCCAGGCCCCAGTCGGTCGCGAGCCCCGGCAGCTGGCGGGCCGCCGAGCGCATGCCGTGCGAGGCGCCTTCCTCGTCAGGCGTCGCGACGAGCAGCAGATTGCCGACGCGCTCGCCCTGGGCCGCGAAGCGCTCGAGCAACGCAATGCCGATCGCGAGCCCGCTCTTCATATCGAGCACGCCGCGACCGGGCAGGAAGGTGCCGTCGCGCAACTCCTCAGCGGCGCGGCCGCCGAGCGTCTCGGCCAGCGGCTCCACCAGCGCTTCGGGGTCGAAAGCCAGCGGAGCCAGCGCGCCAAAGGCGTCGATCTCGACCACGTCGAAGTGCCCGGCGAGCGCGATCGTGCGCGTGCCGTTGCCGCGCACCAACGCATACACGCTGCGCCGCGGCAGCGGATCGTCGAGCGTGTCCATCACGCGCAGATCCTGCGGATGTTCGGTGAAGTACGGCAGCGCTTTCAATAATTGCACAAGCGCATCCGGAAACGCCTGCTCTCCAACCGTATCGGTGATCGTGTTGTGTCGGGTGAGTTCGATCGTCAATGCGCGTACGCGCGGGGTCCAGTCGTAGAGCATCGGGAGAGTATAGCGTGGAGCGTAGAGCGTGGAGCGTGGAGCGAACGCTACCGCGCCGGATCGCGTCGCGTGACCGCTCCACGCTCCACGCTCTACGCTCTACGTTCGAGTTCGAGCAACAGCCGCTTCCGCTCGACGCCCCAACGATAGCCGCTGATGGTGCCGTCGCCGTGGATGACGCGGTGGCAGGGCACGATGATGGCGGTCGGGTTGTCGCCGCAGGCGTTGGCCACGGCGCGGGCTGCCGTGGGTTGGCCGATGGTGCGAGCGAGCTGCGCGTACGAGCGCGTCTGGCCGGCGGGGATGCGGCGCAGCGCCGACCAGACTTTGCGCTGGAAGGCTGTCGCGCGCACGTCGGTGGGCAGGTTCGGATGCGGGCCATCGCCGCACAGATAAGCGAGCAGAGCTTCGACCCAGGCGCTCAGTTGATCGTGGCCGGCGCTGAGGCGTGCGGCCGGATACTCGGCCTGAACGTCCTGGATCAGGGTCTGGCGGTTGTCGCCGAGCGCGACCTTGCAGATGCCGCGCTCGGTGGCCGCGATCAGCAACTGCCCGAGCGGGCTCTTCACGATCACGTATGTGATCTCGCCGCTATCGCGACCGCCGTTGCGGTATTGCGTCGGTGTCATGCCGAGATCGCCGGCCGGGCTCTGACTGCTGTAACCAGCGTCAAAGACGGCGTGGGTGACGGTCGGCGTGGCGCGCAGCGTGTCCTTCAGGCGGCGCTGACGCAGGCCGATCGCATACTGCTTGGGCGAGACGCCCATGTGACGCTTGAACACCCGCTGGAGGTGATAGGGACTGAAGCTGAAGCGCTGGGCCAGTTCAGCCAACGACGGTATCGACTCGGGTGACGCCACGGCGGCCCGCTCGAGCACGGCGGCGACGTCGCGCGCCAGGGTCACCTGCGGGTCCTGCGCGAGATCGGGTTTGCAGCGCTTGCAGGCGCGGAAGCCGGCGCGCTCGCATTCTTCGGGCGTGCTGTAGAAGTCAACGTTGACACGCTTTGGTGTGCGGGCCGAGCACGATGGCCGGCAATAGATGCCCGTGGTCTTCACGGCCAGATAGAAGACGCCGTCGTACGCCGCGTCGCGCTGCTCGACGGCCTGCCAGCGCTGGGTGTCGGTCAGGGTGTTCATGACGTCAGAATAGATCGACGGACCTGACGGGGCTACACAAAACTTGCGCTCATCCCCAAGGCTCAGATTCTAACCCTTGACCTGTCAGGTCCACCCGCGATTCTCGGAAAATAAAGGCTATTCCAGGATCGGCTTTCGGGAATCCGGGCGCAATTCCTAACCTTCGACGGCTTCGCTCAGACCCAGGGCCGTGGGCAGCCCCGCGATCGTGCCGATCGTCGGGCAGCGCGGGTCGTTGTACAGCCGGCGCGGGTCGATCAAAATCGGCGTGAGGCCCGCGTTGCGCGCGCCTTCGACGTCGGCGTGATAGTTGTCGCCCACGTAGACGGCATCGGCGGGCTCGACAGCGAGTTGCTTGAGCGCGTGCAGAAAGATTCCGGGCGCGGGCTTCCAACAGCCGGCCTCGCCGGCCGACAGAGTCAGGTCGAACAGGTCGAGCAGACCAAGCGCTTCGGCGACTGGCGCGAGCACTTCGGATCGGTTCGACACCAGGGCCAGTTTGATTCCGCGGGCGCGTAGCTCGAGCAGCGTCGGGCGTACGTCGTCGGGGACGGTGTCGATGGGCTTGTAGCGCTCGGTCATCAACGCGTTGACCTTCTCGGCCAACTCGGTCGGGCAGTTCCCGATGCGCAGGGCCTCGATCTGGCGCTGGGCGTAGCGCATCCAGAACGCCGGCGTATCGGCGCCCAGTTCGTCGAAATCGCTGATCATCTCGGGCGCGATCGACCAGTAGAAGTGCGTCCAGCGTTCGCCCTCGCGGCGTTGCTCGTCGTCGAGCGCATAGCCCAGGTCTTTCAGGATGTCGATGAAGGTATCGTAGCCGCTGGGCACGCTGTAACGCAGTGTGCCGTCAAGGTCAAAGAGGATCGCGCGGACTGGCATAGGGGCACACGTTCAACCGCCGATTTCGCTCATCACCCGGTTGAGCGGGATGACGTCGCCGGCCAGGTCGTGTCCCCACGGCTTGTTCCAGGTCGCGTGCAAAATCAGGGCTTTGAGATCGGTCGTCGAGGCGCCCGCGCGCAGCGGCGTGAGCAGATCGACCTCGTACTCACGAAGCAAACACATACGCAGCTTGCCGTCGGCGGTCAGGCGCGCGCGGGTGCACGACGCGCAGAAGGGCTGGCTGACGGAGCTGATGAAGCCGATCTCGCCCTTCGCCTGCGCCAGCCTGAACAGGCGCGCTTCGCCGTCGAGCTTACCGTCGTCAACGGTCTCCATGGCGCCGAGCCTGGCCTCGATGCGGCTCTGCATTTCGGCGAAGCTGACGAGTTGGCCTTGTTGAAAACCAGCCACCTCGCCGAAGGGCATCATTTCGATGAAGCGCACCTGCCAGTTGTGCTCGAGGGTCAGCGCCGCCAGATCGGCGACGTCCTCCTCGTTGTAGCCGCGGACAACCACGGCGTTGATCTTGACCGGCGTCAGCCCGACGCGCTCGGCGGCCTCCAGGCCGGCCCAGACGTCGCCCAGTGAGCCCCAGCGCGTGATGCGCTTGAAGCGTTCTTCGTTGAGCGTATCGATGCTGACGTTGACGCGTTGCAGGCCAGCTTCCTTGAGCGGCGCAGCAAGCTTCTCGAGCAGCACGCCGTTTGTCGTCATCGACAACGAGCGCACGCCCGGTGTGCTTGCGATGCCACGCACCACGTCGACGATGTTGGCACGCACCGTCGGTTCGCCGCCCGTCAGCCGGTACTTGTTGAACCCTAGCTCGGTGAACAGCGGCATGAGCGCGAGCAGTTCGTCATCTTGCATCAACTCCGCGCGCGGCCGAAAGGTCATGTCCTCCGGCATGCAATACACGCAGCGCAGATTGCAGCGATCCGTCAGACTGATGCGCAGGTAATGGATTTCGCGGCCGAAGCGGTCGATCGCCATAGTCCGGGGATTCTATCAAGCCGATGTGGCTTAATCAATGGGAGATTGACGGAGGACGAAGGTTGAATGACCACTCAACCTCCGTCCTTCGTCGTTCGTCCTTCGTCGAAACTCAATGATTCTGCACAAAATCTATGCGCAATTGATTGCGCTTGCAGTCGTCGAAGGTCGGCACGTAGTAGCTGGCTGAGAGCGCCTGATTGGAGCCGTCGAGCAGGGTCAGGATGTAGTGTTCGGCGGTGTCGGCCGGGGCATTGGCGAGCGTGATCTCGTAGCCGCCGGAGCCGAGCCGGTTGGGCCCGGTCGGGACGGGCAGGTCAATGCCGTTGCCCTCGATCAGCACGAACAGGCCATTGATCCCGTGACCGTCCTGGTCGAGGACGCGACCGATCACGCCCATCCACTTGCACCCGTTCTGATTGGATGTGTTCGCCGTGTAAACGGGCGCCTCGGGCGGCAACGTGAAGGGCATGGCGGCCAGGGTCGCGGTCGGCGTCGGGCAGCGAGCGCCCGTGCACGGCGTCGGGGACGGGCCGTCGGTCGGAGCCGCTGTCGGGGTCACCGTCGCGGTCTCGGTGGCCGTCGGTGTCTGGCTGGGCGTTGCCGTGAAGGGCGTCGTCGGCGTGGCCGTGCGCGTCGACGTGGCCGTGCTCGGGATCAAGGTTGGTTCGGGCGTCCAGGTCGGCGGGAAGCGCGGCGTCGCGGTGTCGGCCGCCGCAATCGAGATCACGGGCGTCGGGTAATCGACGATGACCGCCTGAACCCGTGGGCGCCAATCGGCCAGGGGATTGAGATCCGGCGCGACGAACAGGGCGCCGTAGAGCAAAGCCGTGACGACACTGGCGATCCACAAGAGGGTCGCCAGAGCGTCAAACATCCGATCCAGAAGCCGTCGTAGAGGGACACCGATACGCATGACCACACCCGGCGCCGGGCGGCGCGGGTGCGTTCGCCTACGGCGTCACAAACGTCTCGATCTGAGCCTTCGCCAGTTGATCCGCCAGCCAGGTGCGGACGGCGGCGTCGCGCACCGCGCGCAACTGATCATCGTCGAGCGCTCGCTGCGGATCGCGCTCTTCGACGCGCACGATGGCATAGCCGAGGGGCGTCGCCACGACGTCGCTGACGCCGCCGGGCTCGAGCGCGAAGGCCGCCGTCTCGATCTCGGGCATCGTCAGTGTGTCGCGGGCAAACCAACCGAGATCGCCCCCGGCGACGCGACTGCTCGCGTCGAGCGAATGCTCGAGAGCCAATGATGCAAAATCCGCGCCACCCTGGATCTGAGCCAGGAGATCGCGCGCCTCGGCTTCGGTACCGACCAGGATCAGGAGCGCGTGCACCTGTTCGGCCGTCGCGGCGACGGTGCTGCCGATGCTTTCGGTCATCCTTTTGCGCAGCAGGTCACGGCGCATGGCGTCACGATAGGTATCGGCCGTGTAGCCGATTGCCGCAAGGTATTGGGTGAAGGCTTCGGCGCCGCCGAGGTCGGCCTCCGCTTCTGCCAGAGCAGTGTCGACCGCCGCGTCATCCACGGCGAACCCGGCCGCGGTCGCGGCCTGCTCGATTACGGTCGACTCGATCATGCCCTGCAACACCGCCTGCGGGCAGCCTGTCGAATCGTATTCGGTGTGCTGTAGACCAAGAACGCAGCGTTCGACATCGGCGTCGTAGCGACTGAGCAAGATGTCCTGCCCGTTGACGCGTGCGGCCAGCGGCACCGGCGTCGCCGTCGGAGGCACGGGCGTGACCGTGGCGACCGGCGTGAACGTAGCCGGCGGTGTGGTTGTCGGACCCGGGGTGAGTTGCTGACAGCCGGCCAGCAGAAAGGCGAGGAGCGAGGCGCGCAGGGCGGGGAGCGGGGAGCGGCAGCGCGCCACGCTCATCGCCCAGCGCGCCTCGAACGAGTGGTCCATCAACTCACCACCGTGAAAATCATCGGCCGGCGCTTGGTCTCGGCGTAGAAGTAGTCGGCGAGGGCGGCGCTGACGCGCTCTTTGACGACCTCGGGCTCTGCTCCGGCGAACTTCTGGATCGTGGTCTGTACCTGCGCGCGCGCGCCGCCGAGCATCTCTTCTGAGTCGCGCACGAAGACGAAGCCCTTTGTGGTGAGCTCGGGTGCCGCCGGTGTGCCGCCGTTCAGCTTCAGGTTGACGACGACCACGCCGTTCTCGGCCAGCGCCTCGCGTTCGCGCATCACGCTCGGGCCGATGTCGCCAACGCCGCTGCCGTCGACGAAGACATAGCCGCCCGGGATCCTGTCGCCGACCTGCATCTCGCCGTCCTTGAAGTCGATGACGGTGCCGTTCTCGACCACGGCGATCGACTCGTTGGCGATGCCGACCTCACGCGCGATCGCGGCGTGCTGGTGCAGGTGGCGCAGTTCGCCGTGCACGGGGATGAAGTGCTTGGGCTTCACCAGATGGATGAGCAGCTTCTGCTCCTCCTGGCTGGCGTGCCCCGAGACGTGCACGGGCGCGATCGGGTCATAGATCACACGCGCGCCGCGCTGCAGCAGTTTGTTGATCGTGCGGTGCACCATCTCCTCATTGCCCGGGATCGGGTGTGACGAGAAGACGACGGTGTCGAGCTCATGCAGATCGAACTGGCGGTTGCGACCCTCGGCCAGGCGGTTGACGATCGAGCTCGGCTCGCCCTGCGTGCCGGTGGTCATGATCACCACCTGCTTGGGCTTCATGCGCAGCGCCTCGTCGATCGGCACGATCAGGCCGTCGGGGACGTCGAGGTAGCTGAGTTTCTGAGCGATGCGCGTGTTCTCGATCATCGACGTGCCGACCAGCGCCAGCTTGCGGCCGTAGCGCTCGGCGGCGTTGGCAGCCTGCTGGATGCGCGCGATCAACGACGCGAAGGTGGCGATGATCACGCGACCGGGCGCCTCGCGCAGAACCATATCGAAGGCCGGGTCGATCACGGCTTCTGATGGCGTCCAGCCTGCCTTGTCGGCGTTCGTCGAGTCGGAGAGCAGCGCGAGCACGCCCCGGCCCGCGAACTCGGCCAGCTTGCTGTAGTCTGTCGGCCAGCCGTCGACGGGCGTGTGGTCGAACTTGAAGTCGCCGGAGTGCACGATCAGGCCAGCCGGCGTGTTGATGCCGAGGCCGACGCCGTCGGGGATCGAATGGCAGACGTGGAAGAATTCGACGCCGAACGGCCCGAGGTTGATCTTGTCGCCGGCGTGGATGGTGTTGAGCGTCACCGACTCGTGCATCTTGGCGTCGCGCAGCTTGACCTCGACCAGGCCCCGCGTCAGCGGTGTCGCGTAGAGCGGGGCGTCGAAGGCGTTGGCGATGTGCTTGATCGCGCCTGTATGGTCTTCGTGGCCGTGCGTGATGATCAGCCCGCGAACGAGGTCCTTCTTGTCGAGCAGCGACCGATAGTCGGGGATGATGTAGTCGATCCCGAGCATGTCGTTCTCAGGGAACATGAGCCCGGCATCGACGATCAGGGCATCGTGCCCGTATTCGATGTAGAGCATGTTCTTGCCGATCTCGCCAAGGCCGCCGACCGGTATGAGGCGGAGCGTTTGGGACATGGATCATTCCTCAAGGACGAACAGCGGCCGAGGCCGCGAAGGATCGTGTCTGCAAATGAGCCAGACGCACTGATCAGGGACCGGGGATGCGGATCCAATCTGGCCCGACTGCGGTCCGCCACGACACCTGCCACGCTGAGTACGCCAGGCACCAACAGATACAAGGCGCGGTTGGCGGCGCCGTTTCGTCGTATTTTCCCGCAACAGCGAACGAATTTCGAAGTATACAACAGCGGACCCGGGCCTCGGCCGGCACCGTCATGGCCCGAAATGAGAAGGACCGCGGAAGGGGCGTTGGGCCTGAGCCCAAGCACGCCTTCCACGGCCCTCCAGATGTCAGGGGTGTTCAGGGACGCGTCGTCGTCGCCGAATACACGTCGGAAGCGTTCCCGGCTCGATCCAGGAAACTCACGTAGATCGTCACAGCCCCGTGTTGCGGCAAATACCATTCGAGGGCTGTGTCGAACGCAACGGTTTTGGCGTCTGCCAGATCCGCCTGCATCCCGATCTTCACGGTGCCCACGCCGCTGATGTCATCGGTCGCCGTCAGATTCAGAGTCGCCACCTCCATGCCCGCGATGTCACGTTGCAGCAAGGCGGGCAGCAAGAGCGTGTACGCGACGGAGGCGACGCGGTCGACGGCCAAAGTCAACGGCGCAGCCGATGGGTCGTCGATCGAGATTGACCCTTGTGGATGTGTCCGATCCAACACGATGTCGTCGATATAGAGGCCTGTGGTCTGGCCGTTTGTCAGAAATCGAACGTACACGGTCCGCGGCATCGGCGTTTCGCCAATGCTGGTGATCGTCCAGCCCTTCTGAGACGCATACGGCTCCCAGGCGGCGCCGGCGAAACCCCCGTCGTTGCTGATCTGCATCTGGGTGGTGCCAGCCGGCGCGCTCAAGTTGAGTGTGACGTTGGGTGACGCCGTGAACAACGCTCCATTGTTGATTGAAGCCGAGTACGGGAGCACGGTGGTTCGATCGAGCTCCCAGAGGCCGGCCGGCCAGACCTGGGCGTAGAGGTGGAGGCCCTGGCGCCTAACGAGCGCCAGGCTAATCACTTCCAACCCAGGGATGCCGGCGTCGAGCTTTTGCCATGTAGCGCCGCCATCGATCGATTCCCAGACCGTCTGCCCATTGCGGGCAAAGACGACCTGCGTGTTTTCCGGATCGATCAAGAAGGACACCGGCTCTGTCAGGCCGTTAGCCATCGGGCGCCATGTCGCGCCGCCGTCGGTCGTTTTCCAGCCGCCACCAGGCGCCGCAGCATAGATCGTGTTGCTGTTCTTCGGATCAAACGAGAAGCTGTTCACCTGTGCGAACGGAGCCGGAACGTAAGCCCAGTTAACGCCGCGATCGATGCTGCGACACAACTTGTGATTGTCGTTGTTGCCGGCGTACATCCTCATCATCAAGACGGAGGGTGCGCTGGGCGCCGACTCAATCTGGTCGGACTGATAGCCCATGCAGTCGTACGTCGTCGACGTGCAGATGCACTCCTCTGGGATCGTGCCGACGGTCTGCCAGCTCTGACCCGAGTCGGTCGATACCTTGAAGGCGCTGCCTTCGGTGACATACATCTCGTTCGGATCGACGTGGGAGAACCCGAGAACGTGGCTCGATATGTTCATAGGCTGCCAGGTCGCACCGGCATCCAGGCTCAGGTAATTCGGTGTGAAAAGGCCGCTGGAATCGAACGTTGCCGCCACCAGGCGTTCTGGGTGGTTGGGCAAAACCATCGGGCCATTGAACAGCGTATATGGGGGCACCGTGGCCGGGGACCACGTTTGCCCACCGTCGTTCGAGCGCAGAAGACGTTCGGGGTTGGCTGCCACCATGTAAATCCAGCTCGAATCGGTGATCGTGCTAACGACATAGTTGGCACCGGGCACGGCGCTGAACCATGTCCAGACGTTCGATCCGCCCAAAGCGCCACCCATTGGCTGAAGGATGACGATCGGCGTCGCCAACAGCAAAGCCATTCCTAAGCGACGCAACCTGTGTCTCAATGTTAAGGACATGGAATCCTGCCTTCATATATCGGGAGTCAGACGCTCTTCTGACGATACCGACCCACGTTCTGGCGGTGGTTGAATACCGCGTAAAAAGTCAGACACCCGCTCAGGAACACTTGTGCTATTCTCGGCCGAGTGAAAGGGGATCCAAATGACTCATCCACTGGTTGATCAACTGCGATTTGCGCGAAGCGAGTTCCTGCGCGGGCTTGAAGGCGTCACCGACGAGGAGGCGCAGCGCAGGTTCATGCCGATGAACAGCATCGGCTGGAACGTCGGGCACCTGGCCTGGCAGGAGCAACGGTATTGGATCTGGCGCGGGCAGGGCCGGATCCTGCGACCTGACATTCAAGAAGCGTTTGCCTATGGCGCCCCCGCCAGCACGCCGACGTTGACCGAGGCGCTGGCCGCGTGGCGTGAGATCATGGCAGCCGCAGATCCCTGGCTCGACGACCTGACGACCGAGTCGTTGAGCACCGGCCTTCAGGTCAAGCGCATCACCGGACAGGCTGCCACGATCACGTATGGGTCGTTGTTGCTGCGCACGATCTATCACTACTGGTATCACAACGGCGAAAACCAATCGATCCGCCAGATGCTCGGCCACACCGGCCTGCCCGACTTCGTCGGCAACATCGACGACGAAGCGCCTTACCGACCTGAATAGCACGACACGCTATGACACAGCGCTTTATCCGTCCTGAGCGGTTGCGCGCCGGCGATGTCATCGGCATCCTGGCTCCATCGACGCCGATCGGTGATGCCCTGAGGGCGCAGGTCGAGCAGGGCATGGCCTTCCTGCGCGAACTCGGCTTCGAAGTCCGCCTGGCGCAGCATGTCGAGGCCCGCACGCTGGGCTATGCCGCGTCGGCCGCCGACAAGGCCGCCGACGTGCACGCCCTGTTTGTCGATCCCGAGATCAAGGCGATCATGTGTGCCCAGGGCGGCATGACCGCCAATGCTTCGTTGAGCCTTCTGGATTGGGATCTGATCCGCACGCATCCCAAGGCGTTCATCGGTATCAGCGACATCACTGTGTTGTTGAATGCCATCACGACTCGAACAGGGCTTGTCACCTACCACGGCGACGACCTGCTGTGGGGCTTCGGTCGCGGCACGACTGATTACAACCGCTCCGAGTTCCTGGCGATCTACGTCGAAGGACGCGTCGGACCCATCCCAGGGAACCGCCCGCGCACGACGTTGCGCGGTGGTGTCGCTGTAGGTCGCCTCTGGGGCGGCAATCTCTCGTGTCTGCTGAAGCTGGCCGGCACGCCGTACTGGCCGGATCTCGACGGCGCGATCTTGTTTCTGGAAGACATCGACCTGGCGCCCGACCGCTGCGACTGCGAGTTGACTCAACTGCTGCACATGGGCGTCTTCGATCAGGTCAGTGGCGTCCTTATTGGCTATATCGACGGGCAGGATGGCTCCACCGAGCCCGGGCAATCGCCTGGCGAGATCCTGCTGCGCCTGACGCGGCAGCATCGCTTCCCGATCCTCAAGACCGAGGACTTCGGCCACAACTGCCCGAACACGGTGCTGCCCGTTGGCGTCCTGGCTCGACTCGATGCAGACGAGCGCAGTCTGTCGCTGTTGGAAGCCCCGGTTGGGTAGCCGGCTGAGCAGAGAGGACTTCTGGCCGCGGTTGGCGCGGATCAACGAGCACCGGATGGCCGGCGATTGAGTTCGCAGATACCGCCGGACCTCATCCGCGAAATCGACACAATCCGCGGCTAAATGATGCGCTCTGCAAGCGACTCATGATCTTGAACGCCGGGCAGGAGCCTGCTATAATCCGCATTCGCTCGGGCAATTAGCTCAGTTGGTCAGAGCGCACGGTTCACATCCGTGAGGTCACAGGTTCGAGCCCTGTATTGCCCACACATCCGCCTCTTCGGCCTCTCCAGTCACTGCGACTTGAGGGGCCGTTTTTTTTGACTGGTCTGACGCTCACGTTGTCTCGCATCCCAGTGGGCTGTCAGTGCGAACAGGCCTTGCACCCCTGCAGGGGCTGACAATCTCGTTTCAGCTGTTCCTACAGCCGCAGCCATAGAGGCCGATAGGGTTTAGGATCGTCGCTCCGTACGCTAAATGTGCTGGCGACTTCAGTGTCTGTCGATGTTGGCGCGCCACAACGGAGGCACATCATGAACCTCAACGCGCAGATGCAAACGGTCATCGACCAATTCAAAAAGTTTGCGGCGCCGCCGGTGCAGGAGCTGTCGCCCGAGAACGCCCGCAATCTGCCGACACTGAAGAACGCCTTGGAGGAACTGACGGCTGAGCATACGGCTGCCCGGGTGATGACGATCCTCAAGCCCATGCCGATGAGGGTGGGGGCGGTGAGCCACATCCTCATCCCGAGTGCCGAGGGCGACCTCCTGGCGCGGGTCTACGCTCCGCTTTCCGATGTGCAGGAGCCGCTGCCCATGATCGTGTACTTCCACGGCGGCGGTTGGGTGATCGCGAACCTTGACGTGTACGATCCGTCGTGTCGGGCGCTGGCCAATGCAGCCGGCAGCATCGTCGTCTCAGTGGCGTATCGACAGGCGCCCGAGCACAGGTTCCCGGCGGCCACCCAGGATGCGCATGCCGCTGTGCAGTGGGCCCTGGCGAACGCGGCCAGCCTGGGCGGCGACCCGGCGCGTGTGGCGGTGGCCGGCGAGAGCGCGGGCGGCAATCTGGCCACCGTGGCGTGCCTGATGGCGCGCGACCAGGGCGGGCAGATGCCCATGTTTCAGCTGCTGATCTACCCGGTTGTCAACTACGGCTTCAGCACACTGTCGTATCAGGAGCACCACGACGCGGTGCCGCTCAACGCGGCCATGATGCCGTGGTTCTTCAAACACTACCTGCCAGACGAGGCGACGGGCCAGAACCCTTACGTCTCTCCGCTGCGTGCTGCCAACCTTGCTGACTTGCCGCCAGCGTTCATCATCACGGCCGAGAACGACCCGCTCTGTGACGAAGGCGAGGAGTATGCTGTGCGGCTCGCCCGCGCGGGTGTCCTCGCCACAGCGAAGCGCTACGACGGCGTGACGCATGAGTTCTTCGGGCTCGCGGGCGTCGTCAGCACCGCTCAGGAAGCCGTCGACGACGCAGCCGCAGCTCTCAAACAGGCCTTCGCCCGACCCGTCCGCGGCCGTTCTTGACGAGTTGTCAGGCGCCTGAATAACGGTGCCGGATCCTGTCCACGGATGGCGCGGATCGAAACGGATCACGCGGAATCCATCGAAACGCGCTCCGCGTCATCTGTGCCGATCCATGCCATCCGTGCACAAACCTTACTGTCCTGTAACGGCCTGACAACTCGCCCTTGCACCTTGAGGGTTGGGACCATCCTGTTTGACTGAGGGTTGTTATACTTGGCGCTGCAGCACGTTTGCACCACACTATTCAGCACGCGTCGGTCCCGGCGCACGGGCCGATGCCGCCAAGGAGAGCCCTCGATGGCGCGCCCAGTCACTTTATTCACCGGCCAGTGGGCCGATTTGCCGTTTGAGATCATCTGCGCGAAGGCCAAGTCGTTCGGTTATGACGGCCTCGAGATCGCCTGTTGGGGCGACCACTTCGAAGTCGATAAAGCGCTCAGCGACGACGGCTATGTCCGCAATCGCCACGACATCCTCGCCCGGCACGGCCTCTCCTCGTGGGCCATTTCCAACCACCTCGTCGGGCAGGCCGTGTGCGATCGGATCGATGAACGCCACAAGTCGATCCTTCCCGAGCGCATCTGGGGCGATGGCAAGGAGGACGGCGTCCGCCGCCGTGCCCAGCAGGAGATCATGGACACGGCCCGCGCGGCCGCGAAGTTCGGCGTCAAGGTCGTGCCCGGCTTCACGGGCTCGTCGATCTGGCCGTTCCTGTACTCCTTCCCGCCAAACCCCCCGAACATGGTCGCGGAGGGGTATAAATTCTTCGCTGAGATGTGGAACCCGATCCTCGACGTCTTTGACGAAGTCGGCGTGAAGTTCGCGCTCGAAGTGCATCCCACCGAGATCGCGTTCGACGTCGCGTCGGCCGAGGCCGCCCTTAACGCGCTGGGCCGCCGGCCGGCCTTCGGGTTCAACTACGACCCGAGCCACTTCGTCTATCAGAACGTCGACTACGTCGGCTTCATCCGCAAGTTCGCGGACCGCATCTATCACGCCCACATGAAGGACGCGTACCTCTCGCCGACGCGACGTGAAGGCGGCATCTTCGGCGGGCACCTCGACTTCGGCGATCCGCGCCGTTCGTGGGACTTCCGCACGTTGGGCCGCGGCTCTGTCGACTTCGAAGAGATCATCCGCGCCCTCAACGACATCGGCTATCAGGGTCCGCTCTCGATCGAATGGGAAGACGGCAAGATGGACCGTGAGCACGGCGCAACAGAGGCCTGCGCCTTCGTGCGCAAGCTCGACTTCCCGCCGTCGGCGATCGCCTTCGACGCGGCTTTCGAACGCAAATAGC
>CAYZRP010000011.1:19646-42927 GCA_964480865.1 uncultured Anaerolineales bacterium | reverse complement strand
CGTGCTTGGAGCTTCGCGGGTGGTGCTCCATCGGTCCCCCCCCGCTAAACGCTCCTCGCTCCACGAGGTGCACATGGCGGAAACCGGCTTCACCGCAAAGGCCAACACGACCCCGGGTGAAGCCGCGCCGGAAATCGGCATCGGCATGCTCGGTTACGCGTTCATGGGCAAGGCGCACACCAACGCCTACAAGAAGATCGCGTACATGATCGAGCGGCCGGCCGCGATCCCGAAGCTCGTGATGTTGGCCGGCCGCCAGGGAGACGCCGTGCGCGCCGCCGCGAAGCGCTTCGGCTATGAGGCCAGCACAACGAACTGGCGTGATCTTGTGAAGGACGATCGCGTCGAGCTCTTCGACAACGGCGGCCCGAACGACGCGCATGCCGAGCCGACCATCGCCGCCGCCCGCGCCGGCAAGCACGTGCTGTGCGAGAAGCCGCTCGCCCGCGATGCCCGCGAGGCCGCCAAGATGCTCAACGCCGTCGTCAAGACCGGCGTGACGCATGCCCTGGCCTTCAACTATCGCTTTGTGCCGGCGGTGCGCCTCGCGCGTCACCTGATCGAAAGCGGCAGGCTCGGGCGGATCTACCACTTCCGTGCGACGTATTTGCAAGAATGGATCATGCCCTCCTACGGCATGCCGATGATGTGGCGTCTGCGCAAGAAGAGCGCGGGCAGCGGCGCGCTCGGCGACCTCGGCGCGCACAGCATCGACCTCGCGCGGTACCTCGTGGGTGAGCCGCGGCGGGTCAGCGGAACGGCGCAGACGTTCACCCGGCGCCGCCCGATCCCAGGCACCGAGCGCTACGGGCGCGTCGACGTCGACGATGCCTTTGCGGCCGTCGTCGAGTTCGAGAACGGCGCGCTCGGCACGCTCGAGGCCACGCGCTTCGCGGCCGGGCATAAGAACTCGAACTTCTTCGAGATCAATGGCGAGAAGGGGTCCCTTCGCTTCAACCTCGAGCGTCTGAATGAACTCGATGTCTATTGGGGCGATGAGGAACCGCGCGAGACGCGCGGCTTCCATACCATCAGCGTCAGCGAGATCTACCATCCCTTCCTCGAGCACTGGTGGCCGCATGGGCACAACATCGGCTGGGAGCACACCTTCGTGCACGAGATCCACCATATGCTCGAAGCGATCGTCTCGGGCGGGTCGGTGACGCCACACGGGGCGGACTTTGAGGATGGATACAAGAACGCCGTGATCTGCGATGCGATCCTGGCATCGGCCACGTCTGGCCGGCGTATGCCGATCAAGTATTAAGCGCAGCCGCGCCTGTGCGGGCCGAGTCGAGTCGAAATCCGAGGTGCTCCACCACGGTGGGGCGCCTCTTTTTGTCGGTTGCACTCTTCGAGGAAGCGATGGCGAACGCCTTACGGACGAAGACCGCTGCACAGGCGGTGGCGCTCGGTCAAGTGGTGCCGGGCGCGTATCTGTCGATGATGACCCAAAGCCTGGCTCTGAACATCCTCGGCCCGGTGCTGCCCCTGCTAGCCGTCGAAAACAGCACGACGCCTGAGTCGCTCGGGTTCGTCTTCACGCTGGGTGGCGCCGGCTATCTGGCCGGCACTCTGGCGTCGAATCGCCTTTCGGCGCGGTTCGGGATGCGACCCACAACGGCCTTTGGCCTGATCCTGCTTGGGCTGGGGCTGCTGGGTTTGATGCTCGCGCCGGTGCCGTGGCTCTACGCAGCCGTGCTGCTCGAATCGCTCGGGAACGCCCTGGTCGAAGTGCAACTCAATCGGTTGATTGAATATCTTGGCGGCGACACGCCCGGTGGAACGCTCAACCGCCTGCACAGCATGTGGGGAATCGGTGGCATCGTCGCGGCGCTCGGCACAGCGGCCCTGATCGCGGGTGGGCAACCCTGGCGCTGGATCGCGGGCCTGACCCTGGCCGGGATGGCTGCAGCGCTCTTCCTGGTCTTGCGCTGGCCGTGGGTCGAAGCGCCGGCGGACGCGCCTGTCGATCGGCGCGGCGCCTCGGTCGCGCCGACGGCCTGGGCCGTGATGGCGCCCTTCGGCCTGATCTACTTCCTGTATGTCGGTCTCGAGATCTCGACTTCGTCGTGGGCGACGACGTTCTTCGCCGGCCTGGGCGAAGGTGTCGTCATCGGCGCGCTGGCGACGGCCGGTTACTTCCTGCTCTTCACAGTCGGCCGCTGGTTCGTGGGGCCGCTCGTCGATCGGTGGGGCCTGATGCGCATGGTGCGTCTGGCGCTGGTGCTCGCCGCTATCGGCATCGCGCTGACAGCCTGGCCTCCTGCGCGCCTGATGGGCTTCGCGATCGCGGGTCTCGGCCAGAGCCTTGTCTTCCCGACGTTGCTCGTCTGGGGCGTGCGCCGGCATCCCGCCTGGCGGCCCGAACTGAACGCTGTGGCGCTGGTCGGTTCGGGCATCGCCAGCATGACGGTGCCTTACCTCATCGGTCTGGGTGTGGCCGCCCTGGGCGCGCCGGCCCTGACCCCGCTTCTCACTCTCCTGACGATCATCTCGATCATCGGGACGTTCTTACTGCGTTGACTTTCGATCCGACTGGAATCATCATCCTCATGACTCTCGACACGTCTGCCCTCCTCCTGATCGCTCTCGTGGCGTTCCTGATCGGCCTCTCAAAAGGCGGCTTCAGCGGCATCGGTGGTCTGCTGACACCGCTGCTCGCCCTCGTGATGCCGCCGGCCGTCGCGACTGGCCTGATGCTGCCGATGCTGATCTTCGGTGACTGGTTCGCGGTCTACAGCTATCGGGGCGAATGGGATTGGCGTGTGTTCTGGAGCATGCTGCCGGCCGCGGCGGTCGGCTCGATCGCCGGCACCTGGTTGCTGACGTCGCTCTCATCCAGTGGCCTGCGCCTGATCCTGGCGGCGTTCATCTTGATCTTGATCGCCTACAAGTTCGCCAGCGACAGGCTGCAGTCCTGGCGCTATGAGCCGCGGGCCTGGCATGGGCCGCTGGCGGGAGGGTTCGCGGGGCTGTTCTCGGGGCTGTTCAACAATGGTGGGCCGACCTTCAATGCCTATCTGCTTCTGCAGAAGCTGAAGCCGCGCACGTTCATCGCCACGTCAGCGATCTTCTTCGCGGTGCTCAACCTCATCAAGCTGCCGTTCTTCATCTACGCCGGCATCATCGATCTCAACCTCACGCTGAGCCTGCTCTGGGCATTCGTGCTCGTGCCGCTGGGCATCTACGTTGCGCGTCTGATCATCCTGCGCCTCGACCCGCAGCGCTTCGAAGGCCTGATCATCGCCCTCCTGATCCTCTCGAGCCTCGTGCTGTTCTGGCAGGCGATGTAGGAGAGACGGCGGACGGCAGACGGCAGACCGACGAATGACGAACGACGAAGGACGAAGGTTGAAGGGCTATTCAACCTTCGTCCTTCGTCGTTCGTCATTCGTCGTATTGCGATCTACTGACGATCAAGCCAGGTCTTCAATTCTCCCAGCGGGAGCCTCGAGGTCAGGTCGATGCTGAGCGGCGTAACCGAGACGACGCGGTCCGCGACCGCCTGGATGTCGGAGTCGGCGCCGGCGTTGGGGTCGATGTACTGGCGCCAACGGATGCGGCCGGGGTGTTGAAGATCGGTGCCGGTGCGGTACGGCTGATAGAAGGGTGAGCGCGATTGGCGCGTGATGCGCCAGGGTGTTTCGGGGGTCGCGTCTTCGGGCACTTCGATTTTGAGGATGTCGACGTCGAAGGGCAGGGCGCGGCCAAGGACGCGTCTGGCAAAGGAAACCGTCCAGGCGGCGGCCTGGGTGAAGTCGATGTGATCGGCGTTCGAGAAGAAGTGGCTCTCGTCGACCTCCATCGAGACGGCCAGGGCCGGCAGGCCGACCGCTGCGGCGTCGAGCGCCGCCCCGACGGTGCCCGACGCGGTCAGGCCAGAGCCGACGTTGTCGCCGTAGTTGATGCCCGACACCACAAGGTCCGGCCGGCGCGGGAGCAGTTCGAGCACAGCGTGGTGCACGCACTGGCCCGGGCTGGCGTCGACCGAGTAGGCCGTGAGCGTTGCGCCATCGATCTCACGCGAGACATCGGTGACGATGCCCGTGACGTTAGAAGGGTGGGCACGGCCGATGCTCGTGTATTGCTTGTCGGGGGCCACGATGAACACGTCGCCAAGCGCGCGCAGGGCGCTGGCGGCCGTCCACAGGCCTGGCGAATGGATGCCGTCGTCGTTGGTGCAGAGGATGAGCGGTTGAGACATGGGCCGATTGTAAAGGCTAACGGTTAACGAAAAAGGCGCGTCCGCGAAGTGGCGGACGCGCCCGGGAGTGGCAAAGGAGAGGCTCAGTTCGGCATCTGGCGCATGACCATGACGACCTTGCCCTGCACCTGGACCTGGGCGGGGTTGTCGATCATGATCGGGCCCATGGTCGGGTTGGCGGGCTGAAGCCGGATCTTGCCGTTTTCGCGGAAGAAGTACTTCAGTGTGGTCTCATTGCGGTCGGTGAGCCAGACCGCGACCATGTCGCCGTTGCGGGCCTGGTCGGCGCGCCTCATGACGACGATGTCGCCATCGGCGACCATGGCGTCGATCATCGAGTCGCCCTTGACGCGCAGAGCGAACAGATCACCCGTGTCGTTGACCAGATTGCGGGTGAGCTCAATGTATTCGTCCGACGAGGTCTGCGCCGCGTCGCCCACCATCACCGGCTCGCTGGCGAAGATGAAGCCGGCGACGGGCACCTGCACGGCAGGCACGCCGTGGCGTGAGCTCGTCACGCCCGAGGCCTTTTCGCCGGCATCCGTCAGCCGGACGCCGCGCGAGACCTTCAGGTCACGCAGGATGTAGCCTTCGCGCTCGAGCTTCGTCAGGTTATAGTTCACGACCGAGGTCGAGGAAATGCCTGCGGCTTCTCCGATCTCACGGATCGTGGGAGGATAGTTGCGGTCCTCCGCGAAGGTTCCGATGAACCGAAGGATCTCGATCTGTCGCGTCGAAAGCTTACCTTTAGCCATGCCGTTCTCCCGTGTGGCTGGGAAATCGTTCACCCGCCACCAATGGCACAAATGATCGAATCTGTGCTGTATTTTAGATCATGTGTTCGGGAAAAGTCAAGCATGGGATATCCTGGGGATTTCTTGGGAAAAACCACTTCAAGAACTCCTCAGAATCCCAAAACGAAGCCTTGAGGACCTGGGAGCCACGGCTGGTGTAGCACATTCGTTTGAACCAGCCTATCCGATGGACGAAGCGATGTCACCTCTCACTGATCAAACGTTCTTTCAGTTTAGCGACCTCCACCTGCCTGAGCGCGTGGGTGACCGGGTCTGTGGATTCGATCCCATCGCCCAATTGCGCCGCGTGATCGCGGCTGCGAAAGCGACCGATGCTCGGCCCACCTGCGTGATCGTCAGCGGCGATCTTTCAGACAACGGAAGTGTGGGCAGTTATCAAACCTTGCAGACGGTGCTTCCCGAGCTCGAGTCGTTCGGGGTTCCCGTGCTGTTGGGTCTCGGCAATCACGATCGGCGCGTGTCGTTCCGCGGCGTAATCCTCGGCGAGGCCGATCCTGCCGAAGACGCGGCGTACTATTACAAGCGCGTCATCGGCGACCTTCACGTCTTCATGCTCGACAGCAAGACGCCGGGCAAGGTGGCCGGTGAGCTTGGCCCGAAACAACGCGCCTGGCTGGCTGCCGAACTCGAGCAGACGCCGCGCGGGCAGGCCCTGATCGTGTTGCACCACTCGACCACGTTGTGGGGAATCCCGAACATCGAGGAAGATGAACTGGCCGACGCGCGCGATCTGGCCGAGATCCTGACGCCGCACGCTGTGTTAGGCGTGCTGGGCGGGCACCTGCACTTCAGCGTGGTCGCGGCCTATGCGGGGTCTGTCGCCCTGACGGCGCCAGCCGTGGCCAATCGCTGGGACGCGACCTGTTCGGGGCCACGGATGATGGGGGAGACGGGCTTCAACCTGTGTACGGTGCGCGGCGGCCGATTGCTCGTGAACCCGATCGTGCTAGGCGCCGCTGGTTAGAATAGCGGGCCGAATCTGTTTAGCTCGTTTTTTGAATGGCCTGGAAAACTCGAGAATCGCAGAGGGACCTGTCAGGTCCATGGTTAGATCTATGCACATCCGACGCCTGAACGACAACGATGCCGAGACGATCGCAGCCGCCTTCGTGGCTCAAGGCTGGAACAGATCGGCCGAGCAGTACCGCCGCTATGCCATCGAACAGGCCGAGGGTCGACGCGTCACCCTGCTGGCCGAGGTCGACGGCGTCTTCGCAGGTTATCTCAACGTGGTGTGGGAGTCGGACTATCCGGCGTTTCGCGACGCCGGGATCCCCGAGATCGCGGACTTCAACGTGCTCGAGCGGTTTCAGCGCCGCGGCATCGGCTCGGCGCTGATGGACGCGGCCGAGGCCCTGGTCGCCGAGCGCTCACCTGTGGCCGGCATCGGCGTCGGCATGACCGCCGACTATGGCAAGGCCCAGATCCTGTACGTCAAGCGCGGCTACGTGCCCGACGGCCGCGGCCTCGACTCGCATGGCAAGCCGGTTGCGTACGGCATGTCGGTGCCGGTCGATGACGATCTCGTGTTGTATCTGACCCGCCAGCTGCGTTGATCGTCTAGATCGACGTCCACAGCGACTGGATCGCCGTCAGCGCGGCATCGGACCCGGCCGAGGGGAACAACTCGAAGCCGATGTAGCCGCGATAACCGCCACGCTTGATCCGGCGCAGCACCGTCAGCCAATCGACCTCGCCGGTGCCGGGCTCATGCCGACCAGGCACGTCGGCAAGATGGAAGTGGCCGATCAGCGGCAGATGCTCGGCCACGACCTTCACCAGATCGTCGCCCATCATGCGTTGGTGATAGAGGTCGCACAGGATCTTGAGGCGCGGGTCGCCGACCTCGCGCACGATCCGCGCGGCCACCTTCATGTCGGTCAGCCAGTAGCCGGGGTGGTCGAGCCGGGTGTTGAGCGGCTCGAGGTTCAGGTGGATGTCGGACGGAAGCTGCTCGAGCGCCTGCTGCAGCGCCGACACCACGTTGGCGAACTTCTCTTCCTCAGGAATCTCGGTCGACGCATCCGCGGGGTGGCCTTTTGCGCCGAGCGTGTTGGTGAGCACCAGCAGTGTGTGGCAATCGAGTTGGCGCGCGACGGGCACGCTCTCTTCGAGGCTGGCCAGGAAGGCGGCGTGGGTGTCGGCGTCGATCAGGTCGCCGGCCTCATGGCCCGTGAAGCTGACGACGCGCACGCCGTGTTTGTCGCAGGCATCGGCCAGGGCAGCGAGATCACGCGAGCGCCACGACCAGAACTCGACGGCGTCGAACCCGGCCGCCGCCACACGTTCGATCTGGTCGGCCGGCTCGAGGCCGGGCAGGATGGCGTCGATGCACACAGAGGCTTTCATCTCTTACTCCGGAAGGAATGTCAGGAAGTTGGGGCAGGTGGCGCGTCAGGCGGGATCGGGATCCGCCAGGGCCAGTTCAGCGAGCGACTGTTTGAGGTAATCGGCCAGGACCTCGACCACCAGCGCATGATCCTTTCGCTGGGGCAGGCCCGACACCGTGATTGAGCCGACGCAGCCCGTGCCGCGCAGCTTGATCGGGAAGCAACCGCCGTGTGGCGCGAAGTCGCGGTCGTCGACGCCGACCTGCTCGCGCAAGGTCGTGTTCTTCTGGCGCAGATCGAGGCCGATGGCATACGAGCTGCGGTGATAGCGTGCGACGACGTTCTTCTTGCGTCGGATCCAGTCGATGTTGTCGGGGCCGGTGCCGGGCATCGCGAAGAAGAACAGCGTGGCGCCGCCGTGCAGGGCGATGTCGATCGCGACGGCCAGGCCCTGCGCCTCGGCAGCCGCCTTCAGTCGGCTCCCGATCTCCCAGGCGATGTTCGCGTCGAACCGTTCGAACTGCAGACGCTCTTCTTGAAGCGCGATGGCGGCGAGGTCTTGGCTCAGGCT
Organism: uncultured Anaerolineales bacterium; assembly: GCA_964480865.1. Lineage (GTDB taxonomy): Bacteria > Chloroflexota > Anaerolineae > Anaerolineales > UBA6663 > UBA6663. The sequence goes on along the minus strand of CAYZRP010000011.1, from coordinate 35,004 downwards.
CATAAGGCCCGATTGTAGTTCCGGTCGCCGAATTTGTGGCAGCCAACGGCACAACGTGTGCGCTCGAGTTGTCAGGCCGTTTCAGGCCAGCAAGCCTTGTACGCGGATGGCGCGGAGCGGAACGGATCACGCGGAATCCATCGAACATCGCTCCGCGTCATCTGTGCCGCTCAGCGCCATCCGTGTACAGGATCCGGCACCGATCTTCAGGCGCCTGACAACGTGTGCGCGCAAGAGTTCCCAGACTCTTGCCACGAATGCTCGATGACTGTTTCCGATATCTCTCGTGCTGATCCGTCGCTATTCGTGCCGTTCGTGGTAATACGAGCCGGGGTCAGGCGGCCGGCACGGGGAAGTACAGGCGGACGTAGGTGCCGCCGGCCATGCGCCGGCCGATGGCGAGGCGGCCGTTGAGTTGCTCGGCGTCGTCGAGCATATCGGCCAGGCCGAAGTGGCCGTTGCGGATAAGCGACAGCGCGTCGGTCTCGCCATCTTTGAGCGGGATGCCCACGCCATCGTCTTCGACGACAAGAACCAGGTGCTGGCCCTCGCGCCGAAGAGTCAGCCAGACGCTCTTGGCCTGGGCATGTTTGCGGGCGTTGCTCAGCGCGTTGTCGACGATGTTGTGCACCGGCCACTTGGCTTCGGCCGGCAGATCGAATTCGCGCGGCACCTGGATGTCGCTCTGGAACTGCATCTCAGGTGATTCGGTGGCCGCGCGTCGCAACGCCTGCTCCATCAAGAGCGCCAGCGGCGCGTTGAGCGAAGCCGGGCGGATGGCCGTGACCACCTGCCGGATGGCATCGTCGACCTTGATCACTTCCTGTTCCTGGCGGGCGAGCATATCGCGCAACGACGCGTCCTCGCTGCGCTGCGCCGCGATCGAGAGATAGCCGGGCAGCGGCGCGAGCGACTGCAGCACTTCGGCGTGCAGCCGGCGCGCGATGCGGGTGCGCTCTTCGCGTTGCGCATGCTCGCGTTCACGATACGGCTTCAGCGCGGCCCAGCGCAAGGCGATCACCTGCAGCGGCGTGGCCAGCGCGTCGGCCACTTGAGCCGCGCGTTTGATGTCGGCGCTGGTGTAGGGCCGGCCGCGCTGGGGCAACAGCAGACAGCCCACGGCCGGCTGGTCGTCGATGCGCACCGGTTGGGCGATGGCGATCCATGAAGGTGCCAGCCATCCCTCGCTCAACGCGCCTTCGCCGGCGACCAGACAATCGTCGGGCGGCTTCAACGGCAGCTGCGTCTCGTCGAGCGTGAGGCTTTCGGTCTCGAGCGAGCGCCGCAACACCCAGCCCGGGCGGCCGGGTTGTTCGTGAGCCAGGATGAGGCCGGGCACGCCCAGGTATTCGCAGAGCTCGCTCAGGGCCTGATCGATCGCTTCGAGGGTCGGCTTGCGCAGGAGCGTCCGCTCGAGTTCGCTGACGCGACCGCGACCGAACGGCGACGTCCAATCGCGCAGGCCGATCACGACAAGGATCATGCTGGCGACGGCCAGGCCCATGTCGATGGCCCACGGGGCGCCAAAGCCGCGCAACGCCAGGCTCGCCAGGACATACAGCGTGGCGACCACACCGATCCACACCAACGGCGCGACGCGACGCTCGAGCCGAACCATGCGGCCCGGCGGATTCCAGAAGACGAATCCGTAAGCCGCCGGCGTCAGGATTGCAAACAGCATGGCGACCGTCACCCAGCCGGGCGCCATGCTGAGCAACTCGGGCACGACGTAGGCGAGGACGATCGCGCCGATGATCATCGGCACAAAGGGCAGGGCCGCACCGCCGACCAGCAGGCCGAGTTGTGTCCGCAACGCCGAGCGATGCGTCGCAAGGTAACGCAGGAACGTGCCGGCCGTGAAGATGCCACCACCGATGATGATGGTCAGCGCCGTCAACCAGATCCCCAGATCCTGAACGAACGCCGGTCCGAAGCTCGCAAGCACATTGACGACGGCGATGATCACGCCGATGCCGCCCAGGACGCGAATGACGCTGCCCAGATACGCCGGGATGGGGACGCCGGTTATCGGGAGCCAGATGAGGCGCGGGAGCCGACCGGCCGCGATCGGCAGGGCGATCAGGGCGATCCAGCTGGCGTCGCGGCCAGCGACAAGGGCCGACAGGCCCAGGCCGATCCATCCGAACGTGATAGCGACGTCTATCTCGCCCGGCCGGGCTTTTGGCCAGCCGACCCATAGCAACAGGCTGACCAATGCAAAGACGATCGCACACACAGCCATCGCGACCGTGTACAACTCCCCGGCTCGCGCGCCGAGGCCAAGGGCGATCAACAGGCTTGTGGCCAGGGCGAGCGCGGCGCCGATCGCGACCCGAACGATGGGATGCGACAGCCGCGCGTCCGGCGCCAGGAGCATGGCATCGGTGAGTGGGCGCATGGGAACCGAGCCCTCAGGCCGGCGCAGATAATCCCACCACGCGAACAAACCAATGAGGCTCAACGACACGCCGCCCACGAGCCAGTAGGCGGCGATCGGCGCGGCCGGCCCCGAGCCGATGATCGGCGTCAACCAGGGCGATAGCAGTCCGCCTGGCGCGAGGGCCGGCGTCAGCATGCGTTCGATCGCGATGCCGGCCGTGGCAATGCCGATCACGCTGACCAGGAAAGAGATCAGATCGCCGGAGCCGATGATGGAATTCATCTCGCTGCGCGGCACGGCTCGCCGATTGAGGCTGAACAAAGGCAGGATCGCGCACAGGGTCGTGAACTGGAGCAGACCATAGGCTGCCGCCCAGACGCCAACGGGCGCCACCAGCGCGACAACACACAGACTCAACAGCCCGGTCGCGACGAATCCACCAAAGAAAATGCTGGGCCGCGCCAGCCAGCCTCTCCAGGTCTTAAACACACGCATGCCGATCATCAGACTGATCAAGGCTCCGCCCTGGATCCAGAGCAGCACGTCTGGGCGGCCTTCGCCGCGCAACAACGACAGCGGAACCACGAGGCCGGAGATGACGCTCAAGAAGAAGTTGGCGCCGAGCGTAGCCAGCTGCAAATTGACCAGGCGGGGCCATTGCATCGTCAACATCAGGCCGGTGTTGATGTCACTCAACATCTGACCCAACGTCGCCCCCGTGCCTTCGGCTTTGGCGCGTGATGCAAAGGGGTTCCGCAGAATGATCAAGAACGCCAGCGTCGCGCCGATCGCGGCCATCGTCAGCACGCCCGGTCGACCGAAGAGGATCACAACGACGCCGCCCAGGATCTCGGGCGCGAGACCCTCAAGGCCCTGACCGACGAACGTGTTGACAAGCGTCTCGACCGGAGGTGAGAGCCGTACGCGCGAATGTTGCAGGTCGCGATACACCACAATTGTGGGGAAGACCAGCGTCGGCACGATGGCGCCGATCAGCCACATGTTGCTCAGGCCGCTCCATTCGAGGCCGATCAGCAACGCGTAAAGGATCATCAGGACGACGATGTTGATCCGCGCGAACTGCATCCCAGAGAAACGTTCAGTCGCCGCGACCGAGAGAGGTGACCCGAAAGCGAATACGGCATAGACGATGGCGTACGTGAAGGTGAACGGCAGGATGCTGCCGCCGAAGGCATACTGGCTGAGGACAAGGCCGAACACACCGGCGCGCAACAGGCTTTCCACGCCGTTGGCGAGGAGCATGCGCCCGAACGGCTCCCACGAGCGAACGTCCGGATTGGAGGCTGTTGTCATCGATTCAGACGTGACCGGGCGCGGTCAACGGACCTGTGCCGCGCAGCCGGATGATGCCCTGCTGCATCAGGATGACCAGCGCGGCTCCGCGCGTCGGCGCGTCGAGTTTCTTCATCACGGCGCTGAGCTGGTTCTTGACGGTCTGCTCGGATTTGAAGAGCTTGCCGGCCAGGTCTCGTGGGGTCGCGCGGACGTCTTTGCTCAGGGCGAGCATCAGATCGAGCTCGGCCGGGCTCAAGTCGAGCATCGCGCGGCGCGGGCCTGACCCGAGCGACTCGCTGACCCTGTTCGAGAAAACAAGCTGGCCAGACATGGCCTCGTGGATACGGGCTGGCAGATCGCGCGTGCGCTGGTCGGACTTCAGCAGGTAGCCGCACACCGTGTCGGATGCGAAACCCAGGTCGAGCACGTCATAGTGGAACTCGGTCGAGAGCAGAAGGACGCGTGTCTGGGTCTCCTTCAATGACTGGGACAGACGACGCAACTCCTCGAGCGTCGGAAACGGATCCTCCACAGCATAACCGCCACGCTTTGACGGGATCATGACGTCGAGCAGCAAGACGTTCGGCCGGGCCTCCAACATGCCGGCCAGATCCTCGCCTGCCCAGCCTTCCGCGGTCAGGACGATGTCGGTTCGGCCTTGAAGCTGGAATCGCACGTAGTCGTGCAAGGGATAATCGTCGTCCAGAATCGCGACGGTCACGGGCTGGGCCTGCTGCGCATCCATAAGCATCCGTTTTGACTGACAGAAGTAGAGTGAAAGGATTTTACCGCACGGGCGTCGTTGACCCGCCGGTTTGTAGGCTCTTTCGTTGCGGCTGCGGAAAAAGTTCTTGCCACGGATTTGCCGGAGAGCGATTTGATCACAGGACTCTCCTGCCGATCCGGGATCCGCTTGCAAACCATGAAACCCGCGCACGCTGCGGCCAGACAACTTCAGCTATGCAATTTGCGTTTCGACTACCAGGGATCAGGAGCGGACGAGCAGATCGATGACGTCGCGGGTCAGGCGCACTTCGAGATCGCAGGCGCCGGCCTCGCCCGACACCAGGTTTTCGAGGCTGACCAGGGTTTCCGAGTGGCTTTCAAGTTCATGCACGGCAGTCTGCGCAGCCTCGACGATTCGATGATGTGCGGGGCCGTTCACGGTGATGACGCAGCCGGTCTGCTCGAATGCCACCGCTGCGAGCCATTCGGCCACGGCCTGGGCTTCGCGCGACAGGGTCGCGGACACGGCGGCGGTGTCGGCGGGTCGATCGAGCGGGGTCAGGGGCTCAGACGGCGCCATACGACGTTGACGCCGCATGTACTCGGCGTACAACAGGCTGGCGACCAGGGCCAGCAGCGCTACGAAGGCCAGAAAGAAGACTTGAGTCACGCTGCTCCGGAAATGTGACTATAACAGTAGCAAATTCCCTCTCGCCGAGTCAATGGGCTGCTAGGTCGGCGTCTCAAGCGTCTGTGCCAGGTCTTCGCGCGCATCAGGGTCTGCTTCGCAAGACCAGGCCGCGCGAATCGGGGCGCGCTCGCCGTTCGCGAGCCGGGCCAGCGCCCAACCGGCGTGCGCGCGCACCAGCGCGCTGGTATCGCTCAGCCGTTCTCTCAGGAGCGGCGCCAGCGCAGCGAAGCCGCTGTTCCCGGCCGCGACGCAGGCATTGCGCACCAGTCGATCGCGTCCGGCGCGCTCAAGCGGTGAACCCCCGTATCGATCCATGAAGCCTGCATCGTCGAGCGCGAGCACGTCAGCCAGTGGCGGCGCTGCCCGATCAACATCAATGAGGCGCAATTTGGGCTCGAGCGTGGTCACGCCAAAGCGATTCCACGGACACACCGACTGGCAGACGTCGCAGCCGAAGATCCAGTTGCCCATCTTCGGGCGCAGGTCGTGATCGAGATAGCCCTTGTGCTCGATCGTGAGATAGCTGATGCAGCGCCGCGCGTCGAGCACGTAGGGTTCAGGGAAGGCCGCCGTCGGGCAGGCGTTCAGGCAGCGCGTGCAGGAGCCGCAGCGCGTGTCGACGCCGGGTTCGTCGTACACATCGACCTCGGCGTCGATCAGGATCTCGCCCAGGAAGAAACCGCTGCCCCGGCGTGGATGGATCAGCAGCGTGTTCTTGCCGATGAAACCCAGGCCGGCCTGCTGGGCATGGTCACGCTCGAGCACGGCGCCCGTGTCGACGTAAGCGCGCCACCGGACGCCGCTCGACTCGGCCCGCAGTTGTTGTGCCAGCGCTTCGAGGCGGGGAAGCATCAGTTCGTGATAGTCGGCGCCCCAGGCGTAAAGCGCGATCCTGCCGCGCGCTGGATCATGCTCGATGTTCTCAGGCAGCCGCAGCTGATGATGGTCGAGCGCGACCAGGATCAGCGACACCGCGCCCGGGAGGATCTCGTTCAGGTCTCGGCGCCGCGCGACGCGATCCGGCCGCGCCATGTAGTTCAGCGAACCATGCAGGCCCTGATCGATCCAACGCAGATAGGCCTCGACATGCGGGGCGGGGCGCGCGGGCGTGATCCCGCACAGGTTGAAACCCAGCGCCTGGGCCTGCGCCTTCACGATGGCTGAAGCCAGCATACACAAATCCTAACAGAGAGCGACAAGAACGCCCCGTGTGTGCGGTCGTTCTGTCAGCCGCGGCCAGGATCTCGGCAGGGTCGCGCTCGGACACCGGCAGACACGCAGTCCAAGCCTGCCGTGTCATTCGTGGTGATCCGCGTGATCCGTGTACACCGCACGACCGGCTCGCTTACGCTCGGGCTTTCTCACGCAGGATCGCCCGGATGGCTAACGTTGGCTTTGGTGTGTCAGAGTTGTTTTGCCGGGATTCCAAGGCTTATCCGTGCCTTTTGGATTTTTGGTACGAACGTAATCTTGAGTTCCCAAGGGAGCGGCTGTATCTTGTCGTCATCAACAGTTGATGAAATCGAATAGGCGCAGCGCCAAGGACCACCCTGAAGCAAGCGCCACAACGAGAGCGCACTATCCGCAACGCGTGGCGGGTTGAGCGCACCATCAGCACCCAACTGCCGTGGAGGGCAATCATGAACACCATTACGTGGACGATCACCTGGTCCGTGACCTGGTAAGTCAAGACGGGAGAAGCTGACAGAAGGGTTTTGTGGGAACTCTGACGTCAGTCAACCCGGGGCCGTTTGCCGTCGAGCCAGTCGCGGGGTTTTGTGGGAACTCCAAAACAGGCTCAGGTCGACGATCCTGGACGAGGTGCCCGATGAAAGTCGGGCACCTCGTCATTTACATGCCCACCTCTAGCTCGCATCGAGAACACACCGTGAACAATCGGCGTCTGCCCTTCTGGTCGATCCTGACCGCCAACGCGATCTCGCAACTGGGGAACCAGATGGCCCTCGTCGCGATCCCGTGGTTTGTGCTGCAGACGACGCACAGCGCGCTATCGACGTCGCTGGTGCTGGTGTTCACGGCCATCCCCATGGTCATCGCGTTCTTCGTAGGCGGCGCGCTGGTCGACAGGTTCGGCGCCAAGCCTCTGAGTGTGCTGGCCGACGTTGCGAGCTTCGTCTCGGTCGCCGCGATCCCGGTGTTGTACGCGCTGGGCTGGCTCTCATTGCCGGTGTTGCTCACGCTCGTCGCGCTCGGCGCGCTGCTCGATGCGCCCGGCAACACGGCCCGTGATGCTCTCATGCCCGAACTGATCGAGCACTCCGGCTACACACCCCAGCGCGCCAATGCCCTGACCGTCGGTGTGCTGCGCGGCGCAGTGCTGGCCGGGCCTGTGTTGGGTGGCGTGTTGTGCTCGGTGCTGAGCGTCAACGACGTGATCTGGATCAACGCCGCAACGTTCGTGGCCTCGGCCGTCATCGTCGCCGTCTTCGTGCCGAATGCAAAGCCGGCGGAGGCTCAGGGGGGCGGGCTCTCGACGGCCGACATGACGGCCGGCATCCGCCACATCTGGGGTGATCGCGTCCTGCGCAATCTGTTCGCGATGCAGATCGCCAATGAGTTCCTGGGCGACGCGCTGGTTCTGGTGGCGCTGCCTCTGTTAGCCGGCCTCATCTCCGGGCAGGCGATGTCTTTCGGCCTGATGTCGAGCGCCTTCGGCTTCGGCGCGTTGTCGGGCGTGACGGCTTACGGCTTGTGGCACAGGCGCTTCGACGCGACGAGCATTATGAGCGCGGGCTTCATGCTGGTCGCCGGCGGCGTCGCGGGCCTTGTGTTGACGCTGGTCACCGGCGTCGGCGTGGCCGGCGCGCTGATCTCGGCCTATCTGTTCGGCCTGGGCATCGGGCCGCTCCGCCCCTTGCTGGCGACGGTCTATCAGCAGCGCACCCCGGCGCCGCTGCGCGGGCGCGTCTTCGGCACCCGCGGCGCCCTGACGACCATGGCCGTGCCGGTCGGCGCCCTGCTCGTCGGCGGCGCGATCGACCAACTCGGTCTGGCGGCCACGCTCGGCGTTATGTCCGGCGGGTTTGGCCTGATCGCCCTGCTGGTCGTCCTCGCCCCGGCCCTGCGCGCACTCAATGTGCGCGCCGTGGTGGCGGAGCCGGCCGGCGACTGAGCCCTGACGAACGACGAAGGACGAACGACGAAGGTTGGATGGCCATCCAACCTTCGTCGTTCGTCCTTCGTCGTTCGTCTACTGTCAGTCCGCTTTGAGCGCCTTCTCGAACATGCCGAGGGCGTCTTTGGCCTGAGATTCGCTGATGACCAGAGGCGGGATCCAGCGGATGATGTTGTCGTAGGTGCCGCAGGTGAGCAGCATCAGGCCCTCGGCCAGGGCGGCTTTGGCGACGGCCTTGGATCGCTCGGTCCACGGCTCACCATCGGGTGTTGTGAACTCGGTGCCGATCATCAGGCCCAGGCCGCGCACATCACCGATCTCGGGGTGCTCTTCCTGCAGCTTGCGCAGCCCGGCCATCAACACCTTGCCCTGCCGCGCCGCGTTCTCGACAAGGCCTTCCTCGTGCATGGCCGCGATCGTGGCGACACCGGCCGCGCAGGCGACGGCGTTGCCGCCGAAGGTGCCGCCGTGCGAGCCGGTCGGCCAGTGGCTCATCAGCTCGGCTGAGGCGGCGAGGCCCGAGAGCGGCAGGCCCGAGGCGATGCCCTTGGCCATCGTCACGATGTCGGGCGTGATGCCGAAGTGTTCGAAGCCGAACCACTTGCCCGTGCGCCCGAAGCCCGATTGAACTTCATCAGCGATCAGCAGAATGCCGTGCTGCTTGCACAGCGCGGCGAGCTCCCGCATGAAGCGCGCCGGCGGCGGCACGTAGCCGCCTTCGCCCAGCACCGGCTCGATGATCATGGCCGCCGTCTCGCCCGGCGCCGTCTGGCTCTTGAGCAGCAGCTTCAGTTCCCTCAAGCAGAAATCGGTCGTGGTCTCTTCATCCCACCCGTACCTGTACGCGTACGGGTAGGGCGCGACGTAGATGCCCGGCACCATCGGCTGATGGCCGGCGCGGTAGATCGTCTTCGAGGTCGTCATCGACATCGTCAGGTGGGTGCGGCCGTGAAACGAGCCACTGAAGACGATGACGTTCTGGCGTTTGGTGGCCTGCTTGGCAAGCTTGACCGCGGCCTCGGTGATCTCGGCGCCGGAGTTCGAGAAGAAGAACGTGTCGAGTGGCGCGGGCAGAAGCGGGCGCAGCGACTCGATCAACTGGATCAGCGGCTGGTGATAGACGATGTTGACCTGCGCGTGCAGGATCTTGCTCGCCTGTTCCTGAACGGCTGCGACGACTCTTGGATGCGCGTGGCCGGTGTTTGTGACGCCGATGCCGCTTGTGAAGTCCAGGAGCCTACGGCCGTCGACCGTATGCAAATAGGCGCCTTGGCCGTGCGAGACGATGAGGCTTTCGGGGATAGCTCGGCCCCAGACGGGCGAGATGTGGGACAGGTCGAAGGGTCCGGATGCTGTGTCGGGCATATCGAATCCGCGGCCTGAACCGGCCACGGATGAGATTATAGCCCGGGTAACTGGGCAATCGCGCGAAGAGGCGTGGAGGGACGCTCAAACGGCGGCGCATCGGATGACGACTGGGTCTTCCGGGAGGATCAAATTGACCGAAGCGCGTCAGTCGCGCGACTCGGTCCGGGTCTCCCAGACCACGGCCACGGCGAAGACGAGGCTACCGACGATGAGCAAAGTGCTTTGCAGGTCCATGAGCGCCTCCACCGGGTTCATGCATTGTGAAGCAAATCACGCACGCGCTGCGATGGCCTTAGGTGGGGCGAGTTGGGTGCCCACCCCCAACCCCCTCCCATAACGGCGTTCAGTTTGATCGAATATCAGGGTGTTTGACGCCGTTATGGGAGGGGGCCAGGGGGTGGGGCCTAGCGGCCGCGGCGGAAGCCTTGGAACAGCGTCACGACCGCGCCGGCCAGAGCGAACAAGATCGACATCAAACCGTCGGCCTGCTCGGCCTCGACGAAATTCGGCGCCACGACCAGGGCGGCATCAAGCAAATTGAGGTGGTGGCGATCAGCTGCCTTGAGCGTGTAGTACAGATAGTCGCCGCCCAGCACGGCAACGACCGTCAGCACGCCGGCGACAGCCAGCACCGCCAGGCGCACGATGATGTTCGCGCGGCCCAATGGCCAGAGCATCAGGCCGCCGATGGCGATGCCCGCGAACAGCGCGGCGTACAGATAGACACTGTCCGTGAGGTTGGCCAGGATCCCCCAGGCGACGGCCACGGCGATCATGGCCGCGACGCCCAGGCCCAGTGACAGCGCCAGTTGACCGGCCAGCGCGCCGACGGCGACGACAGGCGAACTCGACTCGGAAACGACAGGGGCGTTGGCAGGAGGCAAGTTCATGACGTCCCCCTGTTACACCGACGAACCGCCGCGCCCGACGGCCAGGCGCTTGTAGGCCGCGACAACGGCCACTGTGACGATCGCGCCGAGGACCGCCTCAAAGATGATCTGGGGCGTCACAGCCGGGATGACGTCGACCGTCAGCACACCGAAGGCAATGGCGAACCCGAGGACGAAGGCGGTGTTGGCCAGAGCGCCAGCCGCGCCGGCCGCCGCAAGCGCCGCGATCTCGTTTACATTCTTCAACGCGCGATACACAAGCCAGGCCACGACGCCAATCGCCAGCCGCGACACGAACAAGGTCAGGATCGGGGCGATGGCGTTCGGCCACTGGAAGCCGCCGATAAAGCGCGTATACGAGTCAAACGAGAACACCAGGTTGACGATCAGGCCGACGACCGGCCCGCCGAGCACGGCGCCGATGATGGCCGGCACGTGCATGATCGTCGCCTGCTGAGCGATGTTGGGTACCGGGAAGTATCCAAGACCCGTCAGCGACAGCACAAGCGCGACAGCCAGCAGCACCCCCGACAAGACGATGTTCTTCGTGCTGAATGGCCCCTCATTGGACGATTGCAGTGACATGATCCCTCCTGTGTGATGAAAGGAATGAACCTGCAGCCGGATCGAAACGCCGATCCAACTGCCTGACGACGGCTATAGCTCACGCCCCCGGGCATCCACCCGAGCCATGCTCAAAGATCACGTAACGCCGGGATGCCGGCCAACCCGACCGCCTCGCGCACGCCGCTCAGCACAGCGTCAGCGACGACTTCGGCGGCCAGGGCGCCGACCAGATTGACATCCGAAACCAGCGAGCCACAGGATAGTGCAAAGACCGTATCACCATCCACCATCAAATGCACAGGGTTGATCGATCGCGCCAACCCGTCGTGGCCCATCTGCGCGACCTTCTGGCACTCGGCCTTGGTCAGGCGCGCGTTCGTGGCGACGACCACCAGCGTCGTGTTCGCCGTCGGGTTCTCGGCCATGCTCGCGATCGAGCGCTTCATCTCGTCTTCGTGCAGCGACAGCCAATCGATGAACGCGCCGGTGCGCGGATGGCGCATCCCGGCCAGGACCGTGCCACCGCGCGGGTCGATCACGTTGCCGACGGCATTGACAGCCGCCAGCGCCGCCACCATTAACCCGGCCGGGCCTTCTCGCAGCGCCGAACCCAGCCCGCTCTTCGTCGCCAGATTAAACCCCAAACTCTTGCCGACGGTGCACCCGGTTCCGGCGCCGACGCAGCCCAGAGGCACAGGGTCCGCGCTCGCCGCCTCGCAGGCTGCATAGCCGTCGGTGGCGGTCGGGCGTACCGTCGAGGCACCGATGCCGAGGTCGAACAGGATCGCGCTGGGCACGAGTGGGACACGCGCCAGGCCGACGTCAAGGCCGATGCCGTGCTCCTCGCACCAGCGCATCACGCCGTCGGCGGCGGCCAACCCGAAAGCGCTGCCGCCCGCCAGGCAGATCGCGTGCACGCGCTCGACAAGCGCCGTCGGGTACAGCAGGTGCGTCTCGCGCGTCCCCGGCGCCGACCCGCGCACGTCGACGCTAGCCACAGCGCCGCCCTCCGGGCACAACACGACCGTGCACCCGGTGGCAGCCTCAAGGTTCGTGCAGTGCCCGACACGGAGGCCGGGGATCGCGGTGAGGGTCGTGTTCGACATTCAAAGATCCCTTTGGGCAATTGCTGATTGATGATTTCTGATGGCTGATTGGAGGCCAATCAGCCATCAGAAATCATCAATCAGCAATCCCCAGATATCGGATGGCTGCCAGGACATAGAGTCGTGCCGCCAGTTTGATCTCGTCCACGCTGACCCACTCGTCGATGTGGTGCGGGATGTAGATGTCGCCGGGCCCGCAGGTGACGATCGGGATGCCCTTGCGCGCGTTGAGGATCGTGCCGTCGGTGCTGCCGGGCACACCGCCAAAGATCGGGGCTGCGCCCGACAGGTCGGTATAAGCGCCAGCCAGCGCCTGCACGACGGGCTCGCCGCGCTCGGTAGCCGTGGGCGCGCGCACCTCGAGCACCTCGCAGGTGTAGCTCAGGCGCTCTTCGACGGCGACGACGGCCTTGAGCAGTGTATCGATAGTGGCCGCGAGGGCATCGGCATCCTGGCCCGGGATCAGCCTGAAGTCGAGCACGCACTCGGCCGCGCGTGGCATGACGTTGTTCTGCGGCTCGCCGGCCCCGCGCGGCGGCGATTGCACGATGGTCGGCGTGATCGAGGGCTGACCCAGGAACTCGTGCCTGCCGTGTTTGACGATCTCGCGTTCTTCGAGCGCGTGCACGGCCGTGAGGAAGCGCGCCATCGGGTACATGGCGTTCACGCCGGTCAGCGGCATCGCGCCGTGCGCCATCACGCCTGAGATCACGACCCTGATCCACATCACGCCCTTCTGCGCGATGCAGAGGTGGTTCTCTTCGGGCTCGCAGACGATGGCGGCTGTGACGCCATCGGCCCAGCCGTGCTCGACGAAGTGCTTGATGCCCAGCATTCGGCCTTCCTCGTCGCACACAGCGCCGAGCACGATGTCGCCGCCGAGCGCCACGCCCGACTCCTTGAGGGTCTTGATCGCGACGAGCGCACAGACCAGGCCGGCCTTCATGTCGTTGGCGCCGCGGCCGTAGATCCTGCCGTCGCGCAGCGTCGCGCTGAACGGCGGATCGGTCCACAGCGCCGGATCGCCTTCAGTGACGACGTCGGTGTGGCCCTCGAACATCAAGACCGCAGACGGCGGACCGCTGACCGCAGTCGTCGGCTGATGGCCTGGCTCGATCTGCGGTCCGCGGTCAGCGGTCCGCCGTCCACTCCTCAGCCACCCCACCACGTTCGGGCGGCCCGGCGCGACTTCGTCGACGTGGGTCTCGAGCCCGATCTCGCGGCAGCGGTCGGCCACCCAGGTTGCCGCGGCGGCTTCGCCCTCGCCGGTCTCGGGCTTCCAGACGCTCGGGATGCGCGTCAGGGCCTGCACCCAGGCGATCAGCTCGTCGTCGTTGATGCGGTCGAGGATGGCCTGTTCCGCGGGTGTGAGCATGGCGGGTCCTTTCGGGCGGCCACAAGGGCGGGCGGTCAGCCGAGCCAGCGTGACCAGAGCTCGGGCACCGACGGCCAGCGGCCGACGATCAGGGCGATGCAGACGCCGAGGCCGATGACCAGGGCCAGCCAGTCGACCGGCGCCGCGTGATACTGACGATAGCGATTGCGCCGCGCACCGCCGACGTAGCCGCGCGCTTCCATGGCCAGCACGAGATCCTCCCCGCGACGCAACGCCGTCAGGAAGAGCGGCACGATCAGCGGCAGACGCGTGCGCGCGGCGCGGTCGGGGCGCCAGTCGGCGCGCAGGCCGATCTCACCCAGCCGGCTGGCCTGCGCCTTCATCACGCGCTCGAGCTCCTCGGCCAGCGTCGGCACGAACCGCAGCGCGATCGTGGCCGTCAGCGCCAGCTCGCGCACCGGCACGCCGACGCGCTGCAGCGGACCGAAGACGCTCTCGATCGCATGCGTCAGCTCGGTCGTGGTCATCACCATCGTCAGCAGGCTGGTGAGGAAGATGAAGGCCACGATCCGGGCCGTGCCCGTGGCGATCGCCATCAGGGCCGCATCGTTGATGTTGACGATCCACCACTGGAAGTACACGGTGCCGCCCTGCGTCGACTGCCCGCGGAACAGGATCTGCAGGATGACGAGCAGCACCAGCACCGGCAACGCCGGCTTGAGCCCGCTGAACACGTAGTTGAGCGGGATGCGCCCGGCGATCGCGATCGCGAAGATGAAGGCGAGGCCCAGAAGCGTCGGCACGGCCGTGAAGCTCAGGCTGAGCGCGACGAGCAGGCCCATGAACACGATCAGCTTGATGCGCGGGTCGAGCCGGTGCACCCACGACCCTGTAGGGATGTACTGGCCGACGGTGATGTTGCGCGACAGCTCGAAGTCCATGGCCGTCACTCCATCGCTCGCTCGACCGCTTCGTCGACGCTCAGCACCGGGGGCGCGTCGGGATCGATCAACTGAAAGGCCCTCGTGATCTCGGGCACGCCGAGCCGCAGCGCGCGCAACTCCTCAGGCCGCGCGAAGAGCTCGTGCGGCGTGCCTGTCATCGCCACTTTGCCGTCGGCCACCACGATCAGGCGGTCGGCCGCCGCGGCGAGTTCCTCCATGTTGTGCGAGATGACGACCACCGTCAGGCCGCGCGCGTGCAGGCTGTTGATCAGGTCCCAGATCTGGTCGCGGCCGGCGGGGTCGAGCCCGGCGGTCGGCTCGTCGAGGACGAGCACCTCGGGCTCGAGCGCGAGCACGCCGGCCAGCGCGACGCGGCGCATCTGGCCGCCGCTCAGCGCGAACGTGATCCGGTCCTTGAACTGCTCGAACGGCAGCCCGACCGACTCCATCGCAGCGCGGACGCGCTCGCGCACCTGTTCCTTCGGCAGCTTGAGGTTGCGCGGCCCGTAGGCCACGTCGTCGCCGACGTATTGCTCGAAGAGCTGCGCTTCAGGCGACTGGAAGACCAGGCCGACCTTGCGGCGCACGGCCAGCACATCCAGGTCCTTCGCGCCCAGATCGTGCCCGAGCGCGACCACGCGGCCGCCGTGCGGGCGCAAGAGCGCGTTGAAGTGCTGGACGATGGTGCTCTTGCCCGAGCCGGTCTGCCCCACGATCCCCAGGATCTCGCCTTTGCGCACCTCGAGGTCGACGTCGAACAACGCCTTCACCTCCAGCGGCGATCCGCGACGGTAGTAGTGGGCGAGGTGGTCGACGGTGATGACCGTGGAGCGTGGGGGTGGGGACAGGGGGGCGGCCCGCCCCCCCCCCCGACGCGGGCCCGGGAGCGCCCCCCCACCCCCCCCCCCCCCCCCCCCC